>JAUIGL010000003.1 GCA_030430165.1 bacterium | reverse complement strand
CCACCCCTCGGGCAGTAACTCCTTGATCACTGCCCACTCGTCCGCCGCCACCCCACCACCGCTCATGCCCCACAGGCTATGCCAATCAGGCAAATCCTGCAATCTTTAGGTTAACGCATATGCCCCCGAACCCCCTCCTTGGTAAGGAGGGGGGATCCGAGGGCGCGCCCTTCGACACTGCCCGGCACTCAAACTCGCCCACTACCGGCCGATGGGTGCAGGAGGCTGGCGAACAGCTGGTCATGTGCTGCTTCCAGGGCGCGGGCGGCCGCCAGGGTCTGCCAGCCGAGGCGGATCAGGGCGAGGCCGGTCCGCGGCGAGCGGAGGCCGGCGGCGATTGCGGCTTTCGCCGTCGGCCGCGCCAGGAGCGGCTCGATCGGGCGCAGGTCGGTGGCGACGGGATCGAGGATGACGCGGAGGCAGGCCAGGGGGATTTTGGCTTCTCCCGCTGCTTCGGCGACCGCCGCGCTCTCCATGTCGACGGCGACGGCTCCGTATCGGTCGCCGAGCGCGAGCTTCGCCGACGGCTCGAGCAGGGCCCCCCGCGCGCTGACGAGCGGCCCGGTCGACGCGGCGGCAACCGCGGTCGATAGCGTCGCCCAGGTCGGGCCCGCCGGGGGAGGGCCGACGATCGATCGCGGCGCGACCAGGTCGCCGCAGCCGAGCTCGGCGGTGAGGCCGCCGGCGCAACCGGAGCTCACCAGCAGCGTCGGTCGCTCCTCGGCGATCACCGCGCGCGTGCTGCGCCGCGCCTTCTTGAGGCCGACGCCGGTCTTGTAGACGACGACTCGGTGGCCGGCGACGGTCGCCGTCCAGCGCCGGTCGACTCGTCGTGGGGTGGCTGCCGCGTGCCGGCCGAGCGCGCGCAGAATCGCGCGGATCTCCCAGTCGAGAGCTGCGCCGACGGCGATCTGTGTCTGGTGCGCGTCGTTCATCGGGCTGGTGATGGTCGGAACGTATCGAGCTCGCCGATTCGCTTGCGATGAAATTGTGCGGTGGCTAGAGGTAATCGGCCCGGCGCGCTTTCGATACCTCGATCGTACCTGTTGCCGAGAACTGGGTCCAAGTAATGGAGCGCTACATTCGATTCGTCATCCGCCACAGGGTGGCGATCGTCACCGGCGCGGTGCTGCTCACCGGGTTCCTCGCCTACCAGCTGCTCGGCCTGCGGTTGGAGATCCGGCGCCGCGCCAACATCCCCGACGACCACCCGTACGTCGTCGTCCAGAACCGGATGGCCGACTTGTTCGGCGGCGAAGGGGTGGTGATCATCGGCATCATCGCCGATCAGGGGACGATCTACACGCCCGACATCCTCGGCCGGATCGTCAGGATCACGCGCGGCGTACTGGAGATTCCCAAGGTCATCGAAACCAGCGTCTTCTCCCTGGCGGCGCCCAACGCGCGCGCCATCATCGCCGACCAGCCGGGAGCGATGGACATCCATCCCCTGGTCGAAGAGGAGCCGACCAGCGGGGAAGAGATCGAGCGAATACGCCGCGAGGTGCGGGAGGACCGGTTCTTTCGCGGCAACCTGGTCTCGGAGGACGAGACCGCGGCGGTGATCGTCGCCGACTTCGACTACGGAATCTCGGACGCCGACCTGGCGCGACACATCGAGGCGGTGGTCGCGCCCGAACGCGGTGACGGCGTGCGCATCGCGCTCGCCGGCTCGCCGGTGCTGCGCTCGGCGCTGGCGCGCTACACGGGAATGATCGCCTATCTGTTTCCGCTGGCGGTTCTCGTCATCGGTCTGGTGCACTGGGAGGCGTTCCGCACGCTGCAGGCGATGTTCCTGCCTCTGGTCACGGCCCTGATGAGCGTCGTCTGGGCGCTCGGGCTGATGGCGGCGGTCGGGTTGCCGATGGACACGTGGAGCGCCATGACCCCGGTGCTGATCCTCGCAGTCGCCGCCGGCCACGCGGTCCAGCTCCTCAAGCGCTACTACGAGGAGTACTCGATCACCGGCGACAACGACGAAGCGATCGTTCGCACCATCGTTGCGGTCGGGCCGGTGATGCTGACCGCGGGAGCGGTGGCCGCGGCGGGCTTCGCGTCGCTGTCGACGTTCGGTGTGATGAGCGTGCGCGTGTTCGGGTTGCTGCTGGCGAGCGGCATTCTCAGCGCGCTGGCGATCGAGATGACCTTCATCCCCGCCTGTCGTTCGTTGTTGCCGGCGCCACGGATCCGCGAAGTCGAGCGAGAGCGCAAGCGGGGGAGGCTGGACAGCGCCCTCGACTGGCTCTCGTCGATGGTGATCGCGCGTCCGCCGGCAATGCTGTGGGGCGCCGCGACCCTGTTCCTTCTCTCCGCGATCGGCGCCACTTCGCTGCGGGTCGACAACAGCATCCGCTACTGGTTCGCGCCGTCGACCGCGGTGCGAGTCGACGACGCCCTGCTCAACCAGCGGTTGGCCGGAACCGCGACGCTTCGCATTCTGGTCGAAGGCACGGCGCAGAACGTCCTGCAGAGACCCGAGGTTTTGCAGGCGATCGCCGACCTCTGTCAGTTCCTCGAGGACCAGCCGGAGGTGGCGGGGGTGACTTCGATTTCCGGCCACGTCAAGCGCATGCACCAGGCGATGAACGACGGTGACCCCGCTTTCCATCGAATTCCGGAGGATGAAAAGACCATCGGAACCTACCTGTTCCTGTACGAGATGGCGGCGGGGCCGAACGGGCTGACCGCGTTCGTCGACGCGGACTACCGGCAGACCATGATCCGCGCGCTGAGCAAGACGGATACGGCTTCGTTCTCGCGCGACCTGTTGCGTCGCTTGGAAGAATTCCGCGACGAGCGCTTCGCGGGGCTGCCGGTTACGGTCGGGATCGCCGGCGGGACTCTCGGCATTCAGACTGCGCTCAACGACGTCGTCGTCGCCGAGAAGGTTCGCAACATGTTCCAGGTGAGCCTGATCATCTTCTTCCTGTGCTCGCTACTGTTACGGTCGTTCGTCGGAGGGTTGTTCGTCCTGGTGCCGCTGCTGGTGGCGGTGGCGCTCAATTTCGGCCTGATGGGATGGAGTGAAACCTGGCTCGACATGGCGACGGCGACGATCACGGCGATGGGAATCAGCATCGGCGCCGATTTTGCGATCTACCTGATCTTTCGCATTCGCGAGGAGCTCGCCGTCGGTGACGAGCCGGAGGAAGCAATCCGGCGCAGCCTGCGCACCAGCGGCAAGGCGATCTTCTTCGTCTCGTCCGCGGTGGCACTCGGATACATGGTGCTGCCGCTGTCCGGATTCAGTATCTGGATCCGGCTCGGTCTCCTGACCTCGGTGATCGTCGCCGCGAGCGCGATTGCGGCGCTCGTGCTGATCCCGGCACTGGCGCTGTTGTTTCGACCCCGCTTCTTGTTCGGTTGAAGCGCGGCTACTCGGCTTTCTTGCACTCGCCGAGGTACTTGCCGGTCAGGGTCCAGTCGACGGTGAGCTTCTTATCCTTGACCGTGTAGACGACCGAGCTCTTGCCGCTGAGCTTCTCGCCCTCGACCTTGAGCTCTCCGCTGCCGAGGATCGGGTCGGGCAGATTCTTGACGGTGCAAGACCATTTCCACTTCAAGGTGTCGGCGGTCGCGGATCGATCGGTCACCTTGCAGGGATCCTCGACCATCTTGTCGAGCGGGTCCTTGTTTTCGCTCGAGATACAGCTGATGGCGACGGTTTTGTTCGGCGTTCCGAAGAGCGGCGCTTCGGTTTTCGACGTCACCCGCCAGCGCCCGGGCTTCATGACCAAGTCATCCTCGGCGGCGAACGCGGTCGAAGGGAGAAACGAAGCGACGAGACACAGGCCAACGGCAATCGAAGTAGTTTTCATGGATCGGAAGACTAGCATAGTCGGACCACGCGTGACGAGAGCGCAGCTTTACTTTGGCGCGAGGCGCGAATAGGGAAGGGCGGTCCGGCAGCCGATAGGAGAGGCAGATGACCGTGGATGCCAAGACCCATGCGCGGGCGGCGGTCGGCCGCGTGCGAGAGAGCCTGCTGCAGGCGAGTCGCGAGATCCATGCGCACCCGGAGCTCGGATTCGAGGAGGAGTTCGCCTCGGCCAAATTGTGCACCCTGCTGGAGCGGGCCGGCGTGCCGGTCGAGCGCGGCATTGCCGATCTCCCGACGGCGTTTCTGGCGCGCTTCGGCTCCGGGAGCTTCCACATCGCGCTCTGCGCGGAATACGACTCGCTGCCGGACATCGGGCATGCCTGCGGCCACAACATCATCGGCACGGCGTCGGTCGGCGCCGGCCTCGCCCTCGCCGAGCTCGCCGACGATCTCGACCTCACGGTGAGTGTCGTCGGTACTCCCGCCGAAGAGGTGGGCGATGCCGGCGGCAAGATTCTCCTGCTGGAGCGGGGCGTCTTCGACGGCGTGCACGCCAGCATGATGGTCCACCCGGGGCCGGTCGACATGGCGATGCCGCCGATGTTGGCGTGCGCGACTTTCGACGTGCACTACCGCGGCGTCGAGGCGCACGCGTCGGCTTTCCCGGAGCGCGGAGTCAACGCCGGAGATGCGCTGACGGTGGCGCAGACCGCGATCGGCTTGTTGCGCCAACAGATGCGCCCGACCGACCGGGTCCACGGAATCGTCACCCATGGTGGCGAGGCGGCCAACGTCATCCCCGGGCGAACCTCGGCGCGTTACATCGTTCGCTCGCGGACGATCAGTCACCTCGACGAGATCCAGGGCAAGGTGCGGCGTTGCTTCGAGGCCGGCGCGCTGGCCTCGGGTGCGCAGCTCGAGATCCGCGGCGGGGACAAACCGTACGCGCAGATGGAGCACGCGGTCGAGCTGGCAGAGCTGTATCGTGCGAATGCGGAGGAGCTCGGCCGTACCTTCCCGGATCTCGGACGCGGCGCCGGGCGCGGCGCGGCGTCGACCGACATGGGGAATCTATCGGTGGCGATGCCGGCAATTCATCCGATCATCCAGATCGACTCCCACGGCTCGGTGCCGCACCAGCCGGCGTTCGCCAAGCACTGCGTCGGCGAGTCGGCCGACCGCGCCGTTCTCGACGGCGCGGTGGCCCTGGCCTGCACGGCGATCGATCTCGCCGGGCACGGCGAGTTGCGGGCTCGCTACCAGGCTCAGCTCACCGACCGGGTCGACACGTAGAAGCCGTCGCGGAATTCGGCGAAGTAGTCGTCGATCTGCGGGTGCTCGATCGGGGCTGCGTCGGCGATCGACTCGAGGTGGCGTTCCGCCACGTAGGTCATCTGATCCGAGCCGTGGACCAGGACGTGGTACCAGGGGTGGTCCTTGGGCGGACGGCTCTTGGCGACTTCGTCGTACCATTCGTCGCTGAGCTGGAAGACCGGATCGATGTCGACGACCACGCCGCGGTAGTCGAATCGCGCGTGGTGGACCACCTGTCCGATGGCGAATTTTGCTTGGCCGGTGACGAGTGCGGGCATTCGGCGATGCTCGGCCGCTTGTTCGGTTGCGTCAAGGCCCCCGTGTCCCGCGTGGCCGAAGTGGGACTGGATGCGTCCCCGCACGCTCGCGGGGACGCATCCAGTCAGAACCCTCGGGCTGGGAACGACAAGCGAAGTACTTCGATTAGAACCCTTTGCAGATCACTTTGTCGAGGACCGTGTTGCGGAATTTGGCCTTGCAGAACGGAACCGGCGACTTTCCGGCGATCGGGTTGCCGGTGATCAGCGCCTCGGCGCACTGGCCGTCGATGGCGGCGTCGCTCGCCGTACCCGGACTGGGCTGGGCCGACAGGGCGAAATTCGCCTGGATCTTGGTCAGCGGCACCACCGGGCTGCGGTCGACGCTGCCCCGCTTCGCCTTGACCTTGGCCTGGAGGGCCGCCTTGCCGGTCGAGCGCAGGTCCTTGAGTTGGATCTTCGAGATTCCCTGGGCCGAGCCGGGGGCGCAGGACGGCGGGAATGCACCCGACTTGTTGTTGTACTTCCAGCGGGTCTTGGGACCGGGCGAGACGCTCCAACCGTCCCGCGGATCGCAGTTCTGCAAGTCGCCGACGGCGCCGCCGGGCACGCTGATCTCGAAGAAGACACCGTCCGAGTCCTCGAGGGCAACGTGCACTCCGTCGATCTCCGGCTGCACCGGCATCGCCGGCTCGGCCACGTTGAAGAATCCCTTGAGCAAGAAGCCCTGCTCGCCCGCCGGCTTGGAGAGGTTCTTGAGGGAGAAGCGCATCTTTGCCGGGTGCTGATCCGGCGGGTTGCGCGGGAACGTGCTCCAGTCGAGGGTGGTGCAGTTGTCCTCGTCGTCGATGATGCCGTCGCCGTCGCTGTCGAAGCAGCCCGGGATCGCGTCGAACACGCAACCGATGCCGCTGTCACAGCTGTCGGTCGTGCACGGATCGGTATCGGCGCAGGTCTCGGGCGGACCGGGCTCGCAGACTCCGTCGACGCAAGCGTCGGCGACGGTGCAGGCATCGCCGTCCTCGCACGGCGCGGTGTTGTCGACGGACTGACAGACTCCGGCCGAGCAGCTGTTGTCGGTGCAGGGGTTGCCGTCCTCGCAATCGATCGGCGTACCGTTGCAGCTCCCGCTCGAGCACGTGTCGGTCTCGGTGCAGGCATCCCCATCGTCGCACGGGGCGGTATTGGGAGTGGCCTGGCAGCCGCTGGCCGGATCGCAGAAATCGTCGGTGCAGACTTCGCCGTCGTCGCAGGTGAGCGGGTCGAACCCGATGCACAGGCTGAAGGCGCAGACGTCGCGAGTGGTGCAGGCGTTGCCGTCGTCGCAGGGGTTGTTGTTGGCGGTGTTCACGCAGCCGCTGAACGGATCGCAGGAGTCGTCGGTGCAGGGATTGGAGTCGTCGCAATCGACGTTGACGCAGAGCGAGCAGGGGATCAGCAGCGGGCTGAGCACCAGCGTCGGCGCGACATTGAACGTCGCCGAGGCGATATCCGGCGGATCGGCCGGGATGCCGTAGACGATCTCGATCGGCGTCGGCGAGGTCGGCTCGCCGATGAACGTTCCGCTCAGCGACATCAGATCGCTGGCGACCAGGCCGATCACGCCGCCGGCGGCGGTCGCGTTGAGGGTCGACGCGGCGCCCTGGATGATCTGGCAGCCGGCGAGATCGATGTCGCCGCCGCCGCCCTGGCCGCCGCCGCTGACGTCGATGCTCCCCGCCAGGTGCAGGTCGAAGGAGGCGTCGAGCTCGACCAGGGACGAGCCGATGCCGAAGGTACCGCGACCGTTGGCGAGGATGTCCGCATTGGCGAAGATGTCGGTGTCGGAAAGAATCAGAATGTCGCCGGCGCCGTCTGGGCCGTCGACGCGCAGGTCGGCGTCGAGATGCATCGGGCTGATCGAAGACACGTCGATGTCGCCGCCGATCCCCTCGGTGCCGGTCGCCGATAGGTCGAGCTCGGCGTTGATGTCGATGGCGTCGCCGTCGATCGAGAGGAAGCCGCCCGAGCAGTCGAGACCGCGGCCGCGGAAGGTGAACTCTGCGTTGACCGTGACGTCGCCGTCGGCGGTGATGTCGAGATCGCCGGCGTCGCCGCAGTCTTCGCCGTTGTCGGCGCCGCTGCCGGCGATCGGGCCGTTGAAGGTGATGCTGCCGAGCGCGAAGATGTCGCCGAGGCCGGCGTCGCCGGCGTCGCCGCCGGCCGACATGTCGATCTCGCCGAGCGTGATCGAGCCGTCGGCGAACAGATCGAGGCTGCCGCCTCCGGAGTCGCCGCCGCTGATCTGGGTCAGGCCGGCGAGGGTGATGTCGCCGCCGCTCTGGATGTCGATGGTGCCGCCGAATCCCTGCAAGCCGCCCTGGGCGAGGATGTCGCCGGTGAGGTTGACGAAGCCGGTGGCGTTGATGATCAGCTCGCCACCCGAGCCGATGATGCTGTCGCGGTCGATGTTGATCTTGCCGGCGCCGAAGACGTTGCCTCCGGCGATCAGGGTGACGCTGCCGCCGTCGTTGCCGGGCAGGCGGAAGGCTCCGGTGGCGCGGGTGCCGTTGATCTGGATGTCGCCGATTACGTCGATGTCGATTGCGCCTGCCTGACCCGAGCCGCCGTTGCCCTTGATCTGACCGTCGCCGATGATCAGGAAGCTGCCGGCGTTGATGATCAGGCTGCCGACCTCGCCGGTGGGCCGATCACCGATCGTCAGGATGTCGGTGAGAACCACGTCGCGCGTGCCGAAATCGAGAATGATGTCGGCATCGGCCGTCTTGGCGGAGGTGATCTGACACGGGTCGCCGGTGCAGAAGTCGTCTGGGTCGCTGAGCGCGAATCCCGGAAGGGCGCACACCGCCATCCACAGGGGCAGTAGGAGCCTAGAGGCCTGGCTACTAGCGTGCATTCTCATCACCGGTCCTCCCGCGGCCAGTGATCCCTGGCCTCCCGACAAAGCTTCGCCGTCCCTTGCGCGAAAGCTGCTTGACCTCGAGACAATACAGACCCGATCGCGGCGGGATCAAGCCAAAACTGGTGGTCGAGCGAACCCATCTCGTTCAGAAGTGTTGGAATTCGCGACCCTCCTCGACATTTGCTGCGCCGGCCGGGACAATCCGCGCCGGTGATGATCATCGAGCTGCTCAAGGTCCTTCCCCGCACCGCGATCTCCAGGATGGCGGGCCGGTTGGCATCGCTGCGTTTACCGCGCCGCTTGCAGGCGGCCGAGCTGCGCTTGTTCGCTCGCTTGGCGGGCGTCGATCTCGACGAGCTCGATCGCCCCTTGGAGTCGTTCGGGTCGCTGCAGGAGCTCTTCACGCGGCCGCTGCCACCCGGCGCGCGGGTGATCGACCCGGCCGCGGATTCGCTGGTTGCTCCTTGCGACGGGCGGTGGGGCGCCAGCGGCGTCGTCGAAGGTGGGGCCCTGTGCCAGGTCAAGGGCAGGACCTATACGGCGGCTTCGCTGCTCGGCGACGCGACGCGCGCGGCCGATTTCGAGAACGGCTGCTATGCGACCTTCTACCTGGCGCCGCACAACTACCACCGCTTTCACACTCCGTGTGACCTCGAGCTGGATGCCGCGGATCATATTCCCGGCAGCTTGTGGCCGGTGAACGACGCCGGGCTTCGCGGGGTCGAGAATCTCTTCGCGCGCAACGAGCGCATCGCCGCCTATGCCCGGGTTCCGGGTGGCACCCTGTGCATGGTCGCGGTGGGAGCGGTGATGGTCGGTAAGGTCCGGCTCACCTTTGACGACCTGACCACCAACCTGGCGGACGTCGCCACCGTGCGCCGCCGCACCTACTCGCCGCCGGTGCCGGTCGGCAAAGGCGAGGAGTGGGGCTGGTTCGAGTTCGGCTCGACCATCGTCCTGTTGGCGACGCCGGCTACGCTGTCGCTCGACCAACAAGAGCCGGGCACGCCCCTACGCCTCGGCGAACGCATCGGCCGCCTGCTGTAAGCAGCCCGCCCCATCGGCCAGGGCGAAGCCCTCACCACCCTATGCCTGTGCCTCTGCCCATGCCCGTGCCTACGAGCGCAGCGAGTTTCCAACTAGCTGCGCCGGCGCCCGGTCAGCCGCGCGTTGGCGCGTTTGAGAAAGCGGCGCTGCCGCTCCAACGCCTCCGGGCTGCGCGGTGGAATCGGCGTGATCGGCTCGAACAGCGAGAATTGGGCGAAGTAGCCGAAGATCAGCTGGAACAGGCCGAAGGCGAGGTGCGGCAGGTCCTCTTCCTCCCAATCGAGCTCGGATCGTGACAGCGCGTCGAAGCCGAGTTGAAACAACGGCGTCAGGGCGGAAGCGACGATGCGGCGCAGGTCTTCGCTCTCGTCGAGGCCGGCGCGCCAGATCAGGCGCGGCAGCAACGGCTTCTCCGACAGGTGATCGATCAACCGGTCGATCACCGGGCCCGCTGGCTCGGTCTTGCTGCGGGCGATGACCTCGATGATCGGCTCCATGCCGCGTTGGATGACGGCTTCGTAGAGCGCCTGCTTGTTGCGGAAGTGGTGGTAGAGACTGGCTTGGTTCTTGAGGCCGGCGTCGGCGGCGATCTGGCGCACCGACACTCCGGCGAAGCCGTGCTCGGCGAAGCGCTTTTCGGCGACGTCGAGGATCAGATCCTTGGTCGGAAGTGGCTGCTCACCGTTGGTACCCGCCTGTTCGGAAGCAACCGACATGCCGCGCTCTCTAACGAAGCAAACGAGTGTTTGTCAAGCAGCGCAATCGCTGCTAGCAGGGGGTTCTCCGCCGGCAGGCTGGTCTCGCCGCGGGTCGAAAGGAAATGAGGAAGAAGGCAATTTGAGGCTGCGCGAGCGCCCTCCTCGGCGGTGGCAAGCGAACGAGGGGCTGCTCGCGGAGCTCGCAAACAACGGCGCCGGACGCGCGACGGCCCGACCATGGGTGGCGGCGGCGCGCGCGGCAAGAGGTGAATGATCGGATGGCAACCATAGAGGAACTTGTCGCAAGGGCGGAACCGCTGAAGGGGCCGCACGTCATCGAGTACCCGTTCCGCAGGTCGTGCGGGCCGGTCTTGTCGAAGTTCTTTACCGGGCTTCGCGAGGGCAAGCTGATCGGTGTTCGCAGCGAGACCGCCGGGGTGCTGGTGCCGCCGGCCGAGTACGATCCGCAGACCGCCGAGGGGCTGACCGACTTCGTCGAGGTCGGACCGGCCGGCAAGGTCGTGTCCTACGCATGGGTTTCCAGGCCGCGGCCAATGCAGCTGCTGCAACACCCGTTTGCATATGCCCTGGTCGAGCTCGACGGCGCCGACACCGGACTGCTGCACATGGTCGACGTCGGTGGCGACGAATCGAAGATGAGCGTCGGCATGCGCGTCGCGCCGCGCTGGAAGGCGGAGCGCGAGGGCAGTGTGCGCGACATCGAAGCCTTCGTACCGGAAGCCGAGGCGCGTCCGGCGCCGCCGGTGATCGCCGAGCCCGACGAGCCGGTGAAGTCGGTGGCGACACCCCTCCGCCTCGAGTACGACTTCACCGCGGGGCGCGAGCAATCGATCTTCCTGCGCGCGCTCGCCAGCAAGAAGATCGTCGGCGCGCGCAGCCCGGGCGGTGATCTGGTCTACGTGCCGCCGCGCGGCACCGACCCGCGCACGGCGGAGCCGACTCCGGACTTCGTCGAGGTATCCGACAAAGGCACGGTGGTCACCTACTCGATCGTTCGTGTGCCGTCGGAGAACATCCACTTCGAGCTCCCCTACGTCTGCATCAATGTGCTGCTCGACGGCTCAGACATTCCGTTCTTTCACGTGCTGCAGAACTGCGAGCTCACCGACGTCCGCCTCGGCATGCGGGTGCAGGCGAGCTGGGCGGCGGACGAGGATCTGACCGAGTCGGTCGAGAGCATTCGCTACTTCGAGCCGATCGACGAGCCGGACGTTCCGTTCGAGCAATTCAAGGAGTACTGCTGATGCGCGACGTGGCGATCGTTTCCTTTGCGCAGTCCAACGCCGCATCCGAGGTTCGCAGCGAGGTCGAGATTCTCCAGCCGGTTGCCGCCGAGGCGGTGAAGAATTCCGGGCTGGCGCGCACCGAGATCGACTTTACCTGTTCGGGGAGCAGCGACTGGCTGCAGGGCCAGCCGTTTGCCTTCGTCATGGCTCTCGACGCGGTCGGCTCGTGGCCGCCGATCAAGGAGTCCCACGTCGAGCAGGACGGGGCGTGGGCGCTGTACGAGGCCTGGGTGAAGATCCAGACCGGCGAGGTCGAGTCGGCGCTCGTCTACAGCTTCGGCAAGACTTCGCCCGGTGACATCGCGCAGGTGCAGGCTCTGCAGCTCGATCCCTACTGCGTCACCCCGCTGTGGCCGGATCTCGACAGCCTCTCGGCCATCCAGGCGCGCGCCTGCCTCGAAGTGGGTGTGGTGACCGAGCGCGCCATGGCCGAGGTGGTTTCGCGCTCGCTGCGCGACGCGCGGGACAATCCGCACGCGGTGCGCAAGGGCGATCACTCGGTCGACGACCTGCTCGAGCGCCCCTTTCAGGTGAGTCCGCTGCGCGAGCTCGATTGCCCGGCGAACAGCGACGGCGCGACCGCCATGGTGATCGTCGCCGGCGACCGCGCCAAGCAGCTCTGCGACCGGCCGGTGTGGATCCGCGGCTTCGACCACCGCATCGACCCGCCGGCACTCGGCACCCGCGACCTGACGCGGATTCCGTCGGCGAAGCTGGCGGCGGAGAAGGCCGGCGCCCATCGCGACAAGCTCGACTTTGCCGAAGTGACCGCCCCGTACTCGCACCAGGAGCTGTTGCTGCGGCGCGAGATGGGGCTCGCCGACGATCTGTCGGTCAATCCATCGGGTGGCTCGCTCGCCACCCACACGCTGATGTCGTGCGGGCTCAACCGAATTGGTGACGCGGCGATGCGCATCGCCGCCGGCAAAGGGGACCGGGCGCTGGCGCACGCCGGCCAGGGCCCGTGCCTGCAACAGAACCTGGCGGTCGTCTTGGAGGGAGAGTGAGATGGCGGAACGTTGTGCAGTAATCGGGGTCGGACAGACCAAGTACGACGCCACGCGCTACGATGTCTCGATGCCGGGACTGCTGCGCGAGGCGGCGATTCGCGCGCTCGAGGACGCGGAGCTGACCTGGAACGACATCGACGCCATCGTCATCGGCAAGGCGCCCGACATGTTCGAGGGGATGATGTACCCCGAGAACTATCTCTCGGACGCTCTCGGCGCGACCGGCAAGCCGCTGTTGCGCGTGCACACCGCCGGCAGCGTCGGCGGCTCGACCGCCAACGTCGCCTTCAGCCTGATCTCGAGCGGTATCCACGATCGGGTGCTGACCATCGCCTGGGAGAAGCAGTCGGAGAGCAACGCGATGTGGGCGTTGACCCTCTCGCCGCCGTTCTCGGTCGCCGTGGTCGCCGGTGCCGGCGGCTTCTTCGCGCCGCTGGTGCGGACCTACATGCGCCGCTCGGGTGCGCCGGAGGACACCGGCATCCTGGTCGCGCTCAAGGATCGCAAGAACGCGCTCAAGAATCCGTACGCGCACCTGCAGATGCCGAACGTCACCTACGAGGAGATTCGCGACTCCTTCATGCTGTGGGATCCGATCCGCTACCTCGAGAGCTGCCCGTCGTCGGACGGCGCCTGCGCGATGATCGTCGCCAAGGAGGACCTGGCGGGCAAGACGCCGCGCAAGCCGGCCTGGGTTCTGGGCAGCTCGATGCGCAGTGAGCCGGTCCAGTTCGCAAAGCGCGACGCGGTCAATCCGATGGCCGGGCGCCAAGCGGCCAAGGATCTCTACCAGCAGGCCGGCATCGACGACCCGCGCAAGCAGATCGACTGCATCGAGTGCTACGTCCCCTTCAGCTGGTTCGAGCCGATGTGGATGGAGACGATGGGCTTCGCCGACGAGGGCGAGGGCTGGAAGCTCACCCACGACGGAACCACCGCCCTCGACGGCGCGCGCCCGGTCAACATGTCGGGAGGAGTGCTGTCGTCGAATGCGATCGGAGCCTCCGGCATGTGTCGCTACGCCGAGGCGGTGAACCAGGTGCGCGGCGAGGCCGGCGAGCACCAGGTCGACGGCGCCAAGATCTCCCTCGGCCACGCCTACGGCGGCGGCTCGCAGTATTTCTCGATGGCGCTGTTCGGCGCTGACAAACCCTAGAGGAACGAAATGGGCGCTCGCCGGGGCCGTTCCCAGCCCCGGCGAGCGCCGCTGAATCTCTCAGGCTTCGTCGAGCGCCTCGAGGACCTTGTCCGGGTGCTTGGCGGCGTTGGCGACGCGCGCCCAGTGCTTGACCACCTTGCCGTTGGGGCCCACCCAGACGGTCGAGCGGATGACCCCAGTGGTCTTCTTGCCGTACATCATCTTTTCGCCGTAAGCACCGTATTTTGTCATCACTTTTCGGTCGGTGTCGCTGAGCAGCGGAAACGGCAGCTTGTACTTCTTGCGAAACTTGGTGTGGGCCTCGGCGCCGTCTGCCGAGATGCCGAGCACGACCACCCCGCGCTTCTGCAGAGTCTTCCAGGAATCGCGGAAGCCGCACGCTTCCTTGGTGCATCCGGGGGTGTCGTCCTTCGGGTAGAAGTAGACGATCACGTCGCTGCCGCGGAAGTCCTTCAGGGCGACCTTGTTGCCGTCCTGGTCGGGGAGGGTGAACGCCGGTGCCGCCTTGCCTTCTTCGATCGCCATGTCGGTTGCTTCTCCTCGCTGGTGTGGAGTCGCGAGCGTAGTAGCGCAATCGAATTCGTCAAGAGCGCCGCCACGGTAGTGGGTGAAGGCCCGAATCCGAATTCCGTCCCCCCTTACCAAGGGGGGACTTCAGGGGGGTCACACGGAGTACAAGCGGCCTGAGAATGGACGCTCCTCGGGTCGCTGTTTGACCTCCCCCTAGCCCCCTCCTTGGCAAGGAGGGGGGATCTGGGGCGATCCTTCGCGACAGCCACCGCTGATGTGGGACTGTTCAATGTTTAGGCGAACGCGTACGCTCGGACCAGGAGGCTCCGTTTTGTTTGCACATAGTACTTGCGCGCTGCTCTTCGTTTTCGCTCTGCTCACCGTCGCTCCGGCTCGCGGCCAGATTTGCCCGGGGGATTGCAGTGGTGACGGGCAGGTCTCGATCGACGAATTGGTTCTCGGCGTACGCATCGCGCTGGGATCGTCGGTGCTTGCCGACTGCCCTTCGTTCGACGGCAGCGGTGACGGCCGCGTCGCCGTTTCCGAGCTCGTCGCCGCGGTGGCGGCGGCGCTGGGTGACTGCGTGGCCGATACTCCGACGCCGACGCCGACGCGGCGCCCGGCGTGCGGCGATGCGATCGTCGACGTGCCGGAGGAGTGCGACGACGGCGATACCGAAGACGGGGACGGGTGCAGTGCGGACTGCGAGCTCGAGCCGGGCGGCGACGTTTGCAGCGGCGTTGCGGCGTCCTCGACGGACGACTACCTGGCGGCAGTAGTGGCCGATGGCTTCGAGTTCCCGGTACACGTAGCAGCGCCGCCGCTGGATCCCAATCGACTCTTCGTCGTCGAGCAGGCGGGCACGGTCTGGGTGCTGCGGCGAACCGAAGACGGCTGGCAACGGCAGGCCTCCCCCTACATCGACCTGACGCTCGACGTCGCGTTTTCCGGCAGCAGCTTCGACGAACGCGGGTTACTCACGATCGCCTTCCATCCGGATTTCGAGAGCAACGGTTGGTTCTTTCTCAACTACACCTGCTCGCGCGCTCGCTGTCCCGACGGCGTGGCCGGCAACTCGACGGTGGTGGCCCGTTTCGAAGTCGACCCGGGCGCCGACACTGCCGATGTCGCTTCGCGGGTCATCGTGTTCACCGCCGAGCAGCCGTTCACCAACCACAACGGCGGCCAGCTGGCGTTCGCGCCCGACGGGACGATGTTCGTCGGCATGGGAGACGGCGGCTCCGCAGAGGATCCGCTGGAGAACGCGCAGAGCGACGACACCGTGCTCGGCAAGATGCTGCGGCTCGATGTCGACGTCGACGCGCCGCCTTACTTTCGGGTGCCGGCGGACAATCCCAATCCGGTCGATGGCGAGCTCGGCTTGATCTGGGCCAAGGGGCTGCGCAACCCCTGGCGCTTCAGCTTCGACCGCGCGACGGGCGATCTCTACATAGGCGACGTTGGCCAGAATTCGTTCGAGGAGATCAACGTGCAGCCGGCGGCGAGCAGCGGCGGCGAGAACTACGGCTGGGACATTTTCGAAGGTCGGTCCTGCTTCGAGCCGGAGCCGCCGGCGCAGGACTGTCCGGGCATTCCCAATGACTTCGTGCTCCCGGTCCTGCAGTACGGTCGCACCGAAGGGATTTCCGTGACCGGCGGGTTCGTCTACCGCGGCTGCGTGCTCGACTCGTTGCAGGGAACGTATCTGTACGCCGATTTCGGTGTCTCGGGGCTGCGCAGCTTCTTCCTCCTCGACGGCACCGCGACCAGCCCCGATCTGGCCGCGGCGCGGATCGCCGTCGAGGACGGGCGCAATCTGCGGTCGGTTGCGAGTTTCGGCGAGGACGCGCGCGGCGAGATCTACGTCGTCGATCGCAGCGGCGGCGAGATCTTCCAACTGCTGCCGAGAGAGTGAGCTGAGTCCATGCGAGCGATCCATCTGGTCCGCACCGGCGACCCCCACCAGGCATTCGAACAACGCGAAGTCGCGGATCCGATCCCCGCGGAGGGCGAGCTGCGCGTCGCGGTCGAGGCGTTCGGGCTCAACTATGCCGATGTTTCGGCTCGCCACGGCCTCTACCAGGACGCTCCGCCGATGCCGAGTGTGCTCGGCTACGAGGTCGTCGGCCGGATCGACTCGATCGGCGCCGGGGTCGAGGGATTCTCGGAAGGGCAGCGGGTGACCGCGCTGACTCGCTTCGGCGGTTACGCGACCTCCGCGGTGACCGATGCGCGGGCGGCGGCGGTGATTCCCGACGACATGGACGTCGGCGTCGCCGCGGCTCTGCCGACGCAGGGCTGCACCGCCTACTACATGGCGGTCGACAGCCTCAATCTCCACGACGGCGACCACGTGCTGATCCATGCCGCCGCTGGCGGGGTCGGCAGCCTGCTGATCCAGCTCTGCAAGGAGCGCGGCTGCGTCGTCTACGGCACGGCGGGCTCGGCGGAGAAGCTCGAGCTGCTGCGCAGCCTCGGCGTCGATCATCCGATCAACTACCGCACTGCCGACTTCGTCGAAGAAGTGCGACGCCTGCGCGGCGACGCCGGGCTCGACGTCATCTTCGACTCGATCGGCGGGTCCTACGTTCGCCGCGGGATCGGCCTGCTCGGCGCCGGCGGCAAGATCGTCTGTTTCGGCGCCGCCAGTCACGAAGCCGGGCCGATGCAGGTGCTGCGCTCGCTGCGCTTCCTCGCGTCGTGGGGGTTGCCGCATCCGGTGCCGCTGCTGATGCGGTCGCGCTCGTTGATGGGCGTCAACATGCTGCGCATCGCCGACGAGCGTCCGGAAGTGCTCGGCCGCTGCATGCGCGGCGTCGCCGACCTGGCGCTGGCCGGCCGGCTGCAACCCGTGGTTGGGGGGAAGTTCACCGCCGCACAGATCGGCGACGCGCACGAGCTGCTCGAGAGCCGGCGCTCGACCGGCAAGATCGTCGTCACCTGGTGAGGCTGGGCGGCGCGTGACGGCGGTCGCGGTCTACGCGTCCGGGCACGGCTTCGGTCACGCGACTCGGGTGATCGAAACCGTCGAGGCACTGCGCCGGCGCCGGCCGGACATCGACCTGCTGCTGCGAACCACGGCGCCGCGCGAGCTCTTCGAGCACGGTCTCAGCGATGACTTCGAGCATACCGCGGTGCGCCTCGACGTCGGCGTGGTCCAGTCGGACAGCCTGACTCTCGACCTCGCCGAGACGTTGCGCTGTTGTCGTTCGATCTCCGCGGCGAGGCCGCGTCTGGTCGAGCAGGAGATCGAACGACTGGGGTCGCGCGACGTCCGCCTGGTCCTCGGCGACATTCCCGCGTTCTCCTTCGAGGTGGCCGCTCGACTGGGTGTCCCGGGAGTCGCCGCCGCCAACTTCAGCTGGGATTGGATCTACGAGGAGTACGCCGAAGAGTTGCCGGGGTTCGACGCGATCTGCGCCGAGCTGCGCCGCGCCTACGCCAAGGCGGAGCTGTTGTGCCGGCTGCCGATGGCCTGCCCGATGCCGGCGTTCGGCGAGGTCGTCGACGTTCCGTTGGTGGCGCGCACCAGCCGGGCGCAGCCGACCGAGGTGCGGCGGCGTCTCGACTTGCCGAGCGGCACCCGACTCGTCCTGCTGTCGTTCGGCGGCATGGGACTCTCCTTCGAGAGTTTGCCGCCGGCGCCGCCGGGGGTCTGCTTCGTGCTGCCGCACGGCAGTCGTTCGACCGAGGTCGGGCCCGGCTACGTCGCCGTGGCGAACAGCGAGCTGCGCTCGCGCGGCCTGCGCTACGAGGACCTGGTCGCGGCGGCCGATGCGGTGATGACCAAGCCCGGGTACGGGATCGTCGCCGAGTGCGCCGCCAACCGCACGCCGATCGTCTACACCAGCCGGGGGCGGTTCCGCGAGTATCCAGTGTTGGTCGACTACATCGAGCGCAACCTCGCGGCGGTCTATCTCGACAACCGAGAGCTGCGCGCGGGGCGCTGGCTCGAGGCGATCGACGCGGTGCTGCAAGCGCCCTGGCCGGGGCCGATGCCGCGAACCGACGGCGCCGAAGTCGTCGCCGATGTCCTCGCCGGGTACCTCTAATGCTGCCGGGCATGGCCCGCGCGAGCCGTCGGTGCGAATCCCGGCCCCTGCCTTGTCACAGCCGCCCGCGACCTTGTAGCCTCGCCAGTCCATGAATCCATACGATGCTGTAGTGCTGATCAACGGAGCCGCGACCGACCTCGGCGCGGCCACTGCCGAAGCCTTTGATCGCGGCGGCGCCAAGGTGGCGCTGGCCGGCCTGCCGGAACACCGTCTCCAGGAGGTCGCCGGCAACATCAATGACGCGCTGGTCCTGCCGACCGACGTCGCCAAGCCGGAAGCCGAGCGCGCCGCGGTGGAGCGCACGGTCGAACGCTTCGGCCGGATCGACGTCCTGGTCAATTTCGTCCTGCCGAGCGGGCTGTTGCGCTCCGAGAGCCTGACCGCGGCCGATGTGCGCGGGGCGATCGAGGTCAACCTGGTGGGACCGCTCGCCGCCACCCAGGCGGCGGCGCGCGTGATGCACGCGCAGGGCCGCGGACACATCGTCAACGTCGGATTTCCCGGCTACTTGCTGGGCGTGCCGATGATGGCTCCGTACGCCGCCAGCGCCGCGGCGGTTAGCGGCTGGACGCGTGCCATGCAGGCCGAGTGGGCGGGCAGCGGCGTCGAGGTCACCGAGTTCTTCCTCGGCCGCGTCGCCCGCGACCACGAGCCGGGAGCGCGGCCCGACGACCCGGACGACGTGTTCAGCGACCCGGCGCAGAGTCCGCTGGTGCGTCTGCTGGTACAGGAGCAACCGTTGAACACGGTCGCCAAGGCGATCGTCGACGCGATTCGGACCCCCTCGGGCACCGAGTACTCGAGCGCCGGGGTGCGCGTGCTTTCCCTGCTCGGGCTGTTCGCGCGGCTGCGCGTCTTTCTCGGCGCGAAGATGGCCGACGGCCAGCGACTGCGCACCGGCGGA
This sequence comes from bacterium, assembly GCA_030430165.1. Taxonomy (GTDB): domain Bacteria; phylum Desulfobacterota; class Binatia; order HRBIN30; family CADEER01; genus CADEER01. Next base: position 159,927 of record JAUIGL010000003.1, on the reverse strand, counting down.
GTGGTGTTCGGCAAGCCCACCTCGCTCGAGAACCGGGCCGGCGCAGCCGCGCCGGACTCGCCAGACGAACCGACGCCGAAGGCACAGCCCGAGGCAGAGGCACAGCCCGAGCCCGTCAGCGCGGCGAGCAAACCGGCGGCGAAGAAGCGCGCAGCGAAGAAGGCCGGTACCGCCAAGAAGGCTGCCAAGAAGACGACCAAGAAGAAGGCCGCCAAGAAGGTCGCGAAGAAGACGACGACCAAGCGGTCGGCGGCGAAGAAGGCCGTGGCTTTGTCGCCCGAAGCGACGGCGCGAGTGAAGGCGGCGGCAGAACGCGCGGCGGCATCGGCAAAGGGCTCGGACGGCGACGGGGAAGAAGGCAAGTCCTAGCCGGAGGTTCGTTTGATGCGGGTGAAGGACGCGGTCGTTCTGGTTACGGGTGCTTCGGCTGGAATCGGCCGTGCAACCGCTCGCGCGCTCGACGCGGCCGGCGCGCGGGTGGCGATGGCGGCGCGCCGGATCGATCGATTGGAGGAGGATGCCGCGCGGATGGGCGACGCACTGCCGCTGCAGACCGACCTCGCCGACATGGCGCAAGTCGAGGCGATGGTCGACCGGACCATCGAGCACTTCGGCCGGATCGACGTTCTCATCAACAACGCCGGAGTGTCGGTGTTGAGTCGCCTGAGCGAGCTCGAGGAGGCGGATCTTCGCTGGATGCTCGACGTCAACTTCACCTCGGCGGTGGTGGCGACGTCGCGGGCGATCCCGCAGATGGTGCGCCAGCACGGCGGGTTGGTCATCAACGTCGGCTCGCCCGGCGGTTTTCTCGGAGTGCCGTTCTTCGCCTCCTATTCGGCGAGCAAGGCGGCGATGCACGGGTGGACGCGTTCTCTGCAGGCCGAGTGGGCGGGCAGCGAGGTCTTCGTCACCGAGTACCACCCGGGCGTGATCGACACCGAGATGCACGAAGTCTCGGTGGAGAAGTCGAAGGTGGCCGAAGCGCGGGCGATGTCGGACCGCGCGGTCGGCCCGGCCGGATTGATGGAGCCGGTGTCGGCGCAGACCGTCGCCGACGGTTTGGTCGCCTGCATCGAGCATCCGACGCTGACTGCATACTCGAGCCCGAGCGTTTGCTACGGCTCGTTCGTGGGCTACGTCGGTTGGGTGCGTCGCGCGATGATGTCGCGCGTGTCCCGCACGATCGCGGAGCGGACTGGTGTTACAGGGTTCGCTGGTTGAGGACGTCTCGCTGGCTGGTCGCGTGGCGTGCGTCACCGCTGCCGCCGGTTCCGACGGTCGCGCGGTGGTCGAGAGCCTGGCGCGCGCCGGTGCCAAGGTCTATGCGATCGACGTCGACGGCGACGCCCTGATGGCGCTGGTGCGGCAACACCGGGAAGAGGGCCGGGCGGTGTACGGGGCGGTTTGCGACGTCGCCGACGGGCCGGGGATCAACGAGGCGCTGGCCTTTGCGATCGGCGAGTTCGGTCGTGTCGACCTGCTGATCAATCTGTGCGGCTCCAGCATCCGCGCTCCCCTCGCCGAGCTGAACGCGGTGGACTGGGCCGACGCGCTGCGCGTCGACCTCGGGTCGATCTTCGAAACGCTGCGCTGCGCCATGCCGGGCCTTTCGCAAAGCGACCGGGCGGTGATCGTCAATGTGATCGACGACTTCGGCGTGTTGGTGGCTCCGACGGTTGCCGCGGCGCCGCGCGCGGCGGCGTTGCATTTGACGCGGGCGATGGCGCGGGAGCTTGCGGCCGAGCAGGTCGAGGTCTTCGGGTTGCTCAGCTCGGGCGGTCACGGCGACCGCCTGGCGATGCAGATTCTGCGCATCGCGTCTTCGGCGAACAATCTCGAGAGCGGCTCGATCTTGCGCGCCGATGGTGCCGGCTGGCATCTCGTCGCGGCGATGTAGTTGGGAGGCGAGGAATGGACCTCGAGGTCGTCGAGTGGAACGACAGCCAAGCCCCGACCGAAGCGGAGTTGCGCGCTCGTTTGGAGAGCGAAGGCTATCAGGTGTTTTCCTGGAACGATGCCGCCGGGACCGTGTACGAGCCGCATCGCCACGAGCACGACGAGAGCTTGTGGATCGTCAGTGGGCAGATGACCTTCGGCGTTGCCGGCGACGATTACGCGCTCGGGCCGGGGGACCGGTTGATGCTGCCGGGTGGAACGGTGCACAGCGCCGTGGCCGGGCCGCAGGGCGCCGCGTACCTGGTCGGGCAGCGCGACTGATCGCCGCGTCATGGCAGGGCCGGCGGAACACGACCGCGACGCGGGCGTCTGGAACGGCCAGGCGGTGGCGCGGCGTTTCGACTCGCCCGACGGCTTTGCGGTTCTGGTCGGCAAGTCGGCGCGCGACAACGACACGCTCACCTTCAAAATCGCTGCGGCCAACGATTTCTGGCTGCACATCGCCAGCGGGCCGGGTTCGCATGTCGTGGTTCGCAACCCGGACAACCTGGCGACGCTACCGCGCGACACGGTCCGTTTCGCGGCGGCCTTGGCGGTCGGCTACTCCAGCGCCCGCAACGGCGGTCGCACGGCGGTGCACGTCGCCCGTCGCGCCGACGTCTCCAAGCCGCGCGGCTGGGCGCCCGGCAAAGTCAGCCTGCGCCGCTATCGCAGCGTGCAGGCCGCGCCTTTGCGCGATCCGGACGGTAGCGACGACTAACCTCAGAGAAGAACATCGACTCGCGCACAGGCGCAGAGCCGCCGAGAGTACCTTCTTTTCTCCGCGCCTCTGCGCGAGATCATTTCTTTCCGGAGCCCCGCCCGGGTAGTGGGTCAGTTTGAAACTCAGAGAGCGTCTGAAGCGTTTTGACGGCGATCGGTCTGTTGGAACGCTCCGAAGATACATTGGTGGGGCTTCGCCCCCATTCGAGGGACCCTCATCCTGCCCTTCTCCCACAGGGAGAAGGGAATTCAGATGCCTCTCCCTGTGGGAGAGGTCGGCCGGAGGCCGGGTGAGGGACCCTCGGATGACCGAGCGCAGCGAGGCTCAGTTTAGTTCCGGAGGTCCAAAACTGACCCACTACCCGCGCCCGCGGTTCCTCGCAACCGCTTCGGCGTTTCTCGCCAGGCCGCGTCGGCGGGTCCGCTCGAAGGCGGTGCCGGCGAAGTGTCGCCTGAAGTCAGCCTCCGACATTTCGCTTACTCGTTCGAGGTCGGGAGCCATCAGCTCGGGTCGCGGCCGCAAGTCTTCGATGCGCAGCGGTGTGGCGAATTTCGAGTTCCACGGGCACACTTCCTGGCAGACGTCGCATCCGAACAGCCAGTCGCCGATCTCACCGGCCTGGGCGGCATCGAAGTCGCCGCGATGCTCGATCGTCAGGTAGGAGATGCAGTGGCGCGCGTCGAGCGCTCTGGGCTGCGGGAAGGCGCCGGTCGGGCAGGCGTCGAGGCAGGCGCGGCAGCTGCCGCAGTGGTCGCTCTGGAAGGGGCGGTCGCAAGCGAGATCGAGATCGGTGAAGACGCAGCCGACGAAGGTGTACGACCCGATCTCGGGGTGGATCAGCATCGTATTCTTGGCGAGCCATCCCAGTCCGGCGCGGCTGGCGAGCTCGCGCTCGGGAACCGGGCCGGCGTCGACGTAGGCGCGCGTTGCCGCGCGGTCGGCTCCGAGATCGACGAGCGCCTCGGCGAGAAGCTGCAAGCGCTCGCCGATGACCTGGTGGTAGTCGGTGCTCCACGCGTAGCGCGCCACCTTGGCGCCGGCTCGGGGCTCGGTGCCCGGCGTGTAGTAGCTGGCGAGGGTGACCACGGCGCGGCGCGCTCCGTCGACGATCCGAGCCGGGTCGCGTCGCCGGTCTCGCTGGCGCTCCATGTAGCTCATTCCGGCGGCGTATCCCTCGGCCAGCCAGGTCGACAGTGCGTCGCGATCGATCGGCGACAGGTCGCACACCCCGACCGCGTCGAAGCCGAGCGACAGCGCCCGCTCTTTGATCGCGGCGCTGCGCGACCCGGGAGTGCTCGAAACCGTCGCGCCCATGCGCTGCCAACGATAGCAAGCTTCAGGTGCGCGAGATATGCGCGCCTGGCCGCTAGGCTTGCGAGGAAGCGCCCGATCTGGCGGACTTGACCGATGCCGGAGCTCAGTGAACTGGCGGGGCCTTTGGCCGGCCTGGGGTTTGGCGGCTTGGCGGGGGCCGTCGTCGGGTATACCGCGAAGAAGCTCACCAAGATGCTGGCGCTGCTGCTCGGCCTTGCGTTCGTACTCGTCCAGGTGGCGGCTCATCTCGGGTGGATCCAGGTCGACTGGATCGCCGTGCAGACGTCGGCCGAGAGCGCCGTGCACAGCGAGCAGGGCCGCGCCTTGGCCGAGGACGGCTGGCGGATTCTGACCGCGAATCTCCCCTGGGGCGGCGGATTCGTCGCCGGCTTCGCCATCGGGTTCAAGCTCGGCTGATGCGCGCGCGGATCGCACGGCGCGCATGGCCGCTCGCGGTCGTATTGGTCTCGCTCGGCTCGCTCAGCGGCTGCGCGACCGGTTTCCCTGGAACCGGTCCCCTCACCCGCGCCGACGAGATCGACCTGCGGATGGAGCGCATGTTCGATGACCTGGCCGGGGCGTCGACTGCCAGTGATCTCGACAGCGATACCTTCGCACCCCCGAGCGGCATCCGCCCCTGTTGCGCTTTCGGCTTCGATCTCGGCGTCAAGCTCGGTGCGGTTCCGGTGCCGGGGGTGCGCTTGGCCAACGTGGTCGAAGTCGGCGAGATCGGCAGGCACATCTTCGATCCGGGCGTGCTGGCGATCGCCACCGACACGGAAGGCGGATTTCTGTCGACCGAGACCAACGGATTGGTCTACACGTGCCGCGGTGGGTTCGTCGATGTCGCGCACGTTCGCGACTACGCTGACTGGACGGCGTTTCTCGCCAGCCGGATGGAGGAGCTGTTTGCCACCGGCGGGGTGATCGAGCTTCCCGAGGAGGCGGGGGCGCGATTCGTCTACGTGAGCGCCCTTGCCGAGCCTCTCCTCGATCGCGTGGGTCGGCGCGAGGCGGCAGTCGAGCTCGCCCAGTGGGTCGCCTTTCAGCTGTCGCTCTGGCACGAGACCGCGACCTGGTTCGGTTGGGCGGCGTTCAGCGGGTTCCCCGAGTTGGCGTCGGCGTTTTCGCCGGAGGACCTGTACTCCAACATGGTCGGCATCCAGATGGCGGGCGCGATCATTCGCGCCGGTGGGGCGGATACGCCGCTGCAGTACAGTCGCAACATGGACTTCGCCCTCGAGGCGGTGCTGCGACGACTCGGCGCGCTGCCGCGCCAGGGAACTCGCGAGGCGGCGGCGGCGGTGGACGGTCTGTGGTGGGATTCGTCGCGCCGACTGCCCGAACGAGAGGTCGTGATTCGCCGCAACTTCGAGGGCGGCCCTCTGCTGGTTCCCTGGCGAGTGCCGCGCCGTCTTCAGTCAGCGGCTCTGCGCGAGTCGATGCGGCGCCACTGTGTCGACGAAGCGGCGGCGCAGCTGACGCGGCGCCAATACATCGAAGGAGTGCCGTTGCACGACTTGGTGCGGCTCGATGTGCGTATCGAGCCGCAAGTCGCGGAGCGCATCGCCGGTTCGGCAACCGATGCGCGCTGGCTCAGCGATCGCGGCTTCGCGGCAGCGATCGCGCGCGTGCGGCGGGAGAATGCGGAGATCTTCGGTGAGCGCGCCGACCGGCCGGACTGAGGCCATGAGGTCGACCGGCGAACGAGTGCGGCGTGCTCGGTCGGTCGGCTGGCTGGCCGCAGTTCTCTGCCTGCTGTCGATGGCGGGGTGCTTGTCGGCTCCCAGCACGATCGCCGAGCGCGCGCAGTGGGCGGTGTTGGATTCGATCGATGCGGCGGCATCGCTCGCCCTCGAGGGGGAGGCGAGGACCAGCCCTGCGACCCAGCTCTACGAGTCGGCGATCGCCGGCGACGTCGCCGCCCAGCGTCGTTTGGGAATGATGTACCTGATGGGGATCGACGTGCGGCGCAACCTCGCCGCGGCCGTCGACTGGCTCGAACGCGCGGCGATCCAGGAGGACTGCGCGGCGAATCACCAGCTCGGGCTGCTCTTTCTCGGCGGGGCGCCGGGAATGGCACCGGACATGGACGAGGCAACGAAGTGGCTGCGAAGAGCGATCGAGCTCCAGGACAGTTGCGAAAGCTGAGGCGCTGGGCGGTGGTGTTCGCCTTTCTGGCGAGCGGCTGCACGCTGCGCGAGCATCGCCTGCAGCCCTACCGCGACGACTCGAGCGCCGCCGCGGCCCTCGAGCAGAAGGCGGTCCTGCGCTGCTGGCTGCGGCGCGGTCTCGAGCTTCCACCGGCCGGGTTCCGCACGGACGGCTGCTCGATATCGCCGAACGGCGCCTGGGCGGGGTGTTGCGTGGACCACGACATCGAATACTGGTGCGGCGGCAGTGCGGCGGACCGGCTCGAGGCGGATCGGGTGTTGCGCGCCTGCGTCGCCGAGCATTCGAGCCTCGCCGCATCACTGGGGTTCGCCGCAGTTCGTGTCGGCGGAGTCGGCTGGACGCCGTTTCACTTCCGCTGGGGCTATGGCTGGGAAGACGAATGAGGCCATGGCCAGGGCGCCGCGTCGGCCGCCTGGCCGATGGGCGGGCACAACTGGGCGAGCGGTGCCGCTGCCCGGCCGGGTTGCCAGCGTCGGCGGATTGAATCCATACCCCGAAACCGCTACTTCAACTCTGTTTCTCTAGGATTTGCGAGGGGATTGTAGACCATGGCCACGATGATCACCGAGGAGTGCATCAACTGTGGCGCGTGCGAGCCCGAGTGCCCCAACACCGCGATTTATCAAGGCGGGGTGGAGTGGGAGTTCAACGGCCAGACGCACCCGCCGCTGTCGGATGAGGTTTTCTACATCGTTCCGGAGAAGTGCACGGAATGTGTCGGGTTTCACGACGAGGAAGCATGCGCGGCGGTGTGTCCGGTCGATGTCTGCATCCCCAACCCGGAGATCCCCGAGTCCGAAGAGGTTCTCATTCAGCGAGCCCGCGAGCTCCATCCGGGAACCGACTTCCCGGCCAATTTCCCGTCGCGTTTCAGTCCCGGCCGAGCCGACGGCGAAGCGCCCGCGGCGGCAGCTGGCGACGCCGCGGCGGCACCCGCAGCTGCCCCGGCGGCGGCCGCACCAGCCGCGCCCGCTGCCCCCGCGGCGGCGGCATCTGGCGGCCCGGTCGAGAAGCCGATCTCTGCGCCACCGGCTGCGGCGAAGCGCGAGGAGAAGCGTTTTCCGGGCGAGCTCGACATGAGCTTCGACGCCGCGGCGCAGGAGCTCGAGAGCGGCTGGGTTTCCAAGCCTTCCCCGTCGAAGCTGGCGATCGCGTTGCTGCAGCCGCTGCTCGGCGCCCTGCCGCATCGGCAGAAGCGAGAGATCGAGCGCGCGGTCGCCGACCGCCGGTTTTTCTCGGTCGCCGGCTCCACCGGTCTCAACGCGCTGCACAACGTGCTCGTCTACCCCCTGGTGCTGGCGGCGATCGGGGCAGTGGTGTTCCAGTATTCGGTGTTCAGCAACCAGCTCAAGTGGCTCCTTTTCTTCGGCGTGATCCTCGCCAGCATCGAGGTGATCTGGCGCATGCGCGAGAGCTTCCGCGGCGCCCCGGCCGACCAGGTCGTCTACCGCGCGGCGGCGTACGGACTGCCGTTGGCTCCCCTGGCGGCGCCGATCGTCGGCCTCGCCGGCGCACCGGAAGCGCAGGGCGGCGTCGGCCAGGACGGTTTCACCGACGCCCGTTTCGGGGAGAAGCTGGAGCGCGAGCGGCGCTACGGCGACGTCTACCACGTGCGCGAGGACCTCAACGGCTGCATGGTCACCTTCGAGTTTCCGCGCGTCGTGCCGCCCTCGGCGATCAAGGACGAGCTCGGTGTCGGCGACGAGATGCCCGACTACGACTACGAGATCGGCTTGAGCAACAAGACTCTGACGGTCAAGGGGAAGGTGACCGACGAGAACGTTCGCCGCATCGCCGCGGTTTCCCCGGCGTTCCCGCCGGATTTCACGACCCAGATCAGCTTGCCGATTCGCCCCGCCGGGTTCCGCCACCGCTTCGCGGGCAAGACGTTGGAGATCGCACTGCCCCGCAAGGTGTAGCCTGCGGCCATGGCAGTCTCCATCCTAGGCATCGGTCACGAGCTGCCGCCGGCGAGCGAAGTCGGCGCGACGCGGCGGCCTCGGGTCGCCGAGGCCTGCGGCCCCTCGCGGCTGGCGCTGGCGGCCTGCGATCGGGCGTTCGCGGAAGCAGAGTGGACCGCGGCGTCGGTCGACATGATCGTCTTCGCGACCATGACGCCGGACGTGACCTTTCCCGGCGCGGGCTGTTTCCTGCAGGACGCGCTCGCCGCCGACACCGTCGGCGCGCTCGATATTCGCGGCCAATGCGCCGGCTTCCTCATGGGGTTGGCCGCCGCGGTCGACTTGATCGAAGCCGGCAAGAGTCGGCGAGCTCTGCTGGCGGGAGCCGAGGTCCACTCGTCGGCGCTCGACTATTCCGAGCAGGGACTCGAGGTTGCCGAGCTCTACGGCGACGGCGGCGGCGTGTTCGCCCTGGCCGGCGAGGGCAAGGGTATCGCCGAGGTCGGTGCCGTGGTGAGCGGCGCCGATGGCACCCACTACGACCGCTTCTGGTGTGAGTTTCCGTCGAGCCGCCGCTACCCGACGCGGATGATGCTCGAGGATTATCAGGCCGGCAAGCATTTCATTCGCATCGACCGCGATCATGTCGCCGAGTTCGGACGCGCCAAGCTGCCCGAGGTGATCGATCAGGTGGTGCAGGTCGGCGGTGTTGCCCTGGCCGACGTCGACCTGTTCGTCCTCAGCCACATTTTCCCGGAAGTCGCCGAGGACGCCGCCCGCGCGCGTTCGCTGGCGAGCGACCGGCTCGTCGTTGCCAGTGCCGAGCACGGTCACCTGACCGCCGGGTCGCTGCCGGTGGCGCTCGACCTGGCGCGCCGCGACGGCCGGATCGGTAGCGGTGCGAAGGTTTGCCTGGCTAGCTGTGGTGCCGGATACGCTTGGGGCGCCGCTCTGCTGGAGTTCAGCTGATGGGCAAGACGAGGATTCGCGGAATCGGGCGCTGTATACCGTCGAACGTGGTGACCAACGACGACCTCTCCGGTCGCATGGACACCACCGACGAGTGGATCCAGCAACGCTCCGGAATCCAGCAGCGCCACCACATCGACTCCGACTGCGGCGCCGCCGATCTCGGTGCCGAAGCCGCTCGCGAGGCGCTCGAGCGGGCGAAGACGAGGCTCGAGGAGATCGACTGTATCGTCTTCGCGACCCTCAGCCCAGACTACGACATGCCGTCGAGCGCGTGCGTTCTCCAGTCCAGGCTCGGCCTCACCGGGGTGCCCGCCTTCGACGTGCGCAACCAGTGCACCGGGTTCCTCTACGGTCTGACGGTTGCCGATTCTTTTCTCCAGTCGGGTCGCTACGGCAAGGTCCTGCTCGTCGGTGGCGAGATCCACTCGACCGGGCTCGACTTCACCGACCGCGGTCGCCAGGTGGCGGTGCTGTTCGGCGACGGGGCGGGGGCTGCGGTGCTCGAACGCGGGCCGTCCGACGACCGCGGGATTCTGTCGACGCACCTGCACAGCGAAGGGTCGTTTGCCGAAAAGCTGTGGCTCGAAGCGGCAGCGAGTCGCGGTGAGACTCGACTGGACGAGGAGATGATCGCCGGCGAAGATCCGAAGATCTTTCCGAAGATGCAGGGGCGCTACGTGTTCAAGCACGCGGTGACGCGTTCGATCGAGGCGATCCGCGAGGCCGTCGAAGCCAACGGGTACTCGGTCGATGACATCGATCTACTGGTGCCGCACCAAGCCAATTTGCGCATCAACCAAGCGGTCGCCATGACCCTCGAGTTTCCCGAGGAGAAGGTCGTCAACAACATCCAGGGACTCGGCAACACGACCGCGGCGACCATACCGCTGGCGCTGTACGATGCGCTCGAGGACGGGCGCTTGACCGAGGGCCAGCTGGTTTGTCTGGTCGCCTTCGGCGCCGGTTTCACCTGGGCGTCGGCTCTGCTTCGCTGGTGAGCGGAAGGCGATGGCCTCGAGGCCGGCGCTGACCTTCGCGCCGATGGTGAGCTCGGACCTGCCGGAAGTCGTCGCGATCGAGACTCGCTCGTTCCCGTCGCCGTGGCGCATCGGCTTGTTTCAGCACGAGCTGGGCCTCGAGTTCTCGCGCCTGGAAACCGCGCGCGAGTCGTCGAGCGGACCGATTCTCGGCTACGCCTGCTGGTGGGTGGTTGCCGGCGAGGGGCATCTGCTCAACTTGGCGGTGGATGTCCCGGCGCGCGGCAGGGGCGTGGGACGCGCCCTGGTAGAGCGCATAGCCGGCGATTGCCGGGCCTCCGGCGCGGCGGTGATCGGGCTCGAGGTGCGGTCGGAGAATGCGGCGGCGATCGCCCTGTACCAGCGGTGCGGTTTCGCCGAAGTCGGGCGGCGCCGCGGCTATTACGGCCCCGATCGCGACGCGATTCTGATGGACCTGGATCTCGCAGAGCACACCGATGAACGTGGAAACGGCGGCCGCTCGCCGGCGCCCGATCCGTCTTGACTCGTTTTCACGGTGCGGGATAAGGGTGTGGAGTCCGAGTTGTGAGAGTGATGGTTCTGGAACGGGATATTCAGGCGCGCTGGCGCCGCTGGGCGGAGGATGAGACAACGGCTTGAGGGGCTGCTTCAGCACGCATTGACCCGATCAAAAGAGGGGGGAGCGCTGAAGTTGGACAGCCTCCCCCCTTTGATTTTTGAGATCCCTCGCGACCCTCGCTTCGGTGATCTGGCTTCGCCGGTGGCGCTGGGGCTCGCCAAGAGCGAGGGGCAGGCTCCGCGCGCCATCGCCCAGGTGATCGTCGAGCATCTGGACGATGCGGACGGTCTCCTGGCGGGGATCGAGATCGCCGGACCCGGCTACCTCAACTTTCGCTTTGCGCCGGGGTTCTGGAAGCAGTGCTTGGTCGATCTCGAGCGCGAGGATTGCGGCGTGCCGAGGCTCGCCGAGGGCGAGCGGGTGCTGGTCGAGTACGTCAGCGCCAACCCGACCGGCCCCCTGCACGTCGGCCACGGCCGTGGCGCGGTGCTCGGCGACGCGGTTGCCCGCCTGCTCGCCGTGGTGGGCTACGACGTCACACGCGAGTACTACGTCAACGACGCGGGAAAGCAGATCGACACTCTGGCCGCGTCGTCGCTGGCGCGTCTCGAGCAGGCCTGGGGGCGCGATTGTGAGATTCCGGAAGACGGCTATCCGGGAGAGTATCTGGTCGAGCTGATGCGCGACCAGCGCGACGCGGTCACGGCGCAGCTGGCCGAGCGAGTCGGGGCGACGGAGCCGGCCGACGCCGGCGCCGCGCTGGCGCTGATCGACGCTCATCGCGACGCCGCGATGGAAGTCTGTGGCGGTGTCGCCTCGCGCTGCCTGCTCGACCAGATCGTTGCCGACATGGACGCGCTGGCGGTGTCCATGGATCATTTCGTCAGCGAGCGCGAGCTGCGCCAGCGCGGCGTCGTCGACGGTGCACTCGCCGAGCTCGCAGAGCGCGGCTTCCTCTACGAGGAGGAAGGCGCGAAGTGGTTCCGCTCGACCCAGTTCGGGGACGAGAAGGATCGCGTCATCGAGCGCAGCGACGGAGCGCTGACGTACTTTGCCGCCGACATCGGTTACCACCGGGAAAAGCTGGCGCGGGGCTTTGCCGAGCTCATCGACGTCTGGGGCGCCGACCACCACGGTTACGTCGCGCGTGTCTCGGCGGCGCTGCAGGCGTTGGGCGCCGATGCGGAGCGATTTCGCGTGTTGCTGGTGCAGCTGGTGCGCCTGACTCGCGGTGGAGAGCCGGTGCGCATGGGGAAACGCAGTGGCGAGTTCGTCACTCTGCGCGAGGTAGTCGACGAAGTCGGCAGCGATGCGACGCGATTCTTCTTTCTGATGCGCAAGGGCGACAGCCAGCTCGAGTTCGACCTCGACCTCGCCGTAAAGCAATCCTCCGAGAATCCGGTATTCTACGTGCAGTACGCACACGCCCGCATCTGCAGTATCTTGCGTCAGGCAGAGCAGGAATCGCTCGCCGTGCCCGAAGCCGACGGAGTCGCCATCGAGCGGCTCGACAGCGACTCCGAGCAAGAGCTGATCAAGAGCCTGGCGATCTACGCCGACACGGTTGCCGAGGCGGCGCGCGAGCGCGAGCCGCACAAGATCGTCTTCTATCTGATCGATCTCGCCGGCAGCTTCCATCGGTTCTACAACCAACAGCGCGTGATCGGCGAGGATGCCGATCTTTCCGCGGCTCGTCTCTACCTGGTGCGCTCGACCCAACGCGTGTTGCGCCACGGCCTCGAGCTGGTTGGGATCGGCGCTCCGGAAACCATGTGAGCGGTCATGGCTGCGCGCGGAAAAGCCGGAATGACGGTCGGCCAGGTCCTGACGCTCATGTTTGGGTTTCTGCTCGCATCGGTCCTGATCTTCGTCTTCGGGATGTGGGTCGGCCGCGACCTGGCGACGCAGCGGCAGCAGCGCGAGAGGCCGGTAGTCCGCAACACGGTCGCCACCGCGGCACCGTCGCCGCCGCGGGATCAGGTGCCTCTGCCGACGAAAACGCGCGTGTCGTCGGTGCCGACGTCGGCGATGCGCCCGACCCGGCCGCGGGAGAGCGTGCCGACGGCGACGCGACGCCCGACCTCGACGCCGACCCAACGACGATCCTCGCCGACGCCGAGGGCGATGACGAAACCGACCTTGGGCGAACGAGCACCCTCCGCCGCCGCTGGGACCGAAGTGTGGACCGTGCAGGCGACCGCGACCAACCAGCAAGTCGAGGCGCTGGTGGTGAAGCGGGGGTTGCGCGACAAGGGATTCGACGCGTTCCTCTCCCAGAAAACCGTCGCCGGCGTTACCTGGTACCGGATCCAGGTGGGCCGTTTCAGCGACAAGAAGAAGGCCGAGGCCACGGCGGCCAAGCTGCGCCGGCAGGGCATGGAGGCGGCCTTCGTCGACCGTCTGCGCTGACGGCGCGAGGCTGGTTCGACGACAGAGCCTGTTCGACGCGGAGCCTAAATTCGAGATGACCTTCAAGCCGGACTTCGACGAGTTCCAGCAGTTGGCGACACAGGGCAACCTGGTGCCGGTCTATCGAGAGATCTTTGCCGATCTCGACACGCCGGTGTCCGCCTTCCTCAAGCTCGACGACGGCGGCGATGCATTCCTCCTGGAAAGCGTCGAAGGGGGCGAGACCTGGGCGCGCTACAGTTTCCTCGGTACCGCGCCGCGCAAGATCCTGTGCGCCAAAGGCGACCAGTTCGGCAGCGGCGACGCCGGCGCCGAGATCGACATGCAGCCTTGCGACGATCCCCTGGCGCGCGCCAGGGAGGAGCTCGCCGCGCTGCAGGTGGTATCGGTTCCCGAGCTGCCGCGCTTTGCCGGCGGGCTCGTCGGATTTCTGGCGTACGACGTCGTGCGATCGATCGAGCGGCTGCCCGATCAGACCGAAGACGACCTTCAGCAGCCGGACCTCTACTTGATGCTGGTCGACACCCTGGTGGTGTTCGACAACATCGCGCAGCGAATGAAGGTCGTGTCACACGCTCCGGTAGGAGAGGGCGTCGACCTGCGCGCGGCCTACGATGCCGCGTGCGAGAGAGTCGACGGGATCATCGAGCGTCTGTCGCAGCCTCTGGTGCACGAGCAGGAGACGGCGGCGAGCGATCCTCCTCGGGTCACGTCGAATTTCGCGCCCGGCTCGTACGAGAGGATCGTCGACCGGGCGAAGGAATACATCTGCGCCGGCGACGTCATTCAGGTCGTTCTGGCGCAGCGCTTCGAATGCGCGCTGCGGGCTCGCCCCTTCGACATCTACCGCTGCCTGCGCGCTCTCAACCCGTCGCCCTACATGTTCTTCCTGCGCACCGGCGGGCGCGTGGTGCTGGGCGCCTCGCCCGAAGTGATGGCGCGGCTGGAGGGGCGCGAGGTGACGGTTCGGCCGATCGCCGGCACGCGTCCGCGCGGCACGTCGGAGCGCGAGGATCAGTCGCTCGCCAGCGAGCTCTGCGCCGACCCGAAGGAAATCGCCGAGCACATCATGTTGGTCGATCTCGGTCGCAACGACGTCGGCCGGGTGGCGGAGACCGGCAGCGTGGCGGTGACCGAGCAGATGATCGTCGAGCGCTACTCGCACGTCATGCACCTGGTGTCGAACGTTCGCGGGACGCTGCGCCAAGGGATGGATGCTTTCGACGTGTTCGCCGCGACCTTCCCGGCCGGTACTCTGAGCGGTGCGCCGAAGATTCGCGCCATGGAGATCATCGACGAGCTCGAGCCGGTGCGGCGCGGTGTTTACGGCGGTGCGGTGGGCTACTTCGATTTTGCCGGCAACATGGACACCTGCATTGCAATCCGCACGATGGTGATCGAGGGCGATCGGATCTACGGCCAGGCGGGAGCGGGAATCGTCGCCGACTCCGATCCCGAGCGCGAGCACGCGGAGTGCGTCAACAAGTCACGAGCGTTGTTTCAGGCGGTCAAGCTCGCCGAGGGCATGCGAGATGTTGTTGGTCATCGATAACTACGATTCGTTTACGTACAACCTGGTCCAGTACCTCGGAGAGCTGGGGCAGCGGGTCGAGGTGCGTCGCAACGACGCCATATCGGTGGGGGAAGTGCGCGATTGGAAGCCGGAACGCATCGTGGTTTCGCCGGGGCCGTGCACGCCCAACGAGGCCGGCATTTCGGTCGAGCTGATCCGCACCCTGGCGGGACAGATCCCCATCCTCGGCGTCTGCCTCGGGCACCAGTGCATCGGCGCCGCGTTCGGCGGTGAGATCGTTCGAGCCAGCCGGATCATGCACGGCAAGACCTCGCCGATCGAGCACGACGATCGCACCGTCTTCCGCGGCTTGTCCAACCCCTTCGAAGCGACCCGCTATCACTCGCTGGTGATCGAGCGGGCGTCGATCCCGGAGTGTCTCGAGATCAGCGCCTGGACCCGCGAGGGGGAGATCATGGGAGTGCGCCATCGCGAGCTCGCCGTCGAGGGGATCCAGTTCCACCCGGAGTCGATTCTGACCGTGGAAGGGAAGCAGCTGCTGGCCAATTTCCTGGAGTCGTCGTGAGCTTCAGGGAGATACTCGACGACCTCATCGAGGGCCGGTCGCTTTCGCCGGAGACGATGGAGGAAGTGTTCGGCGGCATCATGAACGGTGAGATGACTCCGGCGCAGGTCGGTGGCTTCTTGATGGCGCTGCGGACGAAGGGCGAGACGGTGGGTGAGCTCACCGGCGCGGCGCGGGTGATGCGCGCGCATGCGACCCACGTCGACACCGCGCACGACGTCGTCGACACCTGCGGCACCGGTGGCGATGGCAGCGGTACGTTCAATATCTCGACTGCAGCGGCGCTGATCGCGGCTGGTGCGGGAGTCGTCGTCGCCAAACACGGCAATCGGGCGATGTCGGGGACGGTGGGCGGAGCCGACGTCCTCGAGGCACTTGGCGTCAAACTCGACCTCGGCCCCGATCAGGTTGCGCGATGTCTGGACGAAGCGGGTGTCGCATTCATTTTTGCCCAGTCGTTTCATCCGGCGATGCGGCACGTCGGCGCGATTCGCCGCGAGCTCGGGGTTCGCACGATCTTCAATTTGCTGGGCCCGCTGTCGAATCCGGCCTCGGCGAAGCGGCAGGTGTTGGGGGTGTTTGCCGCCAAGTGGGTCGAGCCTCTCGCCTGTGTGCTGCGCGACCTCGGCAGCCGCCGCGCACTGGTGGTGCACGGACGCGACGGACTCGATGAGCTCTCGCTGTGCGCGCCGACGATCGTCTCGGAGCTGGCCGGCGGCGAGGTCACCTCGACCGAGATCGTACCCGAGGACGTCGGCTTCGAGCGCTGCCAGCCGGAGCAGCTCGCCGGCGGCGACGTTGCTGCGAACGCGGCGATCTTGCGCGCCATCGTCGACGGCAAGGCGACACCGGCGCAGTCTGCGATTTCTCTGTTCAACGCCGGCGCCGCGATCTGGATCGGCGACCGCGCCGGCAGTCTCGCCGAAGGCGTCGAGCGGGCGCGCGAGTCGGTGCAGTCGGGAGCCGCGGCGGAGTCGTTGAGACAACTGGTCGAGGTATCGAATCGATGATTCTCGACGAGATCGTCGCCGCGCGGCGGAGCGATGTAGCCGCCGCGAAGGCGGCAGTTCCAGCGCAGCGGCTCGAGGAGTCGCCGCTGTTCGCGGAGGACCGCCGCGGTTTTCTCGCTGCGCTGCGGCGCAAGCAGCGGGCAGTGATCGCCGAGGTCAAGAAGGCGTCGCCGTCGCGCGGTGTGATCCGAGCCGATTTCGATCCGGTCTGGATCGCCGAGCGCTATGCAGCGTCGGGGGCGGCGGCGATCTCGGTGCTGACCGAGGAGCGCAACTTCCAGGGCAGCCTCGACTACTTGCGGGCGATTCGCGAGGCGGTGACCGTGCCCCTGCTGCGCAAGGACTTCATCTTCGACGAGTATCAGATCGTCGAGGCGCGCGCGCATGGGGCCGACGCGATACTGCTCATCGTCGCCTCGTTGTCGGAGGACGAGCTGCGCCAGCTGGCGGCATTCGCGACGTCGCTGGGTCTCGATGTGTTGGTGGAAGTCCATACTGCCGCCGAGCTGGAGATCGCGATCGCAGCGGAGGCGCAGCTGATCGGCGTGAACAACCGGAACCTGCATACCTTCGAGACGACCTTGGCGACCGCCGAAGAGTTGGCGAGTGCGATCCCAAGCAACGTCGAACGAGTCGCCGAGAGCGGAATCCACGACCTCGGCGATATCGAGCGGCTCGAAAAGGCCGGGTACTCGACCTTTCTCGTTGGCGAATCGCTGATGCGCTCGGCCGACCCCGGGGCGGCGCTGCTGGCCCTGGTGGGAGACGGCTGAGCGATGGTCGGCGTCAAGATCTGCGGGGTGACCCGGCCACAGGATGCGGAAGTAGCGGTCGAAGCCGGCGCGTGGGCGATCGGCGTCAATTTCTGGAATCGCAGCAAGCGCTTCGTCTCCGACGAGGTGGCGCGGCAGTTGGCGGCCACCGTCGGCGGCGCGGTGCCGCTGGTCGGCGTGTTCGTGGATGCCCCGCGCGCCGAGATCGCCGAGAAGATCCGATCGATCCCGCTCGATATGGTGCAAATGCACGGCAGCGAGCCGGCCGCGGCGTGTGCCGGTTACGACGTCCCGGTGATCAAGGCACTGCGCTTGCGCGACTCGTCGACGTGGCAGGAGGCGGCGCAGTACCCGAGCGAATTCATCTTGGCCGATACCTACGTCGAGGGCGCCCCGGGTGGAACCGGCGAACCCCTGTCTGCCGAGCTGATCGGCGCCGGGATGCGGGAGCGCCTGATTCTGGCCGGAGGCCTGGATCCTGATACGGTGGCGGCAGCGATCCGCCGGGTGCGTCCATTTGCGGTGGATGTGGCTTCCGGAGTCGAAGAGGCGCCGGGCCGCAAGGATCCCGAGAAAGTGAAGAGGTTCATCGAAAATGCCCACAGTGCCTGACCGAAGAGGTCACTACGGGGAGTTTGGCGGCCGCTACGTCGCCGAGACTCTGATGCCCGCTTTGCGCGAGCTCGACGAAGCGTACACCAAGCTGCGCCGTGACCGGGACTTCAAGCGCGAAGTGCGCGACTGCCTGCGCGAGTACGCCGGTCGCGAGACTCCGCTGTATTTCGCGGCACGGCTCACCGATCGTCTCGGCGGCGCGAAGATCTACCTGAAGCGCGAGGACCTCTGCCACACCGGCGCCCACAAGATCAACAACACGGTCGGCCAGGGCTTGCTGGCCAAGCGCATGGGCAAGCAGCGCATCATTGCCGAGACCGGAGCGGGGCAGCACGGAGTGGCCACGGCGACCGTCACCGCCCTGCTGGGCATGCGGTGCGAGGTGTTCATGGGGCGGGAGGACGTTCGTCGCCAGTCGCTCAACGTGTTTCGCATGAAGCTGCTCGGCGCCGACGTGCACGCCGTCGACAGCGGCAGCGCGACGCTCAAGGATGCGGTGAACGAGGCGCTGCGCGACTGGGTGACCAACGTCCGCGACACCTACTACCTGGTCGGCTCGACGATGGGCCCGCATCCGTACCCGCGGATCGTCCGCGACTTTCAGTCGGTGATCGGCAGCGAGACCAAGCGTCAGATCCGCAAGCACGAGGGCAGGCTGCCCGACTACGTGGTCGCGTGCATTGGCGGCGGCAGCAACGCGATGGGGATCTTCTATCCCTTCGTGCAAGACGTCGGCGTCGAGTTGGTCGGCGTCGAGGCGGCCGGCAGTGGCGTCGAGTCGGGCAAACACGCCGCTTCGATCACCGGCGGCATGGTCGGGGTGTTGCACGGCAAGAAGACGTACGTGCTGCAGGACGAGCTCGGGCAGGTGCAGGAGGCGCACTCGATTTCGGCCGGCTTGGACTATCCCGCGGTCGGCCCGGAGCACGCGTATCTGCACGCGACCGGCCGTGCCAAGTACGTCGCGGTCGATGATGCGCAGGCGATGGCGGCGCTGCAGTTGCTGACCGAGACCGAAGGGATCATTCCGGCTTTGGAGAGTGCGCACGCGATCGCCCACGTCGAGCGTCTGGCGCCGACCCTGCGACCCGATCAGATCATCGTCGTCAACCTGTCGGGGCGCGGTGACAAGGACATGATGACCGTCGCCGACTATCTCGGAGTGACTCTTTAAGATGGCCCGTCGCAATCGTATCGACGCCTGTTTTTCCGACCTGCGCGAGCGAGGCGAGACCGCCCTCGTGCCGTTTCTCACTGCCGGCGACCCCGATCTCGGGGTCACCCGCGAGCTGCTGCTCGCCGCGTCGCGCGCCGGCGCCGATCTGATCGAGCTCGGGGTGCCGTTCTCCGATCCAACCGCCGACGGCCCGGCGATCCAGCGATCTTCGGCGCGCGCGATCGGCCGTGGAGTGTCGCTGCCGGGGATCCTCGAGCTGGTGGCCGAGGTGCGGCACACCAGCGAGATCCCGATCGTTTTGTTCGGCTACTACAATCCGATCTTCCACTACGGCAACGAACGCTTCGTCCGCGATGCGCGGGATGCCGGGGTCGACGGTTTGCTGGTCGTCGACCTGCCGCCGGAGGAGGCCGACGAGCTCTACCGCCCGGCGCGCCGCGTCGGACTGGAGATGATCTTTCTGCTGGCGCCTACCAGTGACGAGCAGCGTGTGCGAACCGTGATGAAGAAGGCGGGCGGGTTCGTCTACTTCGTTTCGATGACCGGGGTCACCGGAAGCAAGGGCATCGATGCCGACGTCGTGCGTGGCATGGTCGAGAAGTTGCGGCCGCAGTGCGACCTGCCGATCGGAGTCGGTTTCGGGATCACCCGAGCCGAAGAGGCGGCCGCGGTGGCTGGCTTCGCCGACGCCGTGGTCGTCGGCAGCGCCATCGTGCGTCTGATCGAGGAGCATGCGGATGAGCCCGATCTCGTCGACCGTGTCGAGCGCTTCATCGGCGAGCTCAAGGACGGGACGCGGCGCTCGATCGCGGCGTAGGCGGCGCTGCGAGCGGCGCTCTCGTTCGGCGCGTTGCGGCAGCTGGGGTGGTGGCGGATGGACGCCTACCAGGACACGCTAGACTGGCTCTATGCCATCGAGAAGGCCAAGGGCATCGAGCTCAAGCTCGAGCGGGTGGCGGATGGGATGCGTCTGCTGGGAGATCCGCAAGACCGCCTGCGCTGCATTCACGTTGCCGGAACCAACGGCAAGGGATCGGTGGTCGCCTTTCTCGGCTCGATCCTCGGTGCCGCCGGCTACTCCGTCGGCCTCTACACATCGCCGCATCTGGTCCGCCTGACCGAGCGCATTCGCATCGGTCCGCACGAGATCGATCGGCCATCGGTGGTCGATCTGGTTGCCGAGGTGCGGGCGAGAGTGATCGATGCCGGGGTGATGCTGACCTTCTTCGAAGTTCTGACCGCGATCGCATTTCTCTACTTCGAGCGCGCCGGCGTCGATTGCGCGGTGATCGAGGTCGGTCTCGGCGGCCGGCTCGACGCGACCAATCTGGTCGACCCGTTGGCTTCCGCGATCGTCTCGGTCGGTCGCGATCACACCCGATTCCTGGGGGAGTCGACGGCGCAGATCGCTACCGAGAAAGCCGGCGTGATCAAGCCCGGGCGTCCGGTGGTGGTCGGGCGGCTCGACGACGACGCGGCGCGGGTGGTGCGCGGCGTCGCTGCCGAGCGCGACGCGCCGTCGCTGTGGCTGGGACATGATTTCGACGCGCTCTCGGACAACGCGGGCTTCATGCGCTTCTCGGGCCTTGGCGAGGACCTCGACGGTCTCGCGCTCGGTCTGCGCGGTCGGCACCAGATCGACAACGCCGCGGTCGCTGTCGCGCTGCTCTTGGCATCGTCCGAATCGCTGCCGGTGGGCGAGCCCGCGCTGCGCTCGGGTCTGGCGGATACGCGCTGGCCGGGGCGTTTGGAGATCGTTTCCGACCAGCCCCGCCTGATCCTGGACGGGGCGCACAACGTCGATGCGATGCGCGCCCTCGTCGCCGAGCTGCAACGCTCCTCACTGCGTCCGGTTTGTGTGCTGTTCGCCGCCATGGGTGATAAGGAGTGGCGCGAAATGATCGAGATTCTGGGACCGCATTGCGCGCGGGCGGTGGTGACCGAGGTCGCCGCCGAACGCGCCGTTCCGGCGGCGACGCTGGCAGAGGCGTTCCGTTCGCACTGCCCGGTCGAAGCCGAGACCGATCCGGTTCGCGCCATCCAGCGGTTGCGCGACACCGCCGAAGCCGAGGACATCCTGCTGGCGACGGGTTCGCTGTTCCTGGTGGGGAAGGTGCACGAGATCCTGGGCGAGCGCCCGGGGCGATCCGACTGATGCGGTTCGGGTCGGTGAGATGGACGGCCTGCGCCGCGATTGCCGTGTTGTGTGCGCCGCTGCCGTTGGCAGCGGCCGACGTCGATGTCGAAGAGCTCCGCTTCGATCGCGATCAAGAGGTCACCATCGATGCCGCCGAGATCAGCTACGACCGCAAGGAAGACAGCGTCTCTGCGGTCGGTGAGGTCGAGATTCGGCACGGCGACACGGTCCTCCGCGCCGACCGGGTGAAGGTCAACCGGTCGACCCAGGATGCCGAGGCGCTGGGCAACGCGACCCTCGACAATCCGGCGATTTCGATCCAGGCCGACGAGATGCGCATCAACCTGCTCGACGAGACCGGCACCCTGGTCGATGTCGAGATGCAGTCGGATACCTTTGGCTATACCCTTCGCGGCGAACGCATCGAGAAACGAGAGGGCCAGAAGTACCGGATCGAGAACGGCAACTTCACCAGCTGCCAGTGCGAGGATCCGGACGAGACGGTTCCCTGGAGCGTCAGCGGAAAGCTCTTCGACATCGATCTCGACGGCTATGGAGACGTGCACGGCGGCCGGCTGCTGATTGCGGACATCCCCGTCCTCTACATTCCGCGGGCGGCGTTTCCGGTCAGTCAGAAGCGCCACAGCGGATTCCTCTTTCCCCGCGTCGGGCTCTCCAACCGGAGAGGGTTTCAGATCCTGCAGCCGTACTACTGGGCGATCGACAAGAGTCAGGACCTGACCGTGAGCGTCGACATCGAGACGGCGCAGCGCTTCGGCCTGATCGGTGAGCACCGCTACGCGCTGAGTCGCCGCTCCGGCGGCGAGATGCAGGCGATGTACTTCAACGAGTCGATCCGCGGCCGTCCGACCGAGGTGACGGTTCCCGGATTGCGCAACGTCGACGTGCCGGAGAACCGATGGGGCGTCATCGGCAATCATTCGCTGGCGACCGAGCGCTCGGAAATCTACACGGACATCTTTCTGGTCGGCGACGATCTGTTCTTGCGCGAGATCAATACCTTCACGCTGGACGACGCGCGCGAGGTCGCGATCCGCACCCGCCCGTTCACGACGTCGCGCCTGGGGGCGATCCACCGCTGGGATCGCGCGATCGGCAAGGTCGAGGGAGTGTACAGCCAGAACCTGGTGGGTCCCGAGAGCAATGTCATTCAGGTCGCCCCACAGGGCTCGTTGGCGGCGCAGAAGCAGCTCGGCTACGGGCTGCTGACTTCGGTCGACACCAGCGTGACCAACTTCGAACGAACGACCGGGATCACCGGCGTGCGTGCCGACATCTTCCCGCGGATCGATCTGCGCCTGCCGCTCGGACGCTCGCTGAGCGGCTCGATCGGCGCCGGCGTGCGCGAGACGGCCTACGCCCTGACCCAGGATCGAACGGTGGGCGGCTTGAACGGCCAGGCGACCGGTGCCGAGGCCGACACCCTGATCAATCTGCCGAGCACCAGCCATCGCGAGATCTTCGAGGTGCGGGGCGACCTGCGCACTGGCTTCAGCCGGGTCTTCGACTTCCAGCACTTCGGCTTGTCGCGGCTCAAGCACACGATCGAGCCGCAGCTCGGCTACCTCTACATTCCGGCCGTCAACCAGGACGAGTTGCCGCTCTTCGACGGCGACGATCGAATCGCCGAGCGCAATGTCGTCAGCTACGGTTTTTCGAGCCGGATGCTGGCGAAACGCGCTCGCACCAGCGACACCGACTCGGACGATGCGGCGGATACGGTGTTCGAGCTCGCCCGGCTGTCTCTGGTGCAGAGCTTCGATTTCACCGGCAGCGTGCCGCAACAAGGGGCGCCCAACCAGCGCACCGATCTGTCCGATCTCGACTTCACGATGCGGGTGAACCCGGCGGCCGGGACTTCGGTTCGCTTCGCATCGACTCTGGATCCGGACGATGCCGAGCTGACCTCGGCGACGGTCGCGGTGTTGCTGCGCGAGCCGGGGTGGATCCTGCCCGACACCAGCTGGCTCAGCGTGCTGCAGCGCTCGAGCTTCGCAATCGAGTATCGCTTCATCGCCGACAACAGCGTGCCGGGGAGCAGCGCCGTCGAGCAGCTCGACTCGAGCGTTCTGCTGCAGGTGACCGAACAAATCGGACTGCGTTACGCCGGGCGCTTCACCCTCGCCGACAGCCGCGCGCTCGGCAACTACTTCGGCATGTCCTACCTGTCGAGTTGCGACTGCTGGAGCGTCGACATGGGAATTTCGGACCGCGCCAATCCGAACGAGGTGCAGTTCCAGATGCAGCTCAACCTGCTCGGTTTCGGCTCCGCCGAAGGCGGCAGCCCGACCGGGTTCAGCTCGGTCTACTGAGACTTCTCCGCCGACGCATCGCGTGTCGAGCGACGCGCCGCGAACGCCGGCGCAGCGCGATGCGGGCGGGCGGGGGCTGTCACACGGGGCGTCTGGTTAGGCACCTTTCTTGCTTTATGATGGGCGGGCGGGCCCGTTGCGGCGGCGATTCGAGCCGGCGGCGGCGGCGTGTACAATGACCCGAAACCCCTTGGAGGCGACATGATCGAGTTGGTCGATCTTACAAAGCAATACGGCCCCACGGTTGCCGTCAATCGGCTCAACCTCGAAGTGCCGGATGGCGAGATCTTCGGTTTCCTCGGCCCCAACGGCGCCGGCAAGACGACCACGATCCGCATGATGATGGGTTTGCTGCAGCCGACCTCGGGCAGGGTGGTCCTCGGTGGCGCCGATCTCGCCCGCGAGCCGCTCGCCGCCAAAGCGATGTGCGGCTTCGTTCCCGATCGGCCGCACGTCTACGAGAAGCTCACCGGAGCCGAATATCTCGATTTCGCGGCGCGCCTCTATTCGATCTCGAGTGAGGTTCGCAGCGAGCGCTGCCGGCGTTTTCTCGAGCTGTTCGATCTCGCCGAGTGGGGAGACGAGCTGGTCGAAGGCTATTCGCACGGGATGAAGCAGCGACTGGTGATGGCGAGCGCGTTGATGCACCAGCCGCGCTTGCTGATCGTCGACGAGCCGACGGTCGGCATGGATCCGCGCGGTGCGCGCCTGCTCAAGCGCATCTTCCGCGATACTGCCGCTCGCGGCGCGACCGTGTTCATGTCGACGCACAGCCTGGAAGTCGCCGAGGAGCTCTGCGATCGCGTCGGCATCATCCGCCACGGAGAGCTGATCGCGCTCGGCACGGTCGACGAGCTGCGCGACCAGACGGGGAGGGCGGTGGACTCCTCTCTCGAGTCGGTGTTCCTCCACCTCACTGGAGGTGAGGAAGACCCGGCCGCGGAGGAGCTGATCGCATGACGCCCCCGCCCCCGGAGGGTACCGCGGATGCGGGCGTTCTCGGCCGGCTGCCGCGGGCGACGACCGGCCGGCGAGACCTCGGCTTCCTCGGCTGGCAGCGCCTGCTGCTGGCGCCGCGTTTCCTCGCCGCGCGCAATCGGTACCGGCGCTACTCGCGGGCGGCGCGGATTCGGCTGGCGGGTTTTTGCGTCCTCGCGCTTGCCTTCGGCGGGGCCGTGTTCGCGTTCTTCTACCGCGCCTTGAGCTATTTCCTGTCGGTCCCCGACTTCGGCCCGATTCTCACCTACAAGCTGCTAGGGATGGTGTTCGTCACCTTCTTCTCCATCCTGCTGTTCTCCAACGTGGTCACCTCGCTGTCGACCTTCTTTCTGGCGCGTGAGCTCGAGCGCGTCGTCGCCGCGCCGGTACCGACGCGCAACCTGTTCTACGCGCGATTCACCGAGACCTTGATCGACTCGTCGTGGATGATGCTGCTGTTCTCCCTGCCAGCCTTCCTCGCCTACGGCGTCGTGCACGAGACCGGGGTCGGTTTTTATCTGATGACGGCAATCACCTTGCCGCCGTTTCTTCTCATCCCGGCGGCGATCGGGGTGACCGTGACGACCGTTTTGGTCAACGTGTTTCCGGCGCGGCGCACCAAAGACATCCTGTTGATCCTGGCGATCCTTTCGGTGGCACTACTCTACATGATGTTCCGGATGATCCGTCCGGAACGGCTGGTCAATCCGGAGGGGTTCGCCGACTTCACGGCGTTCCTCAACGCGATGCAGGCTCCCGAGTCGATGTTCTTGCCGAGCACCTGGGCGACCGAGATCCTCTTCCCGATGCTCGGGCTGCGCGATGGCCGTCCGTTCTTCTACTACCTGTTGCTGGCGACGACGGCGGCGGTCGTGGTCATGGCGTGCGAATCGATCGTCAGCCGCATGTTCGCCTCGGGCTGGACCAAGGCACAGGAGGGGCGGCAGACGCGCAAATCGATGCAGCCCTTGTGGGAGCGCGCGCTCGCAGTCGTCACGGCACCGTTTGGCTCGTCGACTCGGGTGCTGGTCGAGAAGGAGATCAAGACGTTCTTTCGCGACACCAGTCAGTGGTCGCAGTTGATTCTCCTCGCCGCTCTGGTGGTGGTCTACGTCTACAACTTCAGCGTGCTGCCGATCGGCGGCAACCCGGCGGTCACCTTCTACTTCAAGAACGTCATCGCCTTCGTGAATCTCGCGCTGGCAGCCTTCGTCACCGCCTCGGTGGCGGTGCGATTCGCCTATCCTTCGATCAGCCTCGAGGGGAAGGCGTTCTGGGCGATCAAGACGGCGCCGGTGTCGGCATCGCAGCTGTGGTGGGCCAAGTTCTGGAGCGCCTTCGTGCCGCTGATCGTCTTGGGCGAGATCCTCGTCTTGGCAACCAACTCGTACCTGAACGTTATGCCGTTCATGAATTGGCTGTCGGCGGCGACCCTGTTGATGATGTCGTTTCCGATCGTCGGCATGGCACTGGCGGTCGGAATCAGCTACCCGAACTTCGAGGCCGAGAACGCCGCCAAGGTGGTGTCCGGCGCGGGCGGCTTGGTCTACATGGTGCTCACCATGTCGTTCATCGCCGTGGTGGTGCTGCTCGAGGCGTGGCCGGTCTACGTCGTCTTCAACCGCCAGTTTTCGAATACGCCGCTCGACGCGACGGTTTGGGTCGGAGTGGTCAGCTCATTGACCGCGGTCGCGGTGCTCACCGCCGCCGTCTTCGCGCTGTCGGTGCGCCACGGCATCTCCCGGCTCGAAGCCATCGAGGCCTGACTGCGCAACCGCGAGGGCTCGCTCGATTTCCAGGTAGGGGTCCTCCGCCGTCGCGGCGGAGTGCGCCACCCAGGCGATGCAGGCGCGCAGGTCGCCGCGGTAACGGTCGAGCAGCGCCTGGAAGAGATCCAAGCGCTCGAAGTAGACCCGTCGCGCGAGAAGGATCGCGTTGTTCAGCGAACCCGTCTCGAAGCGGTCGTACTCTTCGGTGCGCCAGCTGCGATCCCGATAGCGGCGCTGCGCCTCGGCGAATAGCGCCTGGCGCTCCGCTTCGTCGACGCCGCGCCGGTAGGCAGCTTCGAGCTCGTCGATGATGCCTGCGAGCAGGTCGGCGAACTGCAGCGCATCGGCCCAGCGGTCGCGGGCCAAGGCTGCTGCCGCTGCATCGTCGCGTTGCTCGAAGAACGCGATCGCGCCGCGGTGGCCGACGAAGTTGGCGAAGGACTCGTTGAAGGCCGCTTTGCCGCTGGCGTAGAAGGTCGAGTGAAGCAGCTCGTGCAGGATCGTGTCGACCAGATCGACGCGATCGCGGCGCAGCAGGTGCGACAGCAGGGGGTCGTCGAAATAGCCGAGCGTGGAGAAGGCGAGCGCGCGCCGCACGTAGGTGTCGAACCCCTCGGCGTCGAGCTCGCGCGCCAGAGCTTGCGCGGTCTCCAGATGAAAGTAGCCCCGGTAAGGCACGCTTCCGACGATCGGAAACCACCATCGGTAGGCTTCCAGCCGGTCGCGACGGGCGGCGCTGACGACGTGGATGACTTGCTCCTCGCCGACCTCGGCGACGCTCGAATAGCTGCCGCCGACGTCGAGGTCGAGTGCGTCGGCGGCGAACTGCCGCGCCGCCAGCGTCAGCTCGAGTTTCTGCCGAGCCTCGGGCTCGAGGTCGCCGCGCAGGAGCTCTTCGATCGGTTCGCGCCGTGCCAGGATGCGCGCCTCCTCGTAGGCGGCGCGAGCGAGGTAGCGGAGATCGCTGCAACCGGCGAGACAACACGCCAGTAGCGCGGCTACGACCGCTGAGAGCCGGTTCATTCGGCGCCGGCGGCTGTCGTCTCTCGGGCCCCTTGGGTCCCGGCGAACTGCAACCGATAGAGACGGTAGTAGAGTCCTTCCTTGGCGAGCAGCTCGGCGTGCGGCCCGCTTTCGCGGATCTCGCCGCCGTGCATCACCAGGATGCGATCGGCGCGCTCGATGGTCGACAGCCGGTGCGCGACCACCAGCGCCGTGCGTTCGGCCATCAGCCGCTCGACAGCGTCCTGGATCAGCAGCTCCGACTCCATGTCGACGCTCGAAGTCGCCTCGTCGAGCACCAGTATCCGCGGGTCGTAGGCGAGAGCCCGCGCGAAGGACAGAAGCTGGCGTTGGCCGACCGAGAGATTGTTGCCGCGCTCGCGCACCAACTCGTCGTAGCCGCCGGGCAGCCGTTTCACGAACACGTCGGCGTGCACCGCCTCGGCGGCGGCGATCGCCGCGTCACGGCCGACATCGTCGCGGCCGAGGGTGAGGTTGTCGAGAATCGTCCCGGAGAACAGGAAGACGTCCTGCAGGACGACGCCGATCCGGCGGCGCAGCGCTGCCAGGTCCCAGTCGCGCACGTCGACCCCGTCGACCAGAACCCGGCCGCGATCGACGTCGTAGGAGCGGTTGAGAAGCTTGATGACGGTCGTCTTACCGGAGCCGGTGTGCCCCACCAGGGCGACTTTCTCGCCGGGCTCGACCTTGAACGACACGTCGCGCAGCACCGGCTGGTCGCGGTTGTAGGCGAACCACACTCCGTCGAATTCGACGCTGCCGCGTCCGTCCACCACCTTCCCGGCGGGCGGGCTCTCGATGTCGACGGAGCGGTCGAGCAGCTCGAAGACGCGCTCGGCAGCCGACATGGCGGATTGCATCACCGCGTACTTGCTGGAGAAGTCCCGCACCGGGATGAAAAAGCGCTGGGAGTACTCGATGAAGGCGACCAGCGTGCCGAACGCCAGGGTGCCGGCGATGATCTGGCCGCCGCCGTACCAGAGGATCAACGCCAGCGAGATCGAGCTGATCGCCTCGACGACGGAGAACAGCGCGGCCTCGTAGATGTTGGCGGAGTGGTGCGCCGCGCGGTGGTGGTCGTTGAGCTCGCGGAATCGAGCGAAGCTCTGCTCCTCGCGCGCGAACAGCTGGATCACCGAGACGCCGGCGATCGCCTCCTGCAGATAGGCGTTGAGCCGAGCCAGTCGATCGCGAATCCGGCGGTAGTTGTTGCGCGCGTGGATGCGGAAGAAGTTGACGGCGATCGCCAGCACCGGGGTGACGGTGAGTGTGACCAGGGCCAGCCGCCAGTCGATCACCAGAAGGATGGTGATGATCCCGATCAGGGTGACCGCGTCCATCAGCATCGTCAGACCGCCGGCGGCGAACATCTCGTTGATGACGTCGACGTCGGTGGTCAGCCGCGTGACCAGTCGCCCGACTGGATTGCGGTCGAAGAACCGCGCCGGCAGCTTTTGCAGGTGCGATACGAGGTCGACCCGCAGTGCGGCGAGGCTGCGCTGCGCTACCGACATGGTGAGGTAGTACTGCAGGTAGAGGAAGGTGAACTCGCCGATCATCGAGATCGCGTAGAGGACGGCGATCACCAGCAGCCCGCGCGTGTCGGCGACGCTCACGTACTCGTCGATCGCCACCTTCAACAGGTATGGCTGCAGCAGGGACAGCCCCGCGGTCACCGGCAGGCACAGCAGCGAGGCGATGAAGGTCGACCGGAAGGGGCGGATGTAGCCCCACAGGCGCCGCATCAGGCGCCCGTCGTAGGCTCGCCCGAGATCCGCCTCGCGGTAGGGATCGTCGGCGGCGCCCGCCGTTTTTCGGGGGCGGTCGCTCATGCAGTCTCGATTTCCTCTTCGAGCTGCTGCTCGCGGAACAGCTGCGCGTAGAAGCCACCGCTTTCGACCAGGGCCGCGTGGTCGCCGCGTTCGACGATACGGCCGTCTTCGAGAACCAGGATCAGATCCGCATCCATCACCGTCGACAATCGGTGCGCGATGAAGATCGACGAGCGTCCCTCGAGGCTCTCGCTCAAGTGCGACAGGATTGCGCGCTCGGTGCGTGTGTCGACGCTCGACAGCGCGTCGTCGAGCACCAGAATCTGCGGCGTCGCGGCGAGCGCCCGCGCCAGGGTCAGTCGCTGCTTCTGGCCGCCCGATAGGGTGACGCCTCGCTCGCCGATGACCGTCTCGTAGCCGTTGCGAAAGCCGGAGACGTCCTCGTCGACACCGGCCGCGATCGCGGCGCGGCGCACCGCCGCGTCGCGCCCGGCGGAATTTCCGTTGCCGTCGAGGGCGAACGCGATGTTGTCGTCGACCCGGGTCGAGAAGAGAAACGGGTCTTGCGGCACGAAACCGATGGCGCTGCGCAGCTGGTGCAAGGGGAGGGTGCGGATGTCGCGCCCGTCGACGAGAATCTCGCCGCCGGTCACGTCGAACGCCCGTGGCAGCAGGTTGACCAGCGTGCTCTTGCCGGCGCCGGTGCGGCCGACGATCGCCAGCTTCTGTCCCGCTTCGATGCGGAAGGAGATGCCGTCGAGGACCGGCGCGGTCGCGTCGGGGTAGGAGAAGGAAACGTTGCGGTACTCGATCCCGCCGCGCAGTGCCGGTGCCGGGCGCACCCCCTCCTCGTCGCGAATCTCGGGAACGACGGCGAAGATCTGCTCGAGGCGCAGCATCGCGGCGCGGCCGCGTTGGACGATCGACAGCATCCATCCCATCGCCATCGTCGGCCACGCCAGCAGGTTGAGGTAGCCGATGAAGGCGACCAGGTCGCCGATGCTCATCGCGCCGCGGATCACCTGCGAGCCGCCGAGCGAGAGCACCACCAACACGCCGAGCCCGGAGGCGGTGCGCATGATCGGCCCGAGCTGGCCGCGGACGCGCGCCAACTCGAGGGTCTCGTCGGTGAGGATCTGGTTGCGACGGGCGAAGCGATCGACCGCGACCTGTTCCGCCTGGTAGGCGCGGACGACGTGGATGCCGGCGACGTTCTCCTGCACCAGGCTGCTGATGTTGGAGAGCTCCTCCTGGACCCGCAGCGTCTGCTCCATCATGCGCCGCGAGACGCGCTTGACGACGAACAACAGGATCGGGAAGGGCGCAAGGGCGGCGAAGGTCAGCGGGACGTTCAGCGCCAGCATGATCGTCAGGCCGTAGGCGTAGTAGATCGGCGTGTTGAGAAGGTTGAGAAAGCCGATGCCGAGCAGCATTCGGATCGCGGTGACGTCGTTGATCAGCCGCGACATCAGGTCGCCGGTCTGCTGGTTCTGGTAGTAGGAGACCGGCAGGGTCTCGAGGTGCGCGAACAATTCGTTGCGCAGGTCGCATTCGACGTCGCGACCGACGTTGAAGATCAGCGCCCTCGAGAACGTGCGCACGACCGCCTGGACGACGGCGATGCCGGCGATCGAAAAGGCGAAGATCGCGACCTGGCGGAACGGCATGCCGGCTTCGATCGCGTCGATCGCCCGCTTGAGGAGATACGGAACCGCCATCGCCAGCGACGCGGTAACCACCAAGCACAAACCACCAAACGCGTAGCGCGGCCAGTAGTGGCGCACATAGCCCCAGAGGCGATACACGTTGGCATCATTTCACACCGCGCCGTCGATGCAACGTGGGCCCGGAACCAACGACGGGGGCTCGCTGGAAAGCGAGCCCCCGTCTGTCTCGGGTTGGTTCGATTGTGGCGAGCGCCTACTCGATCGCGCCCTGCCAAACTTCCATGGTGCCGAAATGACCGCGCTTTGGCGCCGCGCCGGGGTTGCCGGAACGCCAGTTCGGGTGCACCACGTCGCCGAAGGCGACCGCCAGGTCCTGCACGCCGTCGTTGTTGGCGTCGCCGATGGCAACGCCCCAGGAGCGCATTCGGCCGGTCAGGGGCAGGCCGCTGTCCTCGAGCAAGGTCCACTTTCCGGTGCCGTCGCCGAGGTACACGTGGACCCCATAGACGCCGCCGATCTGGCGCAGCGCCGACTTGCCTACGGCAACGACATCGGGGTTGCCGTCGTTGTTGAGGTCGCCGATGGCGACTCCGAGCGCATTCATCGCCTGCACGCCCTGGGTCGAGAACTCGAACGAGCCGTCTTCCTTCTGCAGGAAGATCTCGAGCCCGCCGCCGACGCAGGCCGGAGCTCCGGCCTCTCCGCAACCGTTCGGCTGCGGCGGCATCTGCGAGCCCGCTGCCAGGTCGAGGCGGCCGTCGCCGTTGAGGTCGCCGCTGGCGATTCCCCAGTAGAGCCCGTGGATGTCGGGCGCCGGCAGGCCGAGCGACGATTCGGTCCAGCCGCCCTTGCCGTCGCCGAGCCAGACCCGGGGCCCGGCCGAGTAGGCGGCGGCGATGTCGAGATTGCCGTCGTTGTTGAAGTCGGCGAACTCGACCCCGTTGCCCCACTCGTCGATCGACAGCCCTTCGGAGGTCTCTTTCCAGACCCCTTCGCAGTTGCCGAGGAAGGCGCGCACGCCTTCCTCTTGGGCCGCGACCGAGGCCAGGTCGCTGCATCCATCGTTGTTGAAGTCACCGAGGGCGACGTCCTCGGAACCGATCGTCGGCAGCCCGGATGACGCGGTGCGCCAATTCCCCTGACCGTCGCCGAGGAAGACGAACACCCCCTTGCAGTGGTCGGCGATGGCAAGGTCGAGCTTGCCGTCGTTGTTGACGTCGGCGAAATCGACGCCGCCGCCGCAGAACTGCTCGCGCGGCAGCCCCTCTCCGGCCGCCGTCCAGTTCCCCTGACCGTCGCTCAGCCAGGCCCAGGGGCCGTCGGCAAGGCGCGAAACCGCCGCCAGATCGGCGAAGCCGTCGCCGTTGATGTCGCCGAATTCGACTTGCGATTTCCAGATGTTTTTGGTCGGTAGCCCGTTTGCCGCCTTGCTGTATCGCAAGGCCGGACCGGCCGTCTCGGCAGGCTTCGCCGGTTCCGGTTTCGAGCTCAACTGGGAGCACCCAGCCATCGCCACAACCACACCACCAATGAGCAATACCCTACGCATCTTCACTTCCTCCCACCTACTTATCTAAGGGTGCCTACAAGAGACTCCCGAACCGGGACAGAAATTCAAAGGAATTGAGGCGGTCCCAGCGAAGAATGGCGCTGATTAGCATCGGCCCTATTCGCGGTCAAGAATGGGGCTGTCGGGTGCAGCAAGCAAAGTCGCCGTCTCCGGATTTGCTGCCAGCCCAGCTGGCCGCCGAGGGGCCCCGGTCGGCTTTGATCGCCGACCCCGATGAACCCCAAACACCTTTTCCGCTTGACAACGCGACCGGGTTACAGTAACTGGAGGCAGCTTTCCCTCCTCCAGCCGAGAGCTGGATGGTGCGGTTGCGCAAATGGCAATACGTAGTGTACTTCGGGACACTTGGTTTGAAAGGCTGGACGGCCCGCTCGGGCACGGTCGGGCTAACGAAAGGAGACGGGTGATGAGCAAGGCACTGGGGATGCGCATGTGGGGACTCTGCGGAGTGCTGACAGGCGTCTTCGGTCTGGCGTTGGCGGCGCAGGCGGAAGTCACGTCGGACAACACCGGATCGATCGTGGTGTATCCGAAAGTCATGTATTCGGAGATGGGTCGGGATACCGTCATCCAGCTCTCTAACACCAGCAACAACGTGGTTTACGCGCACTGTTTCTATGTAGACGCGCGCGAATCCTTCGGCCGCCCGCTGTGGCAGGTCACCGACTTTCGGTTGGTTCTGACCAAGCAGCAGCCGACCCACTGGGTCGTCAGCCAGGGCCGCCGGGTGGACAATACCGACAATTACCAGGATCCGATCGAGGACGGCGCCGGGCTCGACCCGGGCGCGATCCCGCCGGTCCAGGATGGTTTCCAGGGCGAGCTCAAGTGTGTCCAGACGGACGCATCGGGCACCCCGTTCGGCGGTAACAACCTCAAGGGCGAGGCGGTTCTGCGGACGGTCGAGGGTGACGTCGCCAAGCACAACGCGCTGGCGATCGTCGCCAACCCGGATCTGGCGAGCGACGGCGACCCCGAAGAGCTGCTGCTCAACAACACCGAGTTCAACGACGGCGAGTACAACTCGTGCGCCAATCAGATCCTGATCGACCACTACACCGACGGCTCCTCGTCGGGTTGTGCGGTTGACGTTTGTGAAGAGGGCACTTGCTCCGAGTCGGGTGGCAGCTGTGATGACACCAGCGACTGCGAGCCGATCAGCTGCCCGATCCGTCCGTACCTGACCGTCGTGCCGTGCCAGCAGGATTTCGAGAATCTCATCCCCGAGCAGGTCACTTTCCAGTTCGAGATCTTCAACGAGTTCGAAGACCGCTTCTCCACCAGCACCACCGCCGATTGTTGGCTCAACACCCGCATGGCGGACATCGACGTGGGTAACGGCGTTTGCACCGACAGCGGTGATTCCTGCGGTTCGGACGACGACTGCGGCGGGGGCATCGACCTCTGCGACAAGTCGGGAAGTGTCTTCTCGTACGGATTGCTGGGAACCGATACGGCCTTCACCTTGCTGAAGCCGGTCGATCTCGACGGCGGCGTCATCGCCGTCGGCGAAGAGCTGCACTACTCCGAGGATGGTGCCGGAAGTGCTTGGTCGGCCTGGAACCTGCATCAGGAAGGTACGCGTTACGAAGCGACCTTGAACGAGCCTGACGGCCCGCGGATCGACCGTATCCGCATCCCGTCCCCGTTCTAAGGGATGGTGGATCGATCGATGGTGTTTTCGCTGAGAGGTGAGGAAAGGAGTCAAGTGATGAGCACGAAGTTGGGGTTCTGGCGATATGCGCTAGCGGGTGCCGCGATGGTGGCCCTGTGTAGCAGCGCGGCCAGCGCCAGAATCATTGAAGCCAAGGGGATCACCACGAACGAAGTGGGCGCGATCCTCGTATACATGGACCTCGAGTTGGATGGGGACGAGTCGATCGATACCCGCATCCAGCTGACGAATACGTCGGAATTTTTGACTCGTGTCGACTGCTATTACATCAATGCCAACGGCCACTGCGGTGGTGACGGCGGTCCGGTGTGTCGCACCGACGACGATTGCTCGGAGTTTCCCGGCCTGCGCTGTATCCCGGGATGGGCCAAGACGGACTTCCGTCTGACCCTGACCAAGCGCCAGCCGCTTTCCTGGAACATCGGTGACGGGCTGAGCAAGCTCCCGTTGGCCGACACCCCGGGGCAGAACAACCAGTTCAACGAGGGCGCCATTCCGCCGGTTCCCGAAGATCCGTTCATCGGTGAGCTGCGCTGCGTCCAGATGGATGCCGGCGACGATGCACGCCCGGCGGACCGCAACGACCTCAAGGGTGAGTCGACTTTCGTGCAGACGAGCGAGAGCGGCGACATCGACGTTCACAAGTCGAACGCGATTGCGATCAAGGCGATCGAGGGTGCTCAGGACGGTAACCCCGGCGTTCTCAACATCGGCGGTCCCGAGCCCGAGTACGGCTCCTTCCCGGCTCCTGGCCAGGAAGGCAACGTCGGTTGTCCGAACATCTGGACGGTGAACCACTTCTTCGAGGGAGCTCCGGTCACCACCCACGAGGGCAATTCGGCCAGCGCGGTCACCACCAAGCTGACTGTCGTTCCGTGCAGCGTCGACTACCTGAACGACCTGCCGGGCGGAGCGACTCTACAGTTCCTGATCTACAACGAGTTCGAGCAGCGCTTCTCGAGCTCGACCCGGGTCGACTGCTATCGCGAGACGCGTCTCGCCGATATCGACACCCGCGTGGGACCGGCCGGCGACACCCGATCGATCTTCAGTGTCGGTACCCAGGGAACCCTCACTGGTATGTCGCGCGTACGCTCGGTTTCCGGGCCCGACGACAACGAGGATAACTACGACGGCAACGGTGTGCTCCTCCATCTCGAGGAGAACTGGGGCCTCGGCACTTGCTCGGACAATGCCAGCGCCGCCGAGAGCGGCGGCTGGGTCGCGCCGGTCATGTGCTCGGTCGATTCCGACTGCGGCGACGACGCAACCTGCACGCCGCCCGGAGAAGGGCTGGCCTACTCGACGACTGCCGCCAACGTGCAGTTCCAGGGTAGCCGTAGCCAGGGCGACCGCATCATCCTGCCGTAAGGCCAGTAAGCTCATCGCTTGAAGAAGGCCCAGGAGGGAAACCTCCTGGGCCTTCTTTCGTTTTGGGTCTCATTGCCGCGCGCCGGCCGCGATCCTGGCACGCGGCTCGGCCCCGGGTCGAGCTAGCGGCTGCGGTCGCGTCTGATTCGGCCGCCGGCGGTAACTGCGACTCCCTCGTCGATAAGTTTTTCTCGCTGAGTCGCGGCTCTCTCGGGGTCGTCCCTGGCCGAGATACCGGAGGCGCCGACGACGCGGTGCCACGGGACCTGGTTGGCTAGATGGCGCGGTAGCCGCGCCAACGCCGTTCCGACTGCGCGGGCGGCTCGCGGGTGTCCGACCGCGGCGGCGATCTGGCCGTAGGTGGCGACCGTCCCCGGAGGAATCCGGCGCACCGCCGCGTAGACGGCTCGGGTGAAGCGAGTGCGGCTCACCCGTCTTTCGGGAAGACCCTCAGGAAGGGGTGAACCTCGACGTCCTGAAACACACCGTTCTGGACATAGGGATCGGCGGCAACGTCCGCCCAGACCTGCGCGGCGCTTTCGGCATCGACGATGATCAGCGAACCAACGCCGTCGGTCAGCGGTCCGGCGAGGACGAGACGCCCGGCCTGGTCGATCTTGTCCAAGTGGGCGAGATGGGCTGGGCGGTGTTTGGGGCGGAGCTCGACGCTGTCGCGCGAGTCTCGGCCGATGATGACGAAGAGCATGCAGATGTCTCCCTGGTCGCTGGTGCCGCAACGTCGACGGCCCGCAGGTCGAATTGGACGGCGGCGATCGGTCCCGATACGGTATCGCACATGAGTGACGAGCACCAACCACAGATACCGAACGCCTTGGAGCAGATGGTGCTCGGCCTGACCGAGCTCGAAGCGGTTCTCGGCGAGGCCGGGCGCCGGGCGATCCCGGCGGTGCGCGATCGCCTCGGCGACGCGCTTGCGGCTCGCGACCGCGGCGATCCGGTTGCCATGCTGGATGCCGTTGGCGCGGCGATGCAGGCGCTGGCGGCAGTCGGCGAACAGCTCGAGCCCGGCGAGGGGCAACTCATGACGATGTTGGCGCAGCGATTTCAGAGCTCGCTGATGCGTGGCGACATTCCCGACGCCAAGAAGGACATGGACGTCATGTTCGAGCGGTCGGGAGCTCGGATCGTAGACGACAAAAAGAAGTGAGGTGAGCCGGGTGGGCAACTTACTCGACGGGAAGGTCGCCATCGTGACCGGCGCCGGTCGCGGGATCGGGCGCGGTGTGGCGCTCGAGCTGGCGGCGCAGGGGGCCGCGGTCCTGGTGAACGACTACGGCGTCGGTCTCGACGGGCGCGAGCCGCAGAGCGACATGGCCGACGAGGTGGTGGCGGAGATTCGCTCGCACGGCGGCCGTGCCGCCGCCAACGCGCAGTCGGTTGCCGAGTTCGATTCGGCGGCGAAGATCGTCGCCCAGGCACTCGACGAGCTCGGTGGCATCGACATCCTTGTGACCTGCGCCGGCTTTCTGCGCGACCGAATGGTCTTCAACATGGCCGAGGAGGAGTTCGACGCGGTGGTCGGCGTTCACCTGAAGGGAACCTTCAATTGCATTCGCCACGTCGCGCCGCACCTGCGGCAGCAGGGATCGGGGCGTATCATCACCTTTGCGTCGGGAGCCGGCTTGTTCGGCAACCCGGGACAATCGAATTACGGTTCGGCGAAGTCGGCGATCGGTGGCCTGACCAAGGCGGTTGCCCGCGACCTCGGCGGCTACGGCGTCACCGTCAACGCGATCAGCCCGGTGGCCGCGACCCGGATGACGATGACCGAGGCGACATTGAAGGCGCGCGAGATTCGCAAGAAGCAGGGGATCGTTCGCGAAGAGTCGGCTCTCCGTCAGCTCGAGAATCTATCGCCCGAGGACGTCGCGCCGATGGTGGCGTTTCTCGCCAGCGAGCACGCCGCTGGAGTCAACGGTCAGTTCTTCCTCTGCGCGGGGACGTCGTACTCGCTGTTGAGCCAGCCGCGGCCGATCAAGACGATTTTCAAGGAAGCGCGTTGGACTGTCGCCGAGCTCGAGGAGATCGTGCCGCAGACCCTGGCCGAGGGATTGGCCAACCCGGCGCCACCGATCGATCCGGAATAGGTACGAAAATCATGTCGAATCAGCTGGACGGAAAAGTTGCGCTGGTGACCGGAGGCGGCCGCGGCATCGGTCGGGCGATCGCTCGCTGCTTGGCGGCGCACGGTGCCGCGGTGTTGGTCAACGACCTCGGTAGTGCCGTCGATGGCGCGGGCGCCGACCCTTCGGCGGCCGACTCGACTGCGGCGGAGATCGAGCAGGCCGGAGGGCGGGCGCTCGCCGATTACTCCGACGTGAGGGATTTCGCGGCGTGCGAGGCGATGGTCGACCGCGCCGTCGCAGAGCTCGGCAGCCTCGACATTCTGGTCAACAATGCCGGTATCCTGCGCGATCATATGATCTTCAACGTGCCGCAAGAGGAGTTCGATAGCGTCGTCGCGGTTCACCTCAAGGGGACGTTCAATTGCACGCGCCACGCCGCGGGGCGGATGCGACGACAGCGCTCCGGGCGCATCGTCAACATCACCTCGACTTCGGGGCTCTACGGCAACTCCGGGCAGGCGAGCTATGCGGCGGCGAAGGACGGTGTCGTCGGCTTGACCCGCGTGGTGTCCCGCGAGCTCGGCAAGTATTCGATCACGGTGAACGCGGTGGCGCCGGCCGCGGTCACCCGGATGGCGGAGGAGTACGCGGCCGGCGATGCGGCGCCGCGGCAGCCGCCGGGAGTCATTGGCTCGCCGGCCGGTGCCCTGTCGAGCTTCGATGCGGACGACGTGGCGCCGTTCGTCACCTATCTGGCGACCGATGCCGCGTCCGGAATCAACGGCCAGACCTTCGCGGTGTGGGGTGGGGTGGTGTCGTTGCTGAACGATCCGGCTCCGGCGCGGACTCTGACCAAGCCGACCCGGTGGCGCGCCGAGGAAATCGCGGCGTT
The DNA here is from genome assembly GCA_030430165.1 of bacterium. Classification (GTDB taxonomy): domain Bacteria; phylum Desulfobacterota; class Binatia; order HRBIN30; family CADEER01; genus CADEER01. The sequence goes on along the minus strand of JAUIGL010000003.1, from coordinate 121,992 downwards.
GTTCCCGTCGACGTTCGCTCTCGACCTGATCAACCCGGCGCCGCCTCGAGAGTCGTGATCGCCGGCGGCACGGCGTCGAGCACCTCGATGTGATCGCGCGAGCGCTCGACCAGCCCGGCGATGTCGAGGTCGGCTTCGGCGGCGCGTGCCGCGCCGATCGTCATCGATGTCGAGGGGTGCTTCGGCACGAACAAGCTGCAGCAGTCCTCTTCCGGCAGAATCGACGTCTCGTAGGTCCCGATCGCCCTCGCTTGCGCGGTGATCTCTTCCTTGTCCATCGCGATCAGCGGGCGCAGGATCGGCAGGTCGATGCTCTCGTCGACGGTGGCGAGATTGGGCAGAGTTTGCGAGGCGACCTGTCCCAAGCTGTCGCCGGTACACAGGGCGCCGGCGCCCGTCCTCGCGGCCAGCTGCTCGGCGATGCGGGCCATCATGCGGCGGTAGAGAACGACCCGCGCTCGCTTGGGTGCGCGGGCGACGATCGCTCGCTGGATCTCGCCGAAAGAAACCAGGTGCAGGCGCGAGTCCGGTTGCCAGAGAGAAAGGATGCGGGTCAGCTCTTCCGCCTTCTCGGCGCTAGCCCGCCCTTGGAACGGGGCGCCGTGGAAGTGCACGAACTCACAGGAGCAGCCGCGTCTCATCATCCGGTGCGCGGCGACCGGAGAGTCGATGCCGCCCGACAGGAGCACCAACACCGTGCCGCCGCTGGCAGTCGGCATGCCGCCGGCGCCAGGGACCTTCTCCAGCGAGTAGAGGAGCTCTTTGGGGAGGATCTCTACATGGATCTCGAGCTGCGGTGCGGTCAGCGACACCGGACGCCCGGTGCGCGCCTGGACGCTGGCGCCGATGGTGGCGGAAACCTCGGGGGAGGGGACCGGAAAGGTCTTGTCGCAGCGCTTGGTGCGAACCGCAAAGGAATCGAAATCGAGGTTGCCGACCCGTTCGGTGATTCGTTCGGTGACCTGCTCGAGGGGGCCGCGGCTGCGTTCGCAGAGGAGAAAGTTGGCAATTCCGAACACGTGTTTCAGTCGCTCGCGGACCTGCGGCCATACCTCGGGGGAGGGCAGGTGGAGAATGATGCGCCCGGGGGCGCGGTGCGCGTGGTCGACTCCGGTTCCCTCGAGCGCGCGCATGATGTTGCGCGTCAGCCCGGCCACCAGGGTGGTGCGGTTGCCCCCTTTCAGGGCCACTTCGTGGTACCGTACCACCACCCGGTTCATCGCCATGGCAGCAACCATAAGAGTGTCGTCTGGAACCGGCAAGTCGGTGCTGGTAGCCATGGAAGACTCCGATGACTCGCCACGCGTGGTTGCAGGAAAAGAGGTCGCAAGTGTCGAGCTTGGGCGAGGTCGCCACCAACGACATCGTTCCTAGCCGCCGCGACTTCGCGCAGTTCATCGCTTCGCAGCGCACCGAGCTCGGAGTGGTCGCGCGGCTCAAGCGCGCCGATCCGCTGACCGGGGGCCAATGGCCAGATCGCGACCTGCAAGCTCTGGCGGGAGAGCTGGACGAGACCGACGTCGGGGCGCTCGCGATCTGCCCGGCTGCGCACCACGGCGGCGCGATCACCGATCTCGACGCGATCACCAGAGCGGTGACGGCGCCGGTGCTGTGCGACGATTTGTTCGTCGCTGAAGCGCAGCTCTATCTCGGCAGGCGGGCGGGTGCGGACGCGGTGAGGATCCCGGTCTCCGAGCTCGACGCCGCCACGATCGAACGACTCGCCGACATCGCCGTGTCCCTGCACATGACTCCTTTGCTCGAGGTCGGCGACGAAGGCGACCTCGAGGTGGCTCCGATACAGGCGCCGAACGTCATCGGTGTGGACTGCGCCGGCGAGGACGGTTTCGTCGACGTCGAACGGACAGTGCGGCTGGCGGACCGAGTAGCTCGGCATGTGGTCGTGGTGGCGCTCGCCGAGATCCGTTCGGTGGCCGAGGCGAGGCGTCTGAGCGGTCACGTCGATGCGGTCGTCGTCGGCGACTTGCTCCTCGACTCCGATGAGCCGCAGGCTGTGATAGCGGAGCTCCTCGGATGAGAGAGAAGCAACGAGCCGCGGTTCTGGTGCCGTTGCGAATCGTTCCCGGGTTGGGGCCGGTAATGACGATGATCCGCCGTCCCGACTGGGGGTCGCACGCCGGACAGATGGCCTTCCCCGGGGGGCGCTTCGAGAGCGAGCACGACGACAGCCTGCTCGACACCGCGCTGCGCGAGAGCTTCGAAGAAGTCGGGTTGGCCACCGATCACATCGAGGTGCTCGGCGCCTTGCCGGACCGTTCGACCTACAGCACGGACCTGGTGGTGAGTGCGTTCGTTGCGCAGATTCCGCACCCCTACGAGTTCTCGCCCGAAGAGCGGGAGGTCGACCGCATCATCGATGCTCCGTTGAGCTGCTTCCGCGACCCGACCCGGCGCCAGCCCTACGAATGGACCTACCAGGGGCGCCCCGTGCAGGTGCCGTCGGTGCGTGTCGCCGGAGAGGTCGTGTGGGGGCTGTCCCTGGGAATCATCGACGACTTCCTGCAGTCCGACCTTTCCGGATTGTTTTGACGCACGGATCGGCTAGCGTCGGGGATCGGATGGGCAGAGCAGCCTCGATTTCGAGCGAGTTCCGCAACTGGTTCTTCCGCCACTTTTTTCATCTGCTGGTGATCGCGAGCAGCGCCGGTATATGGGCGGTTCCGGCCTGGGTCGCCGGGGTGGCAGGCGGCCTGAGAATCCCTTGGTGGGGCCACCTCGCGGGGGTGTCCCTGGTCTACGGCTTCAACCGGTTCGTCGTTGCCGGACCCCGCCGCGCCCCGACGCGCTGGCTGCGACGCTACACGGCGGTCGCCCTCGGTGCCCTGATCTGCGGCGCATTCCTCGGGCTGAGTGCGATTTTGTTCGCGGTGCTCGGCGCACTGATCGGCCTGGTCGATCCGACTGCGGGGTCCGCGCTGGCGGTCGTCCTCGGCTACTGGGGGTTGGCGGGGGTGGCGGCGATCGCCGCCACCTTGCTCTTCGGCTACACGGTGGGGCAGCGGCAGCTGTCGACCAATCAGGTCGCGGTTCCGCTGCGCGGGTGGCAGGGGCGTTTCCGGATCGTCCAATTGAGCGACATCCACGTCGGCCAGAACCTGGGCTACGCGCAGCTCGAAGACTTCGTCGCGCGGGTCAACCGACACCGCCCCGACCTGATCTGTTTGACCGGCGACATCGCCGACGGTCCGCACGCCGACATCGACCGATTCTTCCCCCTGCTCGGTCGCTTGAACGCGCGGCACGGGGTGGTCGCCATCCTCGGCAACCACGACCACTACGCCGGCGCCGACCGGGTGGCCGCGGCTCTCGAGGAGCAGGGAATCGTGGTTCTGCGCGATTCCTCGTGGACCTTGGAGTTGGCCGAGCAGAGCCTGCACGTGATCGGTCTCGACGACCGCGGGATCGACTGGGCGCGCGGCTATCGCAGCCACCAGTCGCTGACCGACTTGCTCGAGGGAGCGCCACCGGGAGTTGCCCGAGTTCTGTTGGTGCACCGTCCCGACATCTTCCACCAGGCTGCCGCCGCAGGGGTGGAGCTGACCTTGTCGGGGCACACGCACGGCGGACAGCTGGGCATGCCCTGGTTCGGCGGTCGCTGGAGGAACCCGGCGCAGTTGATGACCAGGTTCGACCGCGGCGCGTTTCGCCAAGGCGACTCGTTGCTCTATGTCAATTGCGGGTTGGGCGTGACCGGGCAGAGAATCCGGCTGTTTACGCCGCGCGAGATCAGTGTCTTCGAGCTCGGCGACGGGCGCGACCCGGTCGCCTCGTCGGCAGCTGCGGACGAAGGCGGCGTGCCGGTCGTGCGGCTGCGCGCTGCGGCCGTCGACGGTCGATCGTAGCCGGCGCGCTTCGCCGGTCTCAATCGCACTGCAGGAGGCCGCCGATGCCCGCCCGGAGGACGTCGTCGTCGACCCGCCGGGCGCCGGCGCGGCGCAGGCTCGGCGTTTCGGTGACCCAGGTGAGAACCGGTTTGCCGTGGCGGAGCGAGTGCAGGCAGAGCCGCTCGACTTCCCCGCCCGGTCGGAGCGACGGCACGAAGACGACTTCGCCGAGCGCTTCGATCAGCTGATCGCGGCGCCGGCCGTGTCCCGCCGTAGCGTGGTCGTGCGGGCGAAACGGAGAGAGGATGAGCGTGCGTCGCCGATCCAATCTCGCCTTCCTCGGGCCGCAGCCGAAGGGGTCGCGTGTGGGGTCGCCGGCGAAAGCGCTCAGCAGTCCGCGGTCGAGCACTACGATTCGGCGGCAGCCGAGCGCGCGGCCGGCGATTGCCGCCAGCCGGTGCGACGACTTCATCCCGCCCGTCACCAGGGCGCATCCTGCGGCGGCAGCGTTGCGCGCGATCCACTGCAAGCCACCAAGAGTGTGTCGTTCGATGGTCCGTGACAGGAGCACCGAGACCATCGGCTGGCGGAGGAGGGCCGAGTTGCCTGCGAGGAAGAGCAGCGGCGGCGGATGCTCGAGAGCCCCGAGGCGCTCTGGAAAGAGCGCGTCGTCGACCGCCATCGCCAATCCGCCGGCGCGCGCCAGCTCCGCGATCAAACCGCGGCAACGGTCGTAGTGCTGCCGCCGGCTGTCGTGCAGCCGCGCGATCGCGGTTTCGGCCAGACGGTGCCGCCGCAGCTCGGCGGCGGGGGCGGCGAGGATCTCACGCAGGGTGGGACCGCCCGACAGTTGTCCTTCGATCAGCCGCGCGGCGGTTCGCTCGCCGACGCCCGGCAACTCCCGCAGGGCGATTAGGTCATCGACAGATATCACCGATTGATATCTGTATAGTATATCAACGGCCCTGGCAATTCGACGCGAGGGGGGCGCGTCGCAGGCTGTCAGAGAGGGCGGGTCTTGTCGTATGAGGGGCCGCGGTCGTCGCGCAACCTCTCGAAGTCACGCTCCGCTTCGCGAAACACCTTGGGCTTGCGCTGGGCGAGGCCGTAGAGCGCCATCGCCACCGCGACCAGGGCGACCGTGATCCGCGGGTGCTGCTGGGCCCACTCGAGTGCTTGCAGAATTGCGTCCATGCTACGGAAATCCTCTCTCAGGGTAGCGACCCCGGGCCTCGCATCAAGTGCAAAGTTGGCTTCTTGCCGCGGCGGCTGCGCCCGCATTTGCCACATCCCGGTCCCTGGTGAGCCCGCATGCAGCAAAGCGTTGGCGGCCGGCATCCCTCAATCGAGATGTGCAGGCCGAAGTACGTGCAGAACGGGCGGTGGCTCATTGCAAAGAGCCAGGTCATCGCGCATACAGAGGCCACGCGGTATCGGACGGGGACAGAATGAGAACTGAGGTGGGGGCGTTGCTGCGGCGGGCGATTGTTGCGCTATCGCTCGTGCTGGGGACCGCCGGCATGGCTCTGGGGGGCGGGCAGATCCCCGGGGACACGAACTGCGACGGCGAGCTGAACGGTTCCGACCTCAGTGATTTGATCGGTGCCATCTTCGTCGGCTCGCAGTGCCCGACGGCGGACGTCAATCAGGACGGTACGATTTCCGCACCAGACCTCAATAGCCTGATCGAGATCCTCGCCGACGCGATCGGTCCGTTTACCCCGACCGCGACCCCGTCCCCTACCGAGACATCGTCTCCGACCGAAACAGCGTTTCCAACCGAGACGGCCGAACCCACCAGCTCGGCGACCGACACCCCCGCGCCGGGGAGTACCGCGACCGACACCCCCGCGCCGGGGAGCACGGCGACCTCGAGCGCGACCGCTACTGGCGATGCGGAGACTCCGACCCCGACGCCGGAGGCGACCACGGGCAACGGCACCGCTTCCCCGACGCCGAGCGCGACCGCGACCGTTCCGCCGGCGACTTCGACCGTGACCGCCACGCCGACCGTTGCCGGACCGACCAACACCCCAACCCGGACGCCGACGCTGGGGCCGACCGCGACGTCTACCAACTCGCCGACCGTGACGCGCACGCCGACGGTGACTCGCACGCCGACGGTGACGCGCACCGGGACCAACACCGGGACCCCGACGCGAACCTCGACTCCCAGCCGCACCGCCACCCCGACGCGCACGGGAACCAACACCCTGACACCGTCGCACACCCGCACGCCGACCCGTTCGGGTACGCCGACGCGCACCGGAACCAACACCCGCACGCCGTCGCAAACTCGAACCCCGACGGGTACCCGCACCCCGACGGGCACCGGGACACCGACCTGGACGCAGACTCCGTCGCGCACACACACGTTTACCCGCACCGCGACGCCGAGTCGCACTCCGTCCGGCACCTGGACGCCGTCGCGCACGCGAACCTTCACCGCGACGCCGACCGTGACTCGCACCGGCACCAGCACGCGCACCGAGACCGGGACCCGAACTCCCACCGGCACGCGCACGTCGACCGGTACTTCGACGCCGACGCGCACCGGAACCAACACCCGCACGCCGACCATAACCCGGAGCCCGACGGGTACCCGTACCCATACGGGAACGGCGACGGCGACCCGGACGGGAACGTTTACGCGCACCTCGACCGCGACCCGTACGCCAACCGGCACCCGCACCTGGACCGGGACTCCGACGGTCACAGCGACGCGCACCTTCACCTGGACCGGGACGCCGACCTGGACGCCTTCGTTCACTCGCACGTCGACCTTCACGCGTACGCCCACCGGTACCCGCACGACCACCGGAACCGGGACTGCGACGCGCACGCAAACCTTCACCCGCACCCCGACCCAGACCTGGACGCCGAGCTTCACGCCGACTCAGACGTCGACGCGAACCCCGACCGGAACCCAGACCTCGACGCGCACCCACACCCCGACCCGCACCAACACGGTCACCCGCACCCCGACGCCGACGCACACGCCGATCTTCACGTCTACGTTCACTCTGACGCCGACGATCACGCAGACGCCAACCATCACCCAGACGCCGACCCAGACCGGCACCCCGACCCAAACCGGCACCCCGACGCCGACCACCGATCGCATCGGTCCGGTGGTGGTTGCCTTCAAGCCGGTCGGCCAGGATGGATGTGACGGTTGCTGCAGCTTCAACTGCCGACTCACACCGACTCCGACGCCGCAGTTCGACGCCGACGGGCGCCAGATCTTCATTCAGTCCGACCGCTTCCTATTGATCGTCGAGTCCGGCTTCGGTGCCTCCGTGCTCGACGCCGGCAGCGAGGGAGTGATGATCGACGGCGAGCTGCAGGAGATCGGCGCGTCGATGCGACCGTCGATCCAGCTGGTCGGCAGTAACGATTTCGGCGACGGTAGCCCGGAGATCTGCGATGGCTCGCCGAACGATCCGCCGGGCGGTGTCCCCGGTTTCTCGCCACCGCTGATCGACTGTACTTCGCCAGAGCTCACTCCCGGTGAGGTCGCCGCTTGCGAGGCGACCCAGCCGGCGGTGCGCGACGCGCTCGAGGACATCGCCTGCCGTTTCAGCTACGTCACCAGCGCCGGCAACTCCTGTACGCGGAACCGATTCGGTGATTTCGCGTTCCTTTCGCCATTCGCCACCCGACAGTTCTGCTTCCAGATCCCGGTGGACAGTCGACTGTCCACCGGCGACACCATCCTTGCCGTTCAAGTCCGCGATGTTGCGGGCAATTTGGGCCCCGTGCGCGAGATCGTGGTGCGCGTGCCGGCCCAGCCCTGAGCCAGCGGTCCGACCAATTTCCGCGCTTCCGAGCCAGCTAGCCCAATTTGGGCTTTGCTGCGCCCGTGGATGTGGCATGATCGGAATTCGATTCATTCCGGATTCCTCTGCTTTTTCCGCTTGACAGTTTTGGCTCGAACTGGAATAAAGCCGTCGGGTTCGATTGCGAACGTGCCGAACTCATATGCAGGCTGCAGTGAACAAAAGGAGGCGTGCAATGCGATTGCTGGAGCGAAACCCGCGGCTGTCGGGCCTAATGCTGGGACTGGCGGTGCTGGCCCTTGGCGGTGTGCGGGCCCAGGCGCAACCCGATACACTGGAAATTTCGTCGACCCAGCCCGGTTCGATCGCCGTATTTCCAAAGGTGATCTCGGATGGGACGCGAGATACGATCATCTCGCTCACCAACACGACGAACATGATGGCGTTTGTCCATTGTGAAGCGACCAACGGAATCGGCGAATGTGTCGGCGCTCCGGCAGGTCAGACGTACTACTGTAACTCGGACGTCGATTGCGACGATGTCACCGATCCGACCGGCGCTCCGCTGGAAGACGTCGGGCCTTGCGACATCTCGTGGCAGGCCAACGACTTCGGGCTGATCCTCACGGCTCAGCAGCCGACCTTCTGGCGCGTGTCCACCGGCCGCGTGCAGGACCCCGAGCTGCTTTCGGGTGACGCTTGCTCGACGGGTGGTCAGTCGCAGCAGATCTGTCCCGGGTTCTTCCTCGGCGACAGTCAGGCGGGAGCCTCGATTCTCCCGGCCGCCGGCGCCTTCCGCGGCGAGCTGCGCTGCTTCCAGGTCGAAGATTCCTCGGGCGCGCTGTCGACCGGTAACGCCCTCAAGGGCGAGGCGATCATCGAGTGGCTCGGCGAGACGGGTGAAGGGGCTGGTCAGATCAGCGCTTACAACTCGCTCAACGTGCAGGGCTCGGGTACGGCTCCCGCGGAACTGTTCACTGCGAACCTGGATGGCGTCGAGTACGCCAGCTGCCCCGAGTCGCTGACCATCGACCATCTCGCTCCTGGCGCTTCGGACCCGGTGTCCGGCGCTGACGTCGAAGTCGAGCTGACCTTCGTGCCTTGCACGTACGATCCGCTCAACCCGACCTCCATGCGCGTGCTCTTCAACACCTACGACATGATCGAAGACCCGCTCTCGGGTGGTGACACCCGCGCTTGCTGGGCCAACTACACTGGAAGCCTCGATGGAGCGCTCCGCGACCGTGCGACGACGTACCTGCGCACCACCGCGCGGGCGACCCAGACCGGGAACTGCACCGCGGGGAGCGCCGACGGCGAGCCTTGCACGGCAGACTCCGACTGCGGCCGCGGCGGCTTCTGCTTCGACAATAGCTGCAACGGTGGTTCGGCGATTGGCTGGACCTGCGCTGCCGACGGCGACTGCGGTACTGGCGGCACCTGCGGCGATCCCTCGGGTATCCTCGGGGTGGCCGAGACCATCTATACGGGAAGCGTCGTTGCGAGCTCGGCTGACGTGGCGCATCAAGTGGGCACTCGCGAGACTGCCGACTCGATGTCCACTTCGGGCGACTTCTAAGCGGCTACGGCCAGGCGTGAGAAAGGGGAAAGCCCAATGTTCTGCAAAGCCAAGCTAGTTTCTTTCGCCGCCGCTGTCGCGCTTCTGGGCGCGACGGTCGCGAGCGCGGATTCGGACCACGACCATCCGGCGGGTCTGCTGATGTATCCCAAGATCAGCGTCGACGTCGAGAATGGCGTCGATACCCGGCTCCACATCTCCAACGTCAGCAACAACCCGACGATGGCGCACTGCTTCTACGTCAACGCCAACAGTCACTGCACCAACACCGGCGAGGTTTGCGATACCTTCCAGGATTGCAACGACTCCGGGATCTTCGGTGCCTGCGTTCCGGGTTGGATCGAAACCAACTTCGACATCTTCCTGACCTCGCGTCAGCCGCTCGGCTGGTTGGCTTCGGAAGGTCTGGCGGGCGACGAGCTGCCCTGCCGCGCCACCTTCTTGAATCCCAACCCCTGCGGCGTGAACCAGGGCTCGAACAGCGGCACGCGTATTCCGCCGATCTCCGAGACCCCTTTCATCGGTGAGCTCAAGTGTATCGAGGCCGACCAGACCACGCGTCTGCCGGTCCAGTGCTCGGGCGACAACTGCCCGAACAGCCTCACCGGTAAGGCGGCGATCACCTCGGCGGAGCTCGTCGATGTCGCCTCGTATCGCGCGGCCGGCCTCGAGCAGGTCCTCAACGACGGTGACGAGAACCTCCAGATCGGTGGTATCGACGCCGAGTACGAGCCTTGTGCCGAGGTGCTGGTCATGGACTTCGTCTACGACGGCGCGATCGACCCGATCTCCGAGACCTTCGAGGCCAGCTCCGAGCTGACCCTGATTCCCTGCACGCAGGACTTTCGTGGCCAGACCCTGCCGCCGGTCACGGCGCAGTTCCTGGTCTACAACGAGTTCGAGCAGCGTCTGTCGACGAGCCGCCGTGTGGATTGTCTCCTCGATTCGCGGATCTCGTCGATCGACACCGGATCCCCGACTCGGTCGATCTTCTCGGTCAACGTCGGCGGCACCATCACTGGCCAGGCCCGCATCCGCGGCGTCGGTGGTGGCCTCGCAGGGGTGGCGTTGCTCTCGCTGGCCACTGATTTCACCGATCCCGACAGCCGGGTCGGCTGGGCTGCGTACGCTCTCGACACTGTCGTACGCACCGAAGACGCTGACACCATCTCTCTGCCGTAACGGGTAGGGCTCCAGAGTACTGGACTGATTCGTGACGAAGTCGACCTTAGGAGGAACAGCAATGAGGACTTTTGCGGGGCGGAGTGCCGCGAGCGGATTGGCGCTAGGTTTTGCGCTCGCGTGTCTCGCCACTACTGCGAGCGCCCAATCGTTCACCGTCGAAGAGCCTAGCTCGGTTCTGATTTTCCCTAAGGTCGTTTGCGATGACGATCCGGTCGATACTGACACGGTGATCCAGACGACCAACACGTCGAACATGATGGCCTACGCCCACTGCTTCTATACGGATGGGCAGTCGGTCAACGGTCTGCCGCGTTGGACGGTCACCGACTTTCAGATCAGCCTGACGCGCCAGCAGACCAGCACCTGGTCGGCTTGCACGGGCCGCCCGGTCAATCCGGCGGACGAGCAAGGTGGTCTCGATCCGGGGGCGGTGCCTCCGGTCGTGCCGGGCTTCACCGGCAGCTTGGTCTGTGTGCAGATGGATTCGCCGTTCGACGGTGCGCCGAGCGGTGCGAATGACCTCACCGGGCGCGCTGACGTCGGCGGTGCGGGCTACAACGCGATCGGTGTGCCGGCGCTGGGCACCCCTGGCGACGACAACGTCCTCAGCTTGGACGGCGTCGAATACGCTCAGTGTCCTTCGGCCTATCACTTGAACTTCGCGACCAACGGTTCGCAGGGGGCGCTAGCCCTCGGCCCGATGGTCAACATGGGGCTCAACGATTCGGTGGCGAGCGTGAGCACGGCGATCACGGTGGTGCCGTGTAGCTTCGACTTCGCCGGGCTGCGACCTGCCGAGGTCGCGCTAAACTTCCCGGACATCTACGACGAGATGGAGACGCGCGGCTCACAGGGTGTCGAAGACCCGGTCATTTGCTGGGAGAACATCCAGCTCGACGGTACGGGATTCGAGTTGCCGACCGCCTTCGGTACGGCAATCGTCGAAGGATCGGAGATCCAGGAGCAGGCGGGACCGCGGGTGCCGGCGCCGTTCGTGGCGGTGGCGAGTGTCCTGCGCGTCGGCGGAACTTCGTTGGCCGTGGATTCCGCGACCACCAACTTGCACGCGGTGGACGGGGAGCTGGCCGACGGCCAGATCATCCTTCCGTAACGTAGAACTGTGCGAGTGGATAAGAGCTCAGGCGTGAAAAGGAGCCTTCGGATGAGTACTGGAAGTAGGACTCGTAAATTCGCTGCCGCCGTGTGTGCGGTCACCTTGGGCGGTGTGCTTGGGGTGGCGGAGCTTGCCTCGGCACAGACCTCGGTGATCAAGACCGGTGGTTACTTGGCGTTCCCCAAGATCGTGGCGCACACGACTTCGCCCGATGCTTCGCCCGCGCTGGTCGCCGGCGAGTTCGCCAAAGACACGGTCATCCAGCTGACCAACGTCAGCTCGGGTTCCGAGCCGATCACCGTCAACTGTTACTACATCAACGCCAACGGGCACTGCGGTTCGCCGCCGGCGGACGGAGCCCAGGTGTGTCGCGACGATGCCGACTGCCCGGCTGGGGTGCGTTGCCTGCCCGGTTGGGCGACGCAGGACTTTCAGTTCCAGCTCACGCCGAACCAGCCCCTCGGTTGGGTAATCTCCGAAGGCCTGGATGCGCTGCCCTGTGAGGGGAACGCAAGCTGCCAGACCTTCCAGAACGGCATCATCCCGCCAGTCAACGAAGTGCCTTTCGTCGGCGAGCTGCGTTGCCTTCAGGTTGCGAGCTCGGTCGACGACACGCCGGTCGCAGAGAACAATCTGAAGGGCGAAGCGACGATCGTCGAGGCCGGACCTCTGCCGATCGCCGCCGATACCTCCGAGGTGCTGGCCGCGGCCTACAATGCGGTGAGCTTCGAGGCCGAGAGCGCGGGCAGCAGCGCGGGTGACGCACTGTGCCTGGGTGGGACTCCTACCGGCGCTACTTGTCTCGCGACCTACACGCCGTGTGCGTCGACTCTGTCGGTGCAGCACTTCTTCGACGGCGCCGAGACCCCGCAGGGCTTCGTCGAAACCGAGCTGACGCTGTCGCCGTGCAGCGCGACGATCGAGGACGGTGGCAGCATCGTCCCGGACAATCGCGTCGCAGCGCTGATCTTGGTGTACAACGAGTTCGAGCAGCGGTTCTCCACCGGAACCGTCTTGAGCTGCGTCGAGCACATCCGCCTGGTCGACATCGATACGCCGGCCGGTCCGGCGGGAGACGATTTCTCGGTGTTCGCGGTCGGAACCCAGGGCACCTTGGGTGGCCAGACCCGCATCAAGGGCGAGAACTCGTCGGACGACGGTTTCGGCCCCGGCCTCCTCGGCCTGGTGCACCAGTACTACTCGGATGAGGGTGGCACCCGCACGGCATCGTCGGCGCACCACGTGAACGGGCGGTTCCCGCCCGAGCCGATCGTCGACGGGGTGTACTTCCCGTAAGCGCGAGTCCAGTCCTTCCAAAAGAGCCGGGCGCCGTTGGCGTTCCGGCTCTTTTTTTGTAGACACGCGGAGCTTTTCTGCGGAGTATTGGGGATCATGGCTGCGAAACGCATTCTCGTGGTAGAGGACAACCTGGATAACCGCCGGATCCTGGTTTACCGGTTGAAGAGAATTGGGGAGTTCGAGATTCTCGAGGCGAGTAACGGGGAGGAGGCGCTGGCGATGGTCAAGCAGCCACCGCCTCCGGACTTGGTCTTCATGGACCTGAAGATGCCGGTGATGGACGGCTGGGAGGCTACCCGGCAGATCCGCTTGCTCGACGGGGGCGACAAGATTCCGATCATAGCCCTCACCGCGCAGGCGATGGCTGGTGACGAGCAGAAGGCGCTGGCGGCCGGCTGCGACGACTACCTGGCGAAACCGATTGTCGACCTCGGGGTGGTCAAGAGCAAGATGGAGCGGCTGCTCGAGCGCTAGGCCGCTGGCTGCACTGCGCTCGGCGTCGGCTTCAGATTCGGGGGATGGGAGGGCGACCGGGGGGCGGCCGTGCCGCCGCGGTGGTGTTGACCGCGCTCGCCCTGCACCTGGGCGCGCCGCGGGCGGGGCTCTCCCAGACGTGCGACAGCGTTGCCGCAGTCGTCGCCGAGGTGTTCTCCGGAGCCGGCGCCTGCGAGGCCGACCTCAACGGTGACGGCCGCGTCGGCGCGGCCGACGTCGCGCGGGCGGTTGCGAGCGAGGTGGTGCCGACCGCTACCGCGACCGCGACCGGGGTCGAGGTGCCGACGGCGACGCCGATACCCGAAGCCAGTGAAACGCCGACGCCGACCGCTGGTGTGACCGAGGTCGCGTCGGCGACGGCGACGGCCAGTCGAACCGCGGTCGACACGCCGACTGTGACGGCGACGCCGACCTGGTCGGGGACGCCGACTGCGATGGCGACGGCGACCTGGTCGGGGACGCCGACTCCGAGCGGGACAGCGACGCTGACCGGAACCGCCACGCGAACCGGTACCGCGACGCAGTCGCCGACGCACAGCGGCACTCCGACGCGCACCGGAACGAGCACGCGCACCGGAACCGCGACGCGGACGGGTACGGCAACCCGCACCGCCACGCGCACGCGAACTCCGAGTCGGACCGGGACCAGTACGCGCACCGGCACAGCGACGCGAACCGGTACCAACACGCGGACGCCGAGTCAGACGAGGACGCCGACCCGCACCCGCACGCCGTCGCGGACCGGCACCCCGACGCGGACAGCCACCGCAACGCGCAGCGCGACACCGAGCTGGGCCCCGAGCGGTACGCGTACCCCCACGCGTACGCGGACGCCGTCTTTTACCCGGACGTCAACCCGCACCGCGAGCGGCACGCGTACGCCGACGCAGACGCGCACCCCGAGTGGGACGCGCACGGCGTCGCACACGCGGACCAGTACCAGGACCGGTACGCCGACACGCACCGCGACCGCCAGTTGGACGGCGACGGGAACCCGCACAGCGACTGCGTCGCGCACACCGAGTGGTACGCGGTCGCCGACCCGTACCGGCACCAGCACCCGCACTGCTACTCGTTCGGGTACCGCGACGGCGACCCGTACCGACACTCCGACGCGGACCCCGACGCGGACCGGGACGGCGACGCGCACCCGGACGCAAACCCCCACCGCGACTTGGTCTCGCACGGCGAGCGGTACCACCACACCGAGCTCGACGCGGACCGCGACCGTGACCCGGACGCTGACCGGGACGGTGACGCCGACCGGAACGGTGACACCGACCAGGACCCAGACCGGGACCCGAACCAACACCCGCACGTGGACGCCGACCCACACGCGTACGCCGACCGGCACGCGTACGCCGACCAAGACGCATACTCCGACCATCACCAAGACGATCACCCCGACGCCGAGCCAGACGCCGACGATCACGCCGACGTTCCCGACGGTGGGGCCGGTGATCACCGCGTTCGGGGTTGCGCGTGCCGATGGCATCGTGCTGCCGCGCACCGGGGTGGGGGCGGGTGGCAATCTCTATTGGCGGCGCGAAGTGCCTAGCGGTTTCATCATCTACGTCGAGATGGCGGTTCCGCCGGCCGGCTTCCCGATCGACAGCAGCACCCTGGCGGACGATCCAAGCGAAGACCTCCCCGGGTTCCAGATCGCGTCGACGCACGCCCTCGGCGACGGCAGCATCGCGGTCTGCGACGACGGGCCGGCGCCAGGCATGCCGATCGGAGGGGTGCCGGCGGTTGCCGACGCCAACTTCTCGTCCAACCCGGGAGCGGTGAACGATCTATCGTGTCGGTTCAGTGTTCGCACGCTCAACGGCACCGGACCCTGTACCCGGATGGGAACCGGCGCCGAGCAATTCGTCCACCCCGACTCGACGATTCAGTTCTGCGCCGGGTTCGGCTCCGAGATCGCCTTTCCGGTGGGCCAGACCACGCTGACCGCGCGCGGCAGAGACATCCTCGGCAGGCCGGGGCCGAACGCGTCGATCATCATCGTCGTCCCGGAGCAGTAGATTGGGGCCCCCGGCGGGCCGCGGCGCCGCGCCGGCCGTCGTTACTGGGCTTGCTTTTTCGAGCGGGCGGCGAGCTCCGACTCGTCGGCGAGGTGCACGCCGTGCCGGCGCGCGAATTCCAGGATCGTTGCCTTGGCGAGCTTGCTCGGCCGGAAGCGACCATTCTCCCAACGATTGACGGTTCCGACCGTGATTCCCAAGGCATGGGCGAACTCTTCCTGAGTCATCCCGAGCTGTTGGCGGATGTGGCGGATGTACTGGCTCATGTCCTCGGTCATCAAATCCTCTCATCCTCCCCTGGCGTAGGCCGCAGCCTTCCTGCACACAGTACTAAGCAATCAGCATGCCGGAAGATCGGGTGGACCGAGCGGGGGGCGGGGGCTGGGATCGTCCGCCCGCTTCGCCAAGATTTCGCCAATATTCGGCGGACTTGGCGAAGAATCATTGACTTTTTTGGTCGCCGGAAGACATTCTGCGCGGATGGATCGCGCCCGGAACAGGCACCGCGGTACTCCCTCGGGTAAGGGAAACCCGCAATGCCGAGGCCTGAGCGTGCTGTGGATCTCGCTGGCTCAGGCCGTCGCAGCGCTGGTGCTCTTCGCCGCCCCGTCCGACGCTGCCGCGGTGTCCCCCTCTGGGGGCCCGGGCTACCTCCACCAGGCCTTTTTGGTGCAGGACAGCGCCCCAGTCGAGCGCCAGCTGCAGCAGACCGTCAAGGACCTGTATCGCAGCCTCAGGCACTCCGTGAAGCGCTCCAAGTACTTCGTGTTCAACAGCCCCACCTGGTGGTGGCGGCGGGTCCAACGAATGTTCTGGCCGCTTCTCTTCGCGGTAGGGGCATTGTTGCTGGACTCGGCGTTGCTCGCCGAATGGAAAAACAACGGTTTGCGGGTACTGACCAACTACGTGCCCTTGATGCTCTACGTTTACACCCGGCTGTTCTTCTCGACCGGGGTCAGCTGGATCACTCGCGCCGGGGTGGTTGCCGCCCTGGTCTACGGCGTTTGGCAACACGATCTGATCGCCGACGGCAGATGGAGGTCGCTCGGTCGCGGCAAGCTCGACGATCTGATTCTGATCGTCCTTGCCGTGCGCGCCTTCGCGTACTCGTGTCCGGATACTTTGGTAGACGAATACGCTGCGCGCGCGGTGGCTCTGCGCAACCGCGTGCTCGACGCCCGGGTGTCGGCGCGGCCGGAGGAGCGCGACGCCTGACGCGTCGCGCCGACGGTTCAGTCGCCGATCGTGCCCTCGGCGGCGCGTTTGGGTAGGGTCGTCGCTTCGGTGCCCTGCGGGCGAACCTCGCCTTTCTCCAGGTTGACCCTCCACAGCGCAACTCGCGTGCGCTGGTTCTCCTTCCAGCGTAGCTGGACCTCGAACTCGGGACCGTTCTTCTGGCTGGCGTCCCAGCTGAACTCGCCGACGTAGGCGCGCTCGCCGGCGGCGGTCTTCAGGTCCCTGACTTTCAGGGAGTACCCTTTCAACATGTCTCCCAGGGTCAGGCCGTTGCCCTCGCGCGGCTTCGAGTCACGCACCGCGGCGATCGCCTCGGGTTCCTTGCCGATCCAGATCTCACCGGAGCGGATCTGGTTGATGATCAGCCAGGCGAAGACCCCCATGAAGGCGAGTAGTCCACCCCAGCCGATGATGGCGGCGACCGCCGAACCCTCTTTCTTGGCTTCTCCCGCTTCGGACATTGGCATTCCCCTCAGAGCGATGTTTTCTTGCCGATGAAAATCGAATCCCAACGTCTACCCAACCGAGTTTGCCACCGCAACAGTTTGCCTCGGGATTCTCGGACAAACGGCCGGCCTCGGCCTTCGCCGATAGGAGAATGGCGAGGGGCTGTCCTCGGCCGGCCCGGGCGTCCAGGCCGGGGGCCTGGCGGATGGCCGTCTGGGGAGCCGCCGGTGCCGTCTGTGAGGCGTGCGCGGCCGGCTCAGAGGTGGCCGGGGGTGAGCCGGCTCGAGCGATCGCGGCGGCCGCGCTGGAGCGAGGGGATGGCCCGTGCCTGGTCCTCGCCGAGCAGGTCCCAGAGGACTCCTCGCGGCCGTGGATACAGGCTGGGAGCGGCGATCACGTTGTCCGGCGTGACCGCGAAGTCGACCGGAACGTCGTGTGCCCGCATCGGAATCCGGTCCTCGATCACCTGCAGGGAATGTAGCGTCGTGACGATCGGCGTGTACTCGCGGACCTTTCCCAAGTGGCGCAGCAGGCCGTACTCGAGATCGAAGCTACCGCCGCCGCGGCCGATCATTGCGCCCTGGCGGTTGACCGCGATTGCCCCGGTCACGACGAGGTCGAGCGCCGGCAACTGGTCGGGAGTCACCAAGCGGCCGAGGGAGCGGGCTCCGGGGAGCGAGACTGCGCGCCACCAGCGTGAGCCGAGTCGCTGCGGGTCGATCTCTACAAAACAGCGTTCGCTCCGCAAGTTGCCTACCGGTAGGTAGAGCGTCTTGCCCTCCGCGAGGGCGGCGCGCCGCAGCCAGATCTGCGGTGCCGTGCCATCGCAGCGAATCACCCGGGCGCGACGCCAGATGGTCAAGCGGCGCAGCAGGGAGGCCGCCGTCTCGGAGCCGCGGAAGTTCGGAATACGATGGGGCTCCGACGGGAACCGGATCACGCCGGAATCAATCAGCCGCGCGCGTGTGCGACGCCGAATCGTTTCCTTGCTCATGAGAGTGGGCTTGCGGATGGGTTGCGAACCAGCGTGGTACTACAGCCCGGCGTGGCGAGTCAACGTTCGCCGTCGCTGCCCCGGTCGGCGAGTCGTCGCGAGGTGATGACGAACCCGGTGTGCGCCACCATGCGGTGCTCGGGGCGCACGCTCTGACCCTCGACGTGCCAGTGGCGCAGCAGGTTCTCCATCGCCTCGACCACCGCGAAACCCTCGGCTCGGGCCCGGTCGACGAAGTGTTTGACCTGGAGGACCGTCGGCACATAGGCAACCAGCACACCACCTGGCGCGATCGCCTTCCATGCGTCCGGCAAGACACGCCACGGCTCGGGCAGGTCGATGATCATGCGGTCGAGCTCGGTTTCCTCGATCCCGTCGCTGATGTCGGCGAGCTTGAGCGACCACTGCGGTGCGTCGCCGAAGAAACGCGCGACGTTGCCGCGCGCCATCGTCGCGAAATCTTCGCGGAGCTCGTAGGAGTACAGGTGGCCGGTGGGTCCGATTGCGCGCAGCACGGCGATCGTCATGGCTCCCGGACCGGTTCCGACCTCGAGCACGCGGGCGCCGGGGAAGATGTCGCCCCAGGTCAGGATCAGCCCGACGTCTTTCGGGTAGATCACCTGCGCCTTGCGCGGCAGATGGGGAATCAGTCCGGCATAGGTCGGGCGGACGACGAGGAAAGATTCGCCGCCGGAGTTTTCGACTCGGCTGCAATCGGGCAGGCCGATGATTTCGTCCATGGCGAGGTTGCCGCTGCGCAGGTGGATGCTCTTGCCGGGTTGCAGCTTGCGCAGGTACTCGCGCGACTTGCGGTCGATCAGCAGGACGTCCTCGTCCGGCCGCAGCGGACCGCGGTTGCGGTTGGGCTCGCTCATCGCGGAGATCAGGCGCCGGACGCCGCGTGCCGGGCCCGTTTGGACTCGATCTCGCGCACCAGTCGGCAGCGCGCGCACAGCTCGGCGAAGCTCGGCATGCCGCACGACTCGCAGCTGCGCGGCGGCGCGTTGGATTCGCTGGCGAGCTGCGGCTGCGCGCGTTGGAGGAACTCCTGAACGAAGGCGAGCTTGCTCCCCGGACTCGCCGCCTCGAGCTTGTTGAGAGCGTCCTTGTGGATCAGCTGGGTGGCGCCGACGCTGTTCGGGCACTCCTCGATGACGTAGTCGATCTTGCGGAAGAAGCAGTAGGCGGCGCTCTCGAACTCGGTGGTCCGGTAGAGTGGCTTGACCTTGCGCACGAACTTCTCGTGAGTCGGCTGCAGCACCGGATGCTGGCGCGCCAGGTACTCCATCTGCCAGTGCAGCACGTTGCCGAGCAGGCGCGCCGCCTCGTCGTCCAGGTTGTGTCCGGTGGCGACCACCGGGAAGCCGCGGTCGTAGGCCAGCCTGTCGAAGTAGTGCCGCTTCAACGTGCCGCAGGCAGAGCAAGCCGGTCGGCGCGTAAAACGAGCGGCGTCCTCGACGGCCAGGCCTTCCTCGCGCAGCGAGACGGTGATCAGCTCCAGGTCGCGCGCCTCGGCGAAGGCGACGGTCTTCTCGGTCGACCGATCCGAGTAGCCGCCGATGCCGAGCGACAGGTGCAGGCCGGTGGTCTGGTAGCCGAGCTCGATCAGGACATCCCACAACGCCAGGCTGTCCTTGCCCCCGGAGACCGCGACCAGCACCGATTCACCCGGCGCGATCATGTTCTGCTTCTCGATGCTGCGCCCGACCTGCTTGTGCAGGAACGGTACGAAGCAGTCGCGGCAGAAGTTGGCGTTGTGTTGGCGGAGCTTTACCTCGGCGCTACCGCCGCAGCGTGTGCACTTCATCGTGGTCCCTGGAGCCTCAGCCGCCGGAGATGACCGAGCGAACCTCGATCTCGTCGTCGGCTTCGACCATCTCGCCCTCCGGGATGAGCTCGTCGCCGCGAATCACCATGGCCGTGCCCGGCAGGAACCCGAGCTCGGTCAGGATGTCGCCCACGCGCCGCCTTCCCGAGAGCTCGACCAGTTTCTTTTCGGGGAGGATCGTGATTCGCATCGAGCCCGCAGACCATAGGGGGTGCCGTCGGGCCTGTCAATTCGGTCGCGGGCGCGCGGCCGGACGCGGCGCGGTCAGCTTGACTCCCCCTGAGGGCTCCAGTACCCGAGTTGAGTTGACTTGCGGTCGCCGGTGGCGCGGTCGCTGGGAGTGTATGCCGTGGAGGGTGACGAGAGGGAGGCGCGTCGGCGCAAGCTGGAAGCGCTCAGAGAATCCGGGGTCAACCCGTACCCGAACGACTTTCGTCCAACCGACACGACGGGCGACGTCGTCGCCCGGTTCGGGAGTAGCGATGCCGACGAGCTGGCGCAGCTCGACGGTGAGGTCTGCCTGGGTGGTCGAATCGTGTCGCGCCGAGACTTCGGCAAGGCCTCGTTTCTACATCTGCAGGATCGCCGCGGACGGCTGCAGGCCTACGTCAAGCGCAACGTCGTCGGCGACGAGGCCTTCGCGCTGTTCAAGCAGATGGATCTCGGTGACTTCATCGGCGTGGTCGGCAAACCCTTCCGCACCAGGACCGGCGAGCTCACCGTCGAAGTGCACCAGTTGCGGCTGCTCGGCAAGTCGCTGCGTCCGCTGCCGGAGAAGTGGCACGGCCTGACCGACGTCGAGGCCCGCTATCGCCAGAGATACCTCGATACGACGACCAACGAGCAGGTGCGCGAGACGTTCCACAAGCGCGCCCGGATCATCCAGCGGTTGCGCCAGTTCTTCGTCGATCGCGAGTTCTTCGAGGCGGAAACGCCGATGATGCAAAGCGTTGCCGGCGGCGCCGCGGCGCGGCCGTTCGTCACCCACCACAACGCGCTCGACATGCAGCTCTACCTGCGCATCGCTCCCGAGCTCTACCTGAAGCGACTGCTGGTCGGCGGCTTCGACCGCGTCTTCGAGCTCAGCCGCGTCTTCCGCAACGAGGGGGTGTCGACCCGGCACAATCCCGAGTTCACGCTGCTCGAGTTCTACCAGGCGTACGCGACCTACCGCGACTTGATGGACCTGACCGAAACCCTGTTCGTGGAGCTCGCCGACGACATCGCCGGCTCGCGCCAGCTCAGCTGGGGCGAGCACCAGCTCGACTTGAGCCCGCCTTGGCGCCGGGTGTCGATTCCCGACTACGTAGCCGACGAGCTCGATCTGTCGCTCGACGCGGTCCGCGACCTCGACCTGCCGACCTTGCGCGGCGCGGCCGACGGCGTTGGCGGCTTGCTCAACCAGGACTACGGCAAGAAGTACGGCGACGCCGCCGCCGGTTATCTCTTGATGGACCTCTTCGAAACCATTGCCGAGCCCGAGCTCATCCAGCCGACCTTCGTCGAAGAGTACCCGGTTGCGGTTTCGCCCCTGGCGCGGCGCAGCGAGACCGCGCCGAAGTTCGTCGACCGCTTCGAGCTCTTCATCGCCGGCCGCGAGATGGCGAATGCCTTTTCCGAGCTCAACGACCCGGTCGACCAGCGCCAGAGGCTGGAGACGCAGCTCGAGCACCGCGCCGCCGGCGACGACGAGGCACACGCGATGGACGAGGACTTCGTGCGTGCACTCGAGCACGGCATGCCGCCGGCGGCCGGCGAGGGGATCGGTGTCGATCGGCTGGTGATGATGCTGACCGACGCGACCTCGATCCGCGACGTCATCTTGTTCCCGCACATGCGGCCCGAGAAGGAAGTCCCGCCCGAGGCCTGAGTTGAGCTTCCCGCTCTTCATCGGCCTGCGCTATCTCCGCGCGCGGAAACGCGAGGCGTTTCTTTCGCTCATCGGGGCAATCGCCACCATCGGGATCGCTCTCGGCGTGATGACGCTGGACGTCGTACTCAGCGTGATGAGTGGTTTCGAGACTGACCTGCGCGAGCGCATTCTCGGCCTCACGCCGCACATCACGATCGATTCGCCAGCCGGAGCGCTGCTCCTGCGCGACGGCGAGATCGACCGCCTGCGCTCGATCGAGGGGGTTACCGCGGCGGCTCCGTACGTCGAAGGACAGGTGCTGCTGGCCGCCGGCGACGAGCTCGCCGGGGCGAACGTGCGCGGCATCCCGACGGCCGGTATCGCCACCGACCTGGCGGAGCACGTCGAAGGCGGCGCGCTCTCCGATCTCGCCGTCGATCACCCGATCGCCGGCGGTGCCGCGGGCGTCGAGCTACCCGGAATCATTCTCGGTCGCGAGGTGGCGATCGAGCTGCGCGTCGGACTCGGCGACCCGGTGACGGTGGTGTCGCCGCTCGGGACGCCGACCGCGGTCGGAATGGTCCCCCGGGTCAAGCGTTTCGTCGTCGCCGGCGTGTTTCGTTCGGGCATGTCGGAGTACGATTCTTCGCGCGCGTTCGTCCACCTACCCGACGCGCAGCGATTCTTTCGCCTCGGCGATCGCGTGACCGGTGTCGAGCTGTCTGCGACCACCGCCGATCTGTCCGATACCGTCGCCGCGCGCATCCTGCCATTCGCCGACTTCAGCTGGCGGATCAGCGACTGGAAACAGACCAACCGGACGCTGTTCTCGGCGCTGCAGTTGGAGAAGACTGTCTACTTCGTCGTCCTGCTCCTGATCGTACTGGTGGCGGCGTTCAACATCGTCGCGACTCTGATCATGATCGTCATGAACAAGCGCAAGGACATCGCAGTCCTCAAGTCGATGGGAGCCGACAGTCGCGAGATCGCCAGCATCTTTTTGTGGAGCGGACTCTCCATCGGTATCGTCGGGGCGACGATCGGGTCGTTGGCGGGGTGGGGGTTGTGCTGGGCCTTGCGGCGCTACGAGTTCATCGAGTTGCCGCCGGATGTGTTCTACGTCTCGACGCTGCCGGTCGAGATTCAGCCGGCCTACTTCGGCGCGGTGCTTCTCGTCGCCCTGCTCATCTGCGTTGCCGCCAGTGTCTATCCGGCCGGCAAGGCGGCTCGTCTCGCCCCGGTGGATGTGCTGCGCTATGAGTGAGCTGATCCGCGCCGAAGGGGTCTGCAAGAGCTACGGTTCGGCCGACCGCATCGTCAGCGTGCTCGACGACCTGTCCCTGACCGTGACCGCCGGCGAGAAGCTGGTGATCGTCGGCCAGTCGGGAGTCGGCAAGAGCACTCTGCTGCACGTGCTCGGCGCGCTCGACCCGCCGACCTCGGGTCGAATCGTCTTCGACGGCGCCGATCTGGCCACCATGGACGAGCGCGCGCTCGCCGCGTTTCGCAATCGCCGTATCGGTTTCGTGTTTCAGTTCCACCACCTCTTGCCCGACTTCACCGCGCTCGAGAACGTCATGATGCCGGCTTTGATCGCCGGCGACGGCCACGACCGCGCCGCCTCGCGAGCGCGGGCGATCCTGTCCCAGGTCGGATTGGAGGAGCGGCTGGAGCACAAGCCGGGCGAGCTCTCCGGGGGCGAGCAGCAGCGGGTGGCGATCGCCCGCGCCGTGGTGTTGGAGCCGCAGGCCGTGCTCGCCGACGAGCCGACCGGGAATCTCGATCCGGCGACGTCGGACGGCGTGCACGCTCTGCTCGAGGACCTGAACCGGCGCCTCGGTATCACCTTGATCGTGGTGACGCACAACGACCGACTGGCTGCTCTGGCCGATCGCTGCCTGCGACTCGAAGGGGGGCGGCTGCGCGACTGAGCCTGTGCTGGTGCCGCTTCTCGCCGAGGGAAGCGTCTCGGGGTTGGTCGCATTGGAGTCCTCTGGTAGGGATCCGGTCTTTCGCCAATTTTATCGATGCCCAGAAGAACTCGACTGCTGACCCCGGTTTCGATGGCCGCGTGGCTGATCCTCGCCAGCGCCGCGGTCGGGCAACTGTTGCCCCCCGAGCCGGCGCAGCCCGGCGAGCCGGAGGTGGTGGTGATCGGCACCATCCGCATTGCCGGGAACCGGCGGGTCGCCGAGGAGGCGATTCGGGTGCGCCTCGAGACCGAGCCGGGCGAGCGTCTCGACGAGGCCGTCGTCGACGAGGACATCCGCGCGCTCTACGCGATGGGGTTCTTCCACAACATCACAGCCGAGCTCGAGCCCGAGGCCGGCGGCTGGACCCTGGTCTACACGGTGGAGGAGCGTCCGTTCGTTCGCGACGTCGAGATCCACGGCGCCGACGAGATCGACGAGGAAGAGATCCAGGGGATGATCCGGGTGCGTCCCAACACCATCCTCGACCCGCAGAAGGCGCGCATCGGGATCGACGAGGTCAAGAAGGCGTACGAGAAGAAGGGGTATCTCGACGCCGAAGTGACCTATGACACCACCTCGGTCGGCGACGAAGCGGCCGACGAGGTCGTCGTCGCGATTCGCATCAAGGAGAACGAGCAGGTTCGCATCGACAAGGTCATCCTCGAGGGGAACGAGGGCCTGAGCGACCGCCAGCTGAAGGGGATCCTGGCGACCAGCGAGAAGGGGTGGCTGTCCTTCATCACCGGGCAGGGCAATCTCGACCGCGAAGTGCTGCAGACGGACGCGGAACGCCTGACCGCGTACTACTACGAGAACGGCTACATCGACGTCCGCGTCGACGAGCCGCAGATCCAGCGCACCGAGGACGGGCTCGAGGTCACCTTCAAGATCGAGGAAGGCGACGTCTACCACTTCGGCGAGGTCGCCATCGTCGGCGAGACCCTCGAGTCCCTGGAGACGGCCGACATCCCGCTCGAAGCGGAGCAGGGGGAGGTCTTCCGCCCGAGCAAGCTGCGCGCGGACATGAACCTGCTGACCGAGCTCTACGGCGACCGCGGCTACGCCTTCGTCAACGTGACGCCCGACACCAGGATCAACCCAGACGAGAAGACCGTCGATCTCGGCTTCCGGGTGGTCCGCGGTCCAGAGGTCTACATCGATCGTATCGAGGTGACCGGCAACACCAAGACCAAGGACAAGGTCGTGCGCCGCGAGATGGAGCTGGTCGAGCAGGGCCGGTTCTCCGGGGCGAAGCTCCGCCGTTCGCAGGAACGCCTACAGCGGCTCGGCTTCTTTCAGGACGTCAGCATCACGACCCGCAAGGCCGACCGCGAAGATCGTCTCGACGTGCTGGTCGACGTTCGCGAGGGAAACACGGGGACCTTTTCGGCGGGCGCGGGCATCAGCTCGGCGAACCAGTTCCTATTCAATGTAAGTCTCTCCGAGATCAATTTGTTCGGGCGCGGCCAGCGGCTGTTGTTGCAAGCCGACATCGGAACCATCCGGCGCAACCTGACCGTGAGCTTCACCGAGCCGTATCTCTTCGACACCCAGCTCAGCGCCGGGATCGACCTGTTCAACTGGCAGCTCGAGTTCGACGAGTTCACCCGCGGCGGCACCGGCGGCGGGATTCGTCTTCTCTACCCGTTCGAAGCGCTCGGCATCGACGCGCTCCGTCTCGGTCGCTTTTCCCTGCCGCTGATCGACACGCGCCTCGGCCTCGAGTACCGGATCGAACAGGCGGAGATTTCCGGGGTCAGCGCCGACGCCTCGTCGGTGATCCGCGCCGAGCAGGGGACGACCCTCACCAGCGCCCTGATCCCGCGCATCTTTCGCGATACCCGAAACCACCCCTTCGACCCGACGAACGGCTCCCTGCAGGATCTGTCTTTCGAGGTGGCGGGTCTGGGGGGGACCGCGAAGTACATCAAGATCGAGTCGCGCGCGCGCTGGTACATCCCGGTGTGGGAGCACGAAGCGTTCGGCGAGCTCACCTTCTCGACCGGGTGGAACTTCGGCTACGGAATCGGCTACGGCGACCAGCGCGAGCTGCCCCTCTTCGAGCGATACTTCCCGGGCGGCATCAATACCGTACGCGGCTATCGGGTCCGCTCGATGGGTCCCCAGGTGCCGATTTACGACCAGTTCCTGGCCAGTGAGAATCGCTGCCCCGACGGCCAGAAGGATTGCGCGCGCATCATTCGGCGCGACATCGTCGGCGGTAGCCACCAGTTGATCATCAACAACGAGCTGATTTTCCCGCTGGTGCGGGCGCTGGGGCTCAAGGGGGTGGTCTTCTTCGACGCGGGTAACGCGTTCTCGGCGGCGCGCGGCATCGAGCTCGAAGAGATGCGGATGTCGGTCGGGGCGGGGATCCGCTGGCTGTCGCCGATCGGACCGCTGCGGATCGAGGTCGGAATACCGCTCAACGAGCAGCCGGGCGACGACACGCAGACGGTCCAGTTCTCCTTCGGCGGTGCCCCGTAAGCGCGGATCCGCTGGGTGGAGTATGATTTTGCCGAGGTCCCGGTAGGATCGATCAGAACGGTTGCGGGCCCCGGTGGTGCCCGATTTGCCAATGGCGACGATCGGGGACTACGTTGCCGATTCAGGAGGTTGAGATCATGAGGATTTGGCTAACATCGGTGATCGCGGGCTTGCTCGTGGCCACCGCTTCGGTCGTACCGGCGCAAGAGCTTCGCATCGGCACGATCAACCTGCAGCGGGCGCTGAACGAGTCGAATGCAGGACAAGAAGCCAAGAAGCGATTCAAGCGGGAGCTCGACAAGCTGCAGAAGGACCTCGAGAAGCAGAAGAACGAGGTCGACGCGCTCAAGGACCAGTTGGCGAAGAAGGCGTTGGTCATGAAGGACGACGAGCGCCGCAATCTCGAGAAAGAGTACCAGCGGAAGTTGCGCGAGTTCGAGCGTGCCTACGAGGACTCCCAGGGCGAGCTGCAACAGAAGGACGCCGAGTTGACCCGAGAGCTTCTCAAGGAGCTGCAGCAGATCATCCAGGACTACGGTCGCCGCGGCGGCTACACGGTGATCCTCGAGCAAGCCGGAGGATCGTTGCTGTACGGCGCTCCCCACATCGAAGTGACCGACGCGATCATCGCCGAGTTCAACAAGAAGCGTTGAGCAGCACTGGGCGGCAAAGACGGTGAGCCAGCGAGTCCACCCCACCGCGATCGTCGAAGACGGCGCCGAGCTCGCAGCCGACGTCGAGGTCGGGCCATACGCGATCGTCGGTGGTCAGGTTCGCGTCGGCGCGGGGTCGCGGATCGGTGCTCACGCGGTCGTCGTCGGACGCACCACGCTCGGGCGTGACAACGTCGTCTACCACCACGCCTCGCTCGGCGCCGAGCCGCAGGACCTGAAGTTTCACGGAGAGCCGAGCCAGCTCGTCATCGGCGACCGCAATCAGATCCGCGAGTTCGCGACGCTGCACCTCGGTACCGAGAGTGGCGGCATGGTCACCTCGGTGGGCGACGACAACATGCTGATGAACTATACGCACGTCGCCCACGACTGCCACATCGGCAACCGCAACGTGCTCGCCAACGGAGTTCAGTTGGGCGGTCACGTGACACTGCAGGATTGGATCGTGGTGGGAGCCCTCAGCGGCATCCATCAATTCGTTCGCCTCGGAGAGTCGGTGATGATCGGTGCCGGATCGATGGTTTCGCTGGACGTGGTCCCGTTCTGCAACGCGACCGGAGACCGCGCCGAGTTGCGCGGCCTCAACGTCGTCGGCCTGAAGCGGCGCCAGATCGACGGCGACGCGAGCGCACAGGTGAAGCGGGCCTACAAGACGATCTTTCAGTCGGGGCTGAAAGCGGCCGAGGCGGTGGCCCAATTGCGCGCTGCCAAACCGGCCGACGAAGTCGAGCGGATGTTGCAGTTCATCGAATCTTCCGAACGCGGAATTTGTCGTTGAGTCGCTAACCGGGGGGCAGAGTGGAAACTGCTGTCGAGACCATCGGCCTCATCGCCGGCAACGGGCAGTTTCCCAAGTTGTTCGCGGAGACGGCCAAGGCGGCGGGAGTCCGCGTCGTCGCCGTCGCCCATACCGGCGAGAGCCTGCCGGGTCTGGATCCGTTGGTCGATGGCCTGACCTGGATCAAGGTCGGCCAGATCGACGCGATGATCCAGGCCTTCCTGTCGCAGGGCGTGCGCCGCGCGGTCATGGCCGGCGGTATCCACAAGGCCGGTCTGATGGAGAACTTCGCTCCGGACGATCGCGGCATGCGGATGCTCGGCCGGCTGCAGCAGTGGAGCGACGACGCGCTGTTGCGCGAGCTCGCCAACGAGCTCGAGAGCGAGGGGATCGAGATCGTCGAGTCGACGCTGTTCCTCGACTCGATCCTGACCTCCGAAGGAACGCTCACCCGCGGCGAGCCGGACGAGGCGCAGTGGCGCGACATCCAGTTCGGCATGGAAGTCGTCAAGGGCATCGGCAGCTTCGACATCGGACAGACGGTGGTGGTGAAGTCGGGAATGGTGCTCGCCGTCGAGGCGATCGAGGGTACCGACGCGGCCTTGCGCCGCGGCGGCGAGCTCGGACGCGGCGGGGCGGTTGCAGTGAAGGCGAGCAAGCCGAGTCAGGATCTGCGCTTCGACGTGCCAGCGGTGGGACTCGAGACGGTAGAGGTCTGTCGCGAGGCCGGTGTCGCGGTACTGGCGCTCGAAGCCGGCAAGACCCTGATGTTCGATCGCGACCAGTTGCTCGAACGGGCCGACGGCTGCGGCTTGGCGGTCGTCGGCGTACGGTTCTGAACCGATGCTACGCGCAGCGGTCGTCGGCGTGGGCTATCTCGGGGCCTTCCACGCGCAAAAGTACGCCAGCCTGGACGGCGTCGACCTGGTCGCGGTGGTCGATCGCGACGCGGCGCGCGCCGACGAGGTCGGCCGCCAGGTCGGTGCTCCGGCTCTGACCGACGTCGCCGAGCTGCGCGGCAAGGTCGATTGCGTGAGCCTGGCGGTGCCGACCACCGCACACCACGCGATCGCTGTCCAGCTTCTGCGCGACCGCGTCGACGTGCTGGTGGAGAAGCCGATCACCTCCTCGGCGCAGCAGGGACGCGAGCTGGTCGAGCTGGCGAGTGCCAACGACTGCATTCTCCAGGTCGGGCATCTGGAGCGCTTCAACCCGGCGATTCGCTCCCTGGCGGGCGTGATCGCTCATCCCCGCTTCATCGAGTGCCACCGGCTCGCGCCGTTCGTCGAGCGCGGCACCGAGGTCGACGTCATCCTCGACCTGATGATCCACGACCTCGACATCATCCTGAGCGTGGTCGACGGCGAGGTCGAAAGCGTCGAGGCGGTCGGGGTGCCGGTTCTCTCCGACAAGGTCGACATCGCCAACGCGCGCATTCGCTTTTCCAACGGCGCGATCGCCAACGTCACGGCCAGCCGGGTCGCGCTGAAACGCGAGCGCAAGATTCGTTTCTTCCAGTCCGACACCTACGTGGCGGTCGACTACGGCGAACGTTCGGTGCGGATTTTCCGCAAGCGGGCGGCGCAAGACCCCGACGCGATGCCGCACATCGACATGGAGGAGGAGAAATTCGACGACGCCGATCCGCTGTTCGACGAGGTCGAGGCCTTCGTGCGCTCGGTGCGCACGCGCGAGCAACCGCTGGTCGACGGGGCCACGGCGGTGCGGGTGCTCGAGGTGGCCGAGCGGCTGCGCGACACGCTGGAGTCCGAGTGAGTCGCTCGCTGAGGGTTCTGCTGGTAGCCGGCGAGGCGTCGGGCGATCTGCACGCGGCTGCGTTCGTCCGCGAGCTGCGCGCGCGCAGGCCGGATCTCGAGGTGAGCGGCGTCGGTGGCGCCAATTTGCGCGCGGCGGGCATGGAGACGGTGGTGGACAGCGAGCACGTGGCCACCATGGGCTTCGTCGAAACCTTCGGCACCATCGGGCGCCACCTCAGCTTGTTTCGGCAACTGACCGGGATGCTGCGCGACGATCCGCCCGACCTCCTGGTTCTGGTCGACTATCCGGAGTTCAACCTGTTGCTGGCGCGTCGCGCCAAGAAGCTCGGAGTGCCCGTCTTCTATTTCATCGGGCCGCAGGTCTGGGCCTGGCGCAGCGGCCGTATCGCCAAGATCCGCGAGCGAGTCGACAAGATGGCGGTGGTCTTCCCCTTCGAGGCCGATCTCTACAACACCGACGGCCGCCAGCTGGCCGAGTTCGTCGGGCATCCCTTGCTCGACGTCGTGCGCGCGACCCGCGACCGCGCCGCGACCTGCGCCGAGTACGGGCTGGACCCCGAGCGGCCGGTGCTGGCGCTGTTGCCGGGCAGCCGGCGCAAGGAGGTCGCGTTGATCGGCGAGGCTCTCGGCGGGGCGGCGGCGCAGCTCGCCGGCGAGGGCTGGCAGCCGGTGCTGGCCGAAGCGCCCGGCATCAGCGACGCCGACACCGAGCTGATTCGTTCGCGTTGTCGAGATCTGACGATCGCCCGCGGCGACACCTACAACGTGCTCGCGGCGGCCGACGCCGCCGTGGTGACGTCGGGTACGGCCACCGTCGAGACCGCGTTGCTGGGCTGCCCGATGGTGATCGTATACCGCATGGCGCCGGCGTCCTATTGGTTGGCGCGGCGGCTGGTACACGTCGATTGGATCGGTATGCCCAACATCATTCTGCAGCGGTCGGTGTTTCCCGAGCTCATCCAGGAACGAGCCAACTCGCAGGCGATCGCCGAGGCGGTGCGTTCGGTGCGCGGCAGGCAGGCCGAGATGCAAGCGGCGCTGGAGGAGCTCAAGCAGGCGCTGGGGACAGCGGGGGCGGCGGGGCGCGCGGCGGACTTGGCTCTGGACTGTATCGAGGAGAGAATTGGCTGATGGCGTCCCCCGAAGGAATCGATCGCTCCACCGCGCGGCGCTTGCTCGCTTATCTGCGTCCCTACGTATGGCCGCAGTTCGTCGGCGCCGTCGTCTGCATGGTCCTGTTCGGCGCCACCAACGGCGCCATGCCGTTTCTAGTCCGCTTCATCTTCGACGACATCTTCACCGAGAAGAACACGACCGTGCTGTGGGCCCTGCCGTTCGTCATCATCGGCGTGTTCCTGGCGCGCGGGCTGTTCGCCTTCGGCAGCACCTATCTCAGCGAGTGGGTCGGGCAGCGCATCGTCGCCGACCTGCGCCAGGATTTGAACGATCACGTGCAGAGCCTGTCGCAGAGCTACTTCGATCGTAATTCGACGGGCTCGATCGTGTCCCGGGTCGCCAACGACGTCTTCGTCGTCGGCTCGTCGCTGACCACGACGGTTGCCGCGATCCTGCGCGACAGCGTCTCCCTGGTCGTCCTGGTGGTGGTCGCTTTCGTTCAGGACTGGTTCCTGGCGCTGATCGCCTTCGTCGCCTTTCCAGCGTCGGTGGCGCCGATTCTCGGGCTGTCGAAGCGCCTACGCGGATTCGCGCGCAACCTGCAGGTCTCGCTGGGACGTTTGACCGCTCTGGTCCAGGAGACGGTGCAGGGGAACCGGGTGGTCAAGGCCTTTGGCATGGAGGCCTACGAGCGGCGTCGCTTCAACGAGGAGACCGAGAGCCTGCGGCGCCTGGCGATGCGAGTCGTGCGGATCCGCGCCTTCACGTCGCCGATGATGGAAGTGCTGGCCGCCTTCGGAATCGCCGGCGTCGTGCTCTACGGCGGGCTCAGCGTGGTCGAGGGCGAGCGCACTCAGGGCGCGTTCCTCGCTTTTCTCACCGCGGTCTTCCTGCTCTACGACCCGTTCAAGAAGCTGGGCCGCGCCAACAGCACGATGCAGCAGGGCCTGGCGGCGGCCGACCGAATCTTCGAGATGCTCGATACCCCGCCGGATGTGACCGAGCGCCCTGGCGCGATCGTTCTCGGCGAGATCTCCGACGCGATTTCCTTCGATCGGGTGTGTTTCCGCTACGAAGACGAGCTCGTCCTACGCGACATCTCGCTGCGCGTGCCGCGCGGCGAAGTGGTCGCGCTGGTCGGGCCGAGCGGCGGCGGCAAGAGCACCCTGGCCGATCTCATGCTCCGCTTCTACGACGTCGTCGACGGCGCGATTCGCGTCGATGGGCAGGATATCCGCGACGTGACGCTCGACAGCCTGCGCTCGCAGATCGCTCTGGTGACGCAGCACACGTTCCTCTTCAACGACACCGTGCGCAACAACATCGGATACGGCTCCGCCGGCACCACCGAAGAGGCGATCGTCGCCGCCGCGCGCGCCGCCCACGCCGATCAGTTCATCCGCGAGCTGCCCGACGGCTACGACACCGAGATCGGCGAGCTCGGCCTGCGGCTATCGGGCGGCCAGCGGCAGCGCATCGCGATCGCCCGCGCGCTGCTCAAGGACGCGCCGATTCTGGTGCTCGACGAAGCGACGTCGGCACTCGACAACGAGTCCGAGCGGCTGGTGCAGAAAGCGCTCGACGTGTTGATGCGCGGGCGGACGACGCTGGTCATCGCGCATCGCCTGTCGACGATTCGCTCCGCCGATCGCATCGTCGTCCTGGTCAAGGGGCAGATCGTCGAGCAGGGAAGCCACGAGGACCTGCTCGCCCTCGATGCGGAGTATCGCAAGCTCTACGATCTGCAGTTCTCCGATCCGGCCCCGGCGCCATGAGCGGAGGCAGCGCGCGGAAGCGGCGCTCGCCGTTGCGCGATGCTTTCAAGTCGATAGCCGAGCGGGTCGGGCCGGCGCTGGTCTTCGCCGCGCTCTGGCTCCTCGATCGCACTCTGCGGGTGGAATTCGAGGGGATCGAGCCGCTGCAGGAGCGTTGGCGGCGCGGCGAGCGGGTCATCCTCGCCTTCTGGCACGGACGTCAGATCGCGATGGCGTTCGCGGTGAGCGCGCTGCGCATTCCGGTTTGTATCATCGTCAGCCAGCACCGCGACGGCGAGATCGCGACCCGGGTGCTGCGCCGTTGGGGCGTCGACACCGCGCGCGGGTCGGCGACGCGGGGCGGCGCCTCGGCATTCCTTCAGTTGGTGCGGGCGCACCGCGCCGGCAAGAATCTGGCGCTGGCGCCGGACGGCCCGCGCGGGCCGGTGCGCACCGTCAAACCCGGTGCGGTGCACCTGGCGCGCTCGACGGGGGCGGTGCTGGTGCCGGTCAGCTTTTCCGCCGATCGCTTGTGGCGCCTCGACAACTGGGATCGCACCGCGATCCCGAAACCGTTTGCGCGCCTGCTGGTGGTGGTGGGAGAGCCGCTCGAGGTCGCGCGGCGCGCCGACGACGCCGAGGTGGAGACGGCGCGGGCTACCCTCGAGGCGCGCCTGAACGAGGTCGACCGGCGTGCCGACCAGAGGTTCGCCGGCGGATGACCGCTTCGCAGCGGCTCGCCTACGCCGCCTACGACGTCGCCGGAGCGGCGATGCTGGCACTGGCGGTGCCGGCCCTGCCGTGGCTCTGGCATCGCGGCCTGCTCGCCGGGGTCGGTCAGCGGCTGGGGCGCATTCCGCCGCTGCCGCGCGGCGCGGCGCCGCTCTGGTTGCACGCCGCTTCGGTGGGAGAAACGCTCGCCGCGCTGCCGCTGCTGCAGGCTCTGCGCAGCCGCGGTCTCGGCGGCGCGCCGCTGTTGGTGTCGAATACGACGCTCACCGGCCGCGCCCTGGCGCGCCGCGAGATCGCGCCGCAGGTGTCGACGCTGCTGCCGATCGACCCGCTGCGCATCGTCGACCGAGCCCTGCGGCAGGTGCGGCCCGGTGTGTTGCTGATCGTCGAGACCGAGATCTGGCCGGGTCTGTTGCGTGCCGCCGATCGCGCCGGAGCGGGAATCGCCGTGGTCAGCGGTCGCATGAGTGATCGCACTCATCGCCGCTATGCCGCCGCGGCGCCGTTGTTCCGCGGCGCCCTCGGCTTGGTCGACGTGTTCTGCATGCAGACCGACGAGGACGCCGCGCGGGTTCGCGACCTCGGTGCACCTGCGTCGCGAGTTCACGTCACCGGTAATCTCAAGGCGGCGGCCGCCGAGCGGTCGGGGCCGCCGCCGGTCGAAGGGATCGCCGAGCGCCCGGTGGTGGTCGCCGCCAGCACCCAGCCGGGCGAGGAAGCGTTCGTCCTCGATGCGGCAGCGGAGCTGTGGGGCGAGCACGGCGACCTCTTGCTGGTCCTGGCGCCGCGCCGGCCCGAACGCTTCGACGAGGTCGCGTCGCTCGTCGAGGAGCGGAAGATTTCCTTCGTCCGGCGATCGCACGGCACGGCTCGCATCGATTCAGACGTCCGCGTGCTGCTGCTCGATACGCTGGGCGAGCTCGCCGGATTCTACCCGCGGGCTTGCGCCGCCTTCGTCGGCGGCACGGTGGCGCCGATCGGCGGTCACAACGTACTGGAGCCGGCGACTGCTGGGGCGGCAGTGAGCTTCGGGCCCAACCTCGACAACGTCCGCCCGGCGGCGCGGGCGCTGGTCGACGCCGGCGGTGGGTTCGAGGTCGCGGCGGCAACCGATCTGGCTGCACACTGGCGCGCGATGCTCGGCTCGCAGGAGGTGGCGCGTCTCGCCGGGGCACGGGCGAGAGAGGTTGCGGCGCAGCGTGCCGGGGTGGTCGCTGCGACAATGGCGCAAGTCGAGCCACTGCTCCAGTCTGCTTTCGGCGCGCCGGGAATCCCGCAATGAGCTCCGCGTCGTACGTCCGCGATCGGGTATGGAAGCGCAGCGACGCCAAGGCG
Source organism: bacterium (assembly GCA_030430165.1). GTDB lineage: Bacteria > Desulfobacterota > Binatia > HRBIN30 > CADEER01 > CADEER01. The sequence continues at coordinate 87,685 of JAUIGL010000003.1, read as the reverse complement.
CGATTGGTCGGAATTGCGCTGCGACCGCTGAGCTGGCTGTTCGGCGCCGGAGTCGGCTTGCGCCGCGCCGGCTATCGCATCGGTCTGTTGCGCTCGCGCGAGGCGGCGATCCCGGTGGTCAGCGTCGGCAATCTGACGGTCGGCGGCACCGGAAAGACGCCGCTGACGCTGTGGCTGGCGCGTTCGCTGGCCGAACGCGGCTACCGGCCGGCGATCGTTTCGCGCGGCTATGGTGGCAGTGCGCGCGGGGTGACGGTGGTGTCCGAGGGGGCGGGGCCGCTGGTTTCGGCCGAGCTCGGCGGGGACGAGCCGGTCATGATGGCGCGTGGCTTCTCAGGTGTCGTCGTCACTTCGGCCAAGCGGATCGACGGTGTGGCGCGCGCCGCCGAGCTCGGCTGTAACGTCGCCGTGCTCGACGATGGTTTCCAACATCGGGCCCTGGCGCGGCGCTGCGACCTGGTGTTGTACGACGGGCAGCCGGGCCCCCTGTTGCCGGCGGGGCCGTACCGCGAACGGACGTCGGCGCTAGAGCGCGCCGACGCGATCATCCTGACCGGGGATGAGCCGCTCGCCGAGTCGGTCGCCGGTGAGACGCCGTGCTTCCGCATGACCAGCCGGCTCGGTGGGCTGGTCGAGTCCGACGCTGGCGGGTGGCGCACCCGCTCGGTGGGCGATCTCGCCGGCAAGCGCGTCGTCGCCATCGCCGGTATCGCCAACCCGCAGCGATTCTACGCGACGTTGCACCAATGGGACGTGGTGATCGAGGAGGTGTACGAGTTTGCCGATCACCACAAGTACACCCGCGCCGATTGGCAGGAGATCTCGCGCCGCGGGCAGGAGTGCGATCTCCTGGTGACGACCGAAAAGGACCTCGTCAAGCTCGCCGAGTTTCCGTTCGCCCGCGGCAAGCTGGTCGCCTTGCGCATCGAGCCCGAGATCGAAGATGACGAATCTCTGCTGGCGCTGGTCGAGGCCAAGGTCGGCGACGTTGCAAGCGACGCCGACCTCGGCTAGCCAGTGCTGGAGAAGGAGTTTGCAGTCATGGCGATAAGTGAAGAGCTGCTCGGGATTCTGGTTTGTCCGAAGTGCAAAGGTGAGTTGACTCAGGCCGAGGACGCGTTTACCTGCGCGGCCTGCGCGCTGCGTTATCCGATCAAGGACGGCATCCCGGTGATGTTGATCGACGAGGCCGAAGCCCTCTCCTGAGGCGGCGCCCCGTCCGATAGCGGAGCAGCGATGGACGACGGCGAAAGTTTTCGGCGCGTCCGCTCGGGCCTTTCCCGGTTTCTGCTCCGCGAAGACGTCGCCGCCGACCTGCAACCTCTGTTGCAGGCATGGGCGAGCGACGAGCTGCCGCCGGCGCGTCCGTTGCTGGGCGGGCGCGGCGGGGTCGGCTTGTACGACAGCGGCGCTCTGCGCGACGTCGTCCTGCGACCGTCGCGTCGCGGCGGCTGGATGGCGGGGATCAACCGCGACCTCTATTTCGGTTTTCGTTACCGTCCGTTCCACGAGGTGAGGAACACCGAAACCCTGCGTCGTCGCGGAGTGCCGACGATCGAGATGTTGGGAGCGGCGGTGCGGCTGCGCTTTCCAGGGTGCTATCGCTCTGCTGTTGCCAGCGCCTATGCGGTCGGCGCCGTCAATCTGTGGGAGTATCTGCGCGCGGCGACGCCCGACGAGAGGCTGCGGGCCTGCCAGGTGGTCGCTCGTGCCACGCGGATCTTGCACGACTGCGGCGGCGTACATCCGGATCTCAACCTGCAGAACTACCTGGTGCGGCGCCGCAAGCTGGAACACGAGGTGCTGATCATCGATTGCGACAAGGTCGCCTTGCGCGCAGTGCAGCCGAGCGATCGCCGCGCCGCGTTCGATCGCATCTGTCGCTCGATCCGCCGGCTCGATCCCGAGGCGGCGGTGCTCACTTTCGACTGCATCGAGGCGCTGCGCGCGATCGCCGCTTAGTCGCGGTCGCCGGTACCGGCGCGCTCAGCTCGGGATCAACACGTAGTTGCGGTGCTCGCCCATGCGGAATCCGAGTATCTCGTTCTCGATCCACGAGCGGATGCGGTCGGCCGGTTCGTCGTGGCGCCGTCGGGTGTCGGTCGGTTGGACGTCCCAATCGGCAGCAGCGATGCGTTCGCGCATCACTGCCGGGTGGGGGCCTTCGAAGCGTACCCGGCCGTGCAGCTGGCCGTAATCGTAGGCGCCGGGCGGGTGCTTCTTCGAGGCCTCTTCGGCGCCGAAGTGCACGGTTGCCAGGGCGCGTGACTTGTCCGACATCTGGAGCGGCGGGCGCACCCAACCGTAGTGCAACATCCTGGCGTCGCCGGGGACCACCTGGATCTTGTTTCGGCCGCGGCGGAAGCCCTGCGCGCTGTGCCACGACTGGATGCCGACGTGGTTGCGAATCAGCCGCACCTCGCGGCGGTACCACGGATGGCAATCCATGTAGTGGTCGTAGTCGGCGAAGAAGTGTCGGTACTCGAACAGGAAGCCGTCGACGCGCCGGTCGTGCAGGTGTGTTTCCATGCGCCGGCGCAGGGCGTCGTAGTCGTCTTCGTGCAGCACCTCGTCGGCCTGCAGGTAGAGCGCCCAGTCGCCGGTGCACGCCGCCAGCGCGATGTTGGTCTGCTGGGCGTTGGTGGCGCCGCCGACGAACTTCTCGCGATCCCAGACCGTCTCGATGATCTTGATGCGCGGGTCGTCGATGCTGCGCAGCAGCTCGGTGGTGCCGTCGGTCGAGTCGCCCGCCGCGATCACGAATTCGTCGCACAGCGGCAATGCCGAGCGGATCGATTCGACCACCGGGTAGTAGAGGTCGATCGCGTTGCGTACGAACGTGAACCCACTCACCTTCATCATCGGCTCCAGCTGGTTCCCGGCGCGCCGGGATCGCTACTCGGGTAGCCCAACCACGGCCTGCATGTAAAGGCGATCCGTTTGCATAGGGGACCGCTGGCTGGGTAAGACGACGCCTCGATGTTCTCCCGGTTCAGGATGGCGCGCGCGGCGGTCGCGGCACTGTTCGCCCTAGCCATCGGAACCGCGGTTGCGTTGTACGCGGGCGCAGAAGCTGGAGCGATCGGCGCCGAGCTCGTGTTGTCGGTGGCTGCCTTCTGCGCCGTCGGCGTGGTGACGATGATCTGGGGCGCGGTGGTGTACGGCGACGCGGTCGGCGTCTGGGCGGCGCTCTTGGTGGCGACGTCGGTCCCGTGGCTCGCAGGTCTCGGCTGTGTCCGCTTTCAGTTGGTCGGGTTGGCGACGGCATGGGTGGTCTATCGCGTGGTTCGCTTGATGCCGGATCCGACGGTGACGGGGTGTTGCCTCGCCGGGGCCGTTGCCGGGGTCGCCACCGCTGGTCTGCCGGTCGCCGCCGGATTGGCGATCGCCGCCGCTGCCGCCGCGGCTTGGCGCGCAGCGCACCCCCTGGCGCACGAGTATCCCGGACGTGTCGCGCGCGGCGCCGCGATGGCGCTGCTGCTCGGGACCGCTGTGGCGGGGATCGTGTCGCTGTTGCTGCCGGACTTCGACGTCCGACCGCTGCCGCCGGCCGACCGGGGATGGCCGCTACTGTTTCTGCTGCCTCCGGTGGCGGTGCGCTCGTGGCGGCCGCATCGCCGGCTCGCCGACTTGACCGCGCTGGCGGCGGCGGTCGCCCTGCTCGGCACGGCCGCGATCGAGGGGCAGGAGTTGGCCGGACTCGCCGTCGCGCCGCTGGCGGTGCTCGCCGCCGGCTCGCTCGACTACGCGGCCGCCGGCTGGCAGAAGGCGGTGGCGGTGTTGTCGATGGCGGCGCAGCTGGCTTGGCTCTACAGCGCCGGGCCTCCGTTGACCGGATTGCTGCGAGTGGCCGCTGCCTGAGCCGGCGGGCGAGCGATCGAGTCGGGGCGCGCGAGGTACTGGAGTGGGGCCGCGGATTCTACTGGTTCGATTGGGGGCGATCGGCGACGCCCTGCGAGTGCTGCCGGCGCTGCGGCGGCTGCGCGTCGATCTGCCGCAGGCGGAGATCGGTTGGGCGGTGGAGAACTGGGTGCATCCGATTCTCACCGGCAATCCCAACGTCGACCGCTTCCACGTCCTCGATCGCAAGGCGCTGGCCGGCGGCTGGAGTGCGATCGCGGAGACCGGGCGCTTCGTCGCCGAGCTGCGCGCCGTCGGCTACGACGTCGCCGTCGACCTCCAGGGGCGCTTCAAGAGCGGCGTCGTCAGTCTCGCCAGCGGCGCCCCGCGACGTCTCGGCTATGCCCACGGCGACGGCAGCGAGGGGAGCTTCGTCTTCGCCAACGAGAGGGTGACGTTGCCCGACACGCGAGAGAACCGGGTGCAACGCTTCCTTCATCTGATGCAGCCGCTGGGGGTGCGGCCGGAGCCGGTGCCCGGCGATCTCGGAGTGCACCTCGAGCCGGAGCGAATCGAGCAAGCCGGGAACTGGTACGACTCGGCGGGCGCTCCCGAGGTCGCGGCGTATCCGGGCAGCAGCCTGCACCGCGCCCGCTACCAGCGCTGGCAGCCCGAGCGCTGGGCCGAGCTGCTCGCCCGCCTGCGTTCGCAAGGCTTGCGCAGCACCGTATTCTGGGGTCCCAACGAGGAAGACTACGTCGACCAGATCATGGCGCGGGTCGAAGGAGTCGCGCGCGCGCCGAAGACGACGCTACCCGAGATGATGGCGATGCTCGGCCGCTATCGCGTCTTCGTCGGCTCGAACACCGCGGCGATGCACATGGCGTGGCTGCAGGGGGTGCCGGTCGCATTCTTTCCGGGCCCGGCGCGGCCACGCACCGACGCGCCGTTCGGCGGCGTGCCCTACCGCGCGCTCTGGGCCGGCGAGCATTTCAGCGAGACCGCGTCGAAAGGATCGCAGTCGGCCTGCGTTCTCGAAGTCGGTGTCGACGAGGCCGAGCGCGCGGTGTTGTCGTTGCTCGGCGAGGGATTGCGCGATAGGGGCGAGTAATGGCCGCTGCCGTCCAACGCGAAGAGGCGCTGGCTCTGTCTCGTGAGATCGACGCGATCCACGATGCGGCGCTGTTGCAGTGGTACGACCGCGAGCAGCCGCCGCCGGCCGGCGACGACCTGCGCGCGGTGGTTCTGGCGCAGCATCGCAGCAACTTCGAGCTGTGGGGTCTCGAAGACCAGGCGCGCCGCCGCGACGTCGAGGACTCGACCATCGCCGAGATCAAGCGCGCCATCGACGCTACCAACCAGAGGCGCAACGACCTCATGGAGCGGGTCGACGAGCTCGTCCTCGCCGGCTTCGCCGACGTCGACGTGGCGACGGCCGAGCTCAACTCGGAGACTGCCGGTCAGATGGTCGACCGTCTGTCGATCCTGGCGCTCAAGATTCGCAACATGCGGAAGACCGCCGAGCGCGCCGCCGAACCGGAGCTCGCCGCGGAGTGTCGCGCCAAGGTCGAGGTGCTGCTCGCGCAGCGCGCCGATCTCGTGGCCTGCCTGCAGCGGCTGCTCGAGCAGTTCGCGCACGGCGCGCGCTACTTCAAGATCTACCGGCAGTTCAAGGCCTACAACGACCCGCGCCTGAACCCCGCTCTGGCGCGGCGTGGGGACGGGTGAAATGGGCGCATCGAGCAAGCGCCGCATGGTACGGGCCGACGGATGGGTCACCCGCTTCGGCAAGTGTGACGTCCTGATCGCCGGCGACCTGATGCTCGACCACTTCATTTGGGGCGAGGTCGAGCGCGTGTCGCCGGAAGCGCCGGTGCCAGTGGTTCGAGTGACCGAAGAGAGTGCCCGGCTGGGCGGCGCCGCCAACGTGATCAGCAACGTGCGAGCCCTCGGCGGTGAGGCACGCGCCTGCGGCGTGGTCGGATCGGACCCGGCAGGACGCGACCTGGTGGCGATGCTGGTTGCGCTGGGTGTCGACACCGCGGGAGTCTACGAGGGGCGGGGCGTGCAAACGACCTGCAAGTCGCGGGTGCTGGCGCAGCGACAGCAGATGATCAGGCTCGATCGCGAGCAAATGGCCGCCGCCGAGACCCGCGCCGCGGCGCGGGCGCGCGGTCATTTGTTGGCCAACCTGTGGAGCGCCGACGCCGTCGTCCTATCCGACTACGGCAAGGGGATGGTGACGCCGGAGCTGCTGCAGGCGCTGGCGGAGGTGCGCCGCCGCCGCCCGTTCACCCTGATCGTCGACCCGAAGGACGCCAACTTCGAGCATTACGACGGCGTCAGCCTGGTGACTCCGAACCGGGACGAGGCGAGCCGCGCCTCGGGGGTCGAAATCAGCGACCAGCGCAGCCTGGAGCGCGCCGGGCGCGCGCTGTTGCAGCGCTGGCGCGCCGAGGCGGTGCTGATCACGCGCGGCGCCGAGGGCATGAGCTTGTTTGCCGAGGGGCTGCCGACCCGGCATTTCCCGACGGTTGCTCGCCGGGTCTTCGACGTGACCGGCGCCGGCGACACGGTGGTCGCGACCTGCGCGCTGGCGCTCGCCGCGGGGGCCGATTTGCCGACGGCGTCGATTCTCGCCAATCATGCCGCCGGATTGGTCGTCGGCGAGGTCGGCACCGCGTCGGTATCGGCGGCGCAGCTGCGCGACGACTTGCGCCGGCGCGCGGTTCAGGGATAGGCGCTCGCCGCAGGGCAGAGCGGGGAAGGGAGGCGATCGCATGCGGAGCATGACCGGATATGGCCAGGCGGCCTGGGAAAAGGGCGGCGCTCGGATCGCGGTCGAGGTGCGCGGGGTCAACCATCGATTTCTCGACGTGCGAGTCTCGCTGCCGCGCGATTGCCAGGTGTGGGAGCCCGAGCTGCGGCCACTGGTGACCGATGGCCTCGAGCGCGGCAAGGTCGACGTCACGATCTCGCGAGTCGGCGGCGTCGGCGCGCGCGAGATCGAGATCGACGAGGACCTCGCACGGGCGGCGATGCAGGGCTGGAGCCGGCTGCAACAGAAGCTCAATCTGCCGGGGGTGATCGACATTGCCTTTCTCCAGTCGCGCGGCGACTTCGTTCGCGTCGTCGACCGGCGCGCCGATTCGAGCGACGACCTGCCGCGGGCGCGCAAGCTGGTGAAGGCGGCGATGACTGCGTTCCACCGCGCCAGGGCGCGCGAGGGGGCGGCGCTGCAGAAGGACATGACGGATCGCTGCCGCCGGCTGGTCGACATCGAGAAGGGCTTGCGCAAGCGCTGCGCCGAGATCGTCCCCGAGCTGGCCGAGCGCATGCGGGCGCGGCTGCGCAAGCTGCTCGAGGGGCAGGGGGTGGACCAGCAGAGGTTGTTGCAGGAGACCGCGATCCTCGCCGAGCGCTCCGACGTCACCGAGGAGCTGGTGCGCCTGCAGAGTCACCTCAAGCGGCTCGCCGCCCTGCTGCGTCAGAAGGGCTCGGTCGGCAAGCCGATCGATTTTCTTCTTCAGGAGATCCACCGCGAGCTCAACACGATTGCTTCGAAGAGCTCGGACGTCGAGGTGACGCGGCTGACCCTCGAGGGGCGGGCCGAAGTCGAGAAGCTGCGCGAGCAGACCCAGAACGTCGAATAGCCACGCCGCCGCGCCGCACGACGGGCCGGTCGCCGACCCGGAACTGACAACCGCTCGGATCCGGCGTATGCTGGCACCATGTTGGTGACGATCTCCGGCGTTCCGGGAAGTGGCAAGACGACGGTTGCGAGAAAGCTGGCCCGCGAGCTGGGGGTTCCGCACGTCTACGCCGGCGACCTGTACCGCCAGGAGGCGAAGCGCCGCAATTTGTCGCTCGAGGCATTCAACCTCGAGTGCGAGAAGGACCACTCGATCGACCGCGCGCTCGACGACCAGATGGCGGCCCGCGCGCACCAGGGCAATTGCATCCTCGAAGGGCGGCTCGCCGGTTTTCTCGCCGACAAGGAGGGGATCGAAGCGCTCAAGGTCTGGGTGACGGCGAGCGACGATGTCCGCGCGCAACGCGTCGCCCAGCGCGACGGCGGCGATTGGAAGCAGAAGGTCCAGCAGAACGAGGCGCGCCACGCGTCCGATGGCCGCCGCTACCGCGAGATCTACGGCTTCGACATCGCCGATACCGATGTCTACGATTTGATCCTGAGCTCCGACGATCGAACGCCGGAGGACCTGGTCGAGGAGCTGACTGCGCGCGCTCGCGAAAAGTTCGGGCAATCGGGGTGAGCGCGTGATGTCGGCGCTCGAGCTCATCGACAAGGTCGGCGACTATCACCCGGAGGCCGACGCCGAGCTGATTCAGCGGGCCTACGACTTCTCGGAGAAGATGCACCGCGGCCAGCGGCGCCAGTCGGGCGACCCGTACTTCATTCACCCGGTCGGCGTCGCCAACTTGATCGCCGACCTCAAGCTCGACGTCCCCAGCGTCTGCGCCGGCCTACTGCACGACGTCGTCGAGGACACCCTGGCATCGCTCGACGTCGTCCAGTCCGAGTTCGGCGAGGAGATCGCCTCTCTGGTCGACGGTGTGACCAAGATCTCGCAGGTCAACTTCACCAGCCGCGAAGAAAAGCAGGCGGAGAACTTCCGCAAGATGATCCTGGCGATGGCGCGCGACATTCGCGTCATTTTGATCAAGCTGGCGGATCGCACCGACAACATGCGGACCCTAGGTCATCTCAAGCCGGACCGCCAGCGCTACATCGCGCAGGAGACGCTCGACGTCTACGCGCCGATCGCGCATCGCCTCGGCATCAACTGGATCAAGAACGACCTCGAGGACAACGCGCTGCGCTTCATGCGGCCGGAGGTCTACTACCAGCTCAAGCGCAACGTCGCCAAGAAGAAGGTGGAGCGCGAAAAGTACATTCGCGAGTTCATCAAGGTCGTGTCTCGAGTGTTGGCCGACGCCGGTATCGAGGCCGAGGTGGTCGGGCGGCCCAAGCACTTCTACTCGATCTACGACAAGATGCAGCGCTACGACCTGCTCTACGACCAGATCTACGACCTCGTCGGGTTCCGCGTCGTCGTCGACTCGGTCGCCGACTGCTACGCGGCGCTCGGGCTGGTGCACGCGAACTGGAAACCCGTGCCCGGCCGCTTCAAGGACTACATCGCCCTGCCCAAGAACAACATGTACCAATCGCTGCACACCACGGTCATCGGCACCACCGGTGAGCGCGTCGAGGTGCAAATCCGGACGCACGAGATGCACCGCGTTTCCGAGTTCGGCATCGCCGCCCACTGGCGCTACAAAGAGGGAAAGGCGACCGGCAAGAGCGAGGCGCAGCGCTTCGCGTGGCTGCGCCAGCTGGTCGAATGGCAGCAGAACCTGTCCGATCCGCGCGAGTTCCTCGGCTCGATCAAGGAGGATCTGTTCAGCGACGAAGTCTTCGTCTTCACTCCTGCAGGGGATGTGTTGAACTTTCCCGAGGGCGCGACGGTGATCGATTTCGCCTATCGGATTCACTCCGAGGTCGGCCAGCACTGCGCCGGCGCGCGCGTCAACGGGGTGCTGGTGCCGCTCGGCTACGAGCTCTCCAACGGCGACACCATCGAGATCGTCACCACCGCCAGCCAGACGCCGAGCAAGGACTGGCTCGGCATGGTCAAGACCAGCCGCGCCAAGACGCGCATCCGCGCCTGGCTCAAGTACCTCGAGCGCAGCCGCTCGCTGGCGGTCGGTCGCGACGTGCTCGAGCGCGATCTGCGCAAGCGCGGACTCGACCTCAAGAAGCTGCGCAAGCGCGGCAAGCTGGCGGAAGTGGCCGCCGCGTTCGGGCTCAAGGACGACGAGTCGCTGATCGCCGGAGTCGGCTACGGCAAGATCACCACCCGGCAGGTGCTGAGCCGCTTGCTGCCGACCGAGGATCTCGACGGCGAAGAGACCGAAGAGGGGATGCTGCGCCGGCTGATCCGGCGCGTCACCGGGTCGGAGCCGAGTGTCAAGGTGAGCGGCGTCGACGACGTCATGGTGCGCTTCGGCAAATGTTGCGATCCCCTGCCCGGAGAGGAAATCATCGGCTTCATCACGCGCGGCAAGGGGGTCACGGTGCACGCCAGCGAGTGTCCGCAAGTGTTGGCCAGCGACCCCCAGAGGCAGGTTCACGTCGCTTGGGAGAGCGGTTCGGGCGGGGCGCGCCGGGCGCGCCTCGAGGTGCGCTGTCTCGACAAACCGGGGATGCTGGCGGCGATCACCAAGTCGATCGGCGGCGCCGGCGTCAACATCAGCAGCGCTCAGGTGCAGAGCACCCGCGACGAGCAGGCGATCAACAGCTTCGAGGTCATGGTGCAGGACGCCGCGCAGTTGAACGGTGTGATGCGATCGATCGGCAAGTTGCGCGGTGTCATCAACGTGCGCCGCGCCCGCGACTGAACGGAGGGGCCCATGGACGAACGCCGAGCCATCCACAGCGACCGCGCGCCGGCGGCGATCGGCCCCTACAGCCAGGCGATGCGGGCCGGCGAATGGGTGTTCCTGTCCGGGCAGATCGGACTCGACCCGGCGACCGGCGAGCTGGTCGCGGGTGGAACTGCCGCCGAGGCGGCGCGGGTGTTCGCCAATCTCGGCGCCGTGCTCGACGCCGCCGGACTCGATTTCTCCGACGTCGTCCGGGTGACCGTCTACCTGCTCGATCTCGCCGAGTTCGCGGCGGTCAACCAGATCTACGCCGAGCACTTCGGCGAACCCTATCCGGCCCGGGTGACGGTTGGCGTCGCCAGCCTGCCAAAGGGCGCGCGGGTCGAGATCGAGGCGCTCGCTCGCGCTCGTTGAGTCAGGCCTGCTCGGTGCCGCCGCTGGCGCGGATGCGGTCGAGCAGCGAGCTGGTCGAATAGCCCGCGGCGAAGGGCAGGCTGTGGACCTCGCCGCCGCGCCGCCGGACGAAATCGGCGCCGACGATCTGGTCCGGTGCCCAGTCGCCGCCTTTGACCAGGACGTCGGGCTCGAGCGCTTCGATGAGCTCGCGCGGCGTGTCCTCGTCGAAGATGGTGACGAAATCGACCGCGGCGAGCGCGCCGATGATCTCGGCGCGCTCGCGCTCGCCGGTGATCGGTCGGTCGTCGGCCTTGCCGAGGCGCCGCACCGACGCATCGCTGTTGATGCCGACCACCAGACAGTCGCCGAGCGCTCGGGCAGCGCCGAGGTAGCGCACGTGGCCGGGGTGAAGCAGGTCGAAGCACCCGTTGGTGAAGACGATGCGCTTGCCGCGGGCGCGGAGCTCCGCGAGACGGCGCCGCAGGGGTTCGCGGTCGCTGATGCCGGCCTGGTCCATGCGCCGCCAGCATCGGCGATCTGGCGGGGCAGGGCAACCGAGGCGGCGTTGTCACGCGGGGGGCGGCGGTGTTAGTCGTCTGGGATGGGCGCGGGCATGGTGAAAGACGGCGAGGCGCCGGTGGCGGTCGAGGATCGGGTTCGCGTCCTGCCCGACGTGATCGCCAACCAGATTGCCGCCGGCGAGGTCGTCGAGCGGCCGGCGTCGGTGGTCAAGGAGCTGGTCGAGAACTCGCTCGACGCCGGCGCGACGAGAATCTCGGTCGAGCTCGAGCAAGCCGGCACCGCACTGATCGCGGTGGTCGACGATGGCGAGGGGATGTCGGCGGCCGATGCGGTGCTCGCCTTCTCGCGCCACGCCACCAGCAAGCTCGCCGGCGTCGACGACCTGCTCGAGATCTCGACCCTCGGGTTCCGCGGCGAGGCGCTGGCCAGTATCGGCGCCGTCGGCGCGACGACCCTGGTGACGCGACGCCGCGCCGATCTCGGCGGCACCCGGGTTGTGGTTTGCGACAGCGAGATCGTCGAGGCGGGCGAGACCGGGGCGCCGGTCGGCACGCGGATCGAGGTCGCCGACCTGTTCGCCAACACCCCGGCGCGGCGCAAATTTCTGAAGACGCCGGCCACCGAGGTCGGCCACGTCAGCGAGCTGCTCAACCGCCTGGCGCTGGCCTGGCCGCAGGTCGCCTTTCGGCTGACCCACAACGGGCGCAAGCTGATCGATCACACGGCGGTCGAAGATCACAGCGAACGGATCCGCCAGGTGCTGCGCGCCGAGCGCTCGCAGGGACTGCTCCACTTCGAGCACCGCACCGGCAGCGGCGTCGCGCACGGCTGGATCAGTACGACGCAGCTGACGTTTCCCAGCCAGCGTCAGATCTTCACCTACGTCAACCGCCGCTACGTGCGCGACAAGGTCGTGACCCACGCGCTGATGGCCGGCTACAGCACGCTGCTGATGCACGGTCGCTATCCGGCCGCGGTGGTATTTCTCGAGGTCCCGTTCGACGAGGTCGACGTCAACGTGCATCCGGCCAAGTCGGAGGTCCGCTTCCGCCGCTCGGGTGCCGTGCACGATCTGCTGGTCCAGGCGGTGCAGAAGCGGTTGCGCGCCGACGATGGCATGCGCCGCAGTGGAGACGCCGCGCCCCCCGCGGCCGAGGCGGCCGCGATGGGGCAGATTCCGCTGCGCCCCGGCGGAGCGGGGACGACCCCGTCGCGTCTGCTGCTGCGACCCTCCGCCGCGCCCGAAATCGGCTCGCCGAGCGGCGCGCCAGCGCCGCCGGCGCCGATGCCGACGCCGCCGCCAGCCGCTGCGGTTGCGTCCGGGCCTGGCTACTTCTCCGGGATGCGCGTGCTCGGCCAGGTGTTCTCGGGCTACCTGATCTGCGAACGCGCCGAAGAGCTCGTCCTGATCGACCAGCACGCGGCGCACGAGCGCGTCATGTTCGAGCGCCTGCGCGATTCGCAGCGCGACGGAGTCGTGCCGCGGCAGCAACTGCTGGTGCCCGAGGTGGTCGATCTCGGCGCTCGCGAAGCTTCCCTGCTGCGCGCCCATCTCGACCAATTGACCGAGATGGGCTTCGAGGTCGAGGAGCACGCCGGCGATTCGTTTGCGGTGCGGGCAGTGCCGGCGCTGCTCGGCGACTCCGACGCCGCCACCCTGGTGCGCGACCTCGCCGAAGACCTGGTCGAGATCGGTCGCTCGCGCCGGCTCGACGAAGCCAACGAGTCGATCCTGTCGCGCCTCGCCTGTCACAGCGCGGTGCGAGTCGGCCAGAACATGACGCCGGAGCAGGTTGCGGCGCTGCTGCGGGCGATGGACCACACCGACTTCTCGGGGCACTGCCCGCACGGCCGGCCCTCGTTCATCGCGCTGAGCCGGGGCGACCTCGAGCGTTGGTTCAAGCGCACTTGAGCGGGCTGGTTCGGGACACGGAGAGCTCATGACCGCGGTGGTGGCGCTCGTCGGCCCGACCGGCGTCGGCAAGACCGAGCGGTCGCTGGCGCTCGCCGAGGCGCTCGGCGGCGAGATCGTCAATTGCGATTCGCGGCAGATCTACCGCGGCATGGACGTCGGCACCGCCAAGCCGAGCGCGGCCGAACGCGCCCGCGTGCCGCACCACCTCTTCGACATCGTCGACCCGGACGAATCGTTCGACTGCGCTCGCTACCGTTCGCTGGCGCGCGCCGCGCTGGCCGAGATCCAGGGGCGCGGCCGCTCTGTGGTGCTGGTCGGCGGTACCGGGCTCTACCTCAAGGCGTTGCGCTTCGGTCTGTTCCCGGGGCCGGCGCGGGACGACGCCGTGCGCGCCAGCCTGCTCGAGCGCGAGCGCGCCGCGCCGGGGTGCCTGCACCGCGAGCTGGCGGGGGTCGACGCCGAGGCGGCAGAGCGGATTCATCCGAACGACCTGGTGCGGGTGGTTCGCGCGCTGGAAGTGCTCCAGCTCACCGGCACCCGGATCTCGGAGTGGCAGGCGCAGCATCGCTTTGCCGGCGATCGTCTCGAGATGTCGGTGCTCGGGCTCCGCGCCGAGCGCTCGGTGCTGCATCGGCGGATCGACGAACGCTGCGTGCGGATGCTCGACGCGGGCCTGATCGACGAGGCGCGCGGGCTGCTGGCGGCGGGCTGCTCGCCGGCGTCGGCGGCGATGACCAGCATCGGCTACCGCGAGGCGGTGGCCCACCTGGGTGGCGAGCTGACGCTCGAGCAGGCGCTGCAGGCGATGCAGAGGTCGACGCGGCGCTTTGCCAAGAGGCAGATGACCTGGTTTCGCCCCGACCCGACGATCCGTTGGCTCGACGGCGAGAACGCCGAGCTCGACGACCTGCTCGCCGCCGCGGCGCAGTAGGCGGCGCGGCACTGGTAGTGGGTCAGTTTGAACCTCGGGGAGCGATCGAGGTGCCTCGATGGGGATCGAGCCAATCGAAAGTTCTGCAAATACATCGGTGGGGCTTCGCCCCCATCTGAGGGACCCTCATCCTGACCTTCTCCCAAAGGGAGAAGGGAATTCAGATGCCTCTCCCTGTGGGAGAGGTCGGCCGGAGGCCGGGTGAGGGTCCCTCGGGATGACCGAGCGTAGCGAGGCTCAGTTTAGTTCTGAAGGACCAAACTGACCCGCTACTGCGGCCTCTGGTTTGTTGCAATCGCCAGGTCCATGCGGTAGCTCACGGGGCCCGCTCGCCGGCGGCGAGCCAACGGCGTCCGTGGTCCGAGTTGCAGCGTGCCGAAGAAAGTATCCATAGAGGTCCTGCGTTCCAGGATCGACAAGATCGACCGACAGCTGACCGAGCTGCTCAACCAAAGGGCCGGACTCGCGGTCGCGATCGGCGAGCGCAAGGCGAAGACCGGGCGCAAGGTGTACGCTCCCGACCGCGAGAAGCGGGTCTTCCAGAAGCTCGCCGCAGCCAACCAGGGACCGCTTTCGAACAAGCACCTGCAGGCGATCTTTCGCGAGGTGATCTCGAGCTGTCTGTCGCTCGAGAAGCCGCTGCGGGTGACCTACCTCGGCCCTCCCGGGACCTACTCGCAAGAGGCTGCCACCGTGCAGTTCGGCTCCGGCGCCGATCTGGCGCCGGTCGGCTCGATCGACGCCATCTTCGAGGAGGTCGAGCGCGGCCGCGCCGACTACGGAGTGGTGCCGGTCGAGAACTCGACCGAGGGCGTCGTCGCCCAGACTCTCGACCGCTTCATTCCGTCGCCGCTCACCATCAAGGCCGAGATCCTGTTGCGGGTGGATCACTGCCTGCTGATGGCGCGCGGCCGGCCGCGGCGGCCGCAGCGGATCGTGTCGCACGCGCAGTCGCTGGCCCAGTGCCGTGACTGGCTGACTCGCTCGTACCCCGACGTCGCCATCGAGGAAGTCGCCAGCAACGCCGAAGCGGCTCGGCTGGCGGCGCGGGCGCGCAACACCGCGGCGATTGCCGGGCGCCAGGCGGCCGAGCGCTACGGCCTCGAGATCGTCGCCGAGAACATCCAAGACTTGCCCAACAACGTGACTCGCTTTCTCGTGGTCAGCCCGGATGCGCCGAGCCCGCGCACCGGCGATGACAAGACTTCGGTGCTGTTTGCGGTTCCGCACCAAGCCGGGGCACTGTTCAAGGTGTTGGAGCTGTTCGCCAAAGAGAAGATCAACTTGAGCACCATCGAATCGCGCCCGTTGCGCGGGCGCGCCTGGGAGTACGTTTTCTTTCTCGACCTGGTCGGCCATACCGATGCCGCCGGCATGACCCGCGCCCTGGCGGCGCTGGAGAAACGCGCGTTGTTCGTCAAGGTACTCGGTTCCTATCCGGCCTGGCACTGGCCCGAGCCGGGAGACAAGCGGTGAAGCTGCGCAGCAAACCCTGGATCCAGTCGCTGCAACCGTATCCGCCGGGCAAACCGATCGAAGAGCTCGAGCGCGAGTACGGGATCCGTGGTTCGATCAAGCTCGCCTCCAACGAAAACTCGCTCGGACCGTCGCCGAAAGCGGTGGAGGCGATGCGCGAGGCGCTCGCCGGGGTGCATCTCTATCCCGACGGCGGGGCGTTCTACCTGCGCCGGGCCCTCGCCGAGCGATACGCGGTTTCGCCGGACCAACTCCTGCTCGGCAACGGGTCGAACGAGCTGATCGATCTGGTGGTGCGCGCCTTCGTTCACCAAGGGGACGAGGCGGTGGTGGCGCAGCATGCTTTCGTCATCTACTCGATGGCGGTGCAGTCCCAGGGGGGGCGCGTCGTCACCGTGCCGGCGGTCGACTACGGCCACGATCTCGAGGCGATGGCGGCGGCGGTGTCGGACGACACCCGGGTGGTTTTTCTGGCCAACCCCAACAATCCGACGGGGACGATGTTTCGCCGCGCCGAGTGGGAGCGCTTCCTCGCCGCGGTCAGCGAGCAGACCCTGATCGTCGTCGACGAGGCCTATGCCGAGTACGTCACCGACCCGGAGTACCCCGATGCGATGGCGGCGGTCGGCGATCGCCGCCCGATGTTGGTATTGCGGACTTTCTCGAAGATCCACGGCCTCGCCGGGCTGCGCGTCGGCTATGCTGTCGGCTCGCCCCAGGTGATCGAGCTGGTGAATCGGCTGCGCGCGCCGTTCAACGTCAATTCGCTGGCGCAATGCGCCGCCCTCGCCGCGCTTGCCGACCAGGAGCACGTCGCGCGCAGCCGCCAGATGAACAGCGAGGGCATGCGCCAGCTCGAGGCCGGTCTCACCGATCTCGGAGTCGAATGGGTGCCGAGCGCGGCCAATTTCATTCTCGCTCGGGTGGGCGACGTCGCCACGGTGTACGAGCAGCTCCTGCGGCGCGGGGTGATCGTTCGCCCGGTCGGTGTCTACGGCCTGCCCGAGCACGTCCGCGTGACGATCGGCACGAGCGCCGAGAACCAGCGATTCCTCGAGGCGCTGGCGGCAGTGCTCGCCGAGGGACGGGGCAGTGGCGCGTCTGTTTGAGCGGGCCGCGGTCATCGGCGTCGGCCTGATCGGCGGCTCGTTCGCCGCCGCCGCGCGTCGCCGCGGACTGGTCGGCGAGGTCGTCGGCGTCGGTCGCAGCGAGGCCAATCTGGCGACGGCGCGCGAGCGCGACCTGGTCGATCGCGCGACTTCCGAGCTCGATGAGATCGGCGAGGTCGATCTGGTTCTGCTCGCGGTGCCGGTTCGCTCGAACGCCGCGATCGTCGAGCGGTTGGCGCCGGGCCTGCGACCCGGCACGGTGGTCACCGATGCCGGCAGCACCAAAAAGTCGGTGGTGGCCGACGTCGAGAGCCGTCTCCCCGAGCACTGCCCCTTCGTCGGTGCCCATCCGATTGCCGGCAGCGAGCAGGCGGGTGCCGCCGCCGCGCGCGAGGATCTGTTCGAGGACAGCGTCTGCGTCCTCACCCCTGGCGAGCGCAGCGACCGCGCAGCGGTCGACCGGATCGCGGATCTGTGGCGCGGCCTCGGCGCGCGGGTGGTCGAGATGTCTCCGGCGGCGCACGATCGGGCTCTCGCCTGGACCAGTCACCTCGGTCACGTGGTTTCCTACGCGCTGGCGCGCGCCGTCGCCGAGGCCGACAGCGAAGACGAATTGATGCAGCTGGTCGGTCCCGGACTGCGCGACTTGACGCGTCTCGCCGGCGGCAGCACGCCGATGTGGCGCGATATCTTCCTCGCCAATCGCGAGGAGGTTCTCAGCTCGATCGACGATCTCGGCGGCGCCCTGCGCGACCTGCGGCAGGCGATCGACGCGGGCGACGCGGCGGCCCTCGACCAGCTCCTGGCGGCGGGGCTGGCGGCTCGGCGCAAGATCGGCGGAGGCGGATGAGCGCGGCGCGATTGCCGATCGAGCCGCTGGCGCAGCCGCCGGACGCCACCGTGCGGGTGCCCGGCTCGAAGTCGATCACCAACCGAGCCATGCTGTTGGCCGCTCTGGCGCGAGGTCGGTCGACGCTGCGCGGTGCCCTGCACAGTGACGACACGCGGTACATGGCAGCGGCGCTGCGCGAGCTCGGCGTCGCCGTCGAGGTGCGCCGCGAGGGAACCGAGATCGAAGTGGCGGGCTGCGGCGGCGATTGGCCGGCCGATCACGCCGAGCTCTTCGTCGGCAACGCCGGGACGGCGATGCGCTTTCTGGTGGCGGCACTGTGCCTCGGCCACGGCCGCTATCGCATCGACGGCAGCGAGCGGATGCGCCAGCGTCCGATCGGGCCGCTGCTCGAGGCGCTGCGCCAGTGGGGCGCCGATCTTCACGGTGAGCTCGCCGCGGGGTGTCCGCCGGTCGCAGTCGCCGCCGCTGGCTTGCGCGGCGGACGCTGTCGGATCGACGCCAGCCGCAGCAGTCAGTTTCTCACTGCGTTGCTGCAAGTTGCGCCGCGTGCGTCGCGCGACGCCGAGATCGAGCTCAGCGGCGAGCTGATCTCGCAACCTT
Organism: bacterium; assembly: GCA_030430165.1. Classification (GTDB taxonomy): domain Bacteria; phylum Desulfobacterota; class Binatia; order HRBIN30; family CADEER01; genus CADEER01. Next base: position 69,635 of record JAUIGL010000003.1, on the reverse strand, counting down.
ATGTGGACATGACGATCGCGGTCATGCGCGCTTTCGGGGTCGTCGTCGAGCGCGACGCCGGCGACGTGTTCCGCGTGCGAGCCGGTCAGGACTACGCCGCGATCGACTACCCGGTCGAACCCGACGCTTCGGCGGCGCACTACTTCTGGGCGGCGGCGGCGCTGACCGGTGGCAGGGTGCGGGTCGACGGGCTCGGCGGCAGCTCGGTGCAGGGCGACGTCGGTTTCGCCGGCGTGCTCGAGCGCATGGGGGCGCGGGTGGAGGTCGGGCAAGACTTCATCGAGGTCGTCGGAGAACCGCCGTTGCGCGGCATCGACGTCGACATGAACGCGATCTCGGATACGGCGCCGACGCTGGCGGTGCTCGGCGCCTTTGCCGACTCGCCGGTGCGGATCCGCAACGTCGAGCACATGCGGTGGCAGGAGAGTGACCGCCTGAGCGCCGTCGCTACCGAGCTCGGGCGGTTGGGCGGCAGGGTCGACGAGGAGCGCGACGGACTGACCGTGCACCCGAGCCGGCTGCGTCCCGGCAGCGTCGAAACCTACGACGACCACCGGATTGCGATGAGCTTTGCGCTCGCCGGCCTGGTCCGACCGGGGATCGTCATTCGCGACCCCGGCTGTGTCGCCAAGACCTTTCCCGATTTCTTCGACCGTTTGGAGGAGCTGCGACGATGAAGCCGCGGGTAATCGCTGTCGACGGTCCGGCCGGCGCCGGCAAGAGCACGGTGAGCCGGCGCCTGGCGCGCGCGCTCGGCTGGAGCTACGTCGACACCGGAGCGATGTACCGGGTGGTCGGTTTGATTGCCCACGAGCAGGGCGCGGATTTCGCCGACGCCGACGCCCTGGTCGCCATCTGCGACGCCCTCGAGCTGGTGTTCGAAGACGACGGCGAAGGGGTGCGGACGATCGCCAATGGACGGGACGTTTCGCGCGATATTCGCTCTGCCGAGGCGGGTCAGCATGCATCGAAGGTCTCGGTCGTCGCCGAATTGCGCCAGCGCCTGGTGGCGCTGCAGAGGCGCATGGGGGAAGCCGGGCCCACCGTGATGGAAGGGCGCGATATCGGCACGGTGGTCTTCCCGGACGCCCCGCTGAAGGTGTTTTTGCGCGCCTCGGTCGAGGAACGGGCGCGCCGCCGCTGTGCCGACCTCGAGGCCCGCGGCGATTCGGTCGATCGCCAGCGAATCGAACGCGAAATCGCCGAGCGCGACCAGCGCGACAGCACCCGCGCGACTTCGCCGCTGCGGCCGGCGGACGATGCTTTGATCGTTGACACGACCGACGAGGGGATCGACCAGGTCGTGGCGCGAATTCTCGCTTTGGCCGATGAGCGGCAGGTCCCTTGAATCTCGGACCTTGCAGCGATATGGGTCGTCAGATCTATCTCGTCTCTCAGGGGGTACCTCTCAAATGAATCAGGAGCCCAAAGTGGCCGCTCACGACAGCGGCGACGACGAGTTTCGCCGACTTTTCGAGGAGAGTCTGCGATCCGTCAAGCCGGGTGAAGTCGTAACGGGCCGCGTCGTGATCATCACGCGCGACCAGGTCACTGTCGACATCGGATACAAATCGGAAGGGCAGATCTCCATCCGGGAGTTTTCCGATCGCGAAGGCAATCTCCTCGTCAAGGTTGGCGACGAGGTCGATGTGTACTTCGAGTCCGACGATGGCGAGAGCGGCGGGATCGTTCTCTCCCGGTCCAAGGCCGAGCAGGCCAAGGTCTGGAGCAAGATCGAGAAGGCCTATCAGAACGAAGGCATGATCGACGGAGTGATCGTCGGCAAGGTCAAAGGCGGCCTCAAGGTCGACGTCGGCGTCCCCGCCTTCCTTCCCGGATCGCACGCCGACATCCGACCGGCGCGCAATCTCGACCGCTTCCTCAATCAGAAGGGCGAGTTCGCCATTCTCAAGTTCAACCGAGCGCGCGGCAACGTCGTCGTATCGCGCCGCCAGGTGATGGAGAAGGAGCGGGCCCAGCTCAAGCAGGAAACGCTCAAGGTTCTCGAAGAGGGAGTGATCCTCGAGGGAGTCGTCAAGAACATCACCGACTACGGTGCGTTCGTCGACCTCGGCGGTATCGACGGGCTGCTGCACGTCACCGACATGTCGTGGGGGCGGGTCAACAAGCCGTCCGACGTCGTCAACGTGGGTGACAAGTGCCGCGTCGTCGTTCTCAAGTACGATCCCGATCGCGGCCGTGTGTCTCTCGGCATGAAGCAGATCATGCCGGACCCCTGGGCGAGCGTCGCCGAGCGTTATCCGGTCGGCTCGCGCATCTCCGGCAAGGTGGTCAGCCTTGCCGACTACGGCGCCTTCGTCGAGCTCGAGCCCGGTATCGAAGGTCTGGTTCACGTGTCCGAGATGTCGTGGACCAAGCGCGTGACCCATCCGTCGAAGGTGGTCGAGGTCGGCACCGAGGTCGGCGTCGTCGTGCTCGACGTCGACACCGCGAATCGCCGCATTTCGCTTGGCCTCAAGCAGGCCGAGCCGAATCCCTGGGAGCTGGTTCGGGTCAACCACCCGATCGGCAGCCGTATCAAGGGAGCGGTCAAGAACATCACCGACTTCGGCGTCTTCATCGGCGTCGAGGACGGAATCGACGGGCTGGTCCATATCTCCGACCTGCACTGGACCAAGAAGGTCCGCCACCCCTCGGAAATGTTCAACAAGGGCGACGAGGTCGAGGCGATCGTGCTCGGCATCGACGTCGACAACGAGCGCGTCTCGCTCGGCGTCAAGCAGTTGGCCGACGATCCGTGGAGCGGCATCGAGATTCGCTATCCGATCGGGCAGCGCGTCACCGGCACCATCACCAGCGTCACCGACTTCGGCGTTTTCGTCGAGATCGAGGAGGGGATCGAGGGATTGATCCACGTCTCCCAGCTCAGCACCGAGCGCATCGACCGCCCCCAGGAGGACTTCCAGGAGGGGCAGAAGATCGAGGCCGAGGTGACGTCGATCGACACCAAGGATCGCAAGATCGCGCTGTCGGTGAAGGCGCTGCGCAAGTCGGAGGAGCGCGAAGAGATCGAGACCTATCTCGAGAAGGAGCGCGAGGGCGGCCGCTTCTCGTTCGAGGATATTCTCAAGTCGGACCTGAAGCTCGACCGCGAGGGATCCAGCTCTGGCGCTGCGGCACCGGAAGGTGATACGTCTGGAACTCCGGATGCCGATGACGGAACCACAGAATGAGGATGTGGCCTCGGTCACCAAGCGCGACCTGATCGACGAGTTGGTGGCCCGCTATCCGCGTTTCTCGCGAAGAGACGCGGAGGTGATGGTCAACGAGGTCTTCGAAGGGCTGGCCGACGCCTTGCGCCGCGGCGAGCGGATCGAGATCCGCGGCTTCGGTAGCTTCGTGGTGCGCCACCGGCAGGCTCGCACCGGGCGCAACCCGCGCACCGGCCGGAGGGTCGACGTCGAGGCCAAGCGGGTGCCGTTCTTCAAGGTCGGCAAGGAGCTGCGCGAGCGCGTCGACATCGTGCCGGACGACGACGCCAAGGCCGACGCTTCCGGCCAGTGAGCCGGCGCGGGGCAACCCCGGCCTCATGAAGGTCCTCTGGGCCCCCTGGCGCATGGTCCACATCGGCGGGCCAAAAGAGCCAGGCTGCATCTTCTGCAACAAGCCGGAGGCGGCCGACCGGCGCGAAGCGTTGGTCCTGCACGTTGCCGAGCACGGCAGCGTCATGCTCAACAAGTTCCCCTACGCCAACGGCCATTTGATGGTCGCGCCGCGCCGCCACACCGCCGACATGGCCGAGCTGACGCCGGCGGAGTACGGCGGCCTGTCGGATTTGCTGCGCGCCACCGTCGCCGTGGTGAAGGAAGAATTCCAGCCCGAGGGGATGAACGTCGGCATGAACCTGGGGGCCGCCGGAGGGGCGGGAATTGCCGATCACATGCACTGGCACGTGGTGCCGCGCTGGGTCGGCGACACCAACTTCATGCCCCTGATCGGCGAGGTGCGGGTCATGCCGGAGCACCTCGAAGCCGTCTACGACCGCCTCGCCCCCCGCTTCGCCACCCTCGCCGGCTGACCCGGTCTCGCTTCGAGAGGGCGGGGGAGTTCACTGCAGCTACATGCTCGCTATGCTGGCGGGCGTTCTCTACTAACGTCCACAGATTACGCAGATTACGCAGATTAGGATTTCAGGTGGCCAGCGCCCGGCCGAGACCCAAAAATCTGCGTAATCTGCGAAATCTGTGGATAAAAAATTGAGACGCGCGGGCTTGGGCGAGGCGAGTGCTGGCAGTGAGAGGTCCGTAATCTCCGGGTGAGCTCGCTCTTGGAACCCGGCCCCGGCGAACCTATAATCCTCACACCACGTTTGGAGGCCTGTACAGTGACGCAGAAGGCTCGGACTCTTCGCGAGTTGCGCGATAGCGGCTACAGAATTCGCAGCGTGCGCGAGGAGATGCGCGCCAACCTGCTGGCGCTACTCGAGCGTGGTGAGCGGATCCTGCCCGGAATCATCGGTTTCGAAGATACGGTGATCCCGGAGATCGAGAACGCGATCTTGTCGGGCCACCACATGGTGCTGCTCGGCGAGCGCGGTCAGGCCAAGTCGAGAATCCTGCGCGGGCTGGTCGCCCTGCTCGACGAAGAGGTCCCGATCGTGCGCGGCTGTCCGCTCCACGACAGCCCGGAGACCCCGGTGTGCAAGGAGTGCCGCGAGCGGGTCGCCGCCGAGGGCGATGCTCTCGAGATCGAGTGGATCGGTCGCGAGCGCCGCTACGGCGAGAAGCTGGCGACGCCGGATGTGTCGATGGCCGATCTGATCGGCGAGGTCGACCCGATCAAGGTCGCCGAAGGCCGCTATCTCGAAGACGAGGATACGATTCACTTCGGACTGATTCCGCGCACCAACCGCGGCATCTTCGCCATCAACGAGCTCCCCGATCTCACCGAGAAGGTGCAGGTGGGCTTGTTCAACCTGATGGAAGAGAAGGACGTCCAGATCAAGGGGTACAAGGTGCACCTGCCGCTCGATTTGGTGTTGGTGGCGAGCGCGAACCCCGAGGACTACACCTCGCGCGGGCGAATCATCACTCCGCTCAAGGACCGCTTCGACGTCCAGATCCGCACCCACTATCCGCGCAATCTCGACGACGAGATCGCCATCATGGAGCAGGAGCTGCCGGCGCTCGACCGCTTCGACCGGTCGGTCCACATGCCGGATTTCCTCAAGGAGATCATCGCCCAGCTCACCTTCGAGGCGCGCCAGTCGTCGGAGATCAACCAGGCCTCCGGGGTCAGCGTCCGCGCCAGCATCAACAACTACGAGAGCGTCCTGGCAAACGCGGAGAAGCGCGCGGTCCGCGTCGGCGAGAGCGAGATCGTGCCGCGCTTGTCCGACCTGCACGCGGTCCACGCGTCGATGACCGGCAAGATCGAGATCGAGTACGCCGCCGACGAGTCGACTCCGTCGGAGATACTCTCGCGACTCCTCGACCGGGCGGTGCTCGCCGTGTTCGACCGACGGGTGCAGGTGGAGGACCTGGCGCCGGTGGTGCAGCACTTCGAGCAGGGCTGGGGCGTGGAGGTAGGCGACCGCATGAAATCCGACTACTTCCTCGACGGCGTGCGGCAGATTCCCGGTCTGCGCGACGCGATCCACGCGCTCGGCCCGGTGGAGAGCCCCGGCTTCATCGCCGCGGCGTCGGAGTTCATCTTCGAGGGCCTGCACCTGCACGAGAAGCTCAACCGCACCCGCGAGGGCGGTCGCGTCAGCTATGGCATGTAGAGCGCGCCCGGCGAACGGCTGCGCCCGACGCCGCGTGCGTGCGGCCGCAGCCGTGTGTACGCCGGTGCGGGGTTGCGCCTGAGGGGCAGGGCGGGGCGGACGCATGCTGACGGTTCGTTATACCGAGTGGGACGGCACCCAGAAGCTCGATCTCAGCCCCGAGAGCGTGTTCGAGAAGTTCGCCGAGCTGATGTCGTTCACCGACGACGCGCAGCAAGCCTACGACTGGCTGCTGCGCGACGGTCTCGACACCTCCAGCCTCCAGATTCTCGGTCTCGACGAGTTCGTCGAGATGCTGCGCGAGGAGATGCGCCAGCGGCAGGGGCAGTACAATCTCGATCGTGCTCTCGACGCGATGCGCGAACGACTCGACGAGCTGGTCGAGGGCGAGCGCCAGCAGGCCGATGGCGAGCAGCGGCAGCGCCTCGACGACCTGTCGCGCCTGCTTTCGGAAGCGATCGAGGAGTTGGAGGAGTTTCCATTCTCCGACGACCGCGCGCGCGAGGCCTACGACGAGCTGCGCGACGAGCTCGACAACGTGCGCGAGATCGAGAGTTTTCAGCGTGACTTCGGCCATATGTTCCAGGGGCCGGAATCGCTCGAGTACGAAGAGGCACTGGAGCTGATCCGCGAGATGCAGCGGCTGCAGCAGCTCGAGAACGACCTTCTTTCCGGCGAGCTGGAGAGAATCCAGGCCGAGGATCTCGGCGAGCTCCTCGGCGAGGATGCCGCCTTCGACTTTCGCAATCTGCGCCAGGTGATGATGATGCTGGAGAGCTCCGGCTACCTGAGCAAGAGCGAGGGGCGCGTCAAGTTGTCGCCGAAGGGTACGCGCAAGATCGGTCAGCTGGCGCTGCGGGACATCTACCAGACGCTTCTCCGCGACCGCGCCGGCGGCCACCAGTCCGACCACCGCGGGCTTTCCGAGACGCGGCCCGAATCGACGCGTCCGTATCGCTTCGGCGACCCGCTCAACCTCGACGTCGTGCGCACCCTCAAGAACGCCATGGCGCGAACCATGAACGTGCCCGGGTCGCGCGCCAGCGGGGCTCCCACCGGCGCGGCCAATCTGTCGGTCGAGCCGGAAGACTTCGAGGTCGTCGAAACCGTCCATTCGACCACCAGCTCGACCGTTCTCCTGCTCGACATGAGCTGGTCGATGAGCTGGGAGGGGCGTTTCTCCGCCGCCAAGCGGGTCGCGCTGGCGATGGAGAGCCTGATTCGGACCCGTTTCCCGCGCGACTACTTCTCGGTCGTCGGTTTCTACACCCGCGCCACCGAGCTGCGCGCCCGCGACCTGCCCGAGGCGAGCTGGAACATGGGGGATCCGTTCACCAACCTCCAGGACGGCCTGCGCCTGGGGCGCGAGTTGCTGCGCCGCCATCCGAGTCCCAATCAGTACATGATCGTCATCACCGACGGGCAGCCGACCGCCTATTTCTCGCGCGGGCGGCTGTACTGCGAGTGGCCGTTGTCGTTCGGCGGTCTCAGCATGCGCGCGGCCACCGAGACCTTGAAGGAAGTCGAGAAGGTCACCCGCCAGGGGATCGTCATCAATACCTTCATGCTCGACGACAGCCCCAGCCTGCGCTCCTTCGTCGAGCAGATGACCCGGATCAACAAGGGGCGCGCGTTGTTCACCAGGCCGGACCGCCTCGGCGAGTACCTGCTCGTCGACTACATCGCCCGCAAGCGCAAGAAGGTTTGACCCCTCAGTTGCGGCGCTCGATTGATCCGCGATAACCGTAGCGCCGTGGCGAGTGCGAGCGCGAAGTCGACGGGCAAGGGGCGGGGCCCGAAGATCACTCCGATGCTCGAGCAGTACTTGCGGGCCAAGGAGGAGCATCCGGGCGCGCTGCTGTTCTTTCGCATGGGGGATTTCTACGAGCTCTTCTTCGAGGATGCGGAGACGGCGGCCGGAGTCCTCGACATCACCCTGACCTCGCGCAGCAAGAAGGACGACGTCCCGATCCCGATGTGCGGCGTTCCGCACCACTCGGTGCAGTCGTACATCGCCAAGCTGCTGACCGCCGGTTACAAGGTCTCGCTGTGCGATCAGATCGAGGAGCCCACGGCGGGCAAAAAGCTGGTCGCGCGCGACATCGTCCGCGTGATGACTCCGGGAACGGTGACCGAGGAGGAGTACCTCGACCCGAAACAGGCCAGCTATCTGGTGGCGATCCGCGGCGACGCCGGCGGGCGCGGGGTCGTCTGGGCCGACCTGTCGACCGGCGACGTCCGCCAGGCGGTGCGCGCCGACGCCGAGCTCGCCGACCTGCTGTCGCACCTCGAGCCGCGTGAGATACTGGTCTCCGATGCCGACGAGCCGCTGCGCGAGCGCCTCGCCAGCTTGCTGCCCGGCGTCATGATCAGCCCGGTGCCGGAAGAGCGTTTCGACTCCGCGGCCGGCGCCGACTGGATGGCGCGAGCGCAGGCCGTCGAGGCCAGCGACGACGATCGCATTCGCGCCGCGCTCGGCGGCTTGCTCTGGTACCTGAGCCAAACCCATCGCGCCAGCCTCGATCATTTGCGCGCGCCGCGCGCGCTCGCGATCGACGCGACGATGACCGTCGACGAGGCGACGCGGCGCAACCTCGAGCTGCTGGCGACGACGCGGGGGGAAAAGCGTGGCTCGCTGCTGTCGGTGATCGATCGCACGGCGACGGCCATGGGAGGCCGGCTGCTGCGCGAGTGGATGTTGGTGCCGCTGACCGACGTGGCGGCGATTGGGCATCGCCTGGATGCGGTCGAGGCGATGATCCGCGCGCCGACGCGGCGCGACGAGTCGCGCGCCAAGCTCGCCGGTGTCGGCGACCTCGAACGGCTGACGGCGAGGATCGGCTCGCGCCGGGTCAATCCGCGCGACCTACTCGGGCTGGGGGCGACTCTGGAGACGGTCGCGGCGCTGCGCGCGACCTTCGAGGACTCCGATCCGGCGGCGCTGCAAGCGTGTCGCGGGTTGCTCGACGACCTGCCGCAAGTCCGCGCCGCGATCACCCGCACGATCGACCCGGAGGCGCCTTTGAAGCCGCGTCCGGGCACACTGATCCGGCCCGGTTGCAGCGCCGAGGTCGACGAGCTGCGCGACCTCGCCCACAGCGGCAAGCGCTACCTTTCCGAGCTCGAGACGCGCGAGCGCGAGCGCACCGGCATCTCGTCGCTCAAGGTGAAGTACAACAAAGTGTTCGGCTACTACCTGGAGGTGACCAAGGCCAACCTCCACCTGACGCCGGACGACTACCGGCGCAAGCAGACGACGGCTAATGCCGAGCGCTTCGTCACCGACGAGCTCGAAACCTATGAGTCGCGCGTGCTCGGCGCCGAGGAGAAACTGGCTGCGCTGGAAGCCCGGTTGTTCGACGAGCTGGTGGCCGAGATCGCCACCGCGCATGCCGAGCTCGGCGCCACTGCGCGCGGCCTGGCCGAGCTCGACGTCTTCGTCGGCTTGGCGCGCATTGCCGACGAGCGCGGCTACTGTCGGCCGCGCGTCGCCACCGGGCGCGCGATTCGCATTTCCGAAGGGCGTCACCCGGTCGTCGAGGTGATGGCGGGCCGCAACGGCTTCGTCGCCAATGATTGCACTCTCGATCCCGAGACGCGTCAGATCCAGATCCTGACCGGTCCCAACATGGCGGGAAAGTCGACCTACCTCAGGCAGGTGGCGTTGATCGTCTTGATGGCGCAGATGGGCAGCTACGTCCCAGCCGCCGAGGCGGAGATCGGCATCGTCGATCGGTTGTTCACCCGCATCGGCGCCGCCGACAATCTCGCCGGCGGCGAGTCGACCTTCATGGTCGAGATGAAGGAGACCGCGACCATCGTTCGTCAGCTGACCGATCGCAGCCTGGCGGTGCTCGACGAGATCGGGCGCGGCACCAGTACCTTCGACGGGATTTCGATCGCCTGGGCGGTGGTCGAGCATCTGCACGACGCGAGCCAGAGGCCCTTGGTTTTGTTCGCGACCCATTACCACGAGCTCACCGACCTGACCCGCAGCCGGCCGCGCGCGGTGAATCTCTCGGTGGCGGTTCGCGAGTGGAAGGGCGACGTTCTCTTTCTGCGCCGCGTCGTCGAAGGGCCGGCGAGCCAGAGCTACGGGATCCAGGTGGCGGCGCTGGCCGGCGTCCCCGGTGCGATCGTCGCCCGCGCCAAGGAGATCCTCGCCAATCTGGAAAAGCACGAGCTCACCGCCGGCGGCGAGCCGGCGCTGGCGGCGGGGTCTGCCGAGCAATCGGCCCAGATGCCGCTGTTCGGGGCGCCCGCCGACCCGCTGCGAGCCGAGCTGGCGAATCTCGAAGTCGATCACATGACCCCGATCGAGGCGCTCGCCGAGCTCGACCGGCTGGCGCGCAGCGCCCGCGATGGCAGCGATTAGTCGTTTGCCCACTGCTTGAAAATCGAGCACTTCGCGGTCGAATCGCGTCGCCGAGGCGGCTCGAGCGGACGCAGGGTGTCCGAGGGCGCGGCCTGTGATAGCGTCCTCCGGGATCATGACTACCGCCCACGCAGTCGGCGCCGAAGCCGCGGAGGTCTTGCCGGGGCTCGCTCCAATCGACCTCAACGGCCGCCGCGGCCGGATCGCTCGCGATTACCTCAATTCCGCGCGCGACCGCCTGCATCGCGAGCATCAGGCCGGCGCCTCCGGCACCGAGGTCGTCGATCGCTGGACACTGGTCGTCGATCACGTGGTGCGCTCGCTGTTCGAGACCGGTCGCGACAACTATCGCAAGCGCAACACGACTCTGGACCAGAAGCTGACGCTGATCGCCCAGGGCGGTTACGGTCGCGGCGAGCTCAATCCCTGGTCCGACATCGATCTGCTCTTTCTCTACCCGCAGCACAGCGACGCCTATGTCGAGACGGTGACCGAATCGGTCCTGTACGCGCTGTGGGATACCGGGATGGCCGTCGGCCAGGCGGTGCGCAGCCTGCGCGACTGCGTCACGTTGGCGGCCAGCGACTTCAAGGTGAAGACGTCACTGCTCGATACGCGTCTGCTCGCCGGCGACGCCGATCTCTACGCCAAGTTCGTCGACACGATGGAGAGCGACGTCCTCAAGCGCAGCTCGGCCCGTTTCATCCGTGAGAAGATCCAGGAGAACGAGGAGCGTCACCACAAGCACGGCGACGCCGTCTACCTGGTCGAGCCGCACCTCAAGGAAGGCGAGGGCGGGCTGCGCGACCTGCACACCGCGACGTGGCTCGCCAAGGTCAAATTCAAGGTTCGGTCGCTCGACGAGTTGGTGCTCAAGGGGGTGCTCTGTGAGACCGAGCTGGCGGGTATCCTGCAGGCGCAAGACTTCTTGTTCCGGGTGCGCAATGCGCTGCACTTCCTCAACGGGCGTCACCAGGACCAGCTGACCTTCGAGAATCAACTGACGATCGCCGCCGAGCTCGGCTTCGAGGACGACGAGACGTCGCGCGGAGTCGAGCGCTTCATGCGCGACTACTATCTCTACGCCAGCGTGGTGAACCGCTTCTGTCGCGAGATGGTTGCTCGCTGCGTGCCGAGCGGCGGGCCGACCAGTTGGGTCGGCCGCTTGGGCAGTCGCGAGATCCGGCGCGGGATTCGCATCGTGTCGGAAGAGCTCGTCGTCACCGACGGCGCGATCTTCGACGATGATCCCAGCCTGCTGCTGCGTGTTTTCGCCGACGCGCAGCGGCACGACGTTCATCTCAACGAAGCCACCAGCCGCCTCATCCGCTCCAAGGCGCAGAACGTCGCCACTGACGAATGGCGCAACTCGCCCGAATGCGCAAAGTCGTTTCTCGACATTCTGCGCTGGAAGCACGGTGTTCACGAAACCTTGTCGGCGATGCACAAGCTCGACGTGCTCGGCGCCTATCTGCCGGAATTCGAGCACCTGCGCTGCATGGCGCAGTACGATCGCTACCACATCTACACCGTCGACGAGCATACGCTGCGCGCCGTTCGCAATCTCGAGCTCCTGCGCGCGGGGGCGTTCAAGGATCAGCACGCGTTGCTGACCAGTGTCATCCGCGAGATCGAGGACATCGAAATCCTCTATCTCGGGATGCTCTACCACGATATCGGCAAGGGGCAGGGCGGCGACCACTCCAACAAGGGGGCGGAGATGGCGGTGGCGACGGCGGGCCGGCTCGGCCTGAACGCCGACGCGACGTCGCAGTTCGAGTTTCTCGTCCGATTCCACCTGCTGATGCACCATCTGGCGACTCGGCGCGACCTCTCCGAGCCCCAATTGGTCGTCGACTTCACCAGCATGGTGGGCTCGCTGGAGCGACTGAAGAAGTTGTATGCCCTCACCTTCGCGGATCTCAAAGCGACCAATCCGAAGCTCTGGAACAGCTGGCAGGACATGCTGCTCGGCGAGCTCTACGAGCTCGCCGTCAACGCCTTCGAGCGCGGGGTTACGGTCGAGGTCGGGCAGGAGGAGCACGCGGCTCGGATTCGCGAGCGGGTGATCGAGGTCGGCGCCGACGAGGACAAGAAGGCGATCGCCGCGTTTCTCGCCGACATGCCCGACAGCTACCTGCTGTCGACCCCGGAGGGCGATGTCGCCGAGCACTTCAAGCTGGCGCAGCGACTCGGCGACGATCTCTTCGTTTCACGCATCCGGCACCGACCCGAGCGCGATTTTTCCGAGTTCACGGTGGTGACCCGCAATCGATCCGGCCTGTTCGCCAAGCTCACCGGAATCCTCCGGGCGAAGGGCATGAGCATCGTCGCCGCGCGCGCCGCGACCGCCAGGAGCGGGCTGGCGCTCGATGTGTTTCGCACCACATACCTCGAGGAGGAGCCGGAGCTGCTCGGCGAACGCTGGCAGAAGGTGGTCGATCTGGTCGGTCCCGTGCTCGCCGACGAAATCGACGTCGAGGGGGTGGTTGCCGAGGCGGGACGCCCCTCTCTGCTGTCGGCGAAGCAGACGCCGCGGATCTCGACCGACGTCGCCTTCAACAATGGCGTGTCGCCCGAGTTCACCGTGCTCGAGATCAGCACTACCGACCGTTTCGGCGTTCTCTTTGCGATGACCAACACCCTCTATCGGCTCGGCCTGCGCATCCACCTCGCCAAGATCACGACCAGCGTCGATCGGGTGCTGGATGTGTTCTACGTCTCCGACCGCAGGAACAAGAAGGTCTCCGAGAAAAGGGCGGCCGAGATTCGGGAAGCGCTGGTCGAAGCGCTGTCGAAGCCGGATCCCGCCGAGGCCGGGCACGGCGCCGAGGCGCGCGCCTGAGCAGCGGAGGCGGCGGTGACGATCGACGAAGCGGTTGATGCCTTCGCGGTCCACCTGGCCGCCGAGACCCGTCTGTCGCCGAATACGGTGGCCGCGTATCGGCGCGATTGCACCGAGCTCGCCCGCTGCCTCGAGCGCAGGTCGGTCGGCCGGGTCGACGCGGTGCGCCCGGGCGACATCGTCGCCTTTCTCGCCGAGGCCAAGCAGCGGGGGCTGTCGGCGCGCAGCCGCGCCCGCGCCCTCTCCGCCGTGCGCGGCATGTTCCGCTTCCTGGTTCGCGACCGTCGGATCGAGGCCGACCCGACAGCGGATCTCAAGCGCCCGCGCCAGGGGCGCAAGCTGCCGCGCAGCCTGAGCCGCGAATCGGTGTCGTCGATGCTCGATTCCAAGGGCGAGCCCGACCCGCTGGTGCTGCGCGACATCGCCATGGTGGAGCTGGTCTACGCGACCGGTCTGCGCGTTTCCGAGTTGGTGACGCTCGAGCTGTCGCAGCTCAATCTCGAAGCCGGATTCCTCACCGTGGTCGGCAAGGGGCGCAAAGAACGCGCCGTGCCGATCGGCCGCCAGGCGCGACAGGCGCTGCTCGACTACCTGGAGCAGGTGCGCCCGCTGATTCTCGGCAAGCGACTCAGCCCGCATGTCTTCGTCACCCGGCGTGGTGGCAAGATGACACGGCAGAGCTTCTGGCAGCGTTTGCGCAAGGTCGCCGACCGCGCCGAGGTGCGACAGAGGCTGAGCCCGCACACCCTGCGCCACGCCTTCGCCACCCACCTGGTCGAAGGCGGCGCCGACCTGCGCGCCATTCAGATGATGCTGGGACACTCGGATATTTCCACGACCGAGGTCTACACCCACGTCGCCCGCGAGCGCTTGCGCGAGGTCCACAAGAAGTATCATCCGCGCGCCTGAAACTGCAGGGGCTAGGGGCTAGGGGCTCGTAGCGAGCCCCAAACCTAGATGGTACCGTAATCTCGTGACTTGGATCCTCTACCTCGCCCCGTTGTTCGTTGCCGTGGTTCTGCACGAAGTCGCGCACGGCTATGTGGCCAAGCTGTGTGGCGATACCACTGCCGAGAAGATGGGCCGATTGACTCTGAATCCGATCCCGCACATCGATCCGGTGGGGACCTTGCTGCTGCCCGGTCTGCTGATTGCCAGCGGTGCTCCGATTCTGTTCGGCTGGGCCAAGCCGGTGCCGGTGGTCTTGCGCAATCTGCGCAACCCGAAAACGGACATGGCCAAGGTCGCGGCGGCCGGACCGGCGATGAATCTGCTGCTGGCCGTGGTTTGCGCCGTGGTGTTTCACGCAAGTGCCGATTCGGCGGCCGAGCCGACGCTGGTCGCGGTGACGGCATTCGTCGGGGTTCAGGTCAACATCGTCTTGGCGGTGCTCAATCTCGTACCGATCCTGCCCCTCGATGGCGGTCGTATCCTGGTGGGCTTGCTGCCGCGGGAGCCGGCGATCGCGATGGCTCGTCTCGAGCCGTACGGCATGATGATCGTCGTCGCGCTGCTGGCGACCGGCGTGCTCGGTCGCGTCGTCGGTCCGGTGCGCGATCTCTTGATCCAGGTGTTGTTGTAGCGAGCGCGCTCGCTCGGGTGGGTTTCGCGGAATCGGAGGACGGCAGGCGTGGCAGAATCGCAACAGAGTGGAGGCGCCGGCAAGCGGCCGCGTCGCGTGGTCAGCGGTATGCGGCCGACCGGGCAACTGCACCTCGGTCATTTGTTGGGGGCATTGCGCGGCTGGGTCGAATTGCAGGACGAGGCTGAATGCCTCTTCTTCATCGCCGATTGGCACGCGCTGACCACTGGCTACGAAGACACGTCGAACGTTGCCGCGAGCGGCCGCGAGATGCTCGCCGATTGGCTTGCCGCCGGGCTTGATCCAGAGAAGGCGGTTCTGTTTCGGCAGTCGGCAGTCAAGGAGCACGCCGAGCTGCATCTGCTGTTGTCGATGATCGTTCCGACGCCGTGGCTGATCCGCAATCCGACGATCAAGGAGCAGGCGCGCGAGCTCGGACTCATCCAGGGCGACGACGAAGCCGAGATGAACCAGATCAACTACGGGCTGCTCGGCTACCCGATCCTGCAGTCGGCCGACGTGTTGATCTATCGCGCGACGCAGGTTCCGGTGGGTGTCGATCAGGTGCCGCACCTGGAGCTCATGCGCGAGGTGGCGCGGCGCTTCAACCGGCTCTATCGCAAGGTGTTCCCCGAGCCCAAGCATCTGCTGACGGAGTCGCCGAAGATTCCCGGCACCGACGGACGCAAGATGAGCAAGAGCTACGGCAACGCCGTGTTCCTGTCGGACTCGGCCGAGCAGGTCGAGAAGAAGTTGGGGCGGATGATCACCGACCCGCGGCGCGCCCGGCGCACCGATCCCGGAGACCCGGCGGATTGCCCGGCGTTCAACCTGCACCGGGTGTACTGCACCGAGGACGAGATCGCGACGGTGACCGAAGGCTGCAAGACCGCCGGCATCGGTTGCCTCGACTGCAAGAAGATCATGATCAAGCACGTCAACGCCGAGCTCGAGCCGATCCGCGAGCGCCGCGCCGAGCTGGTCGACAAGCCCGGCTATCTCGGCGAAGTGCTCGAAGCGGGCAACGCCAAGGCGCGCGAGGTGGCGCAGTCGACGATGGTCGATGTTCGCAATGCCATGGGGTTGGAGTAGGTCGCCGGGCGACCGGTCGGGTTTTCGACGGGTTAGCCCGTCGAGCTGAGGCAGTTTCTAGGTTTTGCCGTTTGCGGGGCCGTGCCGGATCGGAATTTTTCCTTTCGAGTTCAGTGTTTGCGCCCCATTTTTGTTGTCACCACTCGAACCAGCGTGATAGCTTTCGCGCGTGGTTGTGTGGTTGATGTGGTGAATGGCTGAAGAGACGCAGATCGAGAGTCCGGTCGAGACTTCAGCACCCCCGGGGGATACGACGGCGCCGCCGGTCATCGGCGGCGTGCGCTTCGACCTCGATTTGTTCGAGGGGCCGCTCGATCTCCTCCTGCACCTGATCAAGAAGAATGAGGTCGACATCGCCGACATTCCGGTGGCGTCGATCACCGAGCAGTACCTCGGCTACCTCGACTTGATGCGTGAGCTCAACCTCGACGTCGCCGGGGAGTTTCTGGTGATGGCGGCGACGCTCATGTTGGTCAAGTCGCGCCTGCTGTTGCCCTCGGAGGAATCGGCCGACGGCGAGGAAGAGGATCCGCGCGCCGACCTGATTCGCCAGCTGCTCGAGTACAGCCGCTACCGCGACGCCGCCGCCGAGCTCGGCGATCGACCGCGTCTCCACCGAGACGTGTTCGCGCGTGACGAGAACGCCGAGGGGCTCGAGCCCGATCCCGACGAGCCGCCGCAGGTCAAGGTGACCCTGTGGCAGTTGATGGAGGCGTTCCAGCGTGTCCTCAAGCGCGCCGAGCCGGATCCCGTGCACGAGGTGGCGTTCGAGGCGGTTCGCGTGCGCGACCGGATCGACTCGGTGCTGCAGGCGCTGAGCGTCGCCCGCGAGATTACTTTCGACAGCTTGTTCGACGAACGCTCGACGCGGGGCTTCGTCATCGTGACGTTCCTCGCTCTACTCGAGCTCGGCAAGCTGGGTGCGATCGACGCGGTGCAGGACCAACGCTTCGGCGAGATTCGCATCGTCCTGCTGGCGGACGACATCGTCGACGTCCACGTCGACCTCCAGGACGAGTACGAGGGCAGCGTGTTGCCGTCGGTTCCGGGCGGGGAGTGAGCCGAGTGGCGGCTGGTTGGACGAACCCGAAGACGCAGGAAGAGCCGGCGCCGCCACCGCCCAAGCGGTCGCGCTGGTTGCCCGAGAGGATGCGGGCGCCGCTGCGCTCGCTGCGCAGCACCGTGGCGCGCTCGTTGGCAGCAGGGCGCGACTTGGTGAGCGCCGGGATTCGCGCCGCCGGCGGCGCATGGAACCAGCTGGTCGGGCGCCAACGCGCCGCGGTCAAAACGACGCCGGCACCGCGGGCGGACGTCGTCGAGTTGCGCGAGTATCGCGCTGCGCAGCGCAAGAGCGCCGGCGCGGGGTTGCAGGAGGAGAGGGTGGAACAATCTCGAACCGAGGTCGCGTCGAGCCGGCCCGTCGAAGCGCCAGTTGCGAAGATTCCCGAGCCGCCGCAGGTCGAGATGGCGGAGCAGCCGAGCGAGATCGAAGCCGCAGCCTCGGCAGCGGAAGAAGCACCATCTGTGGACCAGACGATCGAAGCTCGGGAGGCTCCGGTGACCGCGCAGGCGGACGAATCGCTGCCGCCGCAGCTCGAGCCGGATCCGGTGGCGGACGCGTCGGAGGCTACGGCTGAGGGGCAGGAAGCGTCGGAGGCTACGGCTGAGGGGCAGGAAGCGGCGGCGGATACGACGAGTGCCGAGATCGACCCGCCGGACGCCGAGCCCTCCGCAGCGGCGGCGGAAGCGGCTAGCCCCGAAGTGGTGGGCGAGAGCTCGGAGATCGAGGCGCGCGAAAGCGATCGCGACGACTCGGGTGAGGACGACGGCGACGAGGAGGAGTCTGCCGGCGACGATGCCTCGGCCAAGGCCGAGACCGAGGGGGACGAAGACGAGTCGCAATCGGTCGAAGGCGACCGTCTCGACGCGATCCTCGAGAGCCTCCTCCTCGCCTCGGGGGCGCCGCTCACGGTGCGCCGGATGTGCGACGCAATTCGCAGCGGTCCGAAGGCCAAGGAGGTTCGCGCCGCCCTCAAACGCCTGAAGCAGCGCTACGGCGGCGACTGCGGCATCCACCTCGACGAGGTGGCGGGCGGCTACCAGTTCCGCACCGCGCCGGCCAACGCCAAGTACGTGCGCAATCTGCTGCGCGAGAAGCCCGGCCGCCTCGGCCGAGCCGCTCTGGAGACTTTGTCGATCATCGCGTACAAACAACCGGTAACGCGAGGTGAGATCGAAGCCATTCGCGGAGTCGACGCCGACAGTGCCGTCAACACCCTGCTGTCGAAACGCCTGATCAAGATCGACGGGCGCAAGGAGACGGTGGGGCGGCCGCTGCTCTACTCGACGACGCCGGAGTTTCTCGAGGTCTTCGGCCTCAAGGATCTCAAGGAGCTGCCGACTCTCAAGGAGATCGGGCCAGTTCCGGAACCGGAAAATGAAGAGGACGACGAAGAAGCGAGCCTCCAGGACGGCGACGCCGAAGAGGCAATCCTCGAAGCCGCGGCCGGCGGCCAAGCCGAGCAAGGCTCGCAAGCAGAAGCCGCAGCGGAAGACGTCGACGGCGCCGCAGCAGAAGCGTCGGGCGGGGGAGACGTCGAGGTCGGCGGCGACGAACAAGCCGTCGCGGCGACGGCCGACACGGGCGCAGTCGAAGACCTCGGCGACGACGAGCCCGGCGAAGGGCAGGGCTTCGACGACGCGCAAGAGGCGTCCCTCGAGCAAGACCAGTCCGAAGAGGCCGACGACTCCGCGTCCGCGTCCGCCGCTGCCGAAGACGATCCCGACCCGGAAGAAGGGCAACGCTGAGCGGCTGCAGAAGATCGTCAGCGCCGCCGGCGTCGCCTCACGCCGCGCCGCCGAGGAGCTGATCCGCGAGGGCCGGGTTGCCGTCAACGGCAAGGTCGTCACCGAGCTCGGGGTGCGCGCCGATCCCTACAAGGATCGGATCGCGATCGACGGCAAGCAGATTCCCCAGCCCGAGCCCCCCGTCTACCTCGTCCTGCACAAGCCGGTGGGGGTGGTGACGACGCTCGACGACCCCGACGGCCGGCGCACCGTGGCCGACCTGTTGCGGCGCGTCCGCCAGCGGGTGTTCCCGGTCGGGCGCCTCGACTATCAGTCGTCGGGATTGCTGCTGCTCACCAACGACGGCGAGCTCGCGCTGCGGCTCACCCATCCGCGCTACCACGTCGACAAGACCTACCGCGTCAAGGTGCACGGCTGTCCGGACGACCGCGCGCTGGCGCGGCTGCGGCGCGGAATTCGCCTCGAGGACGGTAAGACTGCGCCGGCGCGG
The DNA here is from genome assembly GCA_030430165.1 of bacterium. Lineage (GTDB taxonomy): Bacteria > Desulfobacterota > Binatia > HRBIN30 > CADEER01 > CADEER01. The sequence continues at coordinate 50,697 of JAUIGL010000003.1, read as the reverse complement.
GTGCGAATCGTGCACCAGGTGGGTCGCAAGACCTGGCTCGAGATGACGATCTCCGAAGGTAAGAACCACCAGATCCGTCGCATGTGCGAAGCAGTGCGCCTGCCGGTCGACAAGCTGCAGCGGATTTCGATCGGACCGCTCCAGCTGGGCAAGCTACCGCCCGGCGAGTCGCGCCGCCTGACCGAGCCCGAGCTCGCCAAGCTCCGCCGCGCCGTCGCCCTCGACTAGCTCAGACGTAGTCACCCCAGCCCGAGCCTCTTGCCCGAGCCTTTAGCCTGCGAGCGTCCCTGCGAAGCTCGCAGAGCGCAGCAGGCAGCGAGTCTCAGCTAGCCTGGATCGCGCCGCGGATTCCCTCGAGCAACATCTGCACACCGACCACCGCGAGGATCAGCCCCATCAGCCGACTGACGACCTTGATGCCGTTTTGTCCGAGAAATCTGGTCAACGCGCGCCCGCCAACGAACGACGCCCAGGTGACCGCGCACATCAACGCGAAGGCGCCGAGTACCCGCAGAATCGCCGGCACGCCGGCGTCGATGCTGTAGCTCATCGCAGTGGCGATGGTGCCGGGTCCGGCGAGAATCGGAATCGCCAGCGGCGTGATTGCGATGTCGAGCGCCGCGTCCTGGCTGGCGCGGTTGTCCTCGGCCGAAGGGGTGTGCACCGAGGAGTGCTCGCCCTGCAGCATGTGATAGCCGACCAGGCCGATCAGCAGGCCGCCGGCGATGCGAAAGGCCGGCAGCGAGATGCCGAACAGGTGGAAGATCCACCCGCCGGCGGCGGCGAAGGTTCCGACGATCGCGAAGGCCAGCACTACCGCGTGCAACGCCACTCGCCGCCGCGTCTCGTCGTCGAGGCCGTCGGTGATGCCGACGAAGAGCGGAGCGTTGGCGACCGGGTTCATGATTGCGAAGAACGCGGTGAACACGGTCGTGAAGTGTACGACTGATTGATCCATGGCGGATGTTTCCCTCGGGGCTCGCGCCGGTCCCGGTCAACGAGAAGCGAAGTCGAGCGCCGCTCGGAGGCCGAGGTAGAAAAGGGCGAGGCTGGAGACCAGGTAGAGGTTGAAGCGGAGCATGACCTTGTTGAAGGTGCAGTGGACGAGGCTGTGGAGGACGCGGAAGGCGACGAACCCCCAGGCTGCGGCCAGATACGTCGGGTCGACCTGTTCGGTAACGTAGAGGTAGAGCACCAGGGCGTAGAACAGCACCGGCATCTCGAACAGGTTCTTCAGGTTGTCCGACGGATTCGAAATCTCCGGCGGCGCCAGGCGGGCCATCTCATTGGGGGTGAGCTGGTCGGGCTGGATGTCGTTGGCGCGAATCCACGAGATGCGACGCACGTACATGTAGACCCACACCGCGAGCGTCAGCCCGAGCATGGCGAAGAACGGGCCGAAGATGCTGCTCTGGTCCATTCGCGCTCAACCTCGACCGGCGTAGCGGTCGCGCCGGCGCGCCCACAGACCGAGCAGTAGTGCTGCGCCGATCTGCCACGAAGGCTTCGCTGCAGGTGCAACCGCGCATCCGTCGTCGTCGCCGGCGCGCTGGCTCGGCAAGGTGCGCGTCGGCCTCGCCGAGATCGAGGTCGCGGTCGCCCTGCCGGTGAGCGTGGCGGTTGCCGCCGGGCTGACGGTCGTCGGTGGCGTCTGCGGTGGGACCGGTGTCGCCGTCGCCACCGAGGTCGGCGTCGGGATTGGCGATTCGTTGACGAAGCCGAGACACAGTCGACCGGGCGCGGCCGCGGCGACGGCGACCTCGCGGCCGACCGGGTCGGATGCGCCCGGAGCGACGACCGAGATCTGACAGCATTCGCCTTCGCTCTGGAGGTTGGCGGCGAAGCGACAGCAGTAGAGCTCGCCGGCCGGGATCGGGTTGGTGTCGCTGAAGCTCAACACCAGGGCCTTGTAGCTGGTCGACCCGCCGTCTCCCGGACGCAGAGAGTCGGTGAGCATCTTGCCGTGGGCCGGGTTCGGGGCGCACGACTCCTGCGCGATCGAGGCGCAACTCGACTGCCAGATCAGCTCGTTCTCGGTCCCGGCGATCTCCTCGCCGGCGCGAAGCTCCAGGCTGACGCAGATCTCTGCCTCTTCGAAGGGGGCGTCGACGCTCGCCGAGCTCACCGAGATCGTCGCCGCCGGGAGGCAGGCGGGGGTGCAAGCGAGGGCCAGTGCCGCGCCGAGCCACAGTCGCGGACGCGTTCGTGTCCGTTCGTCGGGATATCGAGTCATGCCCGCAATCAGTAGTCGGCCGGCTTTCGGGGCACAACTGTGGCGAGCTCCGGCCGGAGACCTTGCCGCCGGGGGAGCTGCCCGGGTACCGGCGTTGGGCAAAAAAGAAAGCCCTGCGGCAGGTGCGCCGCAGGGCTTTGCCAGGTTGCGGGGGGAGGATTTGAACCTCCGACCTTCGGGTTATGAGCCCGACGAGCTACCGGACTGCTCCACCCCGCGAAGTGGTAACTAGCACGGAACCCCTCGCAGTCAACCCAAGCTCGGTAGCCGACGTCCCCCTTGGACGCATCGGCCCAGCCGATGCTTTGGCCGGCGGTCCGCCGGGAGCGGCTTTGGCCGCGCCGGCCCAGCTGGCGCTTTGGACGGCGCGCGTCGCGCGCTAATACGGTTCGTCGCCGCAGATCGTGACCCGTTCCATGCGCCGTCGATCGCGCAGGTTGTCGGCGATGACGCGGTGCTGGGTGCAACGGTTGTCCCACATCGCAACCGAGCCGGGCCGCCAGTGGAAGCGGCAGGTGTACTCGGGCGACTCCATGTGGTCGTAGAGGAACTTGAGCAGCGCCCGGCTCTCGCGATCCTTCATGCCGTCGATCTTCTTGGTGAAGGTCTGGTTGACGAAGATGCCTTTGCGCTTGGTGACGGGGTGCGTGCGGATCACCGGGTGGGTATTGATGTAGTCCTTCTCGAGCTCCTTCTTCTGCTCCTCGTTGGCGATGTGCGCGAAGCCGCTGCCGTCGTGCACCGCGCGCAGCTCGGAGAGCAGGCGCTGCATGGCGTCGGAGAGTCCGTCGTAGGCGGCGTACATACTGGCCCACATGGTGTCGCCACCGGCCTGGGGAACGACGGCGCCGTGCAGGACCGATCCGAGTGGTGGCTTGCGCTCGAAGGTGACGTCGCTGTGCCAGCGCTCGGCGACGAAGGGCGCCTCGGCGCTGCTCTCGAGGACGACGATCTCGGGAAAGCCCTCGTCCTTGCGCGACGGGATGACAGGGTGGACGTGCAGCTCGCCGAACCGGCGGGCGAAGCCGGTGTGTTGCTCGGGCGAGATTTTCTGGTCGCGAAAGAACAGGACCTGGTGCTCGCTCCAGGCGTCGCGGATCTCTTTTTCGGTCGCCTCGTCGACCTCGGCGAGATCGACCCCGTGAACCTCTGCACCGAGCGACGCGGCGATCGGCTCTACGCTGATGTGTTGGTAGTGCATGTCCACCCTCCGTTCGGAGAAGCCTAGCAGGAGTCCCTCTGCTCTGAGAAGCGGGTTCGCGAAGGAGGGACTGCTCCCGGCTGGGATCGCGGCCGGGCTTCGGATAGCATGGATGATTCACCGGACCCCGGGGGTTGTAGTCATGGCGATCGTCGAAGCATTGGAAACCGAAGGTTCGCGCCGTCGTATGCAGGTGCGCAGCCCTGCCTCGCTGGAGCCGATCGGCGAGTTCGAGTGCGCCGATGCGGACCAGGTGCGGGCTGCCGTCGAGCGCGCCCGGGTCGCCCAGCGCGAGTGGGCGACGCGCTCGTTCGACGAACGCTCGGAAATGCTGATGCGGCTGCTCGATCAGTTCGTCAAGCGCCAGGACGAGATCATCGACGCGGTGGTCGCCGAGACCGGCAAGCCGCGCACCGAGGCGATCGGCATGGAGGTCTTCTCGTCGTGCGACGCGATCTCCTACTATGCCAAGCACGCCAAGGAGATCCTCGCGCCGCAGAAGCGCAAGTTGCACGGGGTCATGCGGCTGACCAAGTCGCTGCGCGTCATCTACCAACCGCTCGGCGTGGTCGGTCTGATCACCCCCTGGAACGGGCCGGTCGTGCTCGCCGCGACACCCCTGGTCCAGGCCCTGATGGCGGGCAACGCGGTCGTTCACAAGCCGTCGGAGGTGACGCCGCTTTCGGCGCTGGTGCTGGCCAGCCTGGTCGAAGGCGCGGGGTTCCCCAAGCATCTCTACCAGGTGGTGCAGGGGGACGGCGCCAGCGGAGCGGCACTGATCGAGTCCGGTGTCGACAAGATCGCCTTCACCGGCAGTGTCGCCACCGGGCGCAAGGTTGCCGAGGCGTGCGCCCGGCGCTTGCTCCCCTTCACCCTCGAGCTCGGCGGCAAGGACGCGATGATCGTCTGCGCCGACGCCGATCTCGATCGCGCCGCGCACGGCGCCGTGTTGGGATCGTGCATGAACACCGGGCACTACTGCTGCGGCACCGAGCGCGTGTACGTCGTCGAGTCGGTTTACGACGCCTTCGTCGAGAAGGTGGTGGCGCGGACCAAGCAGCTGCGCCAGGCCGATTGCGGGGAGTTCGACGTCGGCTCGGTGTTCTGGGATCCGCAGCTCGACATCATCGAGTCGCACATGGCCGACGCGGTGGCCAAGGGCGCCCGGGTCTTGGTCGGCGGCGGCCGCAACTCCGCGCTCAAGGGGCTGTACTTCGAGCCGACGGTGGTCACCGAGGTCGATCACGACATGGATCTGATGACCAAGGAGACCTTCGGCCCGATCGTCGCCATCAAGAAGGTGCGCGACGAAGAGGAGGCAATCCGGCTCGCCAACGACTCGGAGTACGGGCTCAGTGGCACCGTGTGGACGACCGACACCGAGCGGGGAATCGAGATCGCCAGCCGTATCCACACCGGTGGCGTTTGCGTCAACGACATGACCCTGACCTATGGCGTTCCCGAGGCCCCGTTCGGCGGCCGCAAGAACAGCGGTCTCGGTCAGGTCAACGGCCCCGAGGGGCTGCGCGGCTACTGCCACGCCCAGCCGATCATCGCCGACCGCAAGGGCAAGGGGAACATCCAGGGCGGATACCCGTATACCCGCAAGGCCGAGGACGGAATGCAGAAGTTCATCCGCCTCCTCTTCGGCACCCGCCTGGCGCGCTGGCTCAGCTGAGAAGGTGGTTCTCGCGCCAAGCCGCCAAGAAATGAGCGCGCAAGCGAGAGATCTCGGGATCCGCTTGGACCTCTTCGGTGGGGCACGGCGCGACGCCAGCGCCGCCTGCATGCCCCGGCCCCTCTTGGCGCCTTGGCGTCTTGGCGCGAGAAAAAGAGCCTGCCTGCCGTCGTCAGCCGCCCGCCGCGGCGCGGCGTGTTGATCCCCGCCGATCCGTGGTTAGTATCTGGGATCGATTGGCAAATGCGGCTGAAATTCGCGGCTTTGCGCCGTCTCAGGTAGCATACTGGCCATTCCAAGGAGGCTCTTCATGAAGCGAATCATCCTCTTTTTGATCACCAACATCGCGATCATGGTGGTGCTCGCGATCTCGCTCCAGCTGCTCGGTGTCGAGAGCATTCTGCAGGAGAACGGATCGGACCTCGATCTCCGGTCGCTGCTCATCTTCTCCGCTGTCTTCGGCATGGGTGGCAGCTTCATCTCGCTGGCGATGTCGAAATGGATGGCGAAGCGCGCAACCGGCGCTCGTGTGATCGAGCAACCGTCGAACGACGCCGAGCGCTGGCTCGTCGAAATCGTCCGCGGGCAGGCGCAGATGGCCGGCATCGGCATGCCCGAGGTTGCCATCTTCGACACGCCGCAGCCCAACGCCTTCGCCACCGGCGCGCGCAAGGACAGCGCCCTGGTCGCCGTCAGCACCGGCTTGCTGCGCAGCATGAACAAGGACGAGGTCGAGGCGGTGGTCGGTCACGAGATCAGCCACGTCGCCAACGGCGACATGGTCACCCTCGCCCTGATCCAGGGCGTCGTGAACACCTTCGTGATCTTTCTCTCGCGGGTGGTCGGTCATTTCGTCGACCGGGTCATCTTCAAGACCGAGCGCGGCTACGGGCCGGCGTTCTACATCACTTCGATCGTCGCCCAGCTGGTGATCGGAATTCTCGCCAGCCTGATCGTCTACTGGTTCTCGCGCCAGCGGGAGTACCGCGCCGACGCCGGCGGGGCCAAGCTGGCCGGTCGCGAGAAGATGATCGCCGCGCTCGAGCGCCTCAAGGCAGGTGCCGACCAGCCCGGGCTGCCGGATCAGTTGGCGGCCTTCGGAATCTCCGGCGGCAAGGGGCAGGGCATCGCCCAGTTCTTCGCCACCCACCCGACCCTCGACGACCGCATCGCGGCGCTGCGCGGAGCTGCCGCGGCTTGATCGGCGTTGCTTCGGCACTTGCGTGACGGGAATCGCCGTTTGATGGGAACCGCTTCGTCCTGATGTCCAGGCCGCTCGATCGATACCCGGGCACCTGGGCGGAGCGGACCCCGGACCACCCGGCCGTCGTCATGGCCGGCACTGGTGAGACGGTTTCGTATGCCGAGCTCGACGCGACCGCCAATCGGCTGTCGCGGTTGTTTCGTTCCGCGGGGCTGCAGCAGGGAGACCACGTCGCCTTCTGCATGGAGAACCGCCCCGAGTTCATGCCGATCCTCTGGGGGGCGCACTACGCCGGCCTCTACTATACGGCGATCAGCTCGCGGCTGACTTCCGACGAGCTCGCCTATATCGTAGCCAACAGCGGCAGCCAGGTGTTGCTCGCGTCGCCGGCCAAGGCGGAAGCTCTGGCGTCGATCACCGAGCCGCTGTCGAGGCTGAAGATGCGGCTGAGCGTCGGTGGCGAGATCCCCGGGTTCGAACCGTTCGAGCAGGCGATCGCCGCCCAGTCGGCCGAGCCGCTCGGCGACCGAGTCGAGAGCCAGCCGATGCTCTACTCGTCGGGCACGACCGGGCAGCCAAAGGGGGTCAAGACGGCGTTCACCGGCCGCCCGCTCGGTGCCGGCGAAGGGCTGACCAACTTCCTCATCCGCTTGTTCGGTGTCGGCCAGGATTCCGTCTACCTCTGCCCGGCACCGCTCTACCACGCGGCGCCGCTGCGCTACTCGACCCAGTTCCACCGGCTCGGCGCGACTGTCGTGGTGATGGAACGATTCGACGCCGAGGCGGCGCTCGCCGCGATCGAGCGCTACCGGGTGACGCACAGCCAATGGGTGCCGACGATGTTCGTACGGCTGCTCAAGCTGTCGCCGGAGACGCGCCAGCGCTACGACCTGTCGAGCCTGCAGGCGGTCATCCACGCCGCCGCGCCGTGCCCGATTCCAGTCAAAGAGGAGATCATCCGCTGGCTCGGCCCGATCGTGCACGAGTACTACAGCGGCACCGAGTCCAACGGGCTCACCTACTGCGACTCGGAGCAATGGCTGGGGCACAAAGGTTCGGTCGGCAAAGCGGTCGGCTGTGAGGTGCACATCGTCGGCGAGGACGGCCGCGAGGTGCCGGTCGGCGAGGAGGGCGCCGTCTACTTCGGCGAGGCCAAGGGGCCCGGCTTCGAGTACCACAACGAGCCCGACAAAACGGCGGCGAGCTTTCTCGACAACGGCTGGAGCACGCTCGGCGACATCGGCAAGCTCGACCAAGACGGTTTCCTGTACCTGACCGATCGCAAGTCGAACATGATCATCACCGGCGGGGTGAACGTCTACCCGCAGGAGACCGAGAACGTTCTCGCGGTGCATCCGAAGGTGCACGACGTCGCGGTGATCGGCGTTCCCAATCCGGACTTCGGCGAGGAAGTGAAGGCGATCGTGCAACCGGTCGACATGAGCGACGCGGGCGAGGCCCTGGCGTCCGAGCTGATCGGCTATTGCCGCGAGCGTCTCGCCGACATCAAGTGCCCGCGCTCGGTCGAGTTTCGCGCCGAGCTGCCGCGTCACCCGACCGGCAAGCTGTACAAGCGGCTGTTGCGCGACGAGTACTGGCAGGGGCATCAGAGCCGGATCGGCGGGTGATGGCCGGCAAGCCCGAGAACATTCGCATCGCCGACCTCGCCAAGCCCCGGCTCGGAGGCGCGGTGCGCGACATGATGCGGACCGCCGTCGAGCTGTCGGGGGCGGTCGATCTCGATGCCGACACTCTCCTCGCCGCGGCGTCCGAACAGACCGGTCTCGACGACTTCGGCGACCCGAGTTTTCGCGAGCCGCTCGACCTGCTGCTCGGCGCGATCGAGGAGAGCGCCGGGCTCAGTCCTTTCGGCCGCCTCGGCATCGGCGCGCTGCTGACCCAGCTGGCCAAGAACCGGCTTCTCGTCGAGGACACGATCCGCAGCTACCCCGAGATCCTCGACGTCGAGATCCGCGCGCCGATCGTGATTGCCGGTCTGCAGCGCACCGGCACCACGCATCTGCACAGTCTGTTGTCCGCCGATTCCCAGCTTCGCCACCTGCCGTACTGGGAGAGCCTGGAGCCGGTCCTCGGTGAGTCTGAGCGCGCCGAAGCCGGCGAACGCGACCCGCGTCAGGAGCGCTGCGCGATGGCGCTGTCGTTCCAGGAACAGGTGATGCCGCACTTCCGCTGCATGCACGAGATGACGGTCGAGCACGCGCACGAAGAAATCCAGCTGCTCGCCATCGATTTCTCGACGATGCTGTTCGACGCCATGATGTACCTGCCGGGTTGGCGGCGTGCCTATCGCCAGCGCGACCAGACGCCGCACTACCGCTATCTGGAGCGCGTGCTCAAGGTGCTGACCTGGCTGCGCGGCGGCCGCCGCTGGGTTCTCAAGTCGCCGCAACACATCGAGCAGATCGGCCCGCTGCTCGAGGTGTTTCCGGACGCCACCGTGATCTTCACGCACCGCGACCCGCTGTCGGTCGTCGCCTCGACGGCGACGATGGTCTGCTACGGGATGCGCATGAGTCGCGACGAGATCGACGTGCCGCGCGTCGCCCAGATCTGGGTGGAGAACACCGAGCAGATGTTGCGCGCCTGCCTGCGTGACCGGCAGCAGGTGCCGGAGGCGCGTTCGCTGGACGTCCTCTTCCACGACTACATGCGCGACGACATGGCGGTGGTCGGCGACATCTACGCCCGCGCGCAGCAACCGCTCGAAGCGCCGTCGATCGCCGAGATCGACGCTTACCGCACAGCCCATCCGCGCGGGCGTTTCGGCCGTGTCGACTACCGGTTGGACGACCTCGGCTTGCGCGCCGGCGATTTGCGTGAGCGTTTTCGGTTCTACACCGAGCATTTCGCGGTCGAGCCGGAAACCGCGGCGATTTCGTAACCAGGGGGACGAGATGGAGAGTTACCAGATAGCAGATCTGTTCGAGGCGATCGCCGACGCGGTTCCGGAGAACGAAGCGTTGGTTTGCGACGACGAGCGAATCACCTATGCCGAGCTCGACCGGCGGGCGACTCGCCTGGCCAACTTCTTCCGCGAGCGGGGGCTGGGCAAGGGCGACCACATCGGCACGTACATGTACAACAGCATCGAGTACGCGACGACGATGATCGCCGCGTTCAAGATTTCGGCCGTGCCGATCAACATCAACTACAGGTACGTCGAGGAGGAGCTGGTCTACCTCTTCGGCAACGCCGACCTGAAGGCGGTGGTCCACCACCGCGAGTTCGCGCCGCGCATCGCCGCGGTCCGCGACCGCTGCCCCGACCTGAAGCTCTTCGTCTCCGTCGACGACGGCTCGGGTGCCGACCTGTCGCAGCTCGACGCGGTCGATTTCGAGGATGCGGTAGCGGCGGGAACCGAGCAGCGCAGCTTCGCCGGACGCAGCAACGACGACCTGTTCATCATCTACACCGGCGGCACCACCGGGATGCCGAAGGGGGTTATGTGGCCCCACAAGGCCGCCTACTTCGCCTGCTTCGGCGGCGGCGAGCCGCTCGGCGAGGACATCGACGATCTCGAGCAGCTGGTCGAGAAGGCGCGCGCCTCGGGGGCCGGCCTGACCATGATGATTGCCGCGCCGCTGATCCACGGCGCCGCCCAGTTGGCGACCTTCATCTCGCTGCTGGCGGGCAACCGGATGGTTTATCAAAAGAAGTTCGACGCCGATAAAATCGTCGACCTGATCGATCGCGAGAAGATCGTCAGCATCTCGATCGTCGGCGATGCGATGGCGCGCCCGATCGCCGACGCGCTCGAGCGCAAGGCTTCGTCCGGTGCCGAGCTCGACTGCTCGAGCGTCTTCGTCATCGGCTCCGCCGGCGCCATCTTCTCCGAGCCGGTCAAGGACAAGCTCAAGACGTACCTGCCCAACTGCACGATGCTCGACAACTATGGATCGACCGAGACCGGTTTTCAGGGGCGCGGTGGCGGCGACCACAAGAGCTTCGGCCAGGGACTGACCTTTGAAATGAACGACCGCACCACCGTGCTCGACGACGATCTCAAGCCGGTTGCACCCGGGTCGGGGGTGTTCGGCAAGGTCGCCCTGCGCGGACACGTGCCGGTCGGCTACTACGGCGACCCGGTGAAGTCGGCCGAGACTTTCGTCGAGATCGACGGCGATCGCTATTCGATAACCGGCGACATCGCCACGGTCGACGAGAACGGCGTCATCAAGATCTTCGGCCGCGGCTCGGTCTGCATCAACACCGGCGGCGAGAAGGTCTTCATCGAAGAGGTCGAGAACGCCCTCAAGTCCCACCGGGCGGTGTACGACGCGGTGGTCGTCGGCATCGACGACCGCGAGTGGGGACAGCGGGTCGTCGCCTTGGTGTCGGCCGACCGCGACGAGGAGGGCGTCGACGAGAAGAGCCTGCGCGAGCACTGTCGCAGCAAGATCGCCGGCTACAAGGTGCCGAAGGAGGTCTATCTCGTCGACGAGGTGTTTCGCGGCCCCAATGGCAAGGCCGACTACAAGATGTCGCAGAAGCTCGCCACCGAGCTCTCGGCGGCGCGTTGATCGGAGGACGGCATGTCGGAAGGTGCGGCAGCGAAGATCGACAGCGGCGAGGCTTGGGCCGAGTTTTGCGATCTGCTGAAGCAGGCTGGGGAGGTGCTCCAGCGCTCGGATATCGCCGCGGATACGTTCGAGAAAGCGGAGGGCCACCGCTACCTCGCGCGACTGTTGCGCGCCGGGTTGATGTCCTTCGGGGAACGCACCGGGCCGCGCTTCCCGGTCTTCCGCTCGATGCCGGACGGCGTCAAGATGGGGCTCGACAACCCCGACAACTTCTACGTTTCGGCCACCGTCAACAGCCGCAATACCTACCGCATCACCGGCAAGCGCGGCACGATCCACTACTTGTCGTTCGCCGCCCAGAGCCAGAACTTCGCCGCGCGCAAGACGATCGCCGGCGGCGCCGGCCATCTCAACGACTCCGAGCTGAAGATCGAGCCGGACGGTTCTTTCGAGATCATCGCCAGCCAGGACGAGCAACCCGGCAACTGGCTGCGCATGTCGCCGGAGACCTCGCAGATCCTGGTGCGGCAAACCTTTCTCGATCGAGGCAGCGAGCAGCCGGTCGATCTGCAGATCGAATGCGTCGGTGCCGAGGGCGCGCCCGATCCATTGACTCCGGAAGCGGCGTCCGGCCTGCTCATGGGCGGCGCGATGTACGCCATGGGGTGCGCCCAATGGTTCGCCGATTGGGTCGTCGATTTCGACCAGCACGCGCCGGTCAACCAGTTTCACCTGCCGGACGAGGAGCAGCATCGGTTGGTCGGCGGCGATCCCAACATCCGCATCTGGTTGGGCCGCTGGGAGCTGGCTGACGACCAGGCCTTGGTAATCGACCTCGACCCACCCGACTGCGCCTACTGGAACTTCCAGCTTGGCAACGTCTGGGCCGAGTCGCTCGAGTACAGATTCCGCCGCACCCACGTGAACAGCGGCCAGGCCGTGGCCAAGGACGACGGCTCGGTGCGATTGGTGGTGTGCGCCGATGATCCCGGCCAGCCGAACTGGATCGACACCGCCGGGCACCGTCGCGGCACGATGTGCGTCCGCTGGGTCCTCGCCGACACCCACCCCGAGCCCCGCTGCCAAATCGTCCCCCGCTCCGACCTATAGCCGTGCCGCCAAGCCCCACCCGAGCCAAAAACCAAAGCAACCATCCGCCCCTAGTCCCTAGCCCCTAGTCCCCAGGTGCGAAGCAGCCCCGCTTGACTCGCGGTGGGGAGCCCCGGTATCTGGAGAAGTTGTCCCGGGTTTGGTTGTGGCGAACGCGACGGCGCCTGACGGACTGATTACCGAGCCGGATTCGGCCCAGGAGGCCCCATGAAGATCGCCCTCGAAGACGCCAACAAGGCACTGACCCCGATCATCCGCAGCATCGACAAGCGGATCGAGTTCGTCACCGCCCTCAAGGAGGGCGACAAAGCGGGCATCGCCTTGACCATTTCGCGCGGCGACCGCAACCGCAAGCTGGAGATTCCGGTCGAGGCTCTCGCCGCCGCCGAAGAAGATGCGATCAAGCGCCAGGAGCTGCGCAACCGGATCAAGCGGGTGTTCGACCGCATGCAGTTCCGACGCCTGCCGATCGCCAGCACCAAGATGCTGCGCGGCAGCACCTCGGCCGACGGCTTCTTCCGCTCCCCGGGCGGCCCGCGCCGCTAACGGCTGTAAACCCCCTTGGCGCCTTGGCGTCTTGGCGCGAGAAAAATTTTTTTTCTGGCCTCGGCCGTCAGGGGACCTTTGCGTCGTGGGATCGCGTTTCTCTTCTCGAGAGAAACTTCTGCGCGAACTAGTCTCGGTCCGGCGGGAACGGCCCGAGTTCGGCGGCAACTTCGATCGAGCCCTCGTGCAAGATGTCCTGCGTCGAGCGGCCGATCAGAATTCGGTGCGTGCCGGCGTCGACGTACCATCCCGGCTGGGTTCTACCGTTGTTCCCGACACCACCCGGGAGCATCGCCGCCATGCCGGCCAGCTTGTCGAGCAGCTGCGGGCGGTCGACGAAGGTCGGGTCCCAGTGGGCGAAGGCGCGCCAGCCGAGCTCGAGCCTGGCGGTCTTGGTTTCCCCGGGATCGAGCCAAACCTTGGCGAAGGCGCGCAGCTCGCGCGGCGGTCGCGACAACGTCGAGTCGTCCGGAGGGGCGACGTAGCACTGCACGACCTCGGCGCCGCGCCGGTCGCCGCGGTTGGTGACGTCGACGAGCACCTCGATCTGGCCGTTGCCATCGAGCTCGCTCGCCGACAAGCGCGGCGCGGCGATCTCGAAGCGCGAGTACGACAGGCCGTGTCCGAAGCAGTAGCGCACCGGCAGCTGCCGCTCGTCATACCAGCGATAGCCGACCAACACTCCCTCGCCGTAGCGCACCTCGCCGTTCTCTCCCGGGAAGTTGCCGTGCGAGGGGTTGTGCTCGAGGCGCAGCGGGATGGTCGTCGGCAAGCGCCCCGCCGGCTCGGCTTCGCCGAGCAGGAGCTCGACGATGGCAGCGCCGATCTCCTGACCGCCGAGCCACACCTGTAGCACGGCCTTGACCCGGTCGGCCCAGTCCATGGTGACCGGGGCGCCGCTGTTGACGAGAACGACGGTGTTGGGATTGGCGGCGGTGACTCTTTCGATGAGCTCGTTCTGATCGCCCGGCAGGTCCATCGAGGCGCGGTCGTGGCCTTCCGACTCCCACTCGTGGTTGGTGCCGACGATCACCACGGCGATCTGTGCCTTTGCCGCTGCCCGCGCCGCCAGCTCGAGCGGGTCGTCGGCGACGGGCGGTTGGTAGCCGAGCCGCGCCCCGCGCAGCAGGAAGGTCTCCCGGCTCGAGTACTCGACGACGATCTCGGCGCGGCTGCCCGCTTCGAGCACGACCGTGGCGGTGACTTGCTCGCTGCCCATGCCGAAGAAGTGCTTGCCTTGCGGTGGAGGATTGGTGACGCCGTCGAGCACGACCTCGCCGTCGACCAACACCCGGGCGCGCCCGGCTTGGATCAGAGAGAAGGTGTGCTCGCCACTGGTCTCGACGTCGAGCGTGCAGCGCGCCCGCATCGAAAAATCTGTCCCTCCCACCTCGGGATGTGGCGGTCCGGCGAACAACAGATTGGCGTCGTCGAACCGCGAGCGGGCGACCACCGGACCTTCGAAATCGAGGTTGGCGAAGAAATCGAGGGCGATTCCCGGCTGCCCGTCCGGGGTCGTCGCGTCCAGTCGGGTCAGGGTCGGGGTCGAGCGCTCGATCGAGCAGCCCGGTTGGTGGAGGATCTCGGCGCGGTCGCCGATGCGCTCGCGCAGGATTTCGATCGGCGCGATCCGGTAGTGCGGTCGCAGCTGAGCCGAGCCGCCTCCCATGAGGTTCGCGCTCGCCCAACCGGGGCCGATCGCGGCGATCGACCGGATCTCGCCGAGGTCGAGCGGCAGGGTGCCGTCGTTGCTCAGCAGAACCGCGGCGTCGCTCGCCGTCCGCCGTGCCAGAGCGCGGTGCTCGGCCAAGTCCTCCGAGCGCTCGACCGCCTCCGCCGGATCCTCCCAGGCGTGCACGCGGTCGATCACCCTGAGCAGCCGGCGGGCCATGTCGGCGAGAGCGTCGCGTTGGACGGTTCCCGCCTCGACCGCGTCGGCGAGTGCCGGCCCGTAGAAACGAGCCGGCCCGGGCATCTGCAGGTCGAGCCCTGCGGCCGCAGAGTCGATCGTGTCGCCGGCCGAGAACCAGTCGGTCATGACGATGCCGTCGAAGCCCCACTCGCGCTTGAGCACGCCGAGCAGCCACTCGTGCTCGGAACAGTAGACACCGTTGAGGCGGTTGTACCCGGTCATGACCGCCATCGCCCCGCCTTCGCGCACGGCGATTTCGAACGGCACCAGATAGATCTCGCGCAGAGTGCGCTCGTCGACCAGCGAGCTCATCGTGTAGCGCTGCAGCTCGGCGTCGTTGGCGACGAAGTGCTTGGCGGTGGCGGCGACTCCTCGCGCTTGCACGCCGCGAACGAACCCGGCGGCGATCTTGCCCGAGAGCAAAGGGTCCTCGGAGTAGCACTCGAAGTTGCGCCCGGCGAGGGGAGAGCGGTGCAGGTTGATGGTCGGCGCGAGCAGGATGCGACAGTTCTTGGTGCGCGCCTCCTCGCCCAGCATCTGGCCGACCCGTTCGATCAGCTGCGGATCCCAGGTGGCGCCGAGGGCCGAGCCGCAGGGGATACAGACTGCCGTCGCCGACCCCGCTCCGAGCAGCGCCGAGCCGCGTGCGCCGTTCGGTCCGTCGGTCATCTTCAGCGCCGGAATCCCCAATCGGTCGACCGGCACGGTATTCCACATGTCGGCTCCCGCGGTCAGGGAAGCCATCTCTTCGACCGTCAATTGCTCGAGCAGTTTGTCGATGTTCACGCGCAAGTCCTCGGCGCCGAGTCGTAGCGGCGGAAGCGGTCCAAAAGCAAGGCGGTTTGCCGCAACGACGTACAGCGCTTAGCCTAGGGGAATGTCTTTCTACCGAGGAATCGTCGGCTGGAGCGTTTTCGTGGCAATCGCGGTTGGGTCGGCCGGGCCGGTCGCCGGCCAGGAATGCGAGCAGAGCTTCGACAGTACATACGATCTGATCCAGGCGGCGATCTTCGAGAACAAGGGCTGCACCAGCCAGGCTTGTCACGGCGCCGCCGAGGCGGGCGGTCTGCGGCTGACCGCCGACGCTTCGTACGACAACCTGGTCGGGCAACCGGTCGAGACGGTCGTCGACTCCGGCATTGCCGGGCTCATGCGCGTCGTCCCGGGCCAGAAGGACCAGAGCCTGCTGTTCCTCAACCTCGCCGCGGCGACGCTGCCGGAGCAGTGGACCGCGCCCCTGCGGCCGATGCCGATCGGCCTCGAGGCCCTCTCCGCCGACGAGCTCGAGGCGGTGCGCGAGTGGATCGAACAGGGCGCGCCGCGCACCGGCACCGTGCCGGGCACCGGCGAGCTGTTGGACGCCTGTCTGCCTCCCGCCAAACCGATCGAGATCGTCCCGCTCGAGCCGCCGCCGGCCGGGACGGGGATTCAGATCCGCATGCCGAAGTGGACCTTGCCGGCACAGACCGAGGACGAGGTGTGCTTTGCCAGCTACTACGACGTCAGCGATCAGGTTCCGCTCGACTACCGCGGCCCGAGTGGCGACACTTTCCGCTACAACTTCGAACAGATTCGCCAGGACCCGCTGAGCCATCACCTGATCGTCGACTACTACGTCGGCGACCTGCCGCCCGACCACTCGGTGTGGGGCGAGTATCTCTGCCGCGGTGGCGATAAGGATGGCGAGCCGTGTGATCCGACCGATCTCGGTTTCTGTGGTGCCGATGCGGAGTGCGGCACCGAGGCGATCACGGCGGTCGTCTGTAACGGCTTTGGGCCGCCCAGCCTCGGGCTGACCTCACGCCCGTTCACGGGGATCCAGGAAGCTTCGTCGCAGCAGGATTTCCCACCGCGGGTCTATCGCGAGCTGCCGCTCAAGGGTCTGCTCATCTGGAACTCGCACGCGTTCAATCTGACCGACGAAGCGGGCAAGATCGAAGCCTGGCTGAACTTCGAGTTCGCCGAGCCCGACGAGCAGGAGAAGGTTCTCGAAACGATTTTCGACACCAGCGCGATCTTCAACATGAACGTGCCGGCGTTCGCGGCGCAGGAGCTGTGCCGCCATCACGTCTTCCCGCCGGACACCAGGTTGTTCGAGCTCAACTCGCACACCCACCAACGCGGCAAGCTGTTCCGCGTCTTCGACGGGCGCTGGTCCTGCGACGGAGGCCCGAACGACGGCAATGCCTGCTCGCCGCTCGCGGTGGATCCGAGCGTCGACGTGTGCGGTCCGGAAGCGGCATGCGTCGGCACGGCGGGAGCACTCGATGGCGACTGCGACCAGAGCGGGAGCATTTCGGTGAGCGACGCGGTTCGTTGTGTGAACATCGCCCTCGGGCGGGCTCCGTTGAGCTCGTGTCCGACGGCCGACAGGGGTGGCGACGGTTCGGTTTCGGTGTCCGAGCTGGTGGGGTTGGTCAACGACCTGCTGGCCGGGATCACGCTGCCGACGGCGGAAGAAGCACTGCTGTACACCAATCTCGTCTACAACGATCCGACGGTGGTACGCTTCGACCCGCCGAAGGTACTCCCCGGACCCGGCTCCAGGGCGGCGGATCGCACGGTCACCTACTGTTCGCTCTACGACAACGGCTGGAGCGATCCCGACGAGGTCAAGCGGCAATCGACTTCGCCGGAGACCACCGGCTTCCTCGGCGGCCCCTGCGAGACCCCGGTGGGCTGCACCGAGGGCCGGGTCGGTGCCGCTTGCAGCGGCAGCTCGGTGGCCGAGCGCGACGCCAGCTGTGACACCGCGCCCGGCGCCGGCGATGGCTATTGCGACGCCTGCCCGCTGCGCGGTGGCTTCACCACGGAGGACGAGATGTTCATCCTGATGGGGGCCTTCTTCGTCGAATGAGAGGGCGCACCCGCCGGTTCGCCGGCCAAAGCAGCGGCAAAAAATCGACGCTCAGTGCGGCTCCGCGCCCTGCAGCATTCTGGTGACCTTTTCCGCGCTTCCCGGCGCGGTTCCATAGCAGAATCCCTGAGCCGGGCCAAAGTTGGACGGGATCTTGCATGGAACAGGGCATACGCGATTCGTGTGCGTAATCCTGGAGGGATCAAATGAGAAAAGCGGTTCTGAGCTCACGTGGGTTCACCTTGATGGAATTGCTGGTCGTCGTGGCGATCATTGGCATCCTGGCGGCGATTGCGATCCCCCAGTACGCTCAGTATCGCCAGCGTTCGTTCGATGCGCATGCGCTGTCCGACTTGCGCAATGCGGCGACCGCCGAGGAAGGCTACTACTACGTCACCGAGGTCTATTTGAGCTGCGCAAACGCGGCCTGCACGGCGGGCCTGCCCGGCTTCGACAAGTCCGACAGCGTCACCATCGAGATGACCGCCGACAATTCCGGCGGTAGCCCCTCGTTCACCGGACTCGCTTCTTCTCCGAGTGGGTCGCGCAGCTATTCCTACGACAGTGCCGGAGGCGGTATTCAGTTCTAACCACTGCGGTTGCGTTGCGGCGCGTGCGTGACGGGAAAGGTGCTTCGCCGCTAGCGGCGAAGTCGTCTCTGTTAGCCCTCTCTGCCCCTGCCGGGGCATCTCCCCCGTAGGGGGAGAAGTTTTGGTACTGAAATCGGCTTGGGCCGATTTCTTCATCGGGCGCCCTCTCTGCCCCTGCCGGGGCATCTCCCCCGTAGGGGGAGAAGTTTCAGACCTCCTCCCCCTATGGGGGAGAGGATTGAGGAGAGGGAATCTCAAATGACGTCGGCGTAGCCGACACACCGTAGGTGCATGACATCGGCTTGACCAGATGTCACCTGCAACCCACGTAGCTCATCCGCGCCCGGCGACTTCAGAGGTCGCCCGGATGCTTCTTCGAGTCGAGGGCGAAGACGTCGAAGAAGCGCGCGCCGCCGCCGAGCACGGCTCGGTTCTCGGCCGACCCGAGCTCGATCGTCGAGTTGTCCTTGATGTCGATCTGCGCTCCCTCGCTGGGGCGCGAATCGACCAGCTGGCCGTCCACCCACAGCTCGAGGGTTTCGGCATCGTAGGTAACCGTGACCTGGTGGCGGTCGCCCGCTTGCCAGTTGTCGATGCGCACGCCGAGGCCGCGCTCGGTGCCTTGGTTGTCGAAGTGTTGCCACCGCAAGTACTGGTGGTTCTTGGTGATCACCATGCGGTTGCCCCAGCTGTGTTTGGGGCCGACCCGCAGCAGGTTGTTGGTTCCCTCGTCGGAGCCGTTCCACTCGGGCTCGACTACCAGATTGATGGTCCCCTCGGTACCGTTGATGTTGCCGGCCGCTGGGAAGCTGAACACCGAATCCTCGCCGGCGTAGAACCCGCCTTCGTCCTCGAGGAATTCGACCTTGTGAACCGCATCGGGATCTTCGTTCGTGCCACGGTCGACCAGGTTCTTCTGGACGTCGGCCGACATCGGGTCGAAGACGACCCCGTCCTCGTCGCCTTTGACCTCGGCCCCATCTGCCTCCGCCGCGTCGATCTCGTCGAGTGCATCGGCGCTCGGTGCTCGGCTGCGCAGCCTGTCGAGGCGCGGCGCGTTGGCCGTATCCTGACCCGCCGCGCCGGCTGCTCCGGCCGAGCGAAGCCTGGCGGAGCGGTCGATGGTGTCGCCACTGCGGCGCGACAAGCTCGTTCCCCCCGTCGCCGGGCGGTTGGATCTCGCCGAGCCAGATACGGTCGTGGCTGATCCGTTGCGGTCATCCCCGCCGCCTCCCTTGTCGCCGAAGCCGGGACGACTGTCGCCGCGCCCCTGGCGGTCGGCGCGATCGTTGCCACCTGCCGATCTACTCGACTCGCGCGCGTACGGTCGCCGCGCCTCGCCGCCGTGGCGGCGGTCGTCGGCCTGGTCGCCACCGCGCGATGCATAGCGCTGGTACTCGTCGCCGCGGGCATAGGACTCGTCGTACGGGTCGTCCGAACCGGCGCCGAGCCAGCGCAGGCCGACGAAGCCGAGCGCGACGACCACCAAGCCAATGGCGATAGGTGCGTTGCGATTCATCATCCCAAAAATTATCCGGACTGGTTGGCGGAGGGTCAATATCCATCTTCGATCTTGTCCGGCGCGGGGCGACGGGCGGTGCGTGACGGATCGGCAGTTGCGGCCAGCTTGCTGCGCCGGTGGGCTCGGTGCCCGGCCGGGCGGGGACAGGCGATTCACGGAGGAAACGGCCCCAGCGTCCTGGCCTGTCCGAAACCGGGGGAGGTATGGATATCGAAGGGCGAAGGCGGTACCGATCTCGAGGCGACCGGTGGACCGATCCGGGGGGCAGCGTCGCTGGGATCTGTGCAACACAGCGCGTCGACCAAGACAGTCCGCCGCGAGCGCCAACGATCGCTACGCCGTTAACTAAGTCCCTAAAATATCTGAGATTTTTTGACTCGCCGGGGGTGCGGGTCGGAGCCTCACAATTGTGTTGAACGTAGCTGCGCACCTGTGCGAGTACTGAGAGTGCAATTCGCATGTCGATAGCGCCTTGCTTTTCGGTTGGCTTGGCGCTCTGCGCAGTCGAAGGAGGGGAACCATATGCCGAAGCTCCCGAGTTTCGCGCTCGGAGTCGTCGTTTTGCTCGCCGTTTCGCCGGCGTTCGGTCAGTCGAAGGGGACGGCGACCGTGCGCGTGCGCATGGCGCGAGCGATTTGTACGACGGGCCCGTGCAATCCGTTTTTCAATTTTCGTGCAGGGTCCGCCCAGTTCAAGCGCATGAAGCAGTCGAAGGTCCTGACCCGCCGTTCGGTCGGGCGGCTGCGCCTCGACGGAGTCTCGAGCACCGCGCCGAGCGGCTTGCCGACCAGTCTCGACGGGTTGGTGACCGCGCGCGTCAACTACGCGCCGGTAGATCCGGACAGCGACTGCGCGGCAGTCGGTTCGGATTCGACCTTTCCGATCGCGACCTCCTCACTGAGCTGCCGCCAGCGCGGCGCGACCACGGTGAGTTGCCGTGGCGACATCGTTCTCGAGGCAGGCGTGCTCGACGATCCCGACTGCACGGACGTCCAGCAGACTTTTTCGGATGTCGTCGTCGAGGTTTTCGAGGACGGCGGAGTCGGCGACGACTCGAAGAAGATCGCCCAGGACGGAATCCTGATGACTGGCAAAACCCCGGACTGCGACTCCGGCGGTTCTGGTTGCCCGTGAGTACGGTGGGGGCTCGCATCATGAGAAATTCGATGAAGAGAACGCTACTCGGAGCGCTCGCCGTGTCTGGAATCTGTGCCTTGGCGATCGATGGCGCCGCCGCTCAGGAAGTGGCGACCGCCAAGACCCGCGTGCGCATGGTCCAGGCCTACTGCACGACCGGACCGTGCGACACCAACTTCACGTTTCAGTCGGGCTCGGCTCTGGTCAATCGGCTGAAGCAGCCGAAGCCCTATAGCAAGCGCAAGATCGGCCGCGTTCGCATCCTCGGACTGGAAGCGACGACGGCGTCGGTGATCCTGCCGGCCGCGCTCGAAGCAGAGCTGCAGGTGCGCATGATCTACGACACGGTCGACCCGGACGGCGACTGTCCGGACCTCGGCAGCGATACGGTCGAGACCCTGGCGACCTCCAGCATGTCCTGCAAGCCGAACTCGAGCGGGCGCGCCACCTGTGGTGGCGATCTGTTGGTGCCGCTCGGCTTGTTCGACGCGCGTTGCACCGACGTGCGTGTGTTCATGCACGACTTCGATATCGACGTCTACGAGTTCGGCGGCGTCGGTGTCGACACCGCCCGTGTTGCCACCCAGGGGCTGTCGGTGTTCGGAGTCGAGCCGGATTGCTCGTCGGGCGGCAGCGGCTGTCCCTGAGGAATAACGGATAGCCAGTAGCGATCGGCTACTGGCTATCCAGGTACTCGATCAGTCGCCGGCGCAGCTCGTCGTCGTCGACGATCTCGTGCAGCGAGCCGACCCGCTGCGCGCGCTCGACCGAGTGCACGCGGTCGAACTCGGCGGCGATCGCGGCGCGGTGCTCGGCGTGGACGGTCCGGCGCAGACTGTCGAGCCGCGAGCGCAGCGCGGCTTTTTCGAGGCGTCCGCGGGCGTGTTTCAGCTCGTCCAGCAGAGCGGCGACGCGCGGGTCGGCGTCGGTGCGGCGCTCGACCTCGTGACTGAAGATGACGGTGGCTGCCGGACCGCCGCCGATCACCGATGCGTAGGAGCCGCGCAGAGCGAAGGCGCGCAGCTGGTCGTTGAGGCGTGTCGAGAAGACGACGTACGCTCCGCCGTGGTAGCGCGAGGTGACGACGAAGAGAATCGGTCCTTCGAAGTTGACCACGGCGCGCGCGATCTCCGCGCCGTACTCGAGCTGCAGCTCGCGCATCGATTCGGGCGAGCCGTCGAAGCCGGCCAGGTTGGCGAGGATCACCGCGGGGCGGTTGCCGCTCGCCGCGTTGATCGCCCGTGCCACCTTCTTGGACGACTGGGGGAACAGGGTGGCGCCGGTCCATTCCGCCGGACCGTCGGGCGGTGGGTGACCGTCGCGCGGCAACGGCCGGTTCTCGATGCCGATGAGGCAGATCGGGTGTCCTCCGAGGTGGCTGTCGCAGACCACCGCGCTCTCGGCGCCGCGCATCGCCGCCCAGCGTTCGAGCCAATCGCCGTCGGCGTCGACCAGCGCCCGCATCACCGGCCGGATGGCGAACGGCTTCTTGCGCTCGGGGTTGGCCGCCGCGCTCAGGAAATCGCCCACCGTGGCGTTGGCCGGGGCGTCCTTCCAGTCCTCGGGCGAACAGGGCGACTGCGCGATGTCGCGATCGGCCGAGTCCGTGGTGGCCGACCGCCTCGGCCCGCTCTCGCCGGGCGCGACGTAGGTCAGCGCGTAGTGCCTGAGGAGAATCTCGTAGGCCGACTCCAGAGTCCGCGCGTAGTACTGCGCCTGGCCGTTCGGCCCCATGATTTGCTCGAAGCCGCCGATGCCGCGCTCGTCGTCGGCGGACACTCCACCGGACGCATCGAGCGCCCGCTTGCCGGTGAGGACGAGGGAGCTCGCCGCGGTCATCACCAGGATCCCGCGGGTGTGCATCAGCATCGTCGACAAGGCGTCGAAGTAGCTTTGCGCGCCGACGTTGGTTCCGGTGATTACGAGGTTGATCTCGCCGCCGCCCTGGGTGAACTCGACGATGCGCCGCACCACGGTCGCCACCGAGTCCAGGTTCTCGGTGCCGCTGTCCATGGCGATGCGGGCGCCGGCGGACGTGGCGAACCATTCGACCGGCAGCTTCTCCCGCGCCGCAAGGTCGAGCGCGGCGAGGATGCGATCGGTCTCGGCGGCGGTGAAGGCGCCCATGCCGCGAGTCGGATCGCTGAGAATGGTGACGCGTCGCATCCCCTCCGGGAACTTGGCTGTATGGGCGCTGGCGATACCGAAGACGATTCCGGCGCGGTTGGTGCCGGGCGCGGCCGCGCCACGCGCCACCGCCGCGCCGCCGTCGTCGATGTCGAGCTCTTCGAAGGTGTCGCCCTCGTAGGCGCCGCTGCAGAACATTCGAATGGCGTCGTACGGGTAGACGAGGCCGCGCCGGCGCGCCGCAGCGACTCCCTGGGCGTGACGATCCGCCGGCGTCAGCGGTGCCGAGTGGGGCTCGCGCCACTCGATTCTCGGCGCGCCGTCGGTCATCGGCTCGATCACCAATTCGCGCTCTTCGTCGCTGCCGTCTGCGTCGGCACTGCGCAGGGTCATGCGGATCAGGATGCGATCCAGACCGAGATGACGGGTCGCCGGCAGCAGCTCTCCCATCAGTCGCTGCAAGGTCTCCTCGGTGAGGAAGAAGGACGGGCGTACGCCGAGGACGATTCGGTTCCAGTGGAGGCGCCGCCACTCCGGATTCTCGTTGCGCAGTCGGCGCAGCCAGCGGCCGGCGGCGGTGAAGACCTGGACGAAGGACGCCTCGTGCAGCGTTCCGGCGTGCCCCGGCACCGCGGCGTGGACTTCACCGTAGACGAAGAGACGCTGGTCGTCGGGGCGATCGTCGGCTCGCGCGTGAAACGAGTAGAGCGGGGCGGGAGCGTCGAGTCGCTCGATCGCGAACGCCTGCAATCGTCCCAGCCCGAGACGGCTGCGGGTCTCCGGATGCAGCCCCTGGGTTTCCTCCGCGGCGCCATCGCGAAACACCTGGCAGCACTCCCCGGCCGTCGGGTGGGGGCGGGTGAAAACCACCTGCTGCTGCGCTGGCGTTCGCTGCGCCAACAGCCGTCGCGCGTAGCGGCTCAGCTCGTCGCGACCCACCTCGTCGTCGAAGAACGGGTAGATTTCGAGCAGCGCATGGGATGGCCGGCTGCCGACTTTGTTGCAGACGCTCTCCCATGCCGACTCGATCTCCTCGGCGCGTCCGGCGACGGCGATCACCGACCGCCCGTCCTCGAGCTCGATCTCGGTCACCGCGGGCGCGTCGGCGAGCTTGGAGCCTGCGCGCAGACGACTGGGCGCGTAGCAGCGGAGAGCGAGGGCCTGGGCGGCGAGGGTCGAGAAGGATGGACGGGACTCGAGCACCCCGGCGAGAATCGCCTGGAAGATCGGCGCCGCGGCGTCGCTCAGCGCCTCGACGATCTCGCGCGTTTCGGCCGAGTCCGGGTCGGCGTTGATTTCTTTCACGGTGGCTTCGAGCACGCGCCCGGCGAGCTTGGTTCGCCGGGCGACTTCCGGGGCCTCGAAAAACGCCGCGCGAATCTCCGCAGCGGCGTCGGCGAGCGCGCCGGGGACGTCGCCCCGCAGGACGATGCAGGTGCCGAGCGCGTCGGCGAGCTCCGCGTCGTCGTCGATCGCCAGGCCCGCCTGGGCCAGCCGTCCGAGGTGACGCAGCACCGCCTCGACGATGCGGTAGCGGTGGGTGCTTTGCTTGCGCGCTGCGTAGATGCGCAGCAGCGCCCGCTGGAGCTCCTCGGAAGGGGCCAGCGAGCGGACACCATAGTGGGCGAGGGCCTTGCGCAAGCGGGCGCGAAACTCCTCGTCGAGCCCAGCTCCCTGGGTTTCGATTCGACCCATGTACGAGCGCAGCATCGCGTCGTTCGAGCGCCCGGCCGAGCCGTCGCCGAGCGGGCGCAGCTGTCGTGAGAAGAGTGCCTCGACGTCGGCAAAGAGAGGGAGCAGGCCGCGAATCTCGCCGAGCTCGCGTACCACGTCCTCCTCGGCCTCGGCCGGTAGCGCGGCGTCGAAGTGTTCGCCGAGCGCCGCGATCTCGTTCGCTTCGACGTCGTAGCCGAGCAGCAGCCGCCGTACCGCGCCGGTGAAGGCGCGCCGCGCCGTCTCGCGCACGAAGCGGTCGCCGGCGAAGATGCGCGGGCTTATGGTGTCGAGTGCGGCCGCCGCGGCCGAGTCGTCTTCGGCGGTGGTTGGAAGCCCCAGCCGGGGGCGTTGCGCGACGTCGGTCGAGTTGTCGCTTTGGATCACCAGCAGAACGTCGCCGGCAGCGACTCGCTGGTGCGTTTCGACCCGGATCTCCTGCACGGTGCCAGAAATCGGGGCGCTCAGGCGGCTTTCGATTTTCATCGCCTCGAGAATCCCGATCTGCTGGCCGGCCGCGACGACGTCGCCGACGTCGACGTCGATCGAGATGACCACCGAAGGCGCGATCGCGCGAAGCTCTCCGGCGTGGTCGCGGGCAATCGTGTGGCGGTGCCCGTTGACCTCGATCTGAATTGCTCCGCTGCTCTCCGAATACTCGACCGCGTACCGTTCCTCGCCGATCGCCAGCTGGCATGCGAGCGGTTCCTGGTCGAGCAGCTGGGCGGTGCAGGTCTCTCCGTCCAGCTCGACGCGGTAGCGCCAGTCGCCGAGGCCGAGGACGCGGATCCGGTAGGCTGTGCCGGCGAGCATCAGGTCGACCGTCTGGCCGTCGGTAGCGGGGATCGACTTCGGCTCGCCACGGGTGAGCTCGGCGTAAAAGTTGAGGCGCTGCAGGGCGCGTTCGCGCAGATAGGTGAGGATCGCCGCGACCACCAGCGCCTGCTCCGCGTACTGCGAGTCGGTGAGCCGCGCCAGCTCGCGATCGAGCCAACCGATGTCGACGCCGCCGCTGCGCACCTCCGGGGCTTCGAGGAGGTTCAGCAGGAAGCCTTTGTTGGTGGCGCCGCCGGCGATCACCAGGCGCAAGTCGCCGAGGCTGGCGCGCAATCGAGCCACGGCCTCCTCGCGGGTGGGCGCGTGGGCGATCAATTTGGCGACCAGTGAATCGAACTCGGAGGGAATCGTCGTGCCGGTGGCGGCGCTGCAATCACAGCGGATTCCCGGGCCGATCGGCAGATCGAGCAGGGCGATTCGGCCGGGGGCCGGGGCGAAGTCGTTGCCCGGGTCTTCGGCGCAGATGCGCGCTTCGATGGCGTGCCCACGCGCCGGTTGCGGCGCCTCGATCGCCTCGCCGCGGGCGATGCGGATCTGCAGCGCGACCAGGTCGCAACCGCGCACGGCTTCGGTGACCCCGTGCTCTACCTGCAGTCGGGGATTCACTTCGAGGAAGTAGAAGCGGGCTCCGTCGCGGTCGAGCAGGAATTCGACGGTGCCGACGCCGGTGTAGCCGGCGGCGGCGACGATGCGGGTGGCAGCCTGTTCGATTGCTGCGCCGACGTCGATGGCGAGGCCGGCCGGCGGCGCCTCTTCGATGACTTTCTGGTGGCGTCTCTGGATCGAGCAGTCGCGCAATCCAAAGGATGCGACGTTGCCGTGGTGGTCGGCGGCGATCTGCACCTCGATGTGCCGCGGCTGGTCGACGAAGGCCTCGAGGAAGACGGCGTCGTCGCCGAAGGCGTTGGCGGCTTCGGCGCGGGCCCGGGGCAGGGCGTCGAGTAGCTCCTCTTCGCCGCGGACCCGGCGGATGCCGCGTCCGCCGCCGCCGGCGCTGGCCTTGATCATCAGCGGGTAGCCGATGCGGCGAGCCACTTCGACGGCGTCGTCGCCGACGGGGCCGCCCGACCAGGGGGCGACCGGCACCTCGGCTCGGTCGGCCAGCTGCTTGGCGGCCACTTTGTCGCCAAGGGCGCGCATCGCCGTGCTGCTCGGTCCGATGAACGTGATGTCGCGTTCCTCGAGCGAGGCAACGAAGTCGGGAGCCTCGGCGACGAAGCCCCAGCCCGGCCACACTGCGTCGGCTCGGCTGGCGCGCAAGGCGGCGAGCACGCGCGGGTGGTCGAGGTAGGCGGGGCGGGTGCGGCCGTCGCGACCGGGACGCATCGCCGCGCCGAGCGACAGCGCTACGTCGGCTTGCCGAACGAACGGGGCGCTGCGGTCGGGCTCGGTGTAGAGCGCGATCGCCGTCAGCTCGCAGCCCTCGCGCAGGCGCAGCTCCTTGATCGCTCGAATGCAGCGACCGGCGGCCTCGCCGCGATTGACGATCGCGATTCTCTTCATCGTTGGCGGGGCCGGCGCTTGCCGCCGAGCTCAGCGCGGTCGCGTCACCCTGCCAGGCTCATGCCGCCGTCGATGACCAGAACCTGTCCGGTGATCAGCTCCGAGGTCGCCAGATCGACGATGCTCTTGGCGACGTCCTCGGGCTGGCACACGCGCTTGAGTGGCGCCCGGTCGGCGCTCATCTCCTTGATCACTTCGTAGCCATCGAGCTGCTTGAACCAGCGCGTGTCGATGAACCCGGGGGCGACCGCGTTGACCCGGATCTCGGGCGCCAGCGCCCGCGCCAGAGTGACGGTCATGTTGTTGAGCGCCGCCTTGGAGGCGCAGTAGGGGATCGAGCTGCCCATGCCGATCACGCCGGCGACGCTCGAGACGTTGACGACGGCGCCTTTCGCCTCGCGCAGCGCGTCGACACCGGCGCGCACCGCGTAGAACGCCCCTTTCAGGTTGACGCCGAGAATGCGGTCCCAGTCGTCCTCGCCGACCTTGTCGAGCTCGTTGTGCGGGATGAAGGCGGTGGTGCCGGCGTTGTTGACGAGAACGTCCAGTCGCCCGAGCTCCTTGACGTGGGTGGCGACCAGATTGCGCACCGATGCATCGTCGGCGACGTCGGCCTGGATGCAGAGGGCGCGGCGTCCGGTTTCGCGTTCGATCTCGGCCGCGGTCTCCTCCGCCTCGGTCGACGATTTCGAGTAGTTGATGGTGACGTCACAGCCGAGCCGCGCCAGCGCGAACGCCGTCTCGCGACCGGTGCCGACCGCCGATCCGGTTACCAGCGCTGCTTTGCCGTCGAGCTCCATCGATCTTCCTCCAGTGCCTGCGTGAATTGCGCCCGCCTGCGGCGCAGCCAGTAGACTAGCGATCAGAGCTGGCAGGTGGAAGGCCACTCGCCGTGCGGCGCCCTCTCCCTAACCCTCTCCCGTAGGGAGAGGGAATCGTGAGCTCCTCCCCCTATGGGGGAGGAACAAGGAGAGGGAATCTCTGACAATGTCGGCGTAGCCGACACACCATCCCCTTCGCTCCTTTGCTCCTTCGCTCCTTTGCGTTGTTCAGTTTTCTGAATGCGGTGCTTCGCCGCGCGCGGCGAAGTCGTCTCTGTCAGCCCTCTCTGCCCCTACCGGGGCATCTCCCCCGTGGGGGGAGAAGTTCGGGTAGGGAAATCGGCTTGGGCCGATTTCGTATCGGGGGCCGATTTCTCATCGCGAGCTTGACCGCCTCGCGGGTGGCTGTCATGGGCTGCGCCATGGTTTCTCGACTGCTCGAGCTGCCGATTCGCAGCCCACGGGCGACGCTGGCGATCATCGGCATCGTCACCCTGATCCTCGGCTCTTTTGCGCTCCGTATCCGCGTCGATGCCGCGGTCGAGAACCTGCTGCCGAGGGGAGACGCCGCGCGCGCCTACTACGACGGAGTGCGGGAGGACTTCGGCAGCGAAGAGGCGAACGTCGTCTCGGTCTTTGCCGACGACGTATTCTCGCTCGACACTCTCGAGGCGATCAGCCGCATCACCGAGTCGGTTGCCGAGATCGAGGGCGTGCGCGAGGTGCTCAGCCTGACCAACGTCAAGGGCGTCGAGTCGAGCGACTACGGACTGCGTATCGGCAAGCTGCTGCGCGAGCCGCCGAAGAGCCAGGAAGAAGCCGAGGTCTTCCGCGAGAAGATCATGAGCAACCCGCTCTACGTCGGCAACGTGGTCGCCGAGGACGCGCGGGCGACTGGCATCGTCATTCTCTTCGAGCTGCTGAGCGACGAAGAGTTTCTCGCGCGCGACATCGACGGCCAGATTCGCGCCCGCGTCGCCACCAGCGCCGGCGATTTCGACTACGCGATCACCGGCATCCAGTCGATGAAGGTGCTCGGCGCCCGCATGATGGAGCAGGACCTGATTCGCTTCCTGCCGCTGTCGTTCGTGCTCGTCGTGATCGTCCTCGCGCTCTCGTTCCGCACCGTGCGCGGTGTGCTGCTGCCGTTGGCGGCGGTTTCGATCGGTGTCGTGTGGACGATCGGGGTGATGGTCCTCACCGGCCGCGACATCAACATGGGCACCTTGGTACTGCCGCCACTGCTGATGGCGATCGGCATCGCCTACGCGATCCACATCGTCAGTCGCTACTACCAGACGGTCGACACCGAGCAGTCCAAGACCTGGGTGGTGTCGTCGACGATGGAGCACTCACGGCTGCCGGTGTCGATCGCTTCGCTCACTACGCTGATCGGTTTCGCGACGCTGATTTTCAATCCGATCGCGGCGATCAGCGATTTCGGCACCTACGCGGTGTTCGGTATCGCTGCGATCTTCCTCATGTCGATGTACTTCCTGCCGGCGTCGCTGATGCTGTCGCCGCGCCCGCAGCGCGGATCGTTCGGCCTCGAGACCGGCGGTGCAGTTGGCCGACTTCTCGAAAACCTCGGCAAGTTCGCGATCCGCAACCGCTGGTTGGTGCTCGCGGTTGCCGGACTGATCTCCGTCGGCGCTGGGTACCTGACCTCGCGCATCGTCGTCGAGACCGACTACCTGAGCTTCTTCACCGACGAGAGCCCGATCGTCGCCGAGAACACCCGCATCGCCGAGGCGTTGGGGGGGACCCAGCCGATATACGTGACCGTTGATGGCGACGGCCCCGGTTCGATCAACTCGTTGCCGGTGCTGGCGGCGATCCACGATTTGCAGCAGTTCATCGCCGAGCAGCCGGGAGTCGATACCAGCTTCTCGATCGCCGACTACCTGTCGCAGGTGCACAAGGCGCTCAACCCGGGGTCGCGTCACTTCCTTCCGGCGACCGAGGCTGACCTGCAACAGATAGCGGTGTTCATCAATCCGGCCGACGTCGCACCGGTGGTGAAGCCCGACTTCAGCCGCGCCAACATTCTCGTGCGTTCTCGGCTCTCCGGCTCCGCCGAAGTCAGCGCTTTCGTCGACGCAGTCGAAGAGTTTGCGCGCACCCGCTTCCGGCGCGGCATGGGGGTGCACGTCACCGGCTCGGTAGTCTTGCTCAACCAATCGGCGGACACGCTCGCCCGGGCGCAGATCACCGGCCTGTCCCAGGTTTTGCTGGTGTTGCTGGTCTTGATGTCGTTCCTGTTCCTGTCCCTGCGCGCCGGACTGCTCTCCTTGGTGCCCAACATCTTTCCGATCATCGTGCTGTTCGGCCTGATGGGTGCGACCGGTATCACGCTCAACATCTCGACCAGCATGATCGCGGTGATTGCGATCGGCATCGCGATCGACGACACCATTCACTACCTCACCGCCTTCAACGCCGAGGTGCGGCGCACCGGCAGCCAGGAGGAGGCGGTGGTGTACGTCGGCCGAACCGTCGGACGCCCGATCATCTTTACGTCAGTCGCGCTCTGTCTCGGGTTTTCGATCGTCTGCTTGTCGAACTTCATCCCGATCCGGCACTTCGGCTTTCTCGCCGGGGTGACGATGCTGGTGGCGTTGCTCACCGATCTGGTGTTGCTCCCGGCCCTGGTCATGACGACCACGCTGATCACGGTTTGGGACCTGATGTTCGTCAAGCTCGGCCCGCGACCGCACCAGGAGATCCCGCTGTTCCACGGCCTGCGTCCCTTTCAGGCGAAAATCGTCGTGCTCATGGCGCACATGGCGTCAGCGCGGCCGGGCGATCACATCACCCGCCGCGGTGAGCTCAAGGAAGAGCTCTACGTGCTGCTCAGCGGCGTCGTCGACGTGCGACGTGCCGAGGGGGAGAGCGTCATTCGCAGCTTGGGACGCGGCGACGTGCTCGGCGAGATGGGGCTGGTGCGACATCGGCCGCGTTCGGCCGACGTCGTCGCCCGCGACGACACCGAGTACCTGGTGCTCGACGGGGCGTTTCTCACGCGGATCCAGCGGCGTTACCCGCGTATCGCAGCGCAGGTGTTTCTCAATTTGACGACGATCTTGAGCGATCGACTGGAGAGTACGACGGAGGCATTGGCCGAGCACCCTCACTGAGGCCGGCAGGGGTCAGGGAGCGATCGGTACCGCGGTTCCGCCGACGATCTGTAGCAGCGTGCTGGCGCCGTCGGCGCCGGCCTCGAGGTTGGCGAGGCGGCTCGCCGCCGCTTGGCGACCGCTGCCGGTGGCCTGTACCTGCTCGAGGGCACGCGCCGCGGCCCGGATCTTGGTCGCAACCGCGACGTTTGCCGCCGATGTCGCGATGACCGCACCTTCGATGGTCGGTGCGCTCGCCTGCAGCACGTCGGCATCGTTCCAGGCGGTATTGCCGAGTAGGGCCAGGTCGGGCGACACGGCGCGAGCCGCAGTCGCGATCTCGGCCGAACGCACCGCCGCGTCGGCGATGTAGACGCCGTCGACTCCACCCCCGTCCAGCCACTGCTGGACCACCGCGAGCGCTCCGCTGAGGTAGGCCGTGTCGGCTTGGTACCGGTGGGTGCCGACGATCGTGCCGCCGAGGGTGCGGACGGTCTCGGCGAAGACCGGATTGCCGTCCGCCTGCGGCGTGATGATCCCGATCCGCCCGAGCTGCATGTTCTTCACTGCGTAGGTGGCGAGCGCCTTCTCGTCGCCGCGTTCGCTTCCGGTTGCTGCTCGGCTCTGCAGCGGCACGACTGCGATACCGCTCTTCTTGGCCTCGCTGCGCGCCGCCGCGATCGTGTCGTCGCGCATCGGACCGAGAATCGCGATGACCGCCGGGTCGGCAATCAGCTCGCGCGTCAGGGCGCGGGTCTCCGCGGCGCCGCCGCCGGTGTCGCGGATGACCAGGTCGCCGGCGGCGAAGCTCTGCTGCAACGAGTCCCACGCGGCCTGGCCGAGCTGCCGCCACGGCCCGGTGAGCGGCAGCAGGCAGCCGATCTTGCCACGCGGTCCGACTGGCTCGAGGATCGTTTCCTCGACCGTTTCCGATTCGACGCTGGCGACGACGATCTCCTCGCCGTCGTCGGCGACGACGATGGTCTCTTCGGCGGACGTCTCACTGGCGGCCACCGTCGCAACCCCCGGGCCGTTGGGGACGTCGGCCAGTACCTCGTCTTCGCTGCCGAGGTCTGCCGCCGCCAGAGCGTTCGGATCGGCGACCTCCCAGGTTTCGTCGGGGGCCGGCCCCGCCAGTCGGTCGATGGCCATGTTGTAGATGTCCGGTTGGGTCAGGCTGCGCGCGAGCTCCTCCGCCTCCTCGTCCGACACCGAAACCATCGCCGCGGCGATGCGCGGGCGCAGCGCCTCGCGTTCCGGGTCGCTGCTGTGCGCGTATGCTTCCTCCCACAGCAGGATCGCATCCATGCGCTGTCCGTCAGCGTAGAGCAAGTCACCGCGCAGTGCCGCGGTTTGCTTGGTGCCGAAGTCGGGGAACTCTTCGTCGAGCCGGTTGAGGGCCGCGGTCGCCCCCTCGTAGTTCTCCTGCTGGTAGCGCGTACGCGCCAGCTGATAGAGGCTGCGCGCCCGGTACGACTCGCGCCCGCTCTCCAGGTAGGACGAGAAGTGACGTTCGGCTTCCTCGTACTTGCCTTGCTCGAGGGCCTTTTCTCCGTCGAGATAGGCGCTCGGCGGAGACATCGGGACGTTGTAATAGGGCGAGCCGCAGCCGCCCAGCATCAGTGTGATCGACAGGATGAGGATGAAACGCATGGCGGCATATCAGGGCTAGCCGCTCGGATTGTCAAGCACATCCCTCGCGCACCCGACGCGCCGCGGCGCGCCCCCGCGGACGGTCGTCGCGGGTGGGGAGTCGCCCCTATTCACGACCCCCCACCCGATGTGTCATATGCTGAGTCATACTCATCGATGAAAATTGGACGTGGTGATCGTTGACGCCGCGGCGAGAATGCACCCTATCGCGCTCCGCAGCGTCAAATGTTGTCACTTGGCAGATGGAATGCGGTGGCCCGGGCTCGACGCGCAACTCGTGGCATGCGCTTTGCTTTGGCTGAGGGGGGCGGACTCGAACCGCTCCTTTGTGGTGACTTTTGGAGGTTATGAATGGATCTGGCAGCGAACCGACCGGTAGCCACCGGCGATGTGAAAGCCGAACGCGTGCTGGTGTTTCTGGTCGACGATGGATTGTTCAGCGTCCACCTCGATTGGGTCGAGGCGGTCTATGAGACGCGCGCCGTCGACCGTCACCGGGTGCGGGTCGAGAAGGGGCCGTGGCAGCATTTCCTCCTGCATCGGGGAGAGCCGGCGCTGATCGTCGATCTGCGCGAGGCTTTCGATCTCACCGGCGTGCTCGGCGAGACCGAACGCGCGGCTTATGTCGTCATCCAGTCGGGCGGCTACAAGCTGGCGATCGCGATCGACCAGGTGTCCGGAGTCCAGGACCTCGAGCTCGATGCTCACTCGCCCGTACCGTCGAGCCTGGTGCGCGATGGCGGGATCCCGGTCGGCCACGTGGTCCAGCTCGACGACCGCATGGTCGTGGTCCTCGATCCGCATCGTCTGCTCAGTGGGGCCCGCCGCGACGCACTCGAGCCGGTGTGGACGCGAGCCAAGGCCTATGCCCAGCGCGATCGTCAGATGAGCGAGGTGTGGAGCGAGGTCTGCAATACGCCGTCGGCTGAGAACGTTCGCGTCTTCGGTCGCCTCTGCGGGCGCAACGGTCGTCCCAAGGCGGCAGCCGCGGCGCGCGCGGTGGTCAAGGCTTATGCCGACCTGGAGTCGGGTGCCGATTCCGGCCCTTCGCTGGCTGAACGTCTGACCGCCGAGATCGTACGCCGTGCCGGCGCCGGTCAAACCGGATCGATCGACATCGACGGTGCCGACGGGGCGCAGATCGGGTGCGTGTTCGTCGCCGGCGGTCGCGTCATCGATGCCCAGCAGGGCGCCGAATGGGGGCGCATGGCGCTCAAGAGCATTCTCGCCCACGACGCCGGCAGGGTGGCGTTCGTCGAGCGCGATCTCGGTCAGCACCCGGAGCGCATCTCCGAGAGCTCGGCCGCACTTCTCATCTCTTCCATGGAGGCCGTTGCCCTCGAGCAACGGAAACGCCGCGCGCGCTGAGCGCCGCGCAGCTCGAGACGAGGCTATTTGAAATGAGTGATCGACCGAAGGTACTCGCAGTCGACGACAGCGCCACCATCCGCAAAGCGATGGAGCTGGTCCTCGATCCCGCCGAATACGAGCTCGAGCTCGCCGCCAGCGGCACCGAGGCGGTGGAGAAGGCGCTCGCCTTCCAGCCGGAGGTGATCCTGCTGGACTTCATCCTGCCCGACATGCGCGGCGCCGACGTCTGCCAGAAGCTGAGCGAGTCGCCGGAAACGGCCGGGATCCCGATCGTCTTGATCTCGGCCAAGGGCGCCGAGATTCGCCAAGCCTACGACAACATCCCGAGCGTCGTCAGCTACATCACCAAGCCGTTTACCCCGGCGGGCGTCACCAGCGTGATCGAAGAGGCAATCGCCGCGCGGTCCGCGGCCGAAGAGCCGGCCGCGGTCGAAGCGGTCGAAGCTCCGATGGCGAGCGAGGCGGCGCCGACCAACGGCTCGCACGCCGCCGTTGCCGACGACGACTTCGAGGAAGCGGAGGCTGCGGAATGGGAGGCCGACGAGGTCGACACTGGCGTGGCAGCGGCGCCGCGCGTCGAGCGCGACGGACTCGAGGCGATGTTCGAAACTCTGCGCAGCTCCCTGGAGGGTGTGTTCGTCGAAGAGGGCGACACCCGCGCCGGAGCGGCGGCCGACGAGTCGATGTCGCACCACGAGCTGGCGGCGCGACTGGCGCGGCAGGTACAGGAAACTCTCGAGCAGACACGGTCGGGCGCGCGCTTCAACCTCTGCAACGACGGGTCGATTCGCTCGCTCGACGACTCGCTGCTCGATGCCTACCGGCGCTTCTGCCGACTCCTGTTCCGCGCGGCGAGCGATGGCGCGGTGCAGAACGAGCTGCTCACCGGTCACCAGCCGCGGGTCATGTTCGTTTGCGCTCGCGACGGCGCGCTGCGCGAGCGTTTCGCCAGCATCGCGCAGGAGCAGGACGAGGCCTGGACGACGGCGATGATCGCTTCGGACTATCGCCAGGTCCCGGTGATGGCGCGCATCTTCGGCCCGACCCACGTCGTCGTCGAGGCGATTCCGGGAGCGGCGGTCTGGGATCAGCTGGAGCTGCTGAAGCAGATGCCGGAGGGCCGACGGCTGCAGATCATCGGCGTCGCGGTCGAGAGCTCGCGCGAGGGTGTCAGCGACCGCGAGCTGCTGTCGGGTCGCGGTATCGAAACCGTGCTCGGAGCGGGCGCGGCGTTGCCGCAAGCGTTGGCAGAGGTGATTTCGCCGGCGCCGCGTCGCGCTCCGTCGCCGCCCGTCGAGGAGGGCGCGGTCGAGTCGGCGACGCTGGCGGCGCACTGAGTGTGAAGAGGGCGGATTCAGCGCGACAAAGGGTGTGATTGGCAGAAGGTGCTTTGGGGAGAGAGCGCTCGAGAGCCGGCGGCCGCAACGAGAATCTCGGCGGGGCCTGGTCTCTGCATCGGTCGCGCATGGCGTCGCCTGCGAGGATTTGGTCTCGGGCGAATGGAACAGGTGTGATGGAAATGAATGCGAGCGCAGCGGAATCGCGGGACGACGAACGCTACGTCGCTTTCGCGATCGACGATCTGCGACTCGCGGTCGATCTCGATTCGGTCGTCCGAGTGACTCACGCCGTCGAGATCGAACCGCTTGCCGGAGCGCCCGAGTCGATTGCCGGCAGCGTGGTGTTGCGCGGCGAGCGCATCGCCGTGCTCGACTTGCGGCCGAAGCTCGGCCTGTCCTCTCGCGAGCTCGAGCTCTCCGATCGCTTGGTGCTGGTCGACTGCGGTCCGATCCGCTTGTTCGTGATCGTCGACTCGGTTTTCGGCGCGGTCGAGTTGCCCGCGGCGCGGCGGCGCGAGCGTGCGCGCGGACCGGTGCACGACTGCCGCGTTGCCGACGTCGAGCTCGACGAGGGCAGCGTTGCAATCGTCGACGTCGAGCGACTGCTGGCCGATGCCGACATCGCGCGGCTCGGCGCCATGCTCGGCGAGGCACGGGGATGAGCGCTGCGATCGAGCAATCGCTGATGCAGGAGGTCGGCAGCGTGATCCGCGACCGGCTCGGCCTGCACTACCCCGCCGAGAGATCGCGCGACCTCGAAGCTGCGTTGAGCCTGGTGGCCGGCGCGTTCGATTGCGCCGACGCGGAACAGTGCGCGCGACGCATCGTCTCGCGCTCGCTCGACGGCGACGATCTCGACACCCTGGCTCAAGCGCTGACCGTCGGCGAGACCAACTTCTTCCGCGACCCGGAGGTCTTTCGCGCGCTCGAACGGACGGTCTTGCCGCCGCTGATCGAGGAGCGCCGCGACCGCGAGCGACGCCTGCGGATTTGGAGCGCCGGCTGCTGTACCGGTGAAGAGGCCTACACGATCGCGATGATCCTGCAGCGCGTGCTGCCCGACATCGAGTCGTGGAACGTCACCCTGCTGGCGACCGATCTCAATCCCCACTTTTTGCGCCGCGCCCGAGTGGGTGTCTACGGCAAGTGGTCGTTCCGCCGTGTCTCCGCATGGTCACTGCGCCGCCACTTCGAGCCGACTGCCGACGGGCGGCACCAGATCGCGGACGGGCTGCGCCGCATGGTGACGTTCGACCACCTCAACCTGGCCGAGGGCGGGTATCCGTCGGTGTTCAACAACACCAACGCGATGGATGTGGTTCTCTGTCGCAACGTGCTGATCTACTTCGATCAGCCGACCGTCGAGCGAGTCGTCACCCAGCTGCGCTCGTGCCTGCTGCCGGGTGGCTGGCTCGCGCTCGGCCGCAGCGAACGGGCTCCGGATACGGTCGATCGCCTGCGTCCGGAAACCCTGGACGGCGACGTCTGGTACCGCCGCGACGACGTCGCGACCGAGCCGTCGCCGCGGTCGGCGACAGCGACGGCGCACGCCGCCGCCAGTGCACGCCGGGCGGCGTTCCCCGAGACGATCGAGCACCGCTTCGAAGCGGGCGACTATGCGGCAGTGGCAAGCGAGCTCGAAGCGTTCCTTGCCGAGTCGCAGCCGACGCGCGGCGACCGCCGCCGCGCCATCCGCCTGCTGGCGCAGGCGCGCGCCAATCTCGGCGAGCTCGACGAGGCGCAGCGCTGGTGCGAGCAGGCGCTCGACGAGGACGGACTCGATCCCAGGCTGCACTACCTGTTGGCGTCGGTCCTGCTCGAGCGCGATCGCCTCGACGAGGCCGAGGCAAGCTTCCGCCGCGCTCTGGTGGTCGACGATCGCTATGTCCTGGCCCATTTTGCGCTCGGCAATCTGATGCGCCGGCGTCGCGATCCGGAGGCCGCGCGCGAGCACTTCGGGCACACCCTCGCCTTGCTGCGGCACCACCGATCGGAAGAGATCATCCCGGATTCGGAAGGCCTGACCGCCGGTCGCCTCTCGGAGATCGCCGAGCAGGCGATGAGCCATTGTTGAGCGATGAACGATCTGCGCGAACAAGCCGACGTCACCGCCGACCGCGAACGCACCCGGCGCATCCTGCGCCAGCGCGCGCGAGCGCTGGCGCGCCGGCCCGACGATGTCGAGCTCGAGGAGATCCGCGAGCTGGTGACTCTCGAGCTCGCCGGGCGACGCTACGCCATCGACGCCGATTTGGTGCGCGAAGTACTCGCTGTGCGCGAAGTGGCGCTGCTGCCGACCTCACCGCCGTTCGTCCTCGGCCTGACCAACGTTCGCGGCCGCATCACCGCGGTCATCGACCTGCGTGTCGTGCTCGGCTTCGAGGGCGTTGCTCGTTCGAGCGGGCAGGTGGTGATCGTCGAGACCGGCGGCGTCGAGGTCGCGATCGACGTGCGCGAGTCGGGGGTCGCCCGGGTACCCCTCAGTCACTTCGAGAAGCCGCCGGGCGACGCCAACCGATACGTCAAGGCGAGGACCACCGACGGCGTCGAAGTGCTCGATATCGAGCGCATCGTCGGTGACACCCGCCAGTCTGCGGCGTCGCTGGCGTCGGGAGCGCAGTCGTGAAGCGCGGCCGTTCCAGTCGCGGCGCGGGGGCCGAGCGATGAGCCAGACCCCGGAAGTGCTCGCCGAGCTGCTGCCCCTCTTTCAGTCGGAATCGGAAGAGCGGCTCGGCTCGATCTCGGCCGCGCTCGAGGCGATCGAGGAGTCTCCCGACACCGCCCAGCGGTCGGATCTCCTCGAGCGATTGCTGCGTGAGCTGCACAGCCTCAAGGGCGGTGCCCGCGCCGTCAACCTGACCCAGGCGGAAGCGGTGAGCCACGCCTTCGAGTCGGTGTTGGTACGTCTGCAGTCGGGTGAGCTGAGCTGGACCGGAGAGGTGCTCGACGCCTGCAATCAAACCGTCGGCGTGCTCGAGCAGTTGGTTCACGCCGATGGCGAGGAGGCGGGCGATGCGGCCGCGCGGACGGCGAGCCTGCTCGACGAGCTGCGACCAGCCGCGCCGGAGCCGGCCAAGCCCGAGCCGCCGCAGATCGAGATCGAGGAGATCTCGCCGGAAGAGGCGGAGCTGATCAAGAAGCTGCTGCCGGTGTTCCGCGGCGAGGCCGACGAGCGGCTCGAGTCGATCGCCAGCTCGCTCGAGGAGCTGCGCGCCGGTCCCGAGTCGGACGAGCGTCGCCACGAGCTGTTCGAAACCGTGATGCGCGACGCCCACAGCATGAAGGGCGGCGCGCGCACCATGAAGCTGGGGCACATCAGCGCGCTCTGCAAGGAGTTCGAGTACGCGGCGGCCAAGCTGACCCGCAGGGAAGTCGAGCCGTACCCGGCGCTCTACGACCTCTTCGAACGCGCCGCCGGACTGGTGCAATCGCTGCTCGAGGCTCCGGAGAACCTCAACGAGGGGCTGCTCAACCAGATGATGGTCGACCTCGCGTCGATCGAGCAGCACGAGCCCGCGGCGGTCGAAGCCACGGCGCCGGTTGCGGTTGCTGCCGCTGCCCCGGCGACCGCCAAGCCGATTGCCACCCGCGCGTCGCAGACGGTGCGCGTGGCCACCGAGAAGCTCGACAACGTCCTGCGCCAGGCGCAGGAGATGCTGGTCGCGAAGCTCGCCATGCGCCAGCGCGGCGCCGACCTCGCCGAGCTCGCCGCCGGCTTGCGCGAGTGGCGCCAGGAGTGGTCGCGCGTCGACACCGACGTCTACCGGTTACAGTCGTGGGTCGAGAAGCACGACGAGCAGAGCGACGACAGCGGCATCTATCCGCTCGCTGCCAGCGCGGTTCGCTTCCTCGAATGGAGCCAGAAGCGGGTGCGCACGCTCGAGACCCAGGTGCGCGAGCTCGGCAAGCGGATGTTCGAGGACCAGCAGAGCTTCGGCGTCATGGTCGACACCCTGGTCGACGAAACCAAGCGCGCCCTGATGCTGCCGCTGTCGACCCTGTTCAAGGGGCTGCCGCGGATGGTCCGCGAGGTCGCGCGCACCCAGGAGAAGGCGCTCGATTTCGACGTGCGCGGCGAAGATCTCGAAGTCGACAAGCGCATCCTCGACGAAATGCGCGACCCGCTGATGCACCTGTTGCGCAACAGCGTCGACCACGGCATCGAGCCCTCGGCCGAGCGCGAGGCCGCCGGCAAGACCAAGCGCGGCCAGATCGTCGTCGAGGTGTCGCAGCCGGCGGCCGACGAAGTAGCTCTGCGGGTGGCCGATGACGGCCGCGGCATCGACACCGAACGGGTGCGCGCCGCCGCAGTCAAGAACGGGGTGCTCACCGAAGGGCAGTCGCGCGCGCTCGATCGCGCCGCGCTGCTGCAGCTGATTTTCCGTTCCGGGGTGTCGACCAGCGAGACCGTTTCCAACATCTCCGGGCGCGGCCTCGGCATGGCGATTTGCCGCGAAGGGATCGAGCGGCTCGGCGGCTCGATCCAGATCGAAAGCGAGGCCGGGCAGGGGACGTCGTTCCACATCCGTTTGCCGCTCGCCCTGGCGACCTACCGGATTCTGATGGTCCAGGTCGGGCGCCAGACGATGGCGGTGCCGACGGCCAACACCGAACGAGTGCTGCGTCTGAGTTCGGAGTCGATCTCGTCGATCGAAGGCAAGGAGACCGTCGACTACCAGGGGGCGCCGGTTTCCCTGCAGCGACTCGATCGCTTCCTCGGCATGGAGGCGGCGGGCGCTGAGCGGCACTCGTACGCGGTCATCGTTCGCTCTGGCGGACGCCTGGTCGCGTTCGCCGTGCAGCGAGTGATCGACGAGCAGGAGGTTCTCTTCAAGGACCTCGGTAGCTTCCTCGAGCACAATCCACACGTCTCCGGCGCGACCATTCTCGGAACCGGCAGTGTGGTGCCGATTCTCAACGTTCCCGAGATGATCGACGCGGTCTACGCCGAGCACGTCGTCGCCGAGCCGGTCGATATCGCGCCCGAAGAGGAAGTCGTCGAGGCCAAGCCGCGCTCGATCCTCGTCGTCGAGGACTCGATCACCTCGCGCATGCTGCTCAAGGAGATTCTCGAGTCGGCCGGCTATTTGGTTTCGACCGCGATCAACGGCGTCGAGGCCGTCGCGATGCTCGAGCAGCGCGAGTTCGACCTGGTCGTTTCCGATGTCGAGATGCCGAAGATGAACGGTTTCGAGCTCACCGAGCGGGTGCGCGCCGACGAGCGTTGGACCGGCCTGCCGTTGATTCTGGTGACCGGCCTGGAGCGTGACGAGGAACGCGAGCGCGGGCTCGCCGCCGGCGCCGACGAGTACATCATCAAGGGCAGCTTCGAGCAGAGCAATCTGCTGGCGGCGATCAGCCGCCTGTGTGGAGACGCGTGATGGCGGTGCGAGTGGTAGCGATCGGCGTGTCGACGGGTGGTCCGCCGGTGCTCGAAGCGATTCTGTCGCGACTGCCGGCCTCCTTCCCGGCGCCGATCCTGGTCGTCCAGCACATCGCCGAGGGCTTCGTCGAGGCCCTGGTCGAGCAGTTGCAGGGGGTCACCTCGCTGCGCGTCCAGGTGGCTCAGCCGGGCGAGGTCGCCTATGGCGGCAGCGTCTATGTTTCCCCGGCGGGGCGTCACCTCGGTGTCGGCCGGGGCGGGCGCCTGGTTCTCGACGACGGACCGCCCGAGCGCAGCCAGCGGCCGGCGGTGGCGTTCCTGTATCGGTCGGTGGCGCGGGTCTACGGCGCCGATGCGGCCGCGGTTCTGCTGACCGGCATGGGCGCCGACGGCGCCGTCGAGCTCAAGTGCCTGCGCGATTTGGGGGCGGTGACGATCGCGCAAGACGAACGCAGCTGCACGGTTTTTGGAATGCCGGGGGAAGCGATCAAGCTGGGCGCCGCCCAGCACGTCTTACCGCCGGATGAGATCGGCGGCCTGCTTTGTCGGATCGGCGGCGTCGCCGCAGCCGAGCCCACCGCGGCGCGACTTCGCGCGCCCGCGCGGGTGGCGATGCGAAACGGCGCCAACGTCAAGACGGAACTCTCGTGAGCCCGGCGCGATTGCCGGGTGATTCCCATATTTGAACGGAGGTTGATGAAGATGGCTTCGAATACGATGCACTCGGACGTCGGAAGCGGCGGCCTGGCGAGCTCGGTTGGCGAGGTCTTCAAGGACCGCGTCACCCTGGGGTTGCTGGCCGTGGTGCTCGGCGCGGTGGCCTTGATCCTGTCGCTGGTGCTGAGCCAGCAGCGCGGGGTCGCCGAGTCGTTGGCCGAAGAGAATGCCGCCGCCGTAGCGCGCTCGGTACAGAGCTTTCAGGATCTCTACGCAGCCGAGGTGGAACGCCGCCTGGCGCCGCTGCGCGGCAACCCGAGCGTCGCCGCGGCGTTGGCCGGACTGCCGCGCAGCGACGATCTCGCCGGCATGCTCAGTCGCTACCGGGTCGCCGGCGCGGCGGCCGACGTTCGCGAGATCGCCGACGGCGGTGCCGACGCGTTTCAGCGAACGGCGGCGCAGAGCCTGAAGGTCGATCCCAGCGGAGGCTATTCGGAAGTGGTGTCGGCGGGCGGGCAGAGTCAGCTGCGCTACGCCGTGGCGACTCGCGGCGGTGACCAGATGTTCGAAGTCGACGTGCCGGTCGATCGCTTTAGCGCGCTGGTCAACCCGAACATGTCGTTCTGGTTCGCCGTGCTCGCCGCGATCGTGACCTTCGGCTTGCTCGGTCTGTTGCTGCGCACGCGGTCTTCTTCGAGCGGAATGCAGCGCTACGTCGAAGCGCAGGAGGCGGCCAAGCGGGAGCTCGAGCGCCAGGTGGCGGAGCGCGCCAAGATCGAGCAAGACCTGCGCGCACAGGCGCAGGAGGTCATTCAGGGCGTCGGCGTCGTGTCCGAGGCGGTCAGCCGCATCCTGACTTCGATGACCCAGGTGGTTTCGGGTGCGACCGAGACCGCGGCTTCGGTCACCGAGGCGGCGACCACGGTCGAGCAGGTCAAGCAGACCTCGCAGCTCTCCAACCAGCGCGCCACCGACGTCGCCACCATCGCCGAACGCGCGGTGCAGGTCTCGCAGACCGGTGAGCAGTCGGTGCAAGAAGCGATCGAGGGCATGAGTCTGGTGCGCGACCAGATGCAGTCGATCGCCGAGAGCGTGCTCAAGCTCGGCGACCAGAGCCGCGCCATCGGCGAGATCATCACCGCCGTCAGCGAGCTCGCCGAGCAGTCCAACCTGCTGGCGATCAACGCCGCCATCGAGGCCGCCAAGGCGGGCGAGCACGGCAAGGGGTTCGCCGTGGTGGCGCAGGAGGTCAAAGCCCTCGCCGAGCAGTCGAAGCAGGCGACCTCGCAGGTGCGCACCATGTTGGAGCAGATCCAGCGCGCCGCCAACGTCGCCGTCATGGTGACCGAGCAGGGCACCAAGTCGGCCGAGTCGGGCGTCAAACAGTCGATCGAGGCCGGCGAGTCGATCCGCGCCCTCGCCAACAGCATCGCCGAGGCGGCCCAGGCAGTCGGCCAGATCTCGGCCTCGAGCCAACAGCAGCTGATCGGCATGGACCAGGTGGCGACAGCCATGCAGGACATTAAAGAAGGGAGTCAGGAAAACGTCGCAAGTATGCGAGAAATCGAGAGCTCGGTGCAGAACCTCAGTGAAGTGGGAGCCTCGCTCGAATCTCTCGTGAGCCGCTACGTGGTGCCCGAGAAGCCGGGGCTCGCGGCGTAGCACGAGCGTGTCGACGACCAGCCAGTTGCGCCGGGCGCTGGCCTTCATCGCCTGGCGGCTGATCACCGGCCAGCAGGGACAGTCGATTTACGACCATGCCAACGACACCAGGCAGGCCTTCATCGGCGACGTCGACGAGACCCGGATCGACGTCCGCGACGGCCGCGGCCTGCACCTGCGTGGGGCCGGTGGCAGCGGCATGTACACGCTCGAGACGGGCGCTGGGGCAAAGCCGGTCACCCTCAAGATCTCGGGGCTCGATTTCGAGGGCTTCGACTACACGGCGAGCTGCCGCTTCACCGGCTCGGTCGACCGCCGGCAGCTGTCGCTTCGCCAGGGAAGGCACAGCGAGTCCTATGTCTACTCGATCGAAAGCTGAGCCCCCTGGCGGCCGCCGTGGCGGATTCCATGTAAACCCAATTTCCGCTTTCGCCGGGCGGTTGCGGTGGTAAACAAAAAGGAGACGGTAGCGAGTATGAAGCAAGTCGCACAGCGCGGTTCCGTTGC
Source organism: bacterium (assembly GCA_030430165.1). GTDB lineage: Bacteria > Desulfobacterota > Binatia > HRBIN30 > CADEER01 > CADEER01. The sequence continues at coordinate 7,476 of JAUIGL010000003.1, read as the reverse complement.
GGCTCGTCCGATTGCCACCGTCCGGAGTGACGACTTCGACCGATGAACCAGACTGAGCTCGAACGACGACTCGAGGCTTCCGCCGAAGCCCTCGAGCAACAACGGATCGAGGCCGCCGATCTCGCATCGGCACTGGCTGCGTCCGAGCTTCAGGTCGCCGACCTGCAACGCCGGCTGCAGTCTGCAGGCGCTGCAGGGGACCACGGCGACCTGCGCGCCGAGCTCGAGAGACAAAAGGCGGCGGCCGAGGAGTATCGCGTCGAGGCGGCCGACTTGCGGTCGATGTTCGATGCCATGCAGCACCGCATCGAAGTGCTGCAGAAACGCACCGCCGACGCGGGCGACGATGCGCAGCTGACCGCTGCGCGGGAAGAGAGCCAGCGCCTCGCTGCGCGAGTGGAGCAGCTCGAGCGCGAGCTCGAGTCGGTGTCCGCGGCCCAGCCGCCGCAGCACGCCACCGCCGACGAGAAGATTGCCGACCTCGAATCGAAGCTGGTCGCCACCCGCAAAGCGCGCGACCAGTGGCTCGAGCGTCTCGAGCAGAGCGGCAAAGAGAAGCAGGAGTTGCACGAGCGGGTGGCCGAGCTCGAGCGGCAGCTCGCCGAGTCCGGAGGCTTGCTGCAGAGCATTGCCGACCTCGAAGCCGATCGCGACGGTGCGCGCGAGCAGCTCGATGCGGCGCAGCAGCGAGCGGCTGCCGCCGAGCAGTCGGCAGCCGACACCGCGCGCAAGCTGGAGCAGGTCGAAGCGGCCGTCGAGGCCGCTGCGGCGCGTGCCGAGAATGCTTCGGCCGATCTCGACGCGCAGCGCGCCAAGGTGGTCGAGCTCGAGGAGCTGCTCGAACAGGCGGACCGCGAAATCGAAGGTTTCAAGCAGGAGCGCGCAGGGCACGCTGCCGAGCTCGAGAAAGTCGAGGAAGGGTCGCGAGCGATTGCCGCCCTGCGCCAGGAGATCGAGGCCGGACAGCAGCGGATCGTCGAGCTCGAAGCCGGGTTGACCGCGCGCGACGATCAGGCGACCCGGGCCGGGAGCGACGCTGCCGCGGCGTCCGAGCGCATCGCCGCGCTCGAGAGCGAGCTTGCCGAGCGCGACGAAGCTTTGCAGTCGACGCGCACTGAGCTCGACGAGCGGCAGCAACGCATCGTCGCGCTCGAGCGCGAGCTCGACGAGCGGCGCGAGTCGGCCGCCGTCATCGACGACGAACGCGCCCGCATCGCCGAGCTCGAGGCAGACCTGGCCGCAGGCGAGCGGCGGATCGAGGAGATCGATGCTGAGCGCGCGGCGGCGATCGCCCGTATCGCCGAGGCCGACACGACTGCGGCATCCGCCACTGAACGGCTGCAGGCCTTGGAGGTCGAGCTCGGCGCCAGTCGCGAGCGCGTTGCCGGCCTCGAGGCGGAGCTCGATTCGACCCGTGATCAGGCGGGCGAGCTCGATAGCGCGTTGTCGGGCCTGCGAGCGCTGCTCGAATCGTCGGAGGCGGCGCGCGAGGCGTCGACTGCGAACGAAACCGACACGTCGCGTCTGGCCGAAGAGCTCGATGCCGAGCTGAGTGCGGCGCGCCAGCGGGCGGCCGAGCTAGAGCAGGAGCTGGAGGCCGTCAGGGCCGAGCTTGCCAGTGAGCGCGAAGGTATCGCGGCGATCGCCGCGCGCTGGGAGGCCGCCGATCGACAGGGAGAGGACCTCGTCGAGGCCCACTCTGGCTTGCGTGCCGACCTGGCGGCGTTGCGCGACGATCTCGGCGCGCTATCGACCTTGTCGCGCGAGCTCGAGAGCGGCGTCGGTGACGATCGCGAACGCTTCGCGCTGGTCGAGGCGAAGGTCGCCGATCGCAAGGAGCTCGACGGCGAGCTGACCATCCTGCGCGAACGCATCGCCGAGCTCGAGGCCGAGGTCGACGACGCGACCGCGGCCGATGAGGTGCAGCAGCTGCGCGAGAGTCTGGCGGACACCGAAGCGCAGCGGCGCGCTCTGGCCGAGGAGATCGGCGCCGAACGCGAACGCAGCGCTCAACTCGAGCAAGAGCTGGAGGAATCGCGCGCCGGCAACGACGCTGCCGAGCGCGAAGGGCTCGATGCCGAGCTGGTCTCGCTGCGCGCCAGCTTCGACGACGCCGTCAAGAACCACGCCGAGGAGGTGCGCGTGCTGCGCGGCGACGTCGAGCTTCAGACCTCGCTCGCCCGCGACCGAGAAAACGAGCTCAACAGGCTGACCGAAGAGTGCGCCATCCTGCAGCAGTCGGTGGAAGATGCGATCAGCGAGTTGGATGGCGTGCGCGCAGAGCGCAAATCGCTGAGCGAGCAGCTGAGCGAGATCGAGGACGTCGCGCTGCGCGAGCAGGAAGCGTTGGCCAACGGTGAGGTCGGGGAGGGTGCCCTCGCCCTCGAAGGCGGTCTGACGTCGGCCGCCGCCGAGGTCGACGGGATTCTCGAAGCGTCGCTGCTCGAGGCCACGGTTGCCGATTGCGCGGCCGAGTCGAGCACTGGCGGCGCGCTCGTGGTCCACATCGACGGCAGCGCCGAGATGCGCGCCGCGGTCGAGGACGCGGTCGGCAAGGTCAAGGGCGCAGCCTACAGCGCCGAGTTGGACCCTCATGTCGAGCCTGGCGGCTCGGTCCGGCTGGTCGCCAACCTCGCGGCCGACGAGCTCGAGATCGACACGCTCGCCGACGCCGATCGCTGGGGTCTCGACGATCCCGAAGCGATTCTCTACTGCGCCAAGGACGGCCGCGGCGTGTTCATGCGCAACGTCGCTCTGTTTCCACCGCCGGGAGATCTCGACGAGTGCTCGGCGCGCCTGCTGGCCGGCTGCGAAGATCTGCAACGACTGCTCGCCGTCGGCGAAGACGTCGATTTCATGAGTGGCTTGCGCGAGTCGCTCGGCCGGGTGCGCTGCTCGACTGCGATTGCCTTCGACGGGCGCCAGGTGGTCGACTTGATTCCGATGGTCAAGCCGCAGGTCGTTCTCGTCGACCTCAATCTTCCGCGCGGCGGCGGCTTGCGGGTGGCGGCGCAGATCGCGGCCAATCCCGATCTGCGCAACGTGAGCTTGGCGATGTTCTGGCGCAAGCCGGTCGACCCGGTGGTGTTCCGCCAGCAGGCGATCTTCGCCATGCGGGATTTCTACTTGAGCCCCGAGGATCTGACCCGCGGCATTGCTCGTACCCTCGGCGATAGCGTCGCGCGCAACGGCGCGATTCCCCTGGTGGGCGCCGCCTCCTCAAACTTAGCCGGAATTTCCAGCCAAGCGGGGCGCTGACGTGTTGCTTGCCGTCCTCCCGGTGGTTGCGGCGGATCGATCGTGAGCGAGGAGCGAGACAAGTCGCCGAAGGGCGCGCGCGACCCGAGCGGTAGCGAGGCGGCGGCCCGCACGCCGGGGGATGCCTTTTCCGCGTCGGGCGTGCCCTCGCGCGAACGCATCGAGCGCGAACGCCGGCGCGCGGTTCGCGCCGAGGCCAGGCTGGCCGAAGTCGAGCTCGCCCTGCGCCGCGCCGTCGAGCGCGGTGACGGCGCCGGCGTCAGCGCGGTCGATCTGCGGTCCTTGCTGGACCTGGTGCAGAGCCGGGTCGCGCTGCTCGAGGACGAGGTGCGGGCGAGCGAGAACGAGCTGATCGAGCTCGCCGCGCTGCAACGCCAGAACCGCGGCGAGCTGCGCGCCGACGACGAGGACCTGGCGCAGGATCTGGAGCGCGCGCGTCGCGAGCTGCGCGACGCGGTGCGCGCCGGCAAGAGCCAGCTTCCCGAGCTGACCCGGCAGTCGGTCGAGTTCGAGGTCGAGATCGATCGCCTGCAGTCGATCCTCGCCTATCGCGACAACATCTGCGAGGGACTCACCGACGAGCTCGAGCAGGGCCAGCGCGCCACCGCCGAGGTCAGCTCGCGGCTCGCCGATCTTTCCTGGGGCCGGGTTGCGCCGGCGCGGCGCGTCTCGCCGCAGGATGCGCGCGTCGCCACCTTGCGCCGCGACCTCGAGATCGAGCAGGCGCAGCTGCGCCAAGCCCGACGTGCGCTGGAAACGGCGCGGGCCGAGCTCAAGATCGCCCAGCGCGGCGTCGGCGATGCCGAGGACCGCAGCGAAGAGCAGCTGCGCACGCTGCGCCGGCAACTCGAAGAGATCGAGGCGGAGCGCGATCGCCTGCGCATCGAAAACCAGCATCTGCGGAGCAACGCTTCGAGCGAGGCCGAGCTCGCTCGGCGTGCGCTGGACGAAGAGCGCGCCGCGCGCGCGCGAGCCGCCGCGCAGGCTCGCAACCTGGCGCAGCGGGTCGAGGAGCTCGAACGACAGTTGAGCATGAGCGGGCACGAGCGCGAGGTCACCGTGCGAGCCCGTTTGGCGGCGCTCGAGAGTGACCTCGAGCGAACCGAAGCCGAGCGCATCAAGCTCGCCGAGCGCGTTTCGCTGCTGCAGGCGGCACTCGCGGCGAAACAGTCGGAGCCCGTCCGCGCCGAAGACGAGCCGGCGCCGCCGGCGCGCGCCAAAGTCGTCGAGCTCAAACCGGATCGGTCGGCCGCCGCGATTCGCCAGCCGCTTCACGCCGAGGAAACGGAGCGCATGATCCGCGAGCGCGAGCGCGAGATCGCCCGGCTCTCGGACCGTTGGCGCGAGCTGCAGGGCGCCTATCGCGACGCCGTGGCGGAGTTCGACGAGGTGCGCGAGAAGCGCGACCGGCTGGCGCGCCATCTCGGTGCGCCAGCGGCGGGCGAAGCGGACGCGCAGCAATCGACCGCGGCGCCACCGGCGCCGAGCCGACCGGCGGAGGTCGCCGATCTCGAGGTTCGCCAGCGCGACTCGCGCCCGCCGTTGCTGGTGCACATCGACGATCCCGAGAACCACGAGCTCGGCGAGCGCCTCGCAGCAAGCACCGAGATGCGCCTGGTCGACGACGATGCGGGCGCGCTGCCAGCCGATGCGGAGGTCGTCGTTGCCGCCAACTTGTGCGCCCGTGGAGAGGCCGCCCTCGATGTCATCGCGGCGATCGTCGGCCGCGGCCGGGTGGCGCGCGCGCTGCTTTATGCTGCCGACGGGCAATCTAGCTTGTCTCTCGGGCCGATCGACGTATTCGTTCCGCCGTTCGACGCCGACGGCTGCGCGAGCTTTCTGACTCGCCGTTATCCGCGCTTGCGACGGGCGATGGCGGTGGGCCAGGCGGTCGAATCGATGAGTCGGCTGCGCGAGCTGCTCGGCAAGCTGCGCTGCTCGACGGCGGTCGCCTTCGAGTCGAAGCAGGCCTTCGAGCTGTTGCCGCTGGTGCGTCCCGAGTACATCCTGATCGACCTCGCCGCGCCCAACGCCGCCGGAATCGAGCTGATCGCCGATCTCGCCACCCGGCCCGACGGCTCCGAGCTTCTCGGAGTGACCTGGTCGCACGACGTCGATCCCGATGCGGTGCGCGCCGTCCTCAGCGAGCACCTCGCAGCAGGAACCCTCGACCCCGCCGACCTGGAGCGCGACCTGCGAGCCATGCTGGCCTCTTGAAGAGATCCCAGCTCCCAGCTCCTAGATCCCAGCTCCCAAATCCCAGCTCCCAGCTCCTAGATCCCAGCTCCCAAATCCCAGCCCCCGGCTCCTAGATCCCAGCTCCCAAATCCCAGCCCCCGGCTCCTAGATCCCAGCTCCCAAATCCCAGCCCCCGGCTCCTAGATCCCAGCTCCCAAATCCCAGCCCCCGGCTCCCATCCCAATTCCTTTGACACTTTCTCGCCGGGCTAGTTAAGTATCCGGAGCCGGAGCGATCGCTGCGGCCGGGTTCGGTCGCGATCGCGAAGCAGGCGGCTAGGGAAAGGGTTTCTAATGGGAGGACGCATGTTCAGGGGGGTCATTCTAATGCGATGCCTCGTTGCTTCAGCTACGCTGGTGCTGTTGCTGGCTGCCTATGGCTGCGGAAACGATGGCGATCTCAGCGTCCGTCCCGCTCCGGAGGCTACCCCGGTGGCGACGGCCACGCCGGGAGGCGGCAGCTAGTCGCAGGGCTCTACCGGTTTTCTGGCGGCGCGGGTTGCGGTCGATTGCTGTCGTGATAGTCTCGGCCCGGAATCTGCTCTGGGGGTGGGTCGGTGACGCAGCCAGAAGACAAGGGCATTCTCCACGAGATCGTCCGGGTAATCGAAGCCAGACGGCGGGTTCCTGAGCGAATCCAGGTCAACACGCGTGAGTATCTGATCACCTACCTGGAGGATCATCGGAACCGCCTCGAAGAGGCTTTGCGCCGTTACGATTCCGATCGCCTGAACATCCTGTTCGGGCAGCTGGCGAGCAAGGTCAAGTACCAGTTCACCAAGCTGGTGCCGGCGCGGCCGACACCGCCGGAGCCGAAACCCGCCAAGCCCAAAGCTCCGGCCGCAAAGAAGGCGGCGGCGAAGAAACCCGCCGCCAAGAAAGCGGTAGCCAAGAAGCCCGCGGCCAAGAAGCCCGCTGCCAAGAAGAGCGCCGGAAAGAAAGCGACCCGGCCGGCGGCGAAGAAAGCTACTGCCAAGAAGGCTCCGGCCAAAAAGGTCGCCGCCAAGAAGCACAAGTAGGCGGGACTGGCGGCGCGCGCTGGCGTCAGCCGCGCTTGCTTCGTTTGCCCGACTTCTGCGCCGACTTGTAGCGCCGCTCGGCTTCCTGCTTGAACTCGCCGACCGATTGTTCGAGCGCGCTCGCCTCGGCCATGCGCCGGATCGGGCCGGGCAGCCAGAAGCCGAGCTCGACTTCCTGGCGGCAGGTTGCTTCGGTCCGCTCGTCATCGAGCTTGGCGAAGCGGTAGCTCCCGGTGATGTTGCTGACGTCTCCCCCGACCGACTGCCAGCTGAGGTGGTTCGGCTTCTTGCGCTTGTAGGCGAGCACGTAGCGGATCGTCTTGATCATGGCGTCGATTTCGAACGCAACCTGACTCGCCGCGCCGCGACTCGACTTCTCGACTTCGGTCGCGCTGATCTGGGCGTTCCACTCGGGATACGACTCGAAGTCGGTGATCACCTCGAAGCAGGTCTCGATCGGCGCGTCGATCACCACGGTGAGCTCTTGCTCGTGCTGTTCGCTCATGGCCCGCGAGTCTAGCAGGCAGCAGCGGCGAAGTGCATCGTCTTGCCCGGAGGCGAGAACTCAGGCGGCCCTCGCGGGAGATGCCGGGCGACCCGTCCTCCGAGCTTCGAGTCGAATTCACAACGGCCCGAACCCGAATCCCGTCCCCCCTTGGCAAGGAGGGACTTCAGGGGGGTCAACTGGAGGCCGATCGCCCGTCAAACGGAAGCTCCTTGCGTCGCGCCGTGACCTCTCCCTAACCCCCTCCTCGGCAAGGAGGGGGGGCCGGACCCAAAACTCGTCCCCCCTTGGCAAGGGGGGACTTCAGGGGGGTCAGCCGGAGGCCGATCGGCCGTCAAACGGAAGCTCCTTGCGTCGCGCCGTGACCTCTCCCTAACCCCCTCCTTGGTAAGGAGGGGGGCCAGGACCCAAAACTCGTCCCCCCTTGGCAAGGGGGGACTTCAGGGGGGTCAGCCGT
>JAUIGL010000078.1 GCA_030430165.1 bacterium | reverse complement strand
CGGTCTGCTGGTGACGTTGGTTGCGCCCAAGATCATCGGGCGAACCGACCAGGCGCGGCAGACCAAAGCGATTGCCGACATCAAGGCGATCGAGCAGGGGATGAAGCTGTTCAAGCTCGACAACGGCTTCTACCCGAGCACTGCCGAGGGCATCAACGCGTTGATCCAGCCGCCGCCGCGGGCGCGGCGCTTCAACCCGGACGGATACCTCGACAAGGTTCCGCTGGATCCGTGGGGCCAGGAGTACGCGTACTTCAGTGACGGACGCGATATTCGCATCGTTTCCTTCGGCGCCGACGGGGTCGAAGGCGGCGAGGGATACAACCGCGATCTCGACAACTACGAGGACTGAGCGCTTCACGAACGCGCGACGTCGGCCGATGAGATCGCAGATGGCCAAGCGTCCGACCAGCGAGCGATCGGACGGGCACAGGGGCGATCGCCGGCCGCGGAATGTCTCGTCCGGCTCGAGCCGGCAGTCCGGCTTCACGCTGATCGAGCTCGGCCTGGTCATCCTGATCATCGGGGTGATGCTCGCCATCACGGTGCCGAGGATCGGCAACCGGAGCTACGCTCAGCTCGGTTCGGAGGCGCGCAAGCTGGCGTTGGCGTTCCGCTACCTGCGTCATTCCGCGATTCTCAACGGCCGGCCGTATCGGCTGGTGTACGATCTCGAGAACCAAGCCTATTGGGCCGAGGTCGGAGAGGTCGACGCGCCGCCGCCGCTCGAGGAAGACGACGCGGAGGGCGACAACTTTCTCTTCGGCGAGCAGCAGTTCGACGAGCCGGTGGTGCAGTTTAGCCGCGATACCGACGGCGCGATCGAGAAACGCAAGTTGCCGGAGCCGATCGGGATCTCCGACGTCAACCTCCCATTCGTGACCGGCAAGGTGTTCGAGGGGCCGGTGTGGACGACGTTCTACCCGGACGGCTACGTCGACATCAGCGTCGTCCACCTCGACAACGGCCAGGACGTCTACACCATGTACGTCCTCGACTCGATTACCGGCCAGGTGTTCGTCGAGCCCGGGTATCTCTCATGGAACGAGTGAGAGCCGTGCTGCGACATCGCGGTGATCGAGGCTTCACTCTGATCGAAGTCCTGGTCGCGCTTTCGATCGTCGCCTACGCGTTGATCGGACTGATCGGGCTGGTCAACCGCAACCTCGGCATCGTCTCGCTCGACCAGGACATGACGCGGGCGACTCTGCTGGCGCGCAAGTTCATCGCCGAGATGGAGGTCGTCGAGAAGTTCCCCGAGCTCGGCTACAGCAGCGGAGAGTTCGAGGAGTACCCGGGTTTCTACTGGGAGCGCGAGGTCGAGGAGTTGTTCCTCCCCGAGGTTCGCCAGGTAACCCTGCGGGTGATCTTCGACGAGCGCCAGCCCGACGCGGTCCAGTTGCTCTACTATGTTCGCGACCGGAGACCGATCGAGGAGATCGCCGGACTATGACCCGGGGCGATTCGCGCGAACGCGGCTTTACGCTGATGGAAGTGATGCTGGCCGTGTTCATCTTCTCGTTCATTTCGCTGACCGTGTACGGCGTGCTGACGAGAGCGATCGAAGCGCGCCAGGTCGGGGAGGAACGGGCCGAGCTCTACGCCCAGGGGCGCGAGGTGCTCCTCAAGATCGCCAGTGACATCGAAGGGGCTCTTCTGCCCGAATCGGGGGACCGGATCTTCTTCGAGGGCGAGGCGAGTCGGGTCGCGTTCATCGCGATGAACCGCGGCGGCTACGGCCTCAACCGGGTGCGTCCCGGTTTGGTCTTGATCGAGTACATCCTCGACAATCCGGGGCCGCAGGGTTTCACCCCGTTGATCCGTGTCGAGCAGGACTTTCAGCACATGCTCGACGAGGCCGACGGTATCGAACGCGACGTCGAGGAGTCGGACTTCGACCTCGACGAGTCGAACGACGTGCAGGCTCCAGTGATCCAGGAGCAGGTGTTCCTGCAATGTCCCCCGGGGGCGGAGCTTTCCAATCTGCCCGGCGCATGCGCGCGGGTTGGCGGTCTGCAGTTCCGCTTCTACGACGACGCGGTCGGCGAGTGGAGCGACTTCTGGGACTCGTTCGAGGCGGAGAGCATGTCGGCCGAGCGAATCCCCGACGCGGTCGAGATCGTCCTGGTGATGCTCGATGAAGACGGCGGTGAGCACGAGTTCTACACCGTCGTCGACCTGCCTTTGTCGCGCGCCAGCACCAAGACCCCGGGGGTCGAGGGAACCGCGCAGGACGAGGAAGAGGAGGACGAGCCGTGATCGCGCGTCGCGAACGGGGCCGCCACAGCCTCGCCGGAGACGAACGCGGGGTCGCTCTGATCATCGTCGTGTCGGTGGTGGCGATGCTGACGATCGTCGTCACCGAATTCACCTACTCCGTGACGCTCGACCAGTATCGCGTGCGCAACTCGTTGCACGCGCTGCAATCGGAGCTCATCGTCCGCTCCGGGATCAATCTCGCCGAAGGCTTTCTCAGTCTCGACGAGGATGCCGGGATCGATACCTACACCGACGAGTGGTTCTTCTACATGAAGAGCTTCTGCAAGGAGATCCCGCTGCCGAACGGCTCGATTGCCGCGTGCGACGTCAAGGACGAGAGCGGCAAGATCAACATCAATCTGACCCGCACCCGCCTCGAACCGGGGGCCCTTTCCGGCCAGATCACCAAGCACGACTATCTGTTCGACGCGCTGCGGTGCATTTTTCAGCGGCGGGAGGGGCTCGACGTCGATACGATCGACGAGCTGCGCGAGTACTGGCTACGCGACCCGCCGACGCTACCGGACGGCACCCAGCGCCGCCGCATGCCGTCGTTTCAGTCGCTGGAGGCGTTCGTCGCCGAGTTCAACATCGAGACCCGGCACATTCCCTATCTGCGCAAGTACCTGACGGCGCAGAATACGCGCCGTCTCCGCGGTGTGAACATCAACATCGCCGAACCCGAGGTTCTCGGGGCGATCATCAACAGTCAGGACCCCTCGGGCCAGTGCGGGGTTTCGCAGGAGATCCAGGATATCCTCGAGCGCCAGTACGACCCCGAGAACCCGATCAAGGACGCCGACATCGACGGTCTGCTGGGGCAGATCGAGAACAGCTCGATCATCCGCCAGCTGTTCGTCACCCGCAGCAGCCTCTATCGGCTGGAGTCGAGTGCCGTGACCAATCCCGATCCTGAGAACCCGCGCATGGGCGGAGTGGGCAAGACGCTCAGCGTGCTGGTCTATCGGGAATGCGACGAACAAGACGGCGACCGCTGCGTCCACTGGACTACCAGGCCGCTCGACTGGCAAAAAGAAGGTGGTGCGAGGCTTTTTCGCGAGCGGAATCGCTTCTCGGGGCTATCGGAGTATTATGGGGATTTCGATCCCACCGGGCTGGAAGATCTGTTCAACTGAGCCGGCCGGAAGAAGAGTTTGGATGAGACGGAAGCGGACATTGGAATCACGGCGCGCGATCGGAACGGCTCCGATTTGCCGCGACACCGCGACCGGATCTCGAGCGTAGGTCGATGCCGCGCAAGATCGTATCTTTCGATATCAGCAGCTCGAACCTGAAGGCGGCGGTCGTCGAGACCGGGTTTCGCGACTTCAAGGTCGAGAGCTTTCATCAGGAGCCGCTCGACGGCGATCCCGAGTCCGTCGCGGCTAGTGTCGGTCGTTTTCTCGATGCCCACGGCGCCGATGCCGACACGGTATTGTCGGCGCTGCCGGCCGAGAGTGTCACCTGGCGGACGCTGCGCCTGCCGTTCCGCGACAATCGCAAGATCGCGCAGACGGTGCCCTTCGAGCTGGAGAGCAACGTCCCCTTCGGGCTCGACGACGTGGTCGTCGACTATCAGGTGCTGCGCCGCGATGCCGCCGGCGCGACGGTCCTGGCGGCGCTGGCGCCGAAGCGGGAAGTCGAGCGGCATCTCGAGCTCCTGCAGCAGGCGGGTGTCGATCCGAAGGTGGTGGATGCGAGCCCGCTGGCGTCGCTCAACACGTTGAGCCTGGTTCCGGGTCTGCCCCCGACCTACGCCTTCATCGACGGCTCGGAGCGCCAGGTGACGGTTGCGCTGTACCGGGACGGAGGACTCATCGGCGTGCGCTCGCTGACGGCGGTCGAGGCTTTCGGTCCGTCGAGCAACGGCAACGGCGCGTCGTCGCCGTCCTCACCGTTCATCGCCAACATTCGGTGGACGTTGCTCGCACTCAACGGCGCGCCACTCGAGGATGATTGCCCTTGTTATGTCGCCGGACCGAAGGCTTGGGTCGACGCGATCGAAGGCGAATTGCGTGATGCCCTGGGGCTCGATTTGCGTCGCCTCGACGGGATCGAGCTGCGCAGCCTCGACGCCGAGTCCCGCGCCGCCGCGCCGGCGTTCGGTTCTACCCTCGGCCTGGCACTGCGTGAGGTGACACCGTCCGACACGGTGGGGGTCAACTTCCGGCGTGGCGAGTTCTCCTTCCACAAGAGCGAGCAGGAGCTGAAGGACGGCTTGCGCGTGGTCGCGTTGCTCGCCCTGCTGGTCGTGGCGCTCACCGTTGGCGAGCTCTACGCGAAGTACCGCGAGTCCCAGGTCCGCCTGGCCGCGGTGGAGGACCAGATCTTCCAGGTGTTCGAAGCGACGCTGCCCGACTATGGGCCGGTGCGCCAACCGCTGGCGGCGCTCGACGAAGAGATCTCGTACCTTCGCCAGGACGTGGAGATGCTCGACGACGTCGTGCCGATTGCGAACTCGACCAGCGTAGACTTGCTGCGGTCGGTTTCCGCCGCGGTGCCGGCCAGCGTTCGGATCGACAGCAAGGAGTACCTGATGGATCCGGACTCGGTGCGGTTGACCGCCGAGACCGAAACCTTTGAAGGCGTCGACTCGCTGAAGCAGAAGTTTCTCGACACCGGGTTTTTCCAGGAAGTGCAGGTCAAGGACGCCAAGACGACCAAGTCGGGGATTTCGTTTCGTATGGTGATGGTTTTGAACAAGGACGTGCGTCCGCCCTCGGGTCGTTGATGAATTTTGATTGGCGACAGATCCTCAGCTACTTCCAGCGGCTGTCCGCGCGCGAGCGCAGCTTGCTCGGCGGCGCCATTGCGGTCGCGGTGATCCTGGCGTTCTACACGCTGGTGTGGGAGCCGCTGTCCGAGAATCGGACTCGCGCCGAGCGCCTGATCCGCATCCGCCAACAGGAATTGGCCGACATCAAGGAGATGCGGCTCGAATACATGAACCTGTTGAACCGGCTCGAGGTCAGTCAGGCGATCATCAATCCCGACAGCTTTCCCGAGGGTTTTTCGCTGTTCCCGCACATCGAGGCGACGGTGAGCAAGGTTCTCGGGGGACGCGACAAGATCCGCTCGATGAACCCGAAGACCAAGCAGATCAACGAGGCCTACCGAGAGGAAGCAGTCGAGTTCAAGCTCGACGGGATCGCTCTCGATCAGCTCGTCGACATGATGGTCAGCATCGAGAAGGGGAAGGAGCCGCTGCGGGTGACGCGGCTCAAAGTCACCAAGCGCCGGCGCGATCCGCGTCAGTTCGACGTCACCGCGACCGTATCGATGCTCAAGCCGAACGAGCAGAGCTGAGCGAATCGATGCAGATGCCCAGCTTCCGGCTTCCGAGTCTCAGCCTCGGCGACCGCTTCGAAGATTTCCCGGTGCGCACGGTCGCCCTCTATGGCGCCTACACGCTCGTCCTGTTCCTCATCTTCCTCGTCCTCAACTTTCCGTACGGAGTGCTGGTCGACAGCTTGCTCAACGACGTCGACCTGTCGCCGGCGCAGGTGTCGCATCACGGAGCCAAGCTGACGGTGACGCGCGGACTGGAATTGCGCGGCGTAACCGTGCGCCGTCCGGACTGGACGCGCGTGCCGATCCTCGAGGTGCCGCGAGCTTTTCTCTGGCCCGGGATCAGCGGCTTGATGGGTGGGGACCTGACGCGAGCCGACATCCGCGGCGACTTGTACGCCGGGGAGCTGCGCGCTCGCTGGAGCGGCGGCGACGACGTGCAGCGCACCATCCTGCAGGTCGAGAACGTGCAAGTCGCGCGCTACCCGCCGCTGCGCGAGCTCTTCGTCGAAGGGCAGATCTTCGGACTCCTATCCGGCTTCGTCGAGATCGAGGGACGCGCCGGCGACGTCGGTGCGATGCGCGCGCACGGCAAGATCTTCCTCGATCAGGCCGGCTCGGAGGGCTTGGTCTACGACGGCCTGCCGATCCTCGATTTGTCGTTCGTGGAAACGAGCGCCGTGTTCAACGTGCAGAGCGGACGTATCGAGATCGAGGAGTTCACCGCGACTGGTCCCGACGTCGACATTTCGGGGACGGGCCAGATAGGCATCCGCGGATCGGCGCTGAACAGTGTTCTCGACCTCAAGGTGACGATCCAGGCGGCCGATGGAGCTCGCCCCGAGGTCAAGGGGCTGGTCTCGCTGATCCCGCGCCAGCGCGGTGCGCGCTCCGACGCCCCTATCTCGATTACCGGCACTTTGCGCAAGCCTCGGTTCCGCTGAGGATCATTCCGGACTCTCGGCTCCGGGTCCGTTGACTTTCGCAAAGCCATTTTGAATCTTGACCGGGTCGATGGCACCCGGATCGGGAGTGCCGTACCTGAACAACAAGGAGATTGAGCGATGACGTACATCATCACCCGCCTGTGCCGGGACTGCGTCGATACCGCGTGCGTGGCGGTCTGCCCGGTGGATTGCATCTACAAGTACACGGGCGATGACAGCGCTACTTTTCCCAATCAGCTCTACATTCACCCCGACGAATGCATCGACTGCGGGGCCTGCGAGCCGGAATGTCCGTGGCAGGCCATTTTCGAGGAAGAGTCGGTCCCCGAAGTGTTCAAGGACGACACCCCGTTGAACTACAAAATGGGCGAGAACAGCGACGATTTCGAAGTGTCGCCGAACGACGAGAAAGAGCGCCCGTCGGCCGAGGAGATCGAGGCCAACAAGAAGAAATGGGGCTGGGACGGGTAGCTGGACTGCGGCTCGTTGCATGCTGGCGCGGTAGCGTCACTCGACCCGCGGTGACGATATCGACCTGAGGGTGGCTCATTTTTTGTCCACAGATTTCACGGATTTGCACAGATTGGGGTCCGCTGGTCCGCCGATCGCTTCGCTCCGGCGTGGTTCCAGGGTTGGCCGCCGCGCCCTGCTGAGAGTAGATTTGTGGAAGAGCGTTAGGAGGCCACTCGTTCCGAGTGGCCGAGCTCATCGGAGCGCGCAGCGCGCACGGGAGCAGAACTCACAATGGGCCACTCGTTCCGAGTGGCCGAGCTCATCGGAGCGCGCAGCGCGCACGGGAGCAGAACTCACAATGGGCCACTCGTTCCGAGTGGCCGAGCTCATCGGAGCGCGCAGCGCGCACGGGAGCAGAACTCACAATAGGCCACTCGTTCCGAGTGGCCGAGCTCATCGGAGCGCGCAGCGCGCACGGTTTCGGGGTTGGCCGCCGCAGCCTTCTGAGAGTAGATTCGTGTAAGAGCTTAAGGAGGCCACTCGTTCCGAGTGGCCGAGCTCATCGGAGCGCGCAGCGCGCACGGGAGCAAAATCCAAAATGAGCTACGAAGAAGTCGAATTCTCACGCGATTGTGAGGCGGTGCAGATCCCGCAAGGCAATAGCGTCACCATCACCAAAGGTACGGGTGCCCTGATCACGCAGTCTTTGGGCGGTAGCTACACGCTCCAGGTGCCGAGCCTGGGTGGCTTGTTCCGCGTCGCCGGCAGTGACGGCGATGCGATCGGCAAAGAAGCGGTGAAGACGGATGCTCCGGTCGGTGCCTCCGGTCCGGTGACCGAGGACGCGATCTGGGAGCAGTTGCGGGGTGTGTACGACCCCGAGATTCCGGTCAACATCGTCGATCTCGGACTCGTGTACGATATGCGCATTGCCGATGCGGAATCTGGTGGTTGCCGGGTCGACGTCAAGATGACGCTGACCGCGCCGGGTTGCGGTATGGGCGGACCGATCTCGATGGATGCGAAGCACCGGATCGAGAGTCTGCCGGGCGTGCTCGAGGCGACGGTCGACGTGGTGTGGGATCCGCCATGGAACCCGCAGATGATCTCGCCGGAGGGGCGCTCCAAGCTGGGAATGGAATAACGGTTCGTTTTCGGTACCGATCCACGGGAGTCGGCGGTATCGATGAGTGCGAATCGTTTGCAGCCGCTCTGCAGTCAGGCGCGGCACGATCGCCACCGGGATCGCGGGGAGTGGCCCCAACCTGGAGTCGCCGAGCTCGCTGAGCAGCGCGCCGCTCGCGCCGCGTCCTCCGAAGTTCTGATCGATGGTCAGCTGCGGCTGACGGTCGGTGACCTGGTAGGCCGAGCGCGCGCAGTCGCAGGCGGGCTGACTGACCTCGGGATCGGCCCTGGAGACGTCGTTTCCTGGGAGCTGCCGAATTGGTGGGAAGCGGCGGCTCTCGCGATTGCGATCGATTGGATCGGCGCAGTCAGCAATCCGATCATTCCAATCTACCGCGAGCGCGAAGTTCAGTTCGTGGCGCGGCAAGCCGCGACGCGAGCGCTTTTCGTTCCCGGGGTGTTCCGCGACTTCGACTATCGTGGCCTGGCCGAGAGCGTTCGCCGGTCGTGCGCCGATCTCGAGCACCTGGTGGTCGTGCGCGGCGACCCCGGCCCGCAGATGAGGCGGTTCGACGAACTGCTGGCGTCGACGACGGTGCCGCAGCGGCACCAGCGCGGGGTCGGCGACGTTGCGATGCTGTTCTACACATCGGGAACGACGGCTGAGCCCAAGGGAGTCATGCACACCACGTCGACGATCGGTGCCTACACCCGCGCCGGCATCGATACCGCCGGAACCACTGCCGATGATGTTGGCATCCTGCAGTTTCCGCTGACCCATATCGGCGGCTTGTCGGCCTTCGTTTCGGTTCCCCTGATGGCCGGGTCGCGCGTCGTCTATCTCGACAACTGGTCACCGGATGTGGCACTCGACCTGATCGAGCGCGAGTCGGTGACCTCGGCCGGTGGCCCGCCGGTGATTTTGCAGGGGCTGATGTCGGCCCCGGGCTTCACCCCGGACAAAGTGCGATCCTTGCGCACGGCCGGAACCGGCGCTGCCGGCATCCCGCCCGAGTTGGTGCGTCAGGTGACGCAGGTTCTGGGGGCGGGTAGCTTCCGCGCCTACGGTCTCACCGAGTGTCCAATGCTGACCACCGGGCTCTGTGACGACCCCGAAGAGAAGCGAATGTACACCGACGGCCGGCCGAGTCCGGGTTGCAGCGTGCGCATCGTCGACCAGGACGGCAATCCGGTCGGCCCGGGAGTCGAAGGGGAGATCCACGCCTTCGGGCCGCAGCTCTGCGTCGGCTACGTGGATCCGGCTCTCAACGCCGACGCATTCACCGAGGATGGCTTCCTGCGGACCGGCGACCTCGGCGTGATCGACGATGAGGGCTACGTGCGAGTCACCGGCCGGGTCAAGGACATCATCATTCGCAAGGGGGAGAACCTCAGTGCCAAGGGAATCGAGGATCTGCTGCACGCGCATCCGGACGTCGCCGACGTGGCAGTCATCGGCCTGCCCGACCCCGAGAGCGGCGAGCGGGCATGCGCGGTGATCGTGCCGCGACCCGGAGCAACTGCGCCAACCCTCGACCAGGTGCGCCAGTTCATGACCGAGCGCCAGGCGATGCGGCAGATGATTCCCGAGCAGATCGAGACGATGGATGCATTGCCGCGCAATCCAACGGGCAAGGTCTTGAAGTTTGAGTTACGGCGACGCTTCGCGTCGCCGTAGGGATCTGGGGGCTGGGATCTAGGATCTGGGGGTGGTGGGCTGGACTATGCCCGGCCGGTATCCAAGGGACTCGCTGCTCCGCTTGAGTCGATTCTGGGGCTGTGGCAAAGCAGCTTCGTGGAGCTCTTCGATGCCCTCGTTGTCGGTGGAGGGCCGGCGGGTTCGGCGCTTTCGACGCTGCTGGCGCGGCGCGGGCGGCGAGTCCTGCTCCTCGAAAAGGAGGAGTTCCCGCGGTTTCACATCGGTGAATCGCTGCTCCCCGGCACCGTTCCTCTGCTCGATCGCCTCGGCGTCGGCGACGCGATTCGCAGCGCCGGCTTTCTCGAGAAACACGCGGCCGAGTTCGTCACCGGCGATGGCGATCTCTACCGTCGCTACCCGTTTGCGGAAGGAGTCGTCGACGGTTATCCCCACGCCTTCGAAGTCGACCGCGCCGAGTTCGATTCTCTGCTGCTCGAGAACGCGCGCAACTCGGGCGTCGTCGTCCGGCAGGGGGTTTGCGCCGAGGACGCCGACTTCGACGACCCGGGCTCGGTTCGTCTCGCCGCGCGCGACAGCTCCGGTGCCGTGATTCGATTCGCCGCTCGTTTTCTGGTCGACGCATCCGGCCAGGACTCGTTTCTCGCCCGCCGGATGCGCTCCCGGCGGATGGATCCGAGCCTCAAGCACGTCGCCGTGTTTTCCCACTACGATGGGGCACAGCGCGGCTCCGGCAAAGCCGAGGGTGACATTACGATCGTCCTGGTGCCGGGTGGTTGGTGGTGGGTAATTCCGTTGTCGGGAGGGCGCACCAGCGTCGGTTTGGTCGGTCCGGCGACGATGCTCGCCGGGTGCAAACCCGACGAGACCTTCTTTCTCGAACGGCTGAGCGAGACCCCCTACCTGGCGCGGCGGTTTTCCGACGCGACCCGCGTGGCGCCGGTGCGCGCCGCTTCGGATTACTCGTATACCAATGATCGCTACGCCGGCGATCGGTGGCTCCTGGCCGGAGACGCCGCGGGTTTCGTCGACCCAGTGTTCTCGACCGGCGTCCACCTCGGCCTCGAGGGTGCTTTCCGAGCCGCCGATTGTCTGGACCGCGCTCTCTCTCGCGATCGCCTCGGAGCCTCGAGCTTTCGTGCGTATGAGCGTTGGCTGGGCAAAGCTCTGCGCGTGTACGCCGACTTCGTCAGGGGCTTCTACCGGCCAGAGTTTGCCGAGGTCATGATGTACCCGAGCGACCGCTTGCAGTTGCGCCAGGCGGTGACGTCGGTGTTGTCGGGCTACGCGGTCGGCTACCCCGCGGTGACCTGGCGCGTCGCCATCTTCAAGGCGATTACGCGACTCAATCGGAAGCACCGGTTGACGCCGAGGATCCGAGGAAGGCGCGAAGCGGTGAGTTATCTAGGGGCTAGGGTCTAGGGGCCAGGGGCTAGAGAAGGTTGGGCTGCGTTTGGACAGCAGGTTCGACAGCACTGGCAGCAATGCGTTCCTACATTCCCTAGCCCCTGACCCCTAGTCTCTAGTCCCTGCTCGCAGCGGTCAGCTGCGAGCAATCGATCGGATTCGTCTGCCCCTCCGGCGTTCTGCTCCACCACTCGGGTCCGCTGTCCGAGAACCGGTAGCGCCAGAAGGCGATGCGCACTGCCTTGGGGTGGCTGGGTAACGGGTTGCTGAACAGCGACTGCACGGCTGCGGGGTCGTTGCAGAGACGGCGGACGAGGTTCTGCACGTAGTCCGGCGTGCCGCGTCTGTAGGAGAGGCCGTAGAACCAAAGGCGGAAGTCGACGCGCGGTTGGTGCGGGGCGACGAATGGCGGGCGTCGGTCGGTGTCGCCTGGCTTGTAGCGCAGATCGTGACTCTGCCAGTCGGTTCCGTCGAAGGTTTGGAAATCGGGCTCGATGCGCTCTCGCGTGATGTGGCCGAAGAGGTGATAGGTGTTGACCGCGCGCCAGGGCAGGTAGATGCGCCGGGCCCGGTCGATCGTGTAATTTGCCGGCGGCCGCGCGAAGGCGTGGGCGGCTTCGATGCTCGAGATTGCGAGATAGAGCGCGACCCCGATAGCGGCGCCGATCGTTCGCAGGACGGCGACTGGTTTCGCGGCGCGGCGGGTGTTGGCCGGCTTCGGCGATGCGATCCAGGCGACGTCGCGGTCGGCGAGAAGGAAGACGTGCAGTGCCAGCGACAGGTAGCAGAAGAACCCATAGTTGGCGGTAGCGACGTTGATCAGCTGGAAGGTCGTCAGCACCGCGAAGCAGATCAGCTTGGGAATGCGGCCGGCAAAGATGGCGAAGGGTACGAGGATCTCGATCACCAGCACGAGCCGGCTTTCCAGCAAGTGCCAGCTCGCCGGCAGGCGGTGTGCGTACCAGGCGAGCCAGGTCGGAATGGGTGCGGTCTCGTAGTAGAAGACCATCGCGCTGCCGTCGTGCCAATCGCCCAGATAGGACTGCCACTTGGCAATGCCGGACTCGAAATAGAGCTTGAAGAGCAGGACGCGGAACAGGAAGTGAACCCAGCGGGCCGGCCGATCACGAGGCAGAAGAGCGGCGAGCATGCCGCACTCGATGATCATGTTGTCCCACTGAAAGTGGAGGAATTCGCGCGCCGCAGTCGCGTAGCTGAGGTAGAGCAGCGCGGATGCGAATGCGAGAAGGCGCGGCACCAAGCCGGCGAGCCAAGTGAGTGCCAGCGCGATCCCGAGCCAGATTCCGGCGCCCAGGACCCAGTCCTCCTGGGTCCACAGGAACAGGGTCGGAAAGCTGGCGAAGCGAGCCAGTCGCTGATCGGCGGGCAACCGCGCCAGCTCCTCGATCGGCAGCAGGCCGCGGCTGCCGATCAGTGTGTCGACCTGCCACAGCAGCGACAGCCAGGCGAGCAGGTAGACCGCTGCGAGCAGTCGGTGGAAGAGAACGGCGACGCCGGCGCCGGATGTTTGGGGTAGGATCTGGGAGCTGGGATCTGGGAGTTGGGAGCTGACGCTCGGGATCTGGGAGCTGGGGTCTGGGAGCTGGGGCCGCATGGGGATCAGGGGCTAGGGGTTAGGGACTAGGGGATGTCGGCTGGCATCGGTTCGCAGTAAGTCGATGCCAACCAACAACCCCTAGATCCCAGCTCCCAGATCCCAGATCCCAAGCATCCAACAGCTCCCAACCGCCCCTAGCCCCTAGTCCCTAGCCCCTATCTGTGGAGATAAACCGGACAGTCGGCGTTGCGCAGCACGTACTCCGTCGTGCTCCCCAGCACCATCTCGATGATCCGGCTGTGGCCGTAGGCGCCGATGAAGAGCAGGTCGTGCTCCTCTTCGCGGATGAAATTGGCGATGCGCTCCGGGGCGTTGCCGGTTTGCTGGAGGATCAGGGAGACCTCGATGCCATGGGGTTGCAGATACTTGCCCGCTTCCTCGAGGTGTTTGTTGCCGCGCTGCTGGTCGTGGTCGACGGCGAGAACGGTGAGCCCGGTGCCGAGTTGCGAGCACAGCTCTGCGGCGTCGTGCATGACCGAGGCTGCTTGGTTGCTTCCGTCGTAGGCCAGCAGCGGTTTCTCGCAGGGGCGAAATTCCATCGGGGTCACGAATACCGGCTTCGGGCATTTGCGGGTCACGCTTTCGGCGGTGCTGCCGAGCAAACCGGTGGTGAACTTTTCATTGACGCCGCGATGTCCGATGACGACCAGGTCGGAGGTGCGGGCGAGCTCGGCGATCTCGTTGGCGACGACGCCGATCGAGCATTTGGTCTCGAACTTGATGCCACTCTCGGTGGCGCGCTTGGCGAACGCGTCGAGGATGATGTCGCCGCGTTCTTTGAGTGCGGTACGGATCTTCGACGACATGTCGAGGTAGGGCTCGAAGCCGAGTGAGCCGGATATGTCGTGGAAGAACGTTCCCTCTATCGCCGCGAGGTCGACGATATGCAGCGCGGTGACCTGCGCGCCGAGCTTTTCGGCGAGCCAAAGGGTGTAGGCGCTGGCGGCTTCGGAGTGCTGTGAGCCGTCGAGCCCGACGGAAATGGACTTGATCATCGGACGATCTCCGCTTGATTGCGAGGTAAGCTTAGTCCGATCCGGAGCGCGACGGAAGCAAAGTCGCTGGCGTCGTGTTCTTTACAAGGGCAGATGCCTTCACTATTTTCGCGTCGTGGCGGGGAAGGCGAAGAGGAAGAAGGCGGCCGCGACGCCGGAGCAGAGCAGCGTTCTCGAAGAGCTGAAGGCGGTGGCCGAAAAGCTCGGACTCAAAGTCCGCGAGGAAAAGCTACTTCGGGAAGTTGGCTATCGTGTTCGCAGCGGGCGCTGCCGTGTCGGGGAAGACCAGGTCATCTTCATCGATCGAAATCTGTCCCCCGATTCTCAGATCGATGTCTTACTCGACGAGCTGGCTAGCGAATCGTTGGACGACGTTTACGTGTCGCCCGCGACCCGTGCCTTGCTGGATCGGGTTTCCGGGCGTGGAGTGAGTCGAGATGGCGAAGGCGACAGCCTCGTCGGATGACGCGTTTGCTCGCTTCAAGTCCTACCTGCGCGAGCAAAGGCTCAAGTCGACGGCACAGCGCGACGTGATCGTCGAGGTCTTCCTCGAGGGCTCCGGTCACGCCAGCGTCGAGGAGCTCTACGGGAGGGTGCGCAAGCGCAACCCGCGCATCGGCTACGCGACGGTGTACCGCACGATGAAGCTTCTCACCGAGTGCGGGATCGCCGACGAGCGCCACTTCCGCAACGGTGAGGCGCGCTACGAGATCGCCGAGAAAGAGCATCACGACCACCTGATTTGCGAGCGCTGCGGCAAGATCGTCGAGTTCGAGGAAGACCGGATCGAAGCCCTCCAGGAGCAAGCCGCGCGCAAGCTCGGCTTCGAGTTGCGCGGCCACAAGATGGAGCTCTACGGCATCTGTGCCGACTGCCGGAGAAAAAAAAGCAGGGGCTAGGGACTAGGGGGTAGGGGCTAGTGGGGGGCGCTGGGATCTGGGGGGTGGTTGGTTGTCGTCGAGGGGCAGGGATTCAGTAGGCGTTCGGAGGGCTGGCTCTGGGGCCACCAAGGCCCAGGCATCCGATGCGGCCAACATCCCCCAGATCCCAGCTCCCCGTTCCGAACAGCTCCCAACCTCCCCTAGCCCCTAGTCCCTAGCCCCTAACCCCTAACCCCTGCCCCTCCCCCATCGTTGACAATGCCCGGCCCCATGGCTAACTGAAAATGAGTATCAATTTCGCACTGCTCCTCCTGCAAAAGACTCCCCATGCTCGCGCGTCTTATCGTCTCCCTCGCCCTGGTCGTGACCGTCACGGCTGTTCTGGTGTCCGCTGCCGGGGCGCGCGTTTTCTATGCGCGTGAGGAAGTACAGGATCTGGCCTTCCCCGGGGCGACGCGCATGGAGGCAATGGAGTTTTTCCTCACCGCGGACCAGCGTGCGGAGATCGAGCGCGAGAGTCGGGCGACGGTTGAATCGGATCTGATCACCGCCTACGCCGGCTATGCGGACGATACCCTGCTCGGATACGCCTTCATCGACACACATCAGGTGCGCACCCTGCCGGAGACGTTTCTGGTGGTCGTGGATGCAGACGGGAAGGTTCTCAATACCCACGTCCTGGCGTTCTACGAGCCGCTCGAATACCTGCCCGCCGATCGGTGGCTGTCGCAGTATCAGGGGGCGCGACTCACCAATGATCTGCGCGTGGGGTCGCGAATCGCGGGAATCACCGGCTCGACGCTGACCGCCGAGGCGATCAACGGGGGTATCCGCCGCGCCTTGGCGATCCACTCGGTGTTGATCGCTCGCCAGCCGGAGCCGGCGAAACGAGTGGCCATGGGAGCGGGCGATGATCAGTAGGGCCGCTGCGACACCAAGAGTGGCAACGGGCTACTAGGTGCGATTCGTCGTCACCGGGGAATGGACCCGCAATCGACTGCTCAAGGTGATTGTCTGGTGCTTCCTCGCCTACACGCTGATTCTGTGGCTGACCAACGCGGGGCTCTATTTCTCCAAGATGAGCCTCGATCCGGCCTCGGTCGTCGACTACTATCTCGGCAACGAGGAGCAGTATACGCGTCCGCGTTCTCTGATCGGTTTGCTCGAGGTTCTGCATTTCCATTCGTTTGCGATGGGCATCCTGCTGATGACCCTGACGCACCTCGTGCTCTTCGTTCCGATCTCCATGCGAACCAAGGCGATCGGGATCGCCGTGGCGTTCGTGTCGGGGATCGGCGGCGAGCTCAGCGGCTGGGGCGTTCGCTTCGTTCACCCGGGATTCGCCTACCTGAAGGTCCTGATGTTTCTGGCCCTCGAGGGCTCGATTCTGTGGCTGATGATCGCCGTCGGCCGCGCGCTCCTGTTCGACGCGCCGAGCGCCTACAACGAGAAATCCAAGCCCTGAGCGCGCTGACTAGCGCCCTCGTAGCGTTGCTGGCTCTGTTTGCCGCACCGGCGCGCGCCGAACCGGTGGATCATCGCCTCGGCCGGCCGGTGATGGGAACCATCTTCCAGGTCGTGGTCCGCGCCGACGACGCGGCCAGCGCGCAGCGGCTCGCCGAGGAGGCCTTTGCGACAGCCGAACACTGGGACGACGTGCTGACGACCTGGCGCCCGGACGGCGAGCTGGCGCGCTTCAACCGAGCCGCGGGCAGCGGCTGGGTCGAGATCAGCCCGGACCTGAGGCGCGCGTTGGAACGGATGCTGGCGGCAGCAGACGAGACCCAGGGGGCGTTCAATCCGGCGGTGGGAAAGCTGGTCGCGAGTCTGCGTGCAGGAGCAGAGCCGAGCCGGCGGCCGCGAGACCTGCCGCGGCTGCGCGACGTTCTCGAGGTGGAGGGCGATCGCGCACGCCTCAGCGACGGGATCGAGCTCGACGCAGGGGGGATCGGCAAGGGGATGGCGCTCGACGCGGTGGCGCAGCGGCTGCGCCAACAAGGGGCCGCCGCCGTGTACCTCGACTTTGGCGGATCGAGTCAGCTGGCGTTTGGGTTCGCCGAGGACAGGCCGACGCTGGCGGTTGCCGGCTTGCGCGACGGCGAAGTGCTGGGCCGCGTATCGCTCGATGGAATGTCGTTGTCGACCTCGCGCTCCCCGGCGGCGCCCGGCGCGGGGCCGATCGTCGACCCGCGCGATGGCCATCTGATCGCCGCGCAGCGGGTGGTGACCGTCGCGGCGCCGTCGGCGACCGACACCGAGGTGTGGTCGACCGCGTTGATCGTGCTCGGCCGAGCCGGTGTGCCGCTGGCACGCGCCGAGGGGATCGAGGTGCTGTTTGCCGACGCCGCCGGAGTCGTCCGCAGCGACGGCTTCCCGATCGACTCGCCGCCCCGCGGGACGCCCTGAATCAGTCGCTGGCGCTGCTGGCGAGCGACTGTGCCAGAGCCGCGATCTCGCCGGGCCGCAGTGGCAGCTCGGAGAGGGCGCCGCGGCAGGCGTCGGCCCACTGCTCGGCGGGGGCTCGCGGCAGGCGGTCGATCTCGCGCACCAGCTGACGGTCGACCGCGGCGATCGCGTCGCGCAGAGCGGCCAGCGGCGGTCCGGGACGTCGGTCTTCGGTGCGCCGCTGGATCGCCTTCGCCAGCTCGATGAGCTCGCGAAACAAGGTCTCGACTCGATCGCCGTTCGCGATCGACCAGGCACGCGCCCGATCGAGCACCCGGCGCTCCTGGGCGTTGTCGGTCACCGCCTTGGCGATGCCACGCTTGCTGCGAGCCACCAGAGGCATCAGCGACAGCCGCGCATCGATCGCCGCGACTGTGGCGACGACTGCTGCGGTTCGCGCGTCGGCTTGGCGGTCTCCGAGGTATCGGTCGCGCCGCGTCGCCAGCCAGCCGTCGTTCTCGCGGGCTCGGAGCCAGCGGTCGATCTCGAGAGCGAGGTCGGTGCGCCCGCGGTCGATCAGCAGGGCCTTGAAGTCGGTCGAGAAGGGACCGAGAACGCGCCACCCGTGGTCCGCAGCCCAGCCGGTTGCCTCGGCGCTGTCCGAGATCACACCGTCGACCTCGCGGTCGCGCAGTAGCGCGGGCAGGGTGGTATTGTCGTCGACCGCGCGCAGGTCGGCGCGAGGTAGGAAGCGCCTCGCCCAGCGCTCGAGATGGCCGCCGCGGTTCACGGCGAGCCGCGTGCTGCCGCGGTCGAGATCGGCGAGCGATCGCATGGGGCTCGATCGGTCGACCAGCGCGACCACTCCGGTTTGCGCGTAGGGGCGGCTGAAGGTTCCGGCCAGGCTGCGTTCCGGACGCATGGTGACACCGCTTGCCGCGAGATCGAACTGACCGGCACCAAGCTGTTCGAGGAGGGTGGGCCAGCGAAAGCGAACCAGCTCGAGCTCGCAGCCGAGATCCTTGGCCAGTTGCTCGGCGAGGACGATGTCGAGGCCGCTCGGCGGGGCGTCGGGCTGCCAGGTGCTGAAGGGCGCATAGTCGCCGCTCGTGCCAACGCGCAGCGCGCACGGCTCTGCGGTCGGCTCGGGTTGGGTCGTCGCACAGCCCGCCAGGAGGAACGCCGCCGTTGCAAAGCCCATCCAGTCATTTCGCCAGCCAGTCATCGGCGTCCTCCCCGTCGAGCGCATCCGCCTCCGACCATCCAAGCACAGCCTCGGCTCGGGTTCAGCCGCGGTCCGACTCGGCCGTATCGGTTTCGCCCGCGCCGGTCGATTGACACCCCGGTGGACGGCAGGCAAGCAGGAGTAGATGGCGAATCTGAAGTTGGAAGAGTTCAACAAGATCATCGAGTTTTTGGCCGAGGACCACGGTCTGCAGCGTTTTCGGGACAAGTTGGTTCGGCTCAACGGTCTGGTGACGCGTCGACGTGCCGGAAAGGTGTCGGCGCTGGCGAGTCAGCTGTACACGTTGACCGGCGGTCTGCGCCGCGAGGTGCCCGCCACGGTGGCCATCCACAGCCTTTGGGCCGAGCAGGTGGGCGAGCGGCTCGGCGAGGAAGGTGAAGAAGAGCTCGAAAAGCTCGCCGAAAAGATCAACGAGTGTCTCGGCGACCGCGACTGCATCATCGAAGGAAAAGAAGAGGAGATCGACGGGCACTTGCGCGCCTACGAAGCGCACCTGGCGGCGGCGCTCGGCGCCGAACGGGCGCGCCTCGACATGATCCTCAAGGCGGTGCCGGACGTCGCGGAAAAACTGAGAGCGGCGCCGCTGGCCAAGGCGGAGGCGGGCGCGAAGGCCGAAACCGCGCCGCAAGCAGGGGAAGGGGCGGATTCACCGGAGTAGGATCGGTGATCGATTCCCCGCCGATCGCCGTTTTCGGCTCGCACTGGAGAGGGGTTGCCCCGATCCGATGATCCCCCTTCGCGACCTGCTCGAAAGCAACGCCGAAGTTCTCCGCGGCTCGCTGGATACCGTGGTGACCGGGGTTGCCACCGACTCGCGGCTGGTCCAGCCGGGCGACCTCTACGTCTGTCTGCCCGGCTATGCCGCCGCCGGCGGCGAGCAGCTGTCCGATCGGCATTTGTACGTGTCCGATGCCCACGCGCGCGGCGCCGGCGCGTTCGTGGTCGAAAGAGCGGTCGAGGCCGGGCCGGCGGCGACGGTGGTTCGCGTCCCGAACGCGTGGCGCGCCGCGGCGGTTGCGGCGGCTCGGTTCCACCGCAGGCCGTCGTCGGAGCTGGCGGTCGTCGGAATCACTGGCACCAGCGGCAAGACGTCGTCGAGCTATTTCGTCGACGCGGTGTTGCGCGCCGCCGGCCATCGGGTGGCCCGCTTCGGTACGATCGACTACCGGTTTGGCGAACGAGTCCTGCCTGCGGATCAAACGACGCCGGAGTCGCCGGTCGTGCACGGACTGCTGCGCAGCGCCGTCGACGCCGGGTGCAGTGCCGCGGTGATGGAGGTTTCGTCGCATGCGCTCGAGCTGCATCGCGTTGGCGAAGTTCGCTTCGAAGCGGGCGTGTTCACCAATCTCAGTCGCGACCACCTGAACTTTCATCCCGACATGGATTCCTACCGCGCCGCCAAGGCGAAGCTCTTCGAATCGCTCGAGGCGACCGGCGCTGCGATCGTCAACGCCGACGACCCGGCGGCGTCGGCAATGCTGGCCGCCACCCGGGCGAAGGCGATCCGATTCGGAGTCGAGCCCAGCGCCGATGTCGTCGCTTCGAACGTCGAGGTCTCGATGCAGGGACTTCGCTTCCTCGCCGAGACGCCCTCCGGCCGGGTCGAGGTTCGCCTGGCGCAGCTCGGCGACTACAATCTGCACAACGCGCTGGCGGCGATCGCCGTCGGTGTCCGCTTCGGCGCCGACCTCGAGGCAGTTGCCGAGGCGCTGGCGGCTGCCGAGCCGGTGCCCGGGCGCTTCGAGGTGGTCGACGGCAATGCCGACGTGATGGTGGTCGTCGACTACGCCCACAAGCCCGATGCCCTGGAGCGACTGCTGGCCGGAGCGCGAAGGCTCCACCCGTCGCGACTGATCACGGTGTTCGGCTGTGGCGGCGATCGCGATCGCGGCAAGCGCGCGTTGATGGGAAGGATCTCCGCTCGGGCGAGCGACTTGTCGGTGGTGACGTCGGACAACCCGCGCAGCGAGGATCCGCAAGCAATTGTCGACGAAATTCTCGAGGGCGCCCGCGAAATCGATCCCGCGCTGGAGCGCCACCTGGTGGAGGTCGATCGCGCCAAAGCAATTCGCGCCGCGGTTGCCGCGGCTCAGCCGGGGGACATCGTCGTCATCGCCGGCAAGGGCCACGAGCCCTATCAGCTGGTCGGCGACCGGCGCTTGGATTTCGACGACCGCGAGCACGCGCGTGCGGCGTTGCGCGCGCGCGAGTCGTGAATCACTCGCCGGCTGGCTGAAACGCTCCGAGAGCCGTGGCGAGTGAGCTCGGCAGCTGGTCGGGAACCAGGGTGCCGCGGCCCGACAACATGCGGATTCCGGCGGTGACGAACGACTCTTCGCGGGGCTGCGCTTCTTCATCGAGCAGGAAGAGGATCGGGATCTCGCGAGTCTCTTCCTGAGAGCGGAGCCCGGCGACGGCGCGGAAGACGTCGGTGCAGTTCGGCGACATGTGCAGGATGGCGGCTTGCGGCTTGACCGTCGGCACCAGGTCGAGAACCTGGCGACCGTCGAGCACGACGGCGGTCGAAACTTTTTTCGCGGTCATCTGCGCCCGCACTTCTTCCATGATGTCGAAGTCGTGACTCATCGCGATGACCCGGCGCAGGTTGGGGACCATCGCGCCGATGACTTGATTGATGTCGGTCTCGCTGATCGGCAGGGTCGCGAAGTCGACCGGTCCCAGCCAGAAACCCTTGTCGGCATTTTGACCGAGGGCATACGCGATCATCGGCGAGTGCGGGACGCCGGCGCCGTTGCGCATCTTGCGCAAGGTCGGCCAAGCGGACGGCGCTGCGAGGTTGATCGCGGCGCACGCGAAGGGGTTCTGTGCGAGCTCGGCTGCGGCGTCGGGCTCGGGCCGCAATGCGGTGACCTGATGGCCGATCGCGCTCAGCTCGCGAGCAGCGGCGGCGATGAGCTCGGCGTCGTCGAGCAGAACGATCGCTTCGGGGCGTTCCGGGATGGGTTCGACGTCGCCGATCGTTTCGCCCTCGACTTCTTCGTCGTCCGGGATACCGCTGCGATCGATCTCGAGTAGGTCGTCCTCGCCCTCCATGTCGTCGTCGATGTCGATCGCGGTGAGGCCGTGCTCGGCCGACTGAAGCAGCTGATCTTTCTCTGCCAGGGACTGGGCGAGCTCTTCTTTCTCCTGTTGCGCGAGGGCCAGGCGATCCTGGAGGTCGACCGACTCGAGCGAGTGACGCTCCTGCGCCTCGGCCAGGCTCTCTTCGAGCTCTGCCCGCGCCTGGGTAACGGATTCGAGCTCCTTGCGCAGGGTGACCAGCTCGCCCTCGCGCAGCTGACGCAGCTCCTTTTCGAGCTCGCCCAACTTGGACTCGGTCTCACCCGCCAGATCGGATGACGCGGCGAGGTCGGCCTTGGCCGACTCGAGCTGTCCGACGAGCGTCTCTTTCTCGCGGCGCAGGCCTTCGACTTCCTCGGTCAGGCTGCGTTGCTCTTCCTCGGCGGTTGCCAGGAGCTCGTCGCGCACCGACTCGTCCTCGCGCGCCGACTGGAGTTGGCCGGTGAGGCGTTCCTTGTCTTCGTTGGCCTGTTCGAGCTCGCGCTGCACGCGAGCCAGCGCGTTGGCCGCCTCCGACTGTGCGCTGGCCAGAGCTTCGTCGAGCTCCTTTTGCTTCTTCTCGAGGTTCTGTTGGCTGCTCGAGAGCTGGCGCTGGAACGTCTCCTCTTGAAGCTCGAGCTGGGCGGTGGCCTCGTTCTTCTCGCGGGTGAGGTTTTGCTCGCTCTCGGCGAGAACCTCGATCCGCATCTCGAGGGCGCCTTTCTCGATGTCGAGTTGCTCGGCCTGCTTCTTGAGCTGGGCGAGGTCCTCCTCGAGATGCTGCTTCGATTGCTTGGTCGTACGGGTCTCGCCCTCCAGCTCCTCGACCCGGGCGAGCAGCTTGTCGCGCTCTTCTTCGACTCGCTTGAGGGCGGCGATCTGTTGCGAGAGGCCGGTGCGATCGCGGTCGGTTTGCTCGATCTGCTCGCGCAGCTCCGAGATGGTTTGTGCCGATTCGCCGCGGATGCGTTCGAGCTCCTCGTGCAGCTGGTCGCGCTGCGCTTCGAGGGTTGCGACTTGCGCCGAGAACTGGTCGATCTTGGCCGATTGCTCTTTCTTCTCGGCCTCTAGGGTATCGCGAACCGCCTCGAGCTCACGGATGCGTTGCAGGTTCGACTCGTTCTGGGTCGCGAGGTTCTCGCGCTCGCGGCTGAGATCGGCCTGCTGCTTCTCGACGTCCTCCAGTCTTTCCCAGCTCTTGAGGGCGTCGGTGTAGAGGCTCTCGCGCTCCTTCTTGGTCGAATCGAGGGCGGACTTCGAAGCGTCGAGCTCTTGGCTGAGCTCCTGGCGGGCCGCTTCGGCCTCGGCCATTGCCCGTTCGAGCTCGGTGATGCGGTCCTGCGCCTCGCTCTTGGCGGTTTGCGTCGCCTCGAGCTCGCTACGCAGGCGTTCCGCTTCCGATTTGATCGCATCGAAGCGGCCGAGCTGGGCGTTGAGATCGGCCGCGGACTTCTCGTGTCGTTCGGCGCGCTCGCCGGCGCGCTGCAGGTCGCGTTCGAGCTCGGTCCGCTTGGCGCGCAGCTCTGCCAGCTCGCTCGCCTTGAGCTCGTTGTCGCGCGACTTGTCGGCGAGGGTCTCCTCGAGCTCGGCGACCCGAGTCTTCGCTTTCTCGGCCAGCTCGGTGGCGTTTTCGAGACGACGATTGAGGTCGGCGCCTTCTTGCTCGAGCTCGGGGATCCGCTTCTGCTTCTCGCGAAGCTCGCTGAGCTCCTGTTCGGCGCGCTCGCTGCGCTGCTGCGCCGCTTTGAGAAACGACTGGGCGGTAACCCGCTCGGCGACTTCGTTGGCACGCTGGCGTTCGGATTCTTCGAGAGCGCTGTTGAGTCGAACCAGCTCGCTCTTGAGCGCGGTGAGTCCGCGCAGCAGGTTCGGTTGCTCGGTGCCGGCGGTGTCCGGTTCTTCGAAATCGGTGCTCGTCGTCGCCGTCTTGGGCAGATCTCTGATCGCGGCGCCGAAGATGCGCAGGCCCTGGCTGGCGCTGCGCAAAACGCTGTCGGAGAATCCACCGTCCTCGGTCGAGAAGAGGACGCCGACACCGACCGCGGCGTTGGCGTGGTAGAAGGGGATCGAGGCGATGGTCAGGCCCTCCGGGCCGATTTCCTTGATCGCCTCGGGAACGAACGGATTTTCGTGCGCCGCGTCGATGACGTTGATGCGGCGGTTGCGGATGCTGCGAAGCGGGATGTCCCAGGTGCGGCCGACGCTGGCCCGCACCGATGCCGTCGCACTCTCGTCGAGCCCGCGGAAGGTCAGGGGGGCGAGGGTGTGCTGACGCGACGAGTAGGTGAAGATCGCCGCGCCGGTGATTCCGGTCTGGTCGACCAGGAGACGCATTCCCTCGTCGCAGAACGTGTCGAGCGACGGTCGCAGCGAGAACAGGCGGTGCAGCTCTTCGCGCAGAGGCGAGCTGCCGGCGTTTCCGCCTTCAGCAGCCATGGCCGGCCTTTGCGCCGAAGAAGCCGGACGAGACCAGCCTCTGCCCTCGGCTGAGGGCGGTCGAAGGGACGCCCGAGGCAAAAAAATTGTTCAGTTGACTGCGTCCTACTCTTTCCACGGGCGGCATGTAACGCAATTGGCATACCACCTCGGTTCGCCGACCCGCGGGGCGCCGCGGGCCGCCCTCTAGCCCTGGAAACCTCTGGGTTTTCGGCGAAAACCCTCCGGAAAGCATATGCTTTTCCCCTGCACGACGATGTGCGGCGGGTTCGGGTGTTGTGCACACTTGCACGGCGAAGCCGCGGCACTCTGGCGAGAAAGTGACGGAGTGTTGCGAATTGATGGGGCGACTTGCCGGGCGGGTGGCTCAGCGGGTGGTTGCAAAACGGAGGACACAGGGTAGCCTCTGACGAGTGCGGCGGCTCGGCCGCACGACTCAAAAAATAACCGCCACCCCAGATCGTGCTGGTCCGACTACGGACGGCGATCTCCGTTCAGACCCTTGTCGTCCGAGATTCGACAGAGAGGGCTCTCCGGAGCCCGTGTAACGTTCATCGCTTGCGCTGCCGTGCTCGCCATTGCCTGGCCGCGCGCCGTCCAGCCGCGCCATCTGCAGGCGATTGTCGATGCGATACCGACCGTCCAGCTGCGGGAGACGCAGCCGGCCGCGGTCGCCAAGCGGGTGGTTCCGAGTCGACGGCGCGACTTCGGCGTGACGACGATTCGCGCCGCTCTCGAGAACTGCGCTCCGAGGATGTCGGAGAGCGAGCGGTCGCGGCTCGCCGAGGTGGTGTTCCGGGAGAGCACTCGCCACGGCTACGACCCGATGTTCGTGCAAGCGTTGATCGAGGTCGAGAGCATGTGCCGCCCCACCGTGCGCAGTCGCGCTGGCGCGGTGGGCTTGGTCCAGGTGATGCCGGCAACTGCGCGAGCCGTTGCCCGGCGCTACGGGATGGATTGGCGGGGGCCGGACGGTCTCAACGATCCAGTGCTCAACGTGCGGGTCGGCTTGCGCTACCTCGCCGACCTCGAAGAGCGGTTCGACGATCCGATTCTGGCGGTTGCCGCATACAACCTCGGGCCGACCCGGGTGGCGCGGATGGCCCCTGCGCGTGCGCGCGACAGTCGATACGTGCGAAAGGTCATTCGTCGTTACGAGGGACTGCTCAGTCGCCACGCTTCGGTCGCGCTCTAGAGACCGCACCCTCGAGCCCGCGCGCTCGGCCAGCGTGCTACGTGTTCCAAGCACGCGGCAACTCAACCGCGGTTTCCCGCCGATCGCCACTTTTCGCTTGCCAGTCGCGAGTTAGGTGTGACAAATGGGCTGCCATGCTCTTGTCCCATCGAGCCCGGTCGCAGCTTGGCAGTGAGTAGGGTCGTCGACATTCTCGAACGCGGCGGCGTCCTGCTGCCGTTCGACCCGAGCGGCTTCGATGACGTGCTTGGTGACCTGCTCGACAAGCTGATCGCCAACGGGTGCCTCGATCAGAATCTGAGGGACGAGGCGCTGGAGGCGGTGCTCGAGCGCGAGGCGCTGTCGAGCACGGTCATGGTCGACATCGGAGTCAGCATTCCGCACGCTCGTGTCGACGGCGTGGCCGGCGTTGTCGGTGCGATCGCGGTCTCTCCCGACGCGCTCTACCAGGCGATGGAGGGGGTTCCGATCCGCATTATGGTGCTGGTCTTGTCGGCGCCGGATCTCGCCGGCGAGCACCTCAACGTGCTGGCCGGCCTGTCGATGATGCTGCAGTCGCAGTCGGTTCGCGAGGGGTTGGTCAAAGCCGACGGGGCGGCTTCGATCCTGGCGCGCCTGCGCGAGCAGAGCGCGCGCCGCGGCAACTGACTCAGGCCCGACCGCCGGCGGCTTCGAGCTGCGGCGTCGCGTGCGGCAGCACGACGGTGAACGTCGCGCCGTCGCCGAGGCTGCTTTCGACGCTGACCGAGCCACCGTGCGCTTGGACGATCGACTGGACGATGAACAAGCCGAGGCCCGAGCCGTCCACGCTCGAAGAGCCGACCGTGCGCCGGTACTTGCGGAAGATGCCGTCGATCTCGGCTGGGTCGATCCCGCATCCCGTATCGCGAACGACGATCGCGATCCCCTCGTCGACTTCGGACAAACCGACTTCGACCCGGCCGTTTTCCGAGGTGAACTTGATAGCGTTGCTGACCAGGTTCGAGATGACGCGCTCGAGGTAGGCGCGGTCGCCGACCACCGGGGGCAGGCCGTCCGCTTCATCGACGGCGAGGTGGATGTTCTTGTTCTCGGCCATCGGGCGGTGTCGGCGAACCACTCCGTGGACCGCTTGCTCGAGGCAGAGCGGCGCTTGTTCGAGGCAGAGCTGGCCCGCCTCGATGCGGTCGAGCTCGACGAAGTTGCTCACCAGATCGAGCGTGGTCAGCGCGTTGTCCTTGATTCGTTCGAGAAGCTCGCGGCCGGTGTCGGAGACCTCGGTCACCTCCTCGAGCATATCGGCGTAGTTGTAGATGATGTTCAGAGGGTTGCGGATGTCGTGGCTGATCATCGAGCGGAAGAGGCTGCGGTCGCGCATCAAGGACCGGCGTTCGAGATTGCGCTCGAGGATGTGCGGTAGCTCGCTCAGGTGGCCGAGGTTGGGCCGTTTCACGACGTAGTCCCAGGCCCCGCGCCGCAGCGCGTCGACCGCCACCGTGAGGTCGTCGTTGCCGGTCACGACCACGACCGGTGCCAGCGGGTTGGTCTCGATGACCCGGTCGAGAATCTCGAAGTCACAGGCGTCGGGAAGTCCGAGGTCGAGCAGCACGAAACAGTCGGCTTCTTCGCACAGCGCCTCGAGGCAGGCGGCTCCGGTCGCGGCCCGGCGCACCGCGAAGCCGAGCTTGCTCAGCTTGCGCTGCGTGAGGACCGCGTGGCCGTCGTCATCCTCGGCGAGAATGATGCGCGGCCGGTCGTTGGCTATGGTTGCGGGGTTGCTCACGTTGGACTCAGGCGACGGCGGGTAGCTCCACGATCTCCAGAAACAGTCCCAAGCGGCGCAGTTTCTCGCCGAGGCTCGAAATGTTCACCGGCTTGGCGACGTAGCCGCTGGCGCCGGCCTTGTAGCAGCGCTCGATCTCGGCGCGGGTGTCGGTAGAGGTCAGCATGATGATCGGAATCGATCGCAGATCGGGATCGCTCTTGACCCGCTCGAGGACCTCGATCCCGTCGATGCGCGGCAGATTGATGTCGAGCAGGACCAGCTGTGGGCGCGGCGCGGCCTCGTCGCCGGCATACGCGCCCTGCTGGTTGAGATAGTCGAGTGCCTCTTGCCCGTCGGCGACACGCTGGATCGGATTGATCAGGTTGACCTTGCGCAGGTTGCGCTCGATCAGGCGGGCGTGTCCGTCGTCGTCCTCGACGAGAAGAATCGTGATTGCGCTAAGCTGCTGCATCTTGCCGCTCCTCCGTTGGTGTGACCGCCGGCATCGGCCACGTAAAGTGAAACTCGCTACCTTTGTCGGGCGCCGAGCGGACCCAGATCCGGCCTCCCGCCTGCTCGACGATCTTGCGCACCGACGTGAGTCCGATGCCCTCGCCTTCGGTGTCGCGCCCGCCGACGCGGGTGAAGAGACGAAATACGCGCGCCTGATCCTCGGCGCGGATGCCGACACCGTTGTCGGCGACGACGAAGTGGTAGTCGCCTTCCGCTTCCCGGCAGGCGATGCGGATGCGCGCCGGGCCGGACGGCCTCATGTACTTGACCGCGTTGTCGATCAGATTGGTGAAGACTTGATGGACACGCACCGGGTCGCCGGCGATCTCCGGCAGAGCTTCGGTGGTGACGTGGATCTCGCGTTCGGCGATTGCGAACTGCAGGCTGCCGAGGATGTCGTCGACCAGTTGCGCCGTGTCGACCGACTGCTTGTGCTCGGCGCGCGTTTCCAGCCGGGAAATTTCGAGCACGGCGCGCACAAGGAAGTCCATCTTGGTGACGCTGCGGGTGATGAAGCCGAGCGACTCTTTGATCTCGCGCTCGACCTCGACGCGCTGCTCGGCGGCATCGGGCGAGGTGCTGGCGTCGAGCTTGGAGAGCTCTTCGACGCCCTCTTCGAGGGCGCGCGAGAAGCCGTCGAGGTTGATCAGCGGCGCCCGCAGATCGTGTGAAACGACGTAGAGGAAGTCGGCCAGCTCGGCGTTCTTGGACTCGAGCCGGGTGGCGACTCGTTGCAGCTCTTCGGTTCGTCGGTCGATCACCTGCGCCGCATCGGTCGCCGCCCGCGCCGCCCGCCAGGCCTCCTCGCGCGATGCGGCGAGGTTGCTGCTGATCAGCCAGAACAGAATCATCGGGTAGGGAAGGCCGAGGACGGTGCTCGCCATGGTGGCGATCAGCTCCAGGTTGGGCGGGAGCTCGATCTGCTCGACCACCGGAAACAGGTGGAGCAGGGCGCTGGCGACGGCGAGGACGACGAGAACGATCCCCACCCGCTTGAGCTCGCGCCGCTCGAAGGCGATCGCCGCCACGCTCATGGCGACGCAGAAGGCGACGATGCTGGTCGCCTCGACGTTGGCAATGCGGATCATGCTGGCGCTGGCGATGGTCAGCAGGCCGCCGACCAGGGTGTACGCCGCCGCCCGGACTCGCGCGGCCCTGGCGAATCGATAGGAGGCCCAGCCGAACAGGACCATCGCCATTGGTGCTCCCGCGTGGGCCGGATCGAAGCCGCCCTGGGGGGCGCCGAGGACGCCGGTGACGATCAACAGCGTCCAGATCGCTCCGGCCACGATCAGCGGGGCGGCGCACAGCTGCACCACGAACAGCCGCTGGTTGCGCAGCTGTCGGTCGAGGGTTGCGGGGCTGGGGATCCGGGAGGCGATCGCCGCGGCGTCGGCGACCGCTGCTTCGCACAGGTCTGCGTCGCGCTCGCTTCCGCTCTCGGCGTCCGCGGATCGTTCGCGGTCGGCTGCCATCGCACAGCTACAAAGCACGCTGCATGCCAGTCGGTTGGGTGACCGGGGCGAATGGCGGTCCTGAGAAACCCAGCGCT
This sequence comes from bacterium, assembly GCA_030430165.1. Lineage (GTDB taxonomy): Bacteria > Desulfobacterota > Binatia > HRBIN30 > CADEER01 > CADEER01. The sequence goes on along the minus strand of JAUIGL010000078.1, from coordinate 2,089 downwards.
GGCGCGGTCAGAGCTTCGACGGTGCCGTTTTGTGTCCGCGGCTCGATCTTGACAATTTTCTGTCGCGTGAGTAGAAAATGCGCATTTTTCTACTAGTGAGTCAGGAATGAGCACAGCCAACGCAGAAGCTCCCGCGGCGCGGGAATCCAAGGGGGACCGAACCCGGGCGCGGATTCTGGAGGCGGCGGAGCGCTTCTTCGCGACACGTGGCTTCGCCGAGACCCGGCTCGAGGATGTGGCCGAGGAAGTCGGGGTGCGGCGGGCCGCCCTGTTCTACCACTTTCGCGACAAGCAGGCGCTCTACGACGCCGTGGTCGCCGACGTCTTCAGCGATCTGCTGGAGCGCATGGGCGAGGCGATCTTCGGCGACGGGCCGGTCACCGAGCGCATCGATGCCGCGATCGGCATCTGGGTCGACGCCGTGGGGGCCCGGCCCTCGCTGGCGCGTTTTCTCTTGCGCGAAGCTGCCGGCGCGGATCCCGGAGCCGAGCGGCCTCTCTCCGATCGCAGTGCCGAGTTTCTCGCCAGCGGGCGTGCCCTGGTCGACGAGGGGGTACGCAACGGGGAGTTGCGGCCGGTCCGTTCCGATCCGTTCCACGTCATCAGCGCGGTCGTCGGCTCGACGGTCTTTTATGTGGCCGCGTTGGGTTCGCTGATGCCGCCGAAGCACTTCGACCCCTTGGAGCCGGTGGAGCTCGAGGGCCACAAGCAGGACGTGCTCGCCACCGTGCACCACCTGCTCGGTTACTCCCCTGCGGTGGAGGAGCAGTCATGACCCTGAGCTACAGCCCGTTCGACGAGGCGATTCGCATGAATCCGTTTCCGGTGTATGCGCGGCTGCGCGACGAGGCTCCGATCTACAAGTCGTCCGACCCCGACGCCTGGGTGGTTTCGCGCTACCAGGACGTGCTTTCGGTGCTCAAGGACACCGACACGTTCTCGTCGGATGCGATGAGCACGGTGATGATGGGGGTCGACCCGCGCGCCATGCAGGATCCGAGCGTCGACCCGACGGCAATCGAGAACATGATGGCGATCGCCTCGGCGATGCCGTTTCCGATCGAGGAACTGGGCCGCAGCCGAAATTTGATCGTCTCCGATCCGCCGCAGCACGACGACCTGAGAAAGATCGTCAATCGCGGCTTTACGCCGCGCCGGGTGGCAGCTTGGGAACCGCGGATTCGCCAGCTCGTCGCCGAATGCATGGAGCAAGTCGAGGACGCGGGGTCCTTCGATGTGATTCGCGATCTCGCGGTTCCGGTGCCGGTCATCGTGGTCGCGGAGATGCTCGGGGTCGAACCCGAGCGGCGTGCCGACTTCAAGCGCTGGTCGGACACGCTGATCGAGGGGATCACCGGATCGCGGCGGCGCGAGGGATTCGTCAAGAGCGGCGTGGTCGAGATGCTCGGCGAGTTTGCCCGCTACTTCGGCAAGATCGCGGAGCGCCGCCGCAGCGAGCCGCGCGACGATCTGGTGAGCGTCCTGGTCAACGCCGGCGGCGACGAGGGCGGGCTGCGGCCGATGGAGTTGGTTACCTTCGTGCTCATCCTGTTGGTGGCGGGCAACGAGACGACGACGAATCTGATCGGCCACGCGGCCAAGCTCCTGCTCGACCATCCCGATCAGCTCGACGCGGTGAACCGCGATCGGTCGTTGATTCCGAACCTGGTCGAGGAGGTCCTGCGCTACGAGTCGCCGATCCAGCTGTTGTTCCGGCGGGCTCGGGTCGCCACCGAGATCCACGGGCAGCCGATCGCCGAAAACGAAGTCGTCTGCGCGATTCTCGGGTCGGCCAACCGCGACCCACGCCAGTGGCCTCGCGGCGAGGAGTTCGACATCCGCCGCAGCACTCAGGGACACGTTGCCTTCGGTTTTGGCGTGCACTTCTGCCTCGGCGCATCGCTGGCGCGTCTCGAGGCGTGCTGCGTGCTCGAGGCCCTGGTCGGCGATCTGCCGAAACTGCGCCAACGCAACCCCCAGCTACAGTATGTGGATTCGAACCTGGTGCGCGGGCTTCGCAACTTCGAGCTCGAGCTCGCTGCATAGGAACGACAAGGAGTGTATGGAGATGACGCTACAGCCCGATCAA
>JAUIGL010000077.1 GCA_030430165.1 bacterium | reverse complement strand
GACGCGAACCTCTCGCTACTACAACGACGACGAGAGCGTCGAGTTTCCACTCGCCATCAAGCTTTCCGCCGAACGCGAGCCAGGGGCGAGCGAGATCTTCGCCTACGCCGGCGATTGGGAGGGATTCGTCCTGCGGCGCGGGCCGGCTGCACGCATCGCTCTGCGCATCGTCGACGAGGTCGACACCCTGCACCGCGAAGCGGAGCGCGAACTAGCCAACCAGAGACTGCGCTCGCCCTATCTCGCCACCGAAGCCGGCAGCGGCGCGCTGGCCATCAAGAAGCGTCCCCCAAGACCCGACATCGTCGACGAATCGGTGCGGAGCTTCTTCGCCACCCTGCTCGATCTCACCGATGCCCTGATCGGAGACAGCGTCCGCAGCAACGACCGCCTGGTCTGCTACGACGACCCCGATCCGTACCTGTCGGTGATCGTCGACGACTACCGGTCCGGGGTCGCCGACGTGATCGCCGGCGAGGGGCGCCAGCGTGGCTACTGGATGGGCGACGCCGCCGTGACTCGTCACAACAGCCGCGTCGCCTGCGAGGGCGCATGGTTCGCGATCGAGTCGCTCCTGCCGCCCACGGCCGAAGGGGAGTCGACCACGGTCGTCGCCATCGGCAAGCCCCACCTCCTGCACCTGCCGCCATCCGTCCGACTGCTCGCCGCGTTCGACGACGCCGAGATCTTCGTCGACCCGGGATGCGATGCGAAACGCTCGGGCGAAGCCCTGCAACAGTTGGCCAAGCGCCCTTCTTCGGGATGGAGCGATTTTCCGAGCGACGCGCGCGGCCCCGGCGCGGCGGTGTTCAGCCGCGACGCAGCCAAGCTGGACCCGAGCGACGAGGTCCTGGAGCTGCTCGGCAGCGGCGACAAGCCGGCCACCCCGGACGAGCTGATCCGCGCCCTGCTGCGAGTAGCGGTCGACCTGCTGTGGATCCGCAGCCCCGCCGCGCAAATCGTCGCCGACCAGGAAGCCTCGCCGGGCGCCGGGCCTGTCGCCGTCGCCTGTAGCGAAATCGGCGCCCGCGTCGTCGCCGAACCGGGGGCGCCCGCCTGCAGCCGGGCGGCGCGCAACCAGCTCGCCCGCGACGGTACGGTGGTGCACGGAGCGGCCGACGATCTCGCCGCCGACCTGATCGCGGACCGCGTGTCGAACGTCGACCTCGCGCTGGCCCTCGCCAATGCCGACTCGGCGCCAGACGTCGGCACAGCCGAGCTTGCCGCAGCCATTCGCGGAGCGGTAATGGAGCTGCCGGCGCAACACGCGGTCGCCATCGAACTCGACCTCGACCGGGCTCGCAACGATTGGAACGCAATCGCGCCGTGCATCCGCGCGCTCGCCGCAACCGGAGGTCCGGGCGGCTTCGCCGACATGCTGAGCGAGGGCGCCGACCTCGGATTGACTCGCCCGCAGATGGTCGAGCTCCGCGCGGGCGTAGGCGAACGCATCCAGTCGGCCATCGTCGGTTCGGCACTGGCCGAAGACGCCTATCTCGGGGCCTGGATCGACAGCTATTTTCCAGCCGAGATCCCGAGCCGCTTGCCTCAGGCAATCGACCGCCACCCGCTGCGCCAGGAGATCGCCGCGCTGGCCGTCAGCGATCGGCTGCTCGACGTGATGGGAGTCGGTTTTGCCGCACATCTCGCCCAGGCCAAGACCTGCAGCGAGCTCGACGCCGTGAAGGTCTGGTGTGCGGTCTTCATTTTCGGCGGCGCCCAGGAAGTGTGGGCCGAGATCGAAGAAGCCAAGAACAGCCTGAGCCGGGAACAGCACCGGCAGCACCGCCTGCGCCTGGCGCGTCACCTCGCGGAGGCGACCCGGAGACTGATCGACCTGCGCGGGCGCGAGCTCGGCCTCGACAAATTGGTCGATCGCTTCGGCAGCGCGGTCGGCGAGCTGTTGCGCGGTTGGCCCGAGATTCTGCCGGCGGGGGCACAGCCGGCGTTTCAGCGCGAGGTCGATAAGGGCGAGGGCCTGCCCGCCGGGGTCGCCGATCACCTGGCGCGAATCGCCAGCCTGGCGGACATCATCGACATCTGCGATCTCGCGATCCGAACCAACGCCCCGCGGTCGACCACCGCCACAGTGTTTCTCGGGCTCGGTGAGCTCCTCGACCTGGAGCGTGTCGCGGCCAAGATCGACGCCACCAGGGACCAGGATCCCCGTTGGGGCAGCCGCGCCGCCGACGAGCTGCGCGAGCGGCTGACCCGTGCCCGCCGAGCGCTGTCCGCGGAGATCGTCGCTCAGACCGGTGGCCGCAAGAACCCGCTCGAGAAGTTCGCCCAGGGCCATTCCCAGGAAATAGCGGCCCTGCGGGAGCTGCAGTCCGAGATCGAGGCCGCCGGCACGCCGACGCTGGCCGCAGTGGAGATCCTGGTCTCCCACCTCGAACGAATCGGACACGGCCTGCAACGCGCTTGGCAAAGATGAGATGGCCGAGTTAGTGTCCCCCACGAGGCGACTGTGAGCACGCGAGTAAAATTCCTGGGTACCGGCGACGCGTTCAACACGCGCGCGCAGTGCCACGCATGCCACCTGGTGCGTTCGGACGCGGCGACCGTGTTGCTCGACTGCGGACCGTCCGCCCTCTTGGCCCTGAAACGAGAAGGGCTGAGCGCGGACGACATCGATACGGTGCTGCTCAGCCATCTGCACGGCGACCACTTCGCCGGGGTGCCCTTCCTTCTCCTCGCCAGTGTCTACGACACCCCGCGCAAGCGCCCGCTCACGGTGGTCGGCCCACCGGGAACCCGCGAACGAATCGACGCCCTGTACGGAACTCTCTACAAAGAAATCTCGCAGCGGCCTCTGCCGTTTCCGTTCCATTGCGTCGAGACTGCCGGCGGCGAGCGCATCGAGCTCGACGGCCTGGTCGCCAGCGGCTTCCGCGTCCCCCACCAGGAAAGAGAAGTGTCTCTCGGGCTGCGCGTCGAGCTCGACGGTAAGACGATTCTCTACTCGGGCGACACGGGGTGGACGGAAAACCTGGTCGAGCAATCGCGCGACACCGACCTGTTCATCTGCGAGTGCTGCTTCTACGAGACTCGCGTCGACTTCCACCTCGACTATCCGCAGATCCGCGATAACCGCGATCGCTTCGGTTGCAAGAAGTTGGTGCTGACCCACGTCGGGCGCGAAGTGATCGCGCACCTCGACGAGATTACCGACACCATCTCGATCGACGGGATGGAGATCGAGATCTAGCCCGCACTATTCATGAACTTCGCGCCGTCGCCGCCTGTAGCCGTTGTCGCAGTTGAGGTAGAGCGCATTCGGCAGGTCGGCGGCGCTTCGACACAGTGTTGTGCTCGATCGAGGTCCGAGCGCACATGAACCCGCAAGGATGCGGGTTTCGCGGGCGCCTTCCGAAATTCATGAATATTCCAGGCCAGGCACCAAACCACGGGTGAACACGGGTAGGCACCGTGGCCCTCTCCCCGTCCGTGTCCGCGTGATTCTCGTTCGGGACCGACCGCTCAGCGCTGCTTGCGAACCTGGTCGGGGGTTACGATCAGCGACGCCTTGCGCTCTTCCTGCTCGCGCGCTTGCACCTGCTCCATCATCACCGCCAGAGTGCGCTGCACGTAAACCGCGCAGAACGGGATCTCCACCGGCGCCACGCCGGCGCCCAGCTCTCGAGCCACAGCCGCCGCCTGCTCGGCGCGCGGCCGGCGCGCGGTGCGCAAGAAGTAGTATGCCATCTCCTCGATCCGTCGCGCCCACGAGGCAGCGTCGGCAAACGCTTCATTGATCGTCCGGGAGAGAATCGAATCGATCCTTTCGCGCTGTTGCGCTTCGTTCAGCACCAGCGGGCTGGTGCGCACCTCGCCGATCTCCTCGACCGCTGAGCGCGCCGCTTCGGGAGACAACAGCCAGGTGCGGAGCTCGGGCTCGGCGAGGATCTCGACACTCGCCTCGGCGCGTCCATCGGCGACGGTGAGCTCGAGTCCCTCGAGCGGACCCGCAACCTCCGCCGCCGGCTCTTCCGACGTGAGCTGCGCCCGCAGCGCGGTGTAGTCCCCCTGCACCGAGCCGCCGTTGTCGCGCGCCCACTGCAGCGCGCGCCGCAAGACGAAATCGGCGCGCCGCCAGTCGAGATCGACGAAGCGAATATCGTGCTTGGCGCGCAGCTCTTCGCGGATCTCGCGCAGTCCCTTGCGCGATACGCGATTGATCGCGACCTCGCGCAAACCGCCGGGGTCGTTGACTACGGCGAACAAGTGCAACACGCCGGCGGGCGCCGGCTTGACCAGCCACACCAGGCGATCGCCACGTCCGTCGAACGCCGACGTGACCCCCTCGATCTCGGGAGAGATCGCGGCAGCCGCGCGCTTGCGCGGCTCGCGCGGCACCTCGACGCCGCGCTGCTGCAGCTTGTAGAGAGCGCGCTTGATCTCCTTGCGCGAAAGTTTCGACGCCACCGCCGACAGGCGCGTCAGCAGCTGGACGCTCGCTGCATCGGCCCGCGACAACAGGCGCTCGACGATCGCCGCGTCGGCGGCGTCGTCGCGACCGAACCAAGGCTCCAGCTCTTCACCGCAAGCCGCCTCGGCGACGCCCCACTGGCGCAGCAAGGCTTCGCCGGCGTTCAGGGTGTCACGACGATCCTTCGCCATCGGCCTTCGCTTCCTCGGCGGGCGCCGCCCGCGGGAAGAGCTCGAGCTTGCTCTGCACGTGGTCTCGCAGCCAGCGCTCGTCCCACCACTCGACCGGATCGACGTGAACACCGCGCACCAAAGTCGAGTAGTGCAAATGATCGCCGCCCGCGAGCCCCGATTGCCCGGTGTTGCCGACCACTTGTCCGGCTTCGACGACGTCGCCAACCGCGACCAGGATCGAGCTCAGGTGCCCGTACAGCGTGAACACGCCGAGGCCGTGGTCGATGACCACGGTACTGCCATAGATGCCCAAATCGTCGGCGAAAACGACGCGTCCGCCCTGCGCCGCCCCCACCTCCGCACGCTTGAGTGAGGCGAGGTCGACACCGAGGTGGGTCTGACGGTCGACGATCTCTCCGTCGTACGAGTACGACCTTCGGTCGCCGAACTCGCTCATCGTCTGCGATCGCGCCATGCGCCGAAACGCCCCGTCCCAGAGAGGCTCGGGAGCCGAGTTCCGGGTCAGCTCGCGCAACTGCGCCTCCGACCGTTTCCGAGTCTCGCGATTGATCCGCAAATAGCCAGCGAGCAGATCGTCCGGAACCGCGAGGCCCTGGTTGGCGTAGAGCTGCGGGATCTTGCGCTGGAGGAAGCCGTCGCTCAGCTGCAGAGTGCGGTCGCGAAACTCGCGGCCGCGGATCCAGGTGATGATCGGGACTCGAATCGAGTTGCCGACCTCGTCACTGACGGACAGGTACGGTTGCACGTCGGGGCGCAGATCTTCAGGCACCGCGAAGACCGAGAGAGCCAAAGCCGGGTCGGCGAAGTAGCCGCGGACCACCGGAAATCGATAGTCGCCGACCTCGACTTCCATCGCCACCGCATCGAGGCCGATGCGAAATACCGCAAGCGCCGAGCCGCCGAGGCGAACGTTGTGCTGGTCCGAGACCACCTGCGCCTGCGGCGGCGATCGATCGATGGTCTGCACGAACCGCCCGGCGGTAGGGATCTGTCGATCGAGAAAACGCCAGCCATAGGTCTCCGCGAGCACTTCCAGGGTCGCATCCCCTTGCGGCACCTCGAGCTCGCCGAGATCGACTTCGATGGGAATCCGCACCGACTCCACCCCGCCACCGAGCCAAGCCCCTGCCTCGAAGTCGCGCCTCTCGAGCTCGAAGATGCGGTCGCCGGAAATCAGGCGGACCACGACTTCCTTCAAGCCCGACTGCCCGGGCGCGGTGACGTTCACCACCCAGCCGGCGCTGCGACCAACCGTCGCCTTCTCACCTTCGAGAACGGCAACCGGGAGTCCGCCGTCGATCTTGAACCACCAAACCAACAATGTGGCGATGGCAAGCGGCAGACCGATGCCGAAAAGTAGGAATTTCCTCAACGCTGTTCCGCCTCTCGTGGGTTCGCGAGCGATGCGCTTCCGCGGCACCAGCGTGGACTCGCATGGGTGCCGTCGCACCATACTCCGCGACGCTCGCCAGAGCGATCGCGAGACCCGACGCTTCCCGATGGTATCGGGGCTGTCAACCCGGTCGATCGCGCTGCGACCTCGACCCGACACTTGCCTTCGGCAGCCTGCTGCTCTATCAGGCTGCGCTTATGGCAACCGGCGGCACCGACATCCAACCAGCGAGCGGCTCTCTCGGCGTACTCCTCCCGGGGCTCGGCGCGGTCAGCACGACCTTCATCGCCGGCGTGCTCCTGGTGCGTCGCGGCCTCGGCACACCGATCGGCTCCCTCACCCAGCTCGGCACAATCCGCCTGGGTAAGCGAACCGACAACCGCGCGCCGGCAGTGCGCGACTTCGTCCCCCTCGCCGAGCTCGGTGATCTTCAGTTCTGCGCCTGGGACATCTTCCCCGACAATGCGTACGAGAGCGCGCGGCGAGCAGGTGTCGTCGAGCCGGAGCTGCTCGAGCAGATTCGCGACGAGCTCGAGGCCATCACCCCGCACCGCGGCGTCTTCGACTCGCGTTTCATCCGCAACCTCGACGGCAAACACCGCAAGAGCGGCAAGAGCAAGCGCGAGCTCAGCGAGCAGGTCATCGCCGACATCGAGGGGTTTCGCGACGCCAGCGGCGTCACCCGCATGGTCATGGTCTGGTGTGGAAGCACCGAAGCCTTCCAGAACCCATCGGCCGTGCACCAGAGCATGGAAGCGTTCGAGGCCGGACTCGACGCCGACGACCCCGACATCTCGCCGAGCATGATCTACGCCTATGCGGCGCTGAAGCTCGGGATTCCCTTCGCCAATGGCGCGCCCAACCTGACGGTCGACGTGCCGGCGATGGTCGAGCTCGCCAACCGCAACTCGGTGCCGATCTGCGGCAAGGACTTCAAGACCGGCCAGACCCTGATGAAGACGATCATCGCCCCTGGGCTGAAGGCGCGGCTCCTCGGCCTGGACGGGTGGTTCTCGACCAACATCCTCGGCAACCGCGACGGAGAGGTGCTCGACGACCCCGACTCCTTCAAGACCAAGGAAGAGAGCAAGCTGTCGGTGCTCGACGTGATCCTGCGCGCCGACCTCAACCCCGAACTCTACAAGGACTACGTCCACAAGGTCAGCATCCACTACTACCCACCGCGCGGCGACAACAAGGAAGGGTGGGACAACATCGACGTCAAGGGCTGGCTCGGCTATCCGATGCAGATCAAGGTCAATTTCCTCTGCCGCGACTCGATCCTCGCCGCCCCGCTCGTACTCGACCTGGCGCTGCTCCTGGATCTCGCCCAACGCAGCAACATGCGTGGAATCCAGGAATGGCTGTCGTTCTACTTCAAGAGCCCGCAGACCGCCCCCGGGCTCTATCCGGAGCACGACCTCTTCATCCAGCTGATGAAGCTGAAGAACACCCTGCGCCACCTGCGCGGCGAGGACCTGATCACCCATCTCGGGCTCGAGTACTACGACTGACCGGAGAGTCAGCCTCTTCCTCCTACGCCTGCGCCGGCGACCCACGGCGCCCCGGGCAACTGCCCGAATGCCCCGCAAAATCGGCCTCCAGGCGGGATCTGGCCCGATTAGCCGCTTGACTCGCAGGCGACAGGAGTTTAAATGATCTCAACCCAGCTAGCCCTTCCAGATCCACGATCTGAGGGCTCTCGCCGCTGGTTATTTGTCCCTTGGTCTCCTCACGACTCACGTATGTGGCGTTCCCCACCGGGCTCGCCTCCGATTCAAGAGCGCTAATTGGGCTGGGGCTGCACTCGGCCAAGCCCATGGTGCTAGGGGGAAAGAAGGTCGCCTCAAATGGAGAAGAAGCGCACGCGATCCAAAGCTGCCTCTAAAACCAAAAAGTCGACGACCAAGGCATCGTCGGCCCGCAAGAAAACTACCAAGAAGACCGCCGCAAAGGCTGCAGCCAAGCCCAAAAAGACGGCCGCCAAGGCCACCAAGTCGGAAAAGGCCGGCCGCACGCGATCGACGACCGCCAAGAAGTCGGCCAAGGCGGAGGATGGGGAAGATCCCTCTGCCAACGAGTCTGAGCAGGCCACCAAGGCGACCGGGGGGGCGGCAAACAACAACGGCACCGGGGAAGAAATGGAGGGCGTGATCTCCGTTCTAGGAGACATGGACTCCGACAGCGAAGATCTGTCCGATTCGGATTTCTCGGGAAAAGACGACGACAAGGACGACGACAGCTCGGACTCGGATTCGTCCAACACGAGCTCCAATTCCACCTCGCGCTGGAGCGACCGACAGCCGGCGCAGCGAACCTCGAGCTATGCCGAGGACACCTCCGACCCGGTCCGCATGTACCTGCAGGAGATCGGCGCCGTATCGTTGCTGACCCGCGAGCAAGAGGTCGAAATCGCCAAGCAGATCGAGGAAGGCCAGGACCAGGTGCATGAGCACGTCCTGTCCCACCCGTTCACCCTCCACTACCTGCTCAACATCGCCGACGGCATCAAGGCGGGCGAGATCAGCGAGCGCGAGCTCCAGGACGAAGACTCGACCGAAGAGGAGCAGGATCCGGATGCGGAGATCGCGCCGACCGACGGCATCATCATCAAGACGCTGGAGAAGCTGCGCAAGCTGACCGGCGAGCAAGAGCAACTGACTGCGGAAGTCCGCAAACGCGCCAACCCAGACAAGAACACGGTGCGCAAGCTGCAGGGAGTACAGAAGCGAATTCGAAAGATTCTCGACGATCTGCAGCTCAGCCGGCGCCACATCAACACCGTCGTCGAGAAGCTCAAGCGCGCGCGCCGCATGCTCGAAGACGAGATGGTGGTGGTCAACCGCTACGAGCGCCGCACCAAGAAGACCTCCAACCAGTTGCTGCGCCTGGCGCCCAAGCTGCGCGGTGACGACGGCAGGGCGGCGGCGGCCACCGCGCGCACGCTGCGCATGACTACCATGGATGCGCGCCGCATGGTGGACGATCTGCGTCAGGCGCGTCGCCGCATCGTCGAGCTCGAGACCGAGGTCGGAATGCCGCTCGACGAGCTCGCCGCGACCCTCAAAGTCATCCGCGCCGGCGAACGCAAGGCGCAAGACGGGCAGAAGCGACTGATCGAAGCCAACCTCCGGCTCGTCGTCAGCATCGCCAAGCGCTACACCAACCGCGGGCTCGGATTCCTCGACCTCGTCCAAGAGGGAAACATCGGCCTCATGCGAGCGGTCGAGAAGTTCGAATACCAGCGCGGTTACAAGTTCTCGACGTACGCCACGTGGTGGATCCGCCAGTCGGTGAGCCGCGCGATCGCCGACCAGGCGCGCACCATCCGCATTCCGGTGCACATGATCGAGACCATCAACAAGGTAGTGCGGTCGTCGCGATACCTGGTGCAGCAGCTCGGCCGCGAGCCGACGCCCGAGGAGATCGCGCAGAAGATGGAGATGCCGCTCGACAAGGTTCGCAACGTCCTGCGCATCGTCAAGGAGCCTGTCTCCCTCGAAACGCCGATCGGCGACGAGGAGGAAAGCTCGCTCGGTGATTTCGTCGAGGATCGGCAAACGGTCTCGCCGTCCGACGCCGCCGTCTACACCAGCCTCGAAGAGCAGACCCGCAAAGTTCTCGCGACGCTCACTCCGCGAGAAGAACAAATTTTGCGCATGCGCTTTGGAATCGGGGAAAAGTCTGACTACACTCTCGAGGAAGTTGGACAACGGTTCGCCGTGACCAGAGAGCGTATTCGTCAGATCGAGGCAAAAGCTCTGCGCAAGCTGCGCCATCCGAGCCGCGCCCGATCGATCGAATCGTTCGTAGGAAACCAGTAAATGTCGTAGCATCACTCGGCGCCCCGGCGCGGGGCGCCGAGAATGAATCGGATGGGTAGTGGCGGAGGTGGAGAATGCTGGACAAACCCTCGGGTATCGAGGAAGAGCTTCGCAGGTGGCAAGCGGAGCGCGCGCGCAAAGACACGCAGAGCGTGGTTTCTACTGCTCGTGACCGGCGCACCGTGCGCATCAACGGGCGCGAAGTAGAAATCGTCAAGAAGCCGCGTCGCGCGAATTGACTTTGGCGGGGCGCGCGGCTTAGCGTTGCCCCATGCGTTTGATCATTGGTTGGCTCGCGGTTGCGGCCGCGGGAATGATTGCCGTGCCAGTCGCGGCAGACCCGGTTCCCTGCGATCAAGTCACCGCCGCGTTGGCACGCGACTCCGACCCCGAGCGGGTAGCCGAAGAGCTGCGCACGACGCGGGCCCGCATAAATGCCTGCGCAAAGCTTCGCGAGGGCCAGCGACGCCAGTTGGAGCAGCGGATCGAGCTGCACCAGGAGCGGGCCGAGCGCGGCATCGAGTGAGCCGCCGCTCGCCGAGAACAGGCGAGCGGTCCCCCGTCAAATCGCGGCACCCGTTGTCGCTGACGAGCGTCCGCAACCCGCTTGTGCTAGCCTGCCGAAGGCGCTGAGCGCACCGGCCATGAGCACGAGACCCCGCATCAGTCCTCAGCTTCCGAGAGCGATCCTCGCCACGGCGACGCTCCTGATCGCTTTCTTGACGGCGCTCGACAGCGCCCCGGCCGGCGCCCAAACGATCGAGTACCTACTCGGCGCGCGCAGCCGGATTCGCAGGGTGTGCTCCGACTGCGCGGCCGCCGCCCGCGCGCCAGAGGCCCTGCAGGGGACTTTCGACCTCACCGTAATGCCGATTCCGGACGCATACGTCATCGAGGCCGTCACCTCGATCCGGTGGTACAGCAAGAACTTCAAGATCGCCGGATCCGGTTTTTTCGAACGACTCGGGCGCAACCGAATCTCGCTGGTCGTCGATGCCACGGTGAACGGGGAACCGGTTCTGTTGACCAGCGCGGCGCACCCAACCGCCGGCGACGGTGGCATCCGCATCACGCTGACTTCGACGAAGGTCCCGGGACTCGAGATTCACCTGGTCGCCAGACCGAACGCGACCGACAGCCCCGATGCCGACGGTGACGGAGTGCCCAACAGCATCGACCTCTGCCCCAACGAGCCTGACCCGCAGCAGTTCGACAGCGACTTCGACGGCGTCGGCGACGCCTGCGACTACTGCATGGAGTCCGACCTCGCCAGCGGCGTGCTCCCCGACGGCTGTACCCCGGAGCAGGCGTGTCCGTGCGATGGCCCCGAGCCAGGGGTTTCCTGGAAGAGCCAGCGGGCGTACGTCACCTGCGTCGCGCGTGCCCTCAAGGTCTTGTCGAGCACCGAGGAAATCTCGCGGGCCCAGATCCGTGAGCGGGTGCAAAAGGCAGCCAAGTCCGGCTGCGGCATCCCCGTCCTGGCCATGCGCTGACGGCGCGCGCCGCGCCAGCGCGGCTACTTCTTCTTGCCGGTGCCACCGTAGCCGGAAGTCGACTCGACCGCGGCTTTGGTCGCCCCGTTCAGGTAGTCGAGCACTCCCGGTGCATCGAAGTACACGTAGAAGTACATCGATGCCGCTCCAACGATCACGCCGTAACAAAACTCACGCAACGTCCCACGCCCCAATCAGGTAACACGTCAGTATAGCCCCCGGTTGCCACGCCGCAACGACGATTGCAGCTGCGACACGGCGAGAGATCGGCGGACCGTCGCGACAGCAGACCGCAAAGCACCCGCTGCGATCCACCCGAGCCAGTCTCGTCGGGGCCGGGATCGAGACGCGAAGCCGATAGCGACGCTCGGGGATGCGCCCCTCGTCAACTACCGCCGGTCAAACTGACCCAGCCGCAAGGTCCTCCGGCTCGCTCGGCGCGAGCCACGGATGCTCGATCAGGGAAAGATGACGGTCGAACGCCGGCCACCCTCGAGGTACGGGTCGTTGGCCGAGCTGTGCAGCGAGTTGTCCGGGCCTCCGGTGAAGCGGTCGATCACCATGCCCACCAGCGGCGACGAAACACCACGCAGCACCAGATGGGCGGTATCCGTGCCCAGGGTCGAGCGGCGTAGCGTCGAGATCGACGAGAACGACAAGACGCTCAGGCAGGTGAAGTCTCTCGATGAAGAGAAGACCTGCTCGAACTCGTTGACGATCTGCATCTGCACGACGGTCGACGTCGGCGTCTGGGTGAGCAGGTCTTCCTCGCAGGGCGTCAGGATCAAACTGCTGTTCGAACCGCTCTGCTGGGCCAGCACCTGGAAGTGCAGGCGTTCGGGACACTGGTCGTAGGTGAAGCCGTCGAGCGAAATGACGCCCGAGTAGTGGCCCGGGACCCGGCGCTGAAAGCCGATGGCGCCGTAGGCCACGGTGTCGCCGTCGTCATCGTCGAACACCGTTGCCCGTCCTTGCAGAACGTTGTGGGCATCGAGATCGGGGATCTCCGGGTCGACCGCGCACTTGAGCTCGCCGACGCCGTCGAAGGGCGGCGCCGCAGTGAAGGTCAGCGGGTTGTTGGTGCCGTCGCCGACGTACCACGAGAACGGCTGCAGCGGAGTGAGGTTGACGCTGAAACCGACCTCGAGACAGCCGAGCACCGGTCCGGCATCCTTGATGAAGAAGCAGTTCACCCGAACGTCGCGTTCGGCCATGTTGATCAAGGTAACCAGGGTCTCTTTCGAGCCCGAATGGACGACGTACGGAAACACCAAGAATGCCGAGGCCAGGCGCTGTGCCGGCGCCAGCCCGGTCGAGGGCCCGAACGCCAGCTGCCCGAGGTTCGTCTGCGTCGGCTGCAGAGTCGGAGTGAAGGTCGGCGTCCGCGTCTGCGTGAACGTCGGCGTGTTGGTCGGGGTCGGAGTGTCGGTCGCCGGCGGGTTGGTCGGCGTCGGCGTCATCCGCGGAAACGGAGACAGGCGCCACGAATCGAGCGCCACGCCCAAGGCGCGCAGGACGGCCGTCCAGTCGATTTCGTCGACCTCGACGGCGGACACCGGGGCTCCGGCGAGAAACGAGACGGTAACCAACGCCGCGATCGCGCGGCGGATCTTTCCAAAGCCGATCATGGAATCCGGATCCTCGCCGAGCGGCCGCGCGACAGCGCTGGCTCGTTGCCCGACACTGCTGGAGCCCCGCCACCCGGGGTCACGAACTTGTCCACGATCACCGCGATCACCGCGCCCTGCACACCGCGAACGATGACCTGACCGGTCGCCGTCCCGAGGACGTCGCGCGAGAACACGGGATTGATGTCGCTCAGCACCTGGCGGTCGTAGCAGCGCACCGAAGTCGATGCCGAGAAGGTCTCTTCGAATTCGTTGATGATCTCGAACTGAATAACCGTTTCGCGGGCGATCACGTTCTCCAGATCTTCGTCACAAGTCGAGAGAATCAGCTCGCTCTCGGTGTCGGGGTCGCCGAGCTCGCTCGCCAGGAAGGTGAAGTGATAATAGTCGGGGCACTGGGCGTAGTTGATTCCATCGAGCTCGAACGTCGAGGAGTACTCGCCCGGCGATAGGCGTTCGATGCCGATCGCGCCGAAGCTCTCGGTGTAGCCGCCGGCCCCGTAGGTGATCGCCCGCCCCTGAATCGCATTCTGGTCGGCTCCGTCCTCTTCGGGAATCACGAAGCACTTGAGCGACCCCGAGCCGAAGAACGGCGGCACTGCGACGCCGACATGACCGCCGCCGCCCAAAGTGCCACGACTGGCCAACCACGAGATCGGCTGGTTCGGGGTGAGGCGAACGAAGAAATCGGTGCCGTTGCACGATGGAGGCGTAAGGTAATGGCACTTCACCTGCTGGTCGCGACTGCTCAGATTGACCATCTCGATCCGAGTGTCGAAACCGGCCTCGTTGCGCACGTTCGGGTACATGATGATGGCCGAAGGCACCCGTTGCGCCGGCGCGGTAGCCTGGGCACTGCCGGCAAAAACCAACACCGCGAGAACCGCATACAAACCGTACCTGATCGACGACACGCTCATCTCCCAATCCGCCGCACAGCGACTGAAGACAATTACGCCTGTCGGACTCGGAAATCAACTCAAAATCAGCTTTCAGTATCCGGTCAAAAAGCCCGAAAACTAAGGCTATTTTAATGCATTCGAGCGCCCCCGAGGAGCGCCGCAATCTTGACAACGTCAGGCGATTCCAACACAAACGGTTGGATGGGCGGGGATCCCCGCCGCGCGTTCGACACACCGCGATTTTTCATCGCACCTAATACGACAATTGACGTGAAGTAAGGAGGCATCATGGCAGGACTGCTCGAGGGGAAAGTTGCGATCGTCACCGGCTCCGGCCGCGGCATCGGGAGAGAAGAGGCACTGCTGCTCGCCGAGCAGGGCGCGAAGGTCGTGGTCAACGACCTCGGCGCGGGCTTCGATGGATCCGGGAAGGACGACAGCCCGGCGGCGCAGGTCGTCGAAGAGATCAAGTCGAAGGGCGGCGAGGCAATCGCCAACGGCGAGAGCGTGACCGACTTCGATGGCGCCAAGCGCATCGTCCAGCAGGCGATCGACACCTTCGGCCAGCTCAACATCGTCGTCAACAACGCCGGAATCCTGCGCGACCGGATGATCTTCAACATGGGCGAAGACGATTGGGATGCGGTGATCGCGGTACACATGAAGGGCAGCTTCAACATGAGCCGCCACGCCTGCGAGTACTGGCGCACCGAGCACAAGAAGGGCAACGTGCTCAACGGCCGCATCATCAACACCTCCTCCGACGCCGGGCTGCTCGGCAATCCCGGCCAGGTCAACTACGGCGCCGCCAAGGCGGCGCTGGCGCTGATGGCGATCACCATCGACAAGGAAATGTCGAAGTACGGTGTCACCGCCAAC
This sequence comes from bacterium, assembly GCA_030430165.1. Lineage (GTDB taxonomy): Bacteria > Desulfobacterota > Binatia > HRBIN30 > CADEER01 > CADEER01. The sequence goes on along the minus strand of JAUIGL010000077.1, from coordinate 16,273 downwards.
GCGATCGCGCCCCTGGCGCGCACCCGGATGACCACCGACGCGACGCCGCAGACCGCCGGAATGATGGCGGCGCCCGACGAGGCCGACAAGTTCGACGTCTTCAACCCGCGCAACATCGCCCCGCTGATCACCTTCCTCGCCAGCGACCAGGCGGCCGACGTGCACGGCCAGGTGTTCCGCGTCGGCGGCGGAGTGGTCTGGATGATGCGTCCGTGGACCACTGCCGGCTTCGTCAAGAGCGACGGCACCTGGGACCCGGCCGAGCTCGGCAAGCAGCTCAACTCCGAGCTCGCCAAAGGAATCACCCAGGGAGACGACCTGTCGCAGGTGTTCTCGGCGCTCGGCTGAGCCGAGGCCAACCAACTCGACGACTGGGGCCGGACGTCCACCGTCCGGCCCCTTTTTCGTTGGCCCGATGCCCTACTCGATCCTGATCGTCTGCCACGCCAACGTCAGCCGCAGTGTCATGGCGGAGGCGATCCTGCGCCGCATGCTCGAAGAACGCGGCCTGACCGACCGCTTCGAGCTGACCTCGGGAGGGGTCGCCTACTACGCCCGCGACGGCGCGCTCGCCTCGCTCGACGCGCGTCTGGTGCTCGAGGACATCGGAATCGAGATCGACAAGAACACCAAGTCGACCGACCTCAAGCGCCACCGTCACCTGATCGAAAACGCCGATCTGATCTTCGCCATGACCACCGAGCAGGTCGAGATGCTCGAGCAGGGATTCCCCGAAGCGGCCGGTAAGGCGATCTTCACGCTCAAGCAGTACGCCGGAGCACCCGGCGACATCGAGGACCCGCAGGGGCAGTCGGAGTCGGTGTTCGCCGCTTGCCGCGACGAGATCAACGACTGTCTGTGCGCCTCGATCGAGCGACTGATCGAGGACGCAAGCCAACGCTGACCCCCGCCGCCTAGCCGGCGGGCCGCAGGTCGGAAGCGAGCGATTGAGCCAGCGCCACCCGCTCTTCGATCGCGCTGGGAATTTCGGACAGGTTCTCGATGCGTTCGAGGCCCTCGCGCAGCCCAATCCGGTTCGCCAACTGCACGTTGAGCCCGGGGCGGGCGTTCAGCTCGAGCACCAGCGGACCCAAGTCGCGGTCGAGAACGATATCGACGCCGAGGTAGCCGAGCCCAACCAGGTCGGCGCAACGCGCCGACAGCTCGAGGATGGTCGGCCAATGCGGAATCGCGATGCCGCCGATGGGGACGCCGGTCTCGGGGTGGTTCGCGACTCGCGCGTTGCCGAGAACGCCGTGCGTGGTCACCCCACTGGCGATGTCGACGCCGGCGCCGACCGCTCCCTGGTGGAGATTCGCCTTGCCTCCCGACCGCCGCGTCGGCAGGCGAACCATCGCCGCGACGGGCATGCTGCGAAACACGATGACGCGAATGTCCGGAACTCCCTGGTAGCTGACCGACTCGAACAGCGGGTCGAACTTGACCATGTACTCGACCAGCGCCTTGTCGGGCAGGCCGCCCAGGCTGAACATGCCGCTGATGATTCGCGACAGATGGTATTCGAGGGCCTCGTCGGTGACGATGGTGCCGTTGACCAGTCGGTAGGATTCCCCGGCGCGCCCGGCGACGACCAGAACTCCATCTCCGCCCGCGCCTTGCGACGGCTTGAGCACGAAGGATTCGTGAGTGGCGACGATCTTCGGCAACTCCCGCGTTTCGTACTGGATCGAGATGACGCCGTAGAGCTCGGGAACGGCGATTCCGTTGGCCTGTGCCAACTGCTTGGTCTGTAACTTGTCGTCGACCAGGGGGTACAAGCGCCGGCGATTGTACTCCATCACGTACGCCGAGTTGCGCTCGTTCATGCCGACGATTCCGAGAGCGCGCAGCTGCGACGGCCTGGCGAAGATCATGGCGAGTCCTGCACCGCCGAGCGGAAGCGCCACAACTCGGAGAGCCGGTACCCGGTGTAGCGGCCGAGCAACAAGACGATCCCGAGAACGACCAGCAGGACCTCGGGAAACACGAACACGAGGTGGATGAGCAGAGGCTGGGTCATCACCAGGTACCCGAGACTGGCCACGACCAGGCTACCCAATCCCTGGATCATCGCCTCCGCCGGCCCGTGCTCTTCCCAAACGATCGACATGCGCTCGATCACCATCGCCAGGATGACCATCGGAAAAAGCGCGACCGAGAGCCCGCGTTGCATCCCGGCCTGGGCGCTGAAGATGCTGATCGCCGCCATCACGATCAGCACGATCGTCAGCACCGCCGCCAAGCGCGGCACCAACAGCAACCGCAGCTGCTCGAGATAGAAGCGGAAGCCCAAGCCGAGCCCGACCAACAACACGAACAAGATGATTCCCCACAACAACTGGGTTTCGCGAAATGCCAGGGCGATGAGAATCGGCATGAAGGTACCGAAGGTGCGCAGACCGACCACGTTGCGCAGAACCACCATCAACAGCGCCCCCAACGGCACCATCAGCAGGATGCGGTAGACGTTCTGCAGGTTCACCGGCAGGCTCAAGAGCGAAAACTCGATCAAGCGCGAGCCGCGTTGGCCGGCGCGCCGGCGCGCGACTTCGACGACCTCGCGGTAGGTACGCGTCACCGAGAACACGATCTCCGGCAACTTGGAGACACCTTCGGCCTCGATCAGCGGAGCGTCGCCCTCGTACCAGATGAGAAACCCCGGCGGCAGCCCGCGTTCGCCGCTTTCGAGATCGAAATAGATCCACTGTTTCTCGTTGTGGACCACCAGCAACGGCTCCAGCCGCGCTTGGTTCCGCGAATCCCCCAGCCGCAGACCGTAGGCGATCCGGCTCGGAATCCGCGCGCCACGCAGGATGTCGACGACGCGCAGGGCCCACTCGTTCGGATCGTCGATCCCCTCGCGAATCAGGTGAACGTTCTCATCGGCGGCCGGAGAGCTCAGCCGCAGTAACAGCTCCCGCGTGAAGGTCGCGATGTCGGCCGATTCCTCGCGTACTTCGTCGAGGATCCCGCGCACCGCGGAGCCGTACGGCTCCGCGTACTCCGGCTTCGGCGGATACTTCGGCACCGGACCGTCCTTCGCGGTCTCCACTTCCGTTCTCGCCAGCGACAACCGGTAGTACAGGGTTTGCGGGCCGGAGGCGCGACGCACTGCCCAGCTGGCACGGCGCACGCCGCCCTCGGTTTCGACTGCCAGCCCGAACCCACCAGAGATGAAATCCTCGTCGAGCACGACAAAGCCCGGCGGCTCGCGCGGCACCAGCAGACTCGCTTTGACCGGCTTGCGGCGCGCCTCGAGCACCAACTGCGCCTGCACGGTCCAGGTCTCGGTATCTTCGCCGGGCCGCAAAGGCAGCCCCAGGTAGGCGTTCTTGTACCAGCAGACCGACGCGCCGAGCACGATCAACACCAAGGCCAGCAGACGCACGTGCAGATCGCGCGTTCTTGCTTTGGGTCCGGTCATGGCGACTCACTTTCCTCGGGACAGCTGGGATCGGTGGCGTACTTGAGAGCTGGATCGACCACCGCGACCCCCTCGAGAAACCGCCTGCCCAGTAGGACCGGATAGAGGAAGTTGCTGCGGTCGGCCAAGCTGAACTGGGCCAGGCGCAGCCGCCCGTCGAAGCAGACTTCGAGCTCGACCACAGGGCGCCGGTCGGCGGGATCGTCGTGATCCTTGATCTTGACGCGGCGGGCGCGCTCGCGCTCGACCTGCACCGGGTCAGGGGCATCCTCCTCCTTGTCGCGGCGGTGCCCATGCAGATCGAAACGAACCCAGGTCTCACCGTCTTTCTCGAATTGCTCGATGTTCTCCGCGTGAATCGAGGAGGTATTGGCGCCGGTGTCGAGCTTGGCCTTCACCTGGCGCCCGGTCGCCGGCAGGGTGAGCCGCTCGATCCAGCCGGCGATCACCTTGCCCGTCGGTGGGTCGGTCGACTCCTCGGCATACCCGGCGACCCCAGACAGAAGCCAGACCAGCCCCACTGCGACCACAGCGCTGCCTCCCGGACCTCTGCAACGGGCCCCCCTGACGTTCCCCCTAGAAGCCATCTCGACCGTCGACTCTATTCCAGATGATCGCCGGGCTCCAGATCGGCCAAGCCGGGCTCCTCGTCCTCCGGTTCTCCCACCGGATCCGCCTCGTCGTCGGCCTCGCCGGCCGGCGGAGGAGCCCCCGGATCGGGCGAAGCCGCGGCGTTTTCGCTGTCGCTGGCTGCCGGCGGCTGGCGAGCTGGCGAACGCCCGAGGTGGAAAGCGGCGAATCCCGGCATGACCACCTGATTGATCGCCATTCCCAGTACCCGGCCGTCCCACGGGCTGGTGACCGAGGTTCGGCGGTTGGTGATCGGGTCGGTCACGGTGCCGAGGACTTGTCCGCGCTCGACCAGATCGCCCAGCCCGACCTTCGCCAAAAGAATGCCTCCCTCGTCCACTCGCAACCAGGTCGACTCGTAGTAGACCGGCTGCGACGCGGCCTCCTTCGCCGGGCGCCGGACGATCCCCAATCCCGCCAACAACGACTGGATCCCTCTCACCCCCACGGCGACCTGATCAGTCTGCAGTCGAAGAGGCTCCCCGACCTCCATCGTCACCGCCGCGATCCCGGCGTCGTTGGCCGCCCGCCGCAGGGTTCCGTCGGTGCCGATACTGTTCAAAACCGCGATGTCGCCGAACATCCGAGTCAACCGGTGCACCGACTCGATCGCCAGATTGGCGCGAATCTGAACCAAGTTGGTGCGGTGAAACGATCCTGTATGGATGTCGACGAGATAGTCGCAGTGGCGGATCACCTTGGTGAACAGCGAATCGGCGATGCGAGACGCCGAGCTGCCGCGGGGTTGGCCCGGGAAGAAGCGATTCAAGTCGCGCCGGTCCGGAAGGTAGCGCGAGCTGCGTCGAAACCCGTGCAGATTGACGATCGGAATTCCGATCACCGTGCCGTTGATTCGCGTCGGGTCGAGCCCGAAAACGACCCTGCGGATGATCTCGACACCGTTGAGCTCATCGCCGTGGATGGCGCCGGTGAGGCAGAGCGTAGGTCCCGACTTTTCCCCGCTCACCAACAGCACCGGTGTCTCCACCGAAAGCCCAGGCAGCAACTGTCCGGTGGTCCACGATCGATACTGGAACTGGCCGCGCACCACCGCCTCGCCGAGAATCTCCGGCCCGCGCTCCAAAGCCGCCTCGGGCACCTCCGGCGCCGGCTCGGACTGCGCCAGTGCGCTCGACACCATTAGAGATAACGACGACAGAAACAGCGACGACAGGACCAGGACGGGGACTCTTCTTGGATGCGGCACTTCTCGATCTATGCCGTCCCCCCGCGGCCCGTGCAACCGAGGTTTCGCCGAACGGGAGCCTCAACGAACCTCGATCCGGTGGGTGACCCCGTCCGGAGACGGCACTCCGCGGAATCCGTCGATCGCCTGGGTGATGCGGAACTCGACGTCGTATACCCCTGGGCGTGGCGGCGCGGCGAGGGGCATTTCGATCCTGACCGACTCGCCGGGAGCAACGTTCTCCGGCAACAAGACCACCTCGCCGATGCCGCTGATCTGCCGGCCGCCGACGCGCCAGCTCTGCACCAGAAAGACCAGGTGGCGGATGTCCAGCATCGCCTTGCCGGAGAACATCGGCCAAGCGGCGTTGCCCCGATTCGAGACCTCGGCGTACACCCGCCGCGTCTCGCCGGGGCGCATCGTCTGCGGAACTCCGGCCACGGCGATGCGGCTCGCCAGGTCCTCCGGCTTCAACTCGACCAGCCGCGCCGGGACTTCGTCGGTAAAGACGTCGACCATGACCGGCAACAGCTCGAGTCCCTTGAATCCGCTCGACCAGGCGCGTCCGATCTGCGTGTCGTCCCAATCCCAAACTCGCTCGGGGCGCGTGTCGACCGAGATCGGATAGCGATTCCATCCGTCGTCCGCAGCGTAAACGCCGAGCACCTGGACGACGAAGCCATAGGCGATCAGCCCGCCCGCGACCGTCCGCGCCGCGATCGTCGAGCGCCAGACCGGTACCAGCCCGTAGACCAGGTACACGACCAACAAGGGCAGCACATCGGCGAAGTAGCGGGGACCGTAGGTGTAGCCAGCGTGCCAATCGTCGAACTTCGCATACATCGTGACGTGCAGGAGCAAACCGACCGCGAAGTAGCGCAGCCACGACGGTCCCTTGCCCCGAACCGCTTCGACGATTCCCCAGAGCGAGAACAGCAGGATCGGAGTGTAGACGAACACACCGCGGTTGGGACTGACCAGCAACCCGGCGACCCCCTCGAGGAAAGGGGTCGAGAAGTGGTCGAACTTGCCATAACCGCCAAAGACGTTGCCGAGAGCCCACAAGTTGTACGCCAGCAGAGCCGCCGCGGCGACCGCGGCAACCGCCAGAAAAGGCACCAACAGCCTTCGTTGCCGGGCAACCAGGTAGACCACCGCGACGCCGGCGAAGATCAGCATCTGAGGCCGGTTGGCGACCATGGTCGCGCATACCAGGGCGGCACCGACCAGCCGCCAAATGGTCAGCGAACCACGATCGAGAATCAGCATCAGGGTGCCCAGGCACAACGCCGACAACGCGTGCGGCCACAGCGCCTGGCTGGAGATCGCCCAGGCGCAGGTCGTCAAGGCGTAGACCAGCGACAACGCAAGTGGCCAGGGAGCGGCGACCAAACCGCGCAGCAGCCAGTACAGGACGACGGCCGACAGGGCCGTCAGCAACGCCGCGGAGAGCTTCTCCATCAGCACCATCACGACCCGGGCGCGGGAGTCGACGTAGGGAATGTCGTTCCAGGAGAGCCAAAGACTCGGAAGGACGTAGAGCGGCGTGACCACGATCGAAGTCGCGATCGACGACACCGAGTAGTACTTGCGCCCCTTTCGCTTCTCGCCCTTGCCGTGGATGTAGTAGGGCCACGGTCGATCGGGTGTCGCCGCCCAGGTGAACTCGTTCAGGTCGACGTTGCCCTCGCGGAGAATGCTGAACGGCACGACCCGAACCGGGAAGCTGTCGCCCGCCCCCCGCATGCGAAAGTTGCTGGCGTAGACCGCCGTGAGAACGACGAGCAGGAGCAGCGCGATTCGCGACGGCGCGATCTGCGACGAGCCGCTCTCTCCCGGCGACGCCGCGGTCACCCGCACTACCGCGCCCCTCCCCCTTTTCCTCGTTCCCATCCGCCTGCGCTTTGCGCTACTCCACCGGGTTGGCCGGCAGCCGCCCTACTTCCCCGACGGGGTGCTCGCCAACCGTTCGAGATTGGTCTTGTAGAGCACGTTGTCGGGTTCGATCTCCAGAGCCTTGCGCAGCGCAGCCCGCGCCGCCTCGATGTCGCCCATCAAGAAGGCCACGTTGGATCGATACTGGTGCACCAGCGCCAGACGCGGCGCCTCGGCCTCGGCCCGGTCGAGCAAAGACATAGCCTCGCCGTAGTCGCCCCGGCGCGCCGCCAGACTGGCCGCCTCGGCGAGCTGCGCGGCGCGAATCTCCTGCGCATCGCGTACCGGGTCGCCGTCCGGCCCCGCGCCCATTCGCTCCAGCGCCTGGCGCGACGGCGCGTAGTCCGGCGCGTAACGCAGCGCCTCTCGGTAGTCCGCAACCGCGCGATCGCGCTCGCCTGCCTTCTCGTGCAGCACTGCGCGGTTGTGATAGCCGCCGGGATTCAGCGGCGCCAACCGAATCGCTTGGTCGGCTTGGTCGCGCGCATCCTCGAGCCGTCCGATCGACCCGAGGGCGGCCGCCAGGCTGGCCCGCAACGCGCCGTCGCGCGGACTGGCGGCGACCAACTTCTCGTACGCCGCCACCGCTTCCTCGAAGCGTTGCTCCTCGAACAACAGTGCGGCGAGATTGCGGTCGCCGCTCGGCGACTCGGTGTCGAGATAGCCGAGCGCTCGCAGACGTTCGAGGATCGCCGGGTCGACCGACCGATCGGCAACGCCTCCCCCGGCGCCGACACCGCCGCTTTCATAGCTCGCCACCGAGCGCGGCTCGTGCGCCAGGGAGAGCCCCTCGTACAATACCCGGCCCGGCATCTCGCGCGATGGAGACAACCCGGCCAACGCAAGAACGGTCGGCGCAACATCGACCAGCGTCGGGCGGTCGAATCGCCGCCGCGCCCGGACATTGCGCCCGTAGGCGTAGAGGATGCCCTCGATCTTGTGGTGCTTCTCGCTGACCCGACGCATGTCGCGTGTCTTGCTCGGATCCTGTGGCAGGGCACCGAGCTCGAATCCGTGGTCGGAGAGAACGATCAGGGTGGTGTCGTCGTCCATGATCTCGATGTACTCGCCGACCAGACGGTCGGCGTAACGGTACATCTCTTCGACCGTATCGCCGAACCGACTACGCTGCTCGGCGAGCTCGCCGGCGAGATCGGTGGCGCGGAAGAGATGGCCGAACAGATGCGAGGCCGAGTCGGTTCCCTCGATGTAGACCATCAGCAGATCCGGTTGCACGCTGCGCCAAAGGTACTTTCCGATCGCGCGGTAGGTCTCGGCGGCCGAGTAGGCCCAACGGAAGTGGGCGAGATCGTCGTCGAACGAAAACGGACGCTCGAGCTCTGCCGCCTCGACCCGTGCGAAGGGCTCCAGCTCCTCGGCACCGACATCGGCGGGGCGGCGAATCATCGGTTCGATCTCGGCGCGCAGACCCGGCGGGTAGGTGACTCCAGTGGAGTCGTCGCCGCCTTGCGCGCCGTCATCGAACAGGAAGTGGTAGCAGGTGTGATCGCTGACGATGGCGCCGCGCACCGTCTCGGCCGGCCAGGTCGCCCACCATCCGACCACACCGACACTGCGATCGCGCTCCGAAAAGATGTTCCAGAGTGCCTTCACGGCGCGCATCTGGCTGGTCACCGGAAGGCGCTCGCCGGTCGCCTCGTTGATGGCGACGAAATGACCGATCTCGTGATCCGCGGGCACGCGCCCGGTCGCGATGGTGGTCCAGATGATCGGCGAGAGAATGGGCTCGCTCGACTGCAGGCGCGCGTATGCCCCGCCGCGTCGAAGCCTGGCGAAGTTGGGCATCTCGCCTTCGGCCATGAGCAAATCGACGACGCCGGGGTCGAGGCCGTCGATGCCGAGGACGATCACGCGACCGCGTGAATCCGACTGGCAGCCACACAAGGCGACGCCGAGGAGAAGCCCGCCGAGCAGGAGCAAGATCTCCGCAGCCGGCCGCATTCGGCGTCGCGGCCAGCGAGTGCTGCGCTGCTGCCGCCTCTTCATCGTCCGTGCAATACCACGCGATGCGCCGGCGTACAGCCGGCGACGATCGGGAACAGCACCGACTCGCAAAGCTCGCCCGAAACGCAACGCGCCCCAACCCTCTCGAGGAGAGCTGGGGCGCGTCGAGAAATCGGAACCGCGAGCGGGTTCGGTCAGTTCAGCTCTTTGCTGGAGTAGTCGAGAATACGGCGAGCGACGATCAGCAGGTTGATCTGCTGCGTTCCCTCGAAGATGTCGTTGATCTTCGCATCGCGCATCCACTTTTCGAGCAGGATCTTGCGCGAATAGCCGAGCGGCCCGAGAATCTCGACCGCCTTCTGCGTCACCTGGGTGACCGCCAGGCCGGCCTTGGACTTGCACATCGACGCTTCGAGGTTGTTCTGCATACCTCGATCCATCATCCATGCGGCGCGCCAGGTGAGCAGTCGCGCCGCCTGCAGGTTCGCCTCCATCTCCATGAAGTCGCGCTCGAGCGCCGACTGCTTCATTACCGGACGGTCGTAGTGGATCTCGACCCCCGCCTTGGCCAGCTCGTCGCGCACGAAGTCGACTGCTGCCCGGCCGATGCCGATGGCGCTCGCCGCCACCGCCGGCCGGGTCGCATCGAAGGTCGCCATCGCGCCCTTGAAGCCCTTCTTGTCCGGACCCTTGACCTCGGGATCGCCGAGAACGTTGTCGAGCGGAATCCGCGCGTCTTCGAGCACGATTGCCGCGGTGTCCGAGCAACGGATCCCGAGCTTGTCCTCGACCTTGGTCACGGTGACGCCCGGCGTGCCGTGGTCGACGACGAACGCCTTGATCCCGGCACGACCGGCCGACTTGTCGACCGTCGCCCAAACCACGACGAAGCCCTCCGACTTCTCCAGCGCGCGATGCCCGGAGGTACAGAAGATCTTGGTGCCGTTGAGAACCCAGTGATCGCCGTCGCGCACCGCGGTGGTCGCCACGGCTGCCGAGTCGGAGCCGAAACCCGGCTCGGTGATCGCCATCGCCGCCCACTTGGGCTCGCCGCTGCCGAACCGCTCGAGAAAGCGCTTCTTCTGGTCCGGCGTGCCGGCCGCCGAGACGGCGGCGCCACCCAGTCCCGGGTTGGGAATGCTCAGGTAGAGTCCGGCGTCGCCCCACGACAACTCTTCGATCGTCACGGTCGCGCCGACGTTGCGCTCCGACGGCTTGCTGCTGCCGTTGCCGCTGCGTTCCTTCTTGTCCTGCGGACCCCCACCGAACACCGACGTGCCCTTCGACACGTCCCACATCATCTTCTGCCAATCGACGGGATCGGTGTGCTCTTCCTCGTCGTACTGCCGCGAGATCGGTCGCATCGTGCCCTCGGCGACCTGGTTGATCATGTCCCGCATGCCCTTCATGTCTTCCGACATTTCGAAATCGATCATCTCGAATTCTCCTCTGGATACGACGCGCCGCTCAGGCGAGCGCCAGTCCTTCGAAAGTCGCGAAGCCCCGGCCGTTGCGCAGCCACAGCTCGACCATGTGATCGCGGATGTAACCGTGGCCGCCGAGCACCTGGACCGCGTTGTCGGTTACCTTCAGCACCATGTCGGCCGCATAGTTCTTGGCCAGGCACGATTCACGCGTCGCATCCTCGCCGCGATCGAGCTTCCAGGCAGCTTCCCAGGCGAGCAGCCGGGTGGCGTCGATCTCGATCGCCATCTCGGCGAGCATGAAGGCGATCGCCTGCTTCTGGGCGATCGGCACGCCGAATGCGTGGCGATCCTTGGCGTAGTCGCGGGCGTACTCGAAGGCTGCCCGGGCGACACCGACGGCGAGCGATGCCAAGGCGATTCGCGAGCGGTTGAAGATCGGCTTGACGTCGCCCTCGAGCCGCGCGCTCGCCGGAATCTTGCAGTTGTCGAGCTTCAGCTCGTAGGTCGCCAACCCCTTGATGCCCATGATCTTCTCGCGTTCGACGACGGCGAGGCCCGGGGTGTCGGAGCCGACGAGAAAGGCTTTGGTCTCGCCGTCTTCCGCGGCGTAGACCACCGTGTGGCGGGCATCGGGGCCGAGCGGGACGTAGCACTTCGCTCCGTCGAGGACGTAGTCGCCGTTCTGCCGGCTGGCGGTGACCGACAGCTGGTTGACGTCGAAGCCCATCGCCGGCTCCATCAGCGCCGCCGTGCCGGCAACGAAGCTGTCGCCGCAGTACGCCGGCAGCACCTCGTTCTTCTGTTCGTCGCTACCGAGCTCGAGAACCGGATAGGTCACCAGACGCGGCGCGAGCACGTGCAGCGCGATCGACAGGTCGCCGTAGCCGAGCTCCTCGCACACCAGGGCGCTGGTCACGGCCGATCGATCGCCTCCGTAACCACCGTGCTCCTCGGGGATCGCACTCTGGATCAAGCCGAGCTCCCACGCCTGCTGGACGATCGAATCCGGAATCTGACACGATTCGTCGGCATCGCGCGCGATTGGACGCACTTGATTGATGGCGAAAGAGGCCACCGTGTCGCGCATCATCCTCTGGTCTTCGTTTGGTTCGAAACTGATCATCCAATTGTCCTCCGTAGGTGCCGGTCGCCCCGATCAAACCTTCTCCGCCGCGCCAACCACTCTCAGCGAACCGACGTATTGTTCGAGAAAGGCCCCCAGCGTACGTTCGAGGTCGAACGACTCCGGGTCCTGGTAGTACTGAATCTCGGCGCCCATCACCGCGCCGGCGTAGATGCCAGCCGCGGTCGCGCCGTCGACCTCCGGCTTGAACACTCCGTGCTTCTGACCGAACTCGATGATGTCGCGCACGAAACCGCGAAACCGGTGCATCATCGCGCGAAACTGCTCGGTCAGCCTCGCGTTGGTGCCCATCGCCTCGACCATCAAGGTCACGATGAAGCGACGGTGGTTGCTCTTGGTCGCGTGCTCGATACAGACCCGCGTCGTCTGCTGCAGCGCGGTGACGGCGTCGGCCAGCGGCAGGATCTCCGCGGTGACGCTGCGCTCGAACTGCGACAGCCGATCGGCCACTGCCGCGAACAAGAGGTCTTCCTTGTCCTTGAAGTGGTAGTAGATCGCCCCCTTGGTGAGGCCGGCGGCGTCGGCAATCCGGGCGATCGAGGTCGCCCGGTAGCCGTAGCGAGCGAAACAATCGATCGCGATGTCTGTAAGGTCCCGCCGGCCGTTTTCAGCACGTGCGGGCCGCTGGGCATCGGCCATACTGAACGTTCAGTATGTAATTTGTACGGATTCGTCAACCGGCGCTCGGAGGACTCCCCGACCCCTAATACATCCCCAATGATTTCAACCACTTGGGCGCCGCATCAGAGCGGTGATGGGCGACGCCGATGGTCCGCCTATTCGACGTAACCGAGGGCGCGGAGCTTCTCCCGGACGGCGGGGTCGATGTCGATCTCCGCCGCCTCGACGGCGGGCTCGGACGTGCCAAAATTGGCGCGCGCCAGATCCGACCGGCGTCGGACCCCGCCCATCAGCGGTTCGTAGCTCGCCAGGAGATCGCGCAGGTCGGCAACCTCTTCGGCTTTCTCCGGGTAGAGGTCGCGCCGCTCGTCGGGGTCGTGCGCGAGGTCGTAGTACTCGTAGCCGAAGCCGTCCGGCCGCTGCGATCGCACCAGCTTGCGCGACCCCTGACGCACCGCGATCGCCGGCTGTTCGACCAGGTGGGTCGCCCCTCCCGCGGTCATCGCCGTGGCGTACCACGCCTCGGAGTAGAGCGGAGCGTCGTCGACTGAAGCGACTTCGCCGCGCAACAACGGCCCGAGATTGCGCCCCATCGCCACCTCGAGCGGCGGCAAACCGACGAGATCGAGAATTGTCGGCAACAGATCGGTATGTCCGACCGGAGCCGCGATGCGGCGCCCCTTCGCCACCGACGGGCCGCGCACCAGCAACGGCACCTCCAGCCCCTCCTTGTGAAGGTAGGCGCCGTGGCCGATCGCGCCGTGCTCGAGGAACTCCTCGCCGTGGTCCGAGGTCACCACGAAGATCGTGTCTTCCAACAGGCCCGCGCCGCGCAGCTTGCCCATGAAGGCATCGAGCTGGTCGTCGACGTAGCGGATCTCGCGCTCGTAGAGCTCCGGCGCATAGTCCGACGGCAGCCCGGGGACACGTGGCCCGCCACCGAACATCGCCGCGTAGCGCGCCGGCGGGGTGTAGGGATAGTGGACCTCGAACGTGTGCAGAAAGAGAAAGAACGGTCGATCGGCGTTGCGCCGCAACCATTCCTCCGCCTTGGCAAAGGTCGCGGCGACGTGGCCCTCCGGCAGCATCACGTCGGCACTCTTGTTCTCCGCGTAGGAGTCGAAACCGCGGCTGAACCCCCAACGCGCGTGCAGCGGCCCGTCTTCGGTCACCGCGCCGGTCGCGTAGCCGTGTGCGCGCATCACCTCGGCCAAGGTAATCGGCGCCGGCCGCGCCACCGCCGGACGCGCGGTGATGCCGTGCACGGTCGGGGTGAGTGAGGTGAACATCGTCATGTGCGACGGTCCGGTGGTGGTCGCCGCTGCGACCACGTTCTCGAACAGAACGCCTTCCTTCTCGAACCACTCGCGCAGCTTCGGCGCGGTATCGCGCGGGTGGCCATAGGAGCTCAAGTAGTCGCCACGCAGAGTGTCGATCGACAGCAGGATCACGTTCGGTCGGCGCTGCTTCGCCGCCGCGGGCGCGAGAACCATCGGGCGCGACCACACCGCGAACATCGGCGTCGACGTTTCGCCCGACGCAAAGCCGGACTCGAACTGCAACTCGACCTCGCGACCGGCCCAGTCGTCGAGCGGCAGTCGCCAGTCCTGCCAGCGTTCGGCGGCGGCAGCCAAGCTGGCTTCGAGAATCGGCTCGCACTCCGAGTCGGCACAAACCGATACGGCGAGCGCGATCTCGCCGTTGTCGCGACCGACGCCGAGAAGCCCGGCACCGACCTCGAGCACCGCGCCGCGCGGGACCGAGATCACGCCGCTGCGCTGGCGCGTTCGCCCACCGGCGGGTGGCACCCAGCCGACCACCTGCAGCCGCACCCTTTGGCCACGCCACACATCCGGAAAGCGGAGCCGCATCTCGATCGACGAGCGCGGCCGGCCGCTGCGCACGACCGCGACCGAACGCGGCAGCTGCCGCCACGAGCGCCCGTCGAGCGACGCCTTCGCCGCGACCACGATCCTGCCCGCAGTCTTCAAGCGACGCGGCAGCTTGCGCTCCATCACCAGCTCGCCGCTCGGCGGCACGGTTTGCTCGCTCGGGACCAGCAGAACCGTGTGCGGCACCTCGCTCAGCAGGTAGCGGGTCTCGTCGCCGATCGTCGCCACCACCTCACCGCCGTCCTCGAGCACCCGATGATGCACCGCCAGACGGCCGGAATGCTGCTGCTGGCAACTCGAAAGCAGCGCCGCCTGCGCCAGCAGGACGGCGACCACGACGGCCCGCGCTTGGCGGCGGTTCGCGATTGCAGTAGCCATGATCGGAAACAGAGAAGGCATTCGAACAGTGAACGCGACCTACATCGACGAGATCGGCAAGCACGAAGGCGAAGAGGTCACGCTGCGGGGGTGGTTATACAACAAGCGGTCGAGCGGCAAGCTGCACTTCCTGCAGGTACGGGACGGCACCGGCACGATCCAGTGCGTCGTCTTCAAAAAGGAAGTGCCCGCCGAGGTCTTCGCGCTCGCCGATCACATCGCCCAGGAATCCTCGATCGTCGTCCGCGGCACGGTGCGCGCCGATGACCGCGCCCCACTCGGCTATGAAGTCGGCGTCACCGGACTGGAGCTGGTCGGCGAGTCGACCGACTACCCGATCACGCCGAAGGAACACGGAGTCGCCTTTCTCCTCGATCATCGTCACCTCTGGGTACGTTCGTCTCGACAGCATGCGGTGCTGCGGATCCGCAGCGAGATCACCCACGCCTGCCGGCGCTATTTCGACGAACGCGGATTCGTTCTCTTCGACTCGCCGATCCTGACCCCAGCGGCGTGCGAGGGCACGACGACGCTGTTCGAGACTCCCTATTTCGACGAAACCGCCTACCTGACCCAGAGCGGCCAGCTGTACCTCGAGGCCGGCGCCCTCGCCTTCGGCAAGGCGTACTGTTTCGGGCCGACCTTCCGCGCCGAGAAATCGAAGACGCGCCGGCATCTGATGGAGTTCTGGATGGTCGAGCCCGAGGTCGCCTACATGGACCTGGCCGGCGACATGGATCTCGCCGAAGACTTCGTAGAGTACGTCGTCGGCAGCGTCGTCGCCAATCGCGCCCATGAGCTGGCGGTCCTCGAACGCGACGTCGACCGACTGAAGAGCGTGCGCAAGCCGTTCCCCAGAATCTCCTACGAACAAGCCCTCGACCTCCTCCACGACAAAGGGATCGAGGTCGCATGGGGCGCCGACTTCGGCGCCGAGGAGGAGACGGCAATCTCCGAATCCTTCGACCGCCCGGTACTGGTCCACCGCTACCCCGCCGAGTGCAAAGCCTTCTACATGAAGAACGATCCCGACAACGAAAAGCTCGCGCTCTGTGTCGACATGCTCGCGCCCGAGGGCTACGGCGAGATCATCGGCGGCGGTCAGCGCGAAGACGACTGGCAAACCCTGAAGGACAAGATCGCCGCCCACGATCTGCCGCAAGAAGCGTTCGCGTGGTACCTCGACCTGCGCCGCTACGGCTCGGTCCCCCACGCCGGCTTCGGCATGGGCATCGAGCGAGTCGTCGCCTGGATCTGCGGCCTGCACCACGTCAGAGAAACCATCCCGTTCCCGCGGATGCTGGAACGACTGACTCCGTAGGCTCCCCACTACGCTCTGCGAGCTTCGGAGGGCAGGCCGCTTCGCCAGGCATTGACAGGGGCAAGGTTCATTATCGCCAGGGCGACCCGTCAGGATAGCGTCGCGCTAGCGACCACCACCCCTAGCCCGAGCCTACGCCCCAGCCCGAGCCTGGGAGCGCGCTAGCGCTCCCAAGCGACGTACTCGTCGAGATCGTCGCCGTCGACGGTGATCGCATAGGGCCCGGCGGTCTCGAACTCGGCACTGCCGTTGGCCGCCGGGAGGCTCAGGCGCTTGCGATCCTCGGCCAGGGCGTCGAGAAAGTCCTGATCGGTCGGACGGGGCTCTCCCCGGCGAACTCGGATCAGGGC
>JAUIGL010000076.1 GCA_030430165.1 bacterium | reverse complement strand
AAGACCCCGGCCGAATTCGAGGAAGGGTTCCGCGACTATGCGCGCCGCGGCTACGCGCTGGTGTTCGGCCACGGCTTCGAGTTTCAGGAGGCTGCCGCCGCGGTCGCCCCGGACTTCCCCGACACTACGTTCATCACCACCTCCGGCAACACCGTGCGCAAGAACGTCGCCCCTCTGCGTTTCATGCTGGAGGAAGCCACCTACCTGGCCGGGATCATGGCGGCGATGATGTCCGACAGCAGTGTCGCCGGAGCCGTCGGCGGGATGGCGATCCCCTCGGTCGAGTCGACCTTTCTCGCCTTCGAGGCCGGCGCCAAGTCGGTCGACCCGCAGTTCCGCGTCATCCGCAGCTATATCGGCAACTGGGAAGACGTCGGCGCCGCCAAGGAGGCGGCAAAGGCGCAGATCCAACAGGGTGCCGACTTCCTCATCCACAACGCGGATGCGGCGGGACTCGGCGTCTTCCAGGCGGCGCAGGCCGGCCAGATCTTCGCCTTCGGAACCAACAAGAATCAGAACGACATCGTGCCGGACACGGTCCTCGCCAGCGCCGTGATCGATATTCCGGACGCCTTCGTCAAGGTCGCCGAAGAGGTCAAGGCGGGAACGTTCGAGGCCAAGATCACCAAGCTGGGAATGGCCGACGGGGTCATCGCCTTCGTCCCCAATCCGGCTCTCGCCGAGCGCATCCCGGACAACGTCCGGTCGCAAGTCGACAAGGTGCGCGAGAAGCTCGTCAGCGGCGAGCTCACGGCTCCCTCCGCCGAGTTCTGATTCCGATAGGGCTGCACGCCACGACGTGACCGTTCCGCCGCTTCTCTCGCTCCGCGACATCTCGGTCCGGTTCGGCTCGGTGACGGCGCTCGACCGGGTCGACCTGACGGTCGATGCGGGCGAGGTGCGGGCGGTGCTGGGCGAGAACGGCGCCGGCAAATCGACGCTGATGAACGTCGTCTACGGACTGCTGTCGCCCGACCAGGGCAGCATGCAGTGGAACGGCGCGGCGACCTCGCTGCGCGGCCCCCAGGAGGCGCACGCTCTCGGCATCGGTATGGTGCACCAGGAGTTCGCGCTGGTCGACGCCCTCAGCGTCGCCGAGAACCTCGCCGAGGCGGTCGACGAACGCGGCTGGCTGGTCGACTACGACGGTGTGTTCGAGCAAGCGGAGGCGCGCGCGGCGGAGCTCGGCCTCGCGCTGGCTCCCGCCGAGGCGCGCGTCGGCGACCTGCCGGTCGGCGCCCGGCAGCGGATCGAAATCCTCAAAGCGATGCTCACCGAGGTGCGGCTGCTGATCCTCGACGAGCCGACGGCGGTGCTGACGCCGGCCGAGACCGAGCAGTTGTTCGCCGTGCTGCGCGGCCTGCGCGATCGCGGCGTCGCCATTCTGCTGATCACCCACAAATTGCGCGAGGTCATCGAGCTCGCCGACACGGTCACAGTGCTGCGGCGCGGGCGGGTGGTCGCGCAACGCAGCGCGCGCGATTCCTCGGAACGGGACCTCGCCGAGTTGATGGTGGGCTCGCTCTCGCCCGACCAAGCCCGGGCCGAGCCGGCGCCAGCCGGGCCGGTGCCGGTGCTGCGCGCTCGCCGCCTGGCTTGCGCCGCCGAAAGCGGCGCTCCGGCCCTGGACGATGCCAGCGCCGAGGTCGGCGCCGGCGAGATCCTGGGAATCGCCGGGGTCGACGGCAACGGCCAGCAACCGCTGTTCGAGATCGTCAGCGGGCTGCGCGCGCCGACATCCGGTTCGCTCGAGATCGACGGCACCACCTGTTCGGTATTCTCCCCCGGCGCAATGCTCGACGCCGGGGTCTCGATCATCGCACCCGACCGGCGGCGCCAGGGCGCCGTCCTCGAAATGCGGGTTTGGGAGAACGCGATCCTCGACACGGCTCTGCTGCGCGCGCATTCCTCCGCCGCGAGCCTCGACCGCGACGGCGCAACCGCGTTCGCATCCGACCTCATCGACCGCTACTCGATCGTTTGCGACGGACCCGACGCGACGGCGGCGAGTTTGTCGGGCGGCAACTTGCAGAAGCTGATCGTCGCCCGCGCTCTGGCGACGGCGCCGCGCTTGTTGGTGGCGTTCAACCCGACCCGAGGACTCGACATCGGCGCGGCGCGCGCGGTGCACACCGCGCTGCGCGCCGTGGCCGAGCAAGGCGGCGGCGTGCTGCTGCTCTCGACCGATCTCGACGAGGTACTCGGGCTCAGCCATCGAGTCGCGGTCCTGTCGCGCGGCCGACTCTCCGCGCCCGTGGCTCCCCCGTACGACCGCCGGCAGATCGGCCTGCTGATGGGCGGCGGCGACCGCCCCGAGGCGGCATGACTGCGCGCTTGTCGAGCTCGCTGCTCGCCGCGGCGATCGGGCTTCTCGCCGGCGCGGCGGCGATCGCGATCGGCGGCGGCGACCCGATCACCGCCTACACGGCGCTCGCCGAGGGCGCCATGGGCAGCGCCTACGGTTGGTCCGAGGTCGCGGTCAAGGCCTGTCCGCTGGTGATCAGCGGACTCGCCGTCGCCCTCGCCTTTCGCGCCGGGCTGTGGAACATCGGCGCCGAAGGGCAGCTCGTCGCCGGCGCCCTGGTCGCCGTCTGCTTCGCGACCAACTGCCCGCAGCTCCCCACCGCGCTGGGTGTCTCGCTGACTCTACTCGCCGCGGTCTGCGGCGGAGCGCTGGTCGCCGCCATCGCCGCACTGCTCAAGCTGCGGCGCGGCGTCGACGAGGTCATCGGCACCATCATGCTGAACTTCATCGTCCTCGGCATCGTCGGCTACCTGGTGCACGGACCGATGATGGAAGCATCGGGCAACTACCCGCAGAGCGAGGCCCTGCCCGGCTTCACCCGGTTGCCGCGTCTGTTCCAGGGCATGCGCATCCACGCCGGCTCATTCGCGGTCGTCGCACTGGTGCCGCTGTGCGCCTGGGGGCTCTACCGGAGCCGATTCGGCTACGTCGTGCGAGCGGTCGGCGCCAATCCAGTCGCCACCGAGCTCGCCGGGTTCTCGGTTGGCCGCTACCTCCTCGCGACCTTCACCGCCAGCGGCGCCCTCGCCGGCCTCGCCGGCGGCATGGAGGTGGCGTCGGTCACCTACCGCATGTACGAAAACTTTTCGCCCGGCTACGGTTACACCGCGATCGCCGTCGCTCTGCTCGGGCGCCTCGACCCGTGGGGAGTCCTGCTCGCCGGGCTGCTCTTCGGCATCCTCGAAGCGGGCTCGATGTCGATGCAGCGAGTCGCCGGCGTTTCCGCGGTGATCGTTTCGTTGATCCAGGGCTGCGTCATCTTCGCCCTCGCCGCAATCGAGTACAGTCGCGCGGAGTCGTCGTCGTGACCATCGAGACCGCGGGCGCAATCGCCGTCGCCGCCGTCGCCATGGCGACCCCCTTGCTCTACGCGGCGATCGGCGAGCTGATCTCGGAGAAGAGCGGAATCGTCAACATCGGCCTCGAGGGCTTCTTGCTGCTCGGCGCCTTCTCCGCGTTCGCCGTTTCTCACGCCAGCGGCTCCAACCTGGCGGCGATCGCCGTCGCCCTCGCCTGCGGCGCGGTATGCGGCCTCGGCTTCGCCTACCTGGTGGTGGTGCGGCGCGGCAACCAGATCGTCGTCGGCACCGGTCTCAACCTGTTCGCGGTCGGCCTAACCGGAATGCTCTACCGCGCCCAGTTCGGTGTTACCGGTTCGGCGCTCAGCGTGCCGCCGACCGCCTCGATTCGAGTCCCGCTGCTGGCCGACCTCCCCATCCTCGGCCGGGCGCTGTTCGATCAGACCGCCCTCGGATACCTCTGCCTGATCCTCGTACCCCTGACGGCTTTCCTGCTGCGGCGCAGCCGCACCGGGCTGCACCTGCGAATGGCCGGAGAGAATCCGCGCGCCGCCGCCATTCAGGGAGTAGACGTGCGCCGTGTCCGCATCGCCGCGGTCACTGCCTGCGGCACTCTGTGCGCCGCCGGCGGCGCCTTCCTGGCGGTCGACTACACGCACACCTTCGTCGAGGGGATGTCGGCCGGGCGCGGCTTCATTGCCCTCGCCATCGTCATCGTCGGCCGCCGCCACCCGCTCGGCGTGCTGGTCGCCGCGCTCTTCTTCGGCTTTGCAACCGCGCTCCAGTTCCACTTTCAGGCACTCGCCTTCGACATCCCGTTTCAATTCTTTCTGATTCTGCCCTACGCGGCGACGCTGGCCGTCCTCGCCATCAACGCAGGCGACAGCAACGCCCCGGCCGCGCTCGGGCGCGACTAGCGCCCTCGAGCTTCGTCGGTCAGGTCGCGCAGCGCGGCCAGCAGAGCGTCGATCTCGTCGTCGGTGCCGACCGTGATGCGCAGGGCATCGCGAAGCTCGGGGACGTCGAAATAACGCACCAGGATCTGGCGCGCGCGGAGAGCTTCGAACACCGGCCTCTGGTTGGTGCCGGGCCGGCGCGCGAGGACGAAATTGGTCGCACTCGGCAGCACCGAGTACCCCAGGACGGTGAGCGCTTCGGTCATACGCGCGCGCGTCGCCGCGACCTTGGCGACGTTGGCGCGCATCCAATCGAGGTCGCCGAGCGCCGCGGTGCCAGCGGCGATGCTGATCCGGCTCAGATTGTAGGAGTCCTTGACCTTGAGCAGCTCGGACACCACCGCCGGCTGGCCGAACAACAAGCCGATGCGCAATCCGGCGAGCGAAAACGATTTCGAAAAGCTGCGCACGACGACGACGTTGGCATGCCGCTCGATCAGCTGGATGGCGCTCGCCGCCGCGAAATCCGCGTAGGCCTCGTCGACCACCAGCATCCCTTCGACCTGCGGCGCCATGCCTTCGATGACTTCGAGCGGCGTCACCGTACCCGACGGTGCGTTCGGGTTGCAGACGATGGTCACCTTGCCGCGCAAGCCGAGCAAGGGCTCGACCGGAAGCTCGAAGCTCTGCGGATAGGGCACGGTCGCCACTTCGCCGCCGCCGATCGCCACCAGCGTGTCGTACAAGCTGTAGGTCGGCTCGGCGTAGGCGACCCGCTCGCCGGCTCCGATGCAGGCGCGCACGATCATCATCAGGATTTCGTCCGAGCCGTTGCCGGCGAGGACCTGGTCGCGACCGACTCCGTAGACCTCGGCGGCGCGAGCGCAGAGCGGCTCGGCCACCGGATTGGGGTAGAGGCGCACGTCGTCCGCGGCCGCCGCGGCGATCGCCTCCAGCACGCGCGGCGACGGCGGGTACGGATTCTCGTTGGTGTTGAGCTTGACCACGGGTCCGCCGGCGGGTTGCTCGCCCGGCGTGTATCCGGTCATCCGCCGGATCTCGGGTCGGATGAAACGCAGATCGTCCTGCTTCGAATCGCCCATCGAGCTGGCGACTGTGGACGCTGCTCGCGCAACTTGCAAGACGCCACCACGATCGTGCGCTTGCAGCAGCCGGACGCGCGTGGATCAGTGACCGCATGAACGACGTCGAAAGCAACGCCCCCCTCCGCATCGGTATCCTCGGCGCGGCGCGCATCACGCCGATGGCCCTGATCGCACCGGCGCGCAAGACATCCGGCGCGATCGTCACCGCGGTCGCGGCGCGGTCCAGAGATCGCGCCGCTTCGTTTGCACAGCGTCACGCCATCCCGGTCGTGCACGACAGCTACGAGGATCTACTCGCCGACGGCGCCGTCGACGTCGTCTACAATCCGCTGCCCAACGGCCTGCACGGCGTGTGGAGCACGCGAGCGCTCGAAGCCGGCAAGGCGGTGCTCTGCGAGAAGCCGCTGGCGGCGAACGCCGAGGAGGCTTCGGCGATGGTCGCCGCGGCAGAAACGACCGGCAACCGTCTCGTCGAGGCCTTTCACTACCGCTACCACCCGCTGGTCAGTCGGGTGCTCGAGATCATCGCCAGCGGCGAGATCGGCGAGCCCCGGCACTACGAGGCGAGCTTCGTCGTGCCGATCTTTCGCGGCAACGACATTCGCTACAATTTCCGGCTCGCCGGCGGCGCGACCATGGACCTGGGTTGCTACCCGATCCACCTGATTCGCACTCTCGCCGGCGCCGAGCCGACGGTCGAATCGGCAGAAGCCGTCGAGGGACCGGCCAACGTCGATCGCAGCATGGAGGTCCGGTTTCGCTTCGACGACGGGCGCAGTGCGCGCGTATCGTGCTCGATGTGGTCGACCAAACTCCTCCGCGCGTCGGCAACCGTCGAAGGCAGCGAGGGCGCCATCGACATCCTCAATCCGGTGGCGCCGCACATCTACAACCGGGTGCGGGTGCGGCGCGGCAGCACTGCCCGCAGCGAGCGCGTGCGCGGACCGGCGACCTACACGATGCAGCTGCGCGCGGTGGTCGATGCCCTACGCAGCGGCCAGCCGACGCTCACCGAGGGCGAAGACTCGATCGCCAACATGCGCGTCATCGACGCCGTCTACGGCGCCGCCGGTCTGCCGCTACGCCAACCCACACGCTGAGCGCCGACACGCAGTCCCGGCAACCGCTAGCCGTGCATCTCCTTGTCGACCTGCCTGAGCCAGTAGTCGGCCGCCTTGCGCGTCTTCTCGTCCTGCTGCGCCTTGGCAAACGCCTGTTGCGCATCGCCCCAGCGGTTCTCGTTGGCGTCGGCGATGCCGAGCAGGAGCTGGGTGTGGCCCGGGTGGCGCAGGTTCCCCTTGGCGAGCGCCTGCTCCAATGCGTGGCGCGCCTCCGACCACTCCTCGCGGTCGATCAGCAGCTGCGCCAGGCGCAGGTAGGTGTTGCCGTCTCCCGAGAGCTCCGCCGCCTTGCGCATCGCCGGTAGCGCCTTGTCGCGCTCGCGCGCGTGCAGCCAGCTGTCGGCGAGCAACTCCCAATCCTTGGCGTCGCCGTCGACGACCCCGTCCTCGAGGCTGTCGCGCAGGACCTCGGCGGCCTCGTAGGGGATCTGGTTGAAGAGGTACATCTGCGCCAGCGTCAAACGCTCGCTCTCCTTGTCGAGGTACCCCTGCAGGTAGGCCATCTCGAGGGTCGACAGCGCCCTCTCGTGGCGCCGCGTCTCCGAGTAGACGGCCGCCAACTGCATCCAGTACGTCTTCTTGGGATAGAGCTCGATCAGCTGCTCCAACACCTTCTCGGCGCCGTCGTAGTCCTTCTCTTCGACCAGCATGGCGTTCTTGAGCTGTAGCCACGACTCCTTCGGCTGCGACGCACCGGCGATCGCCAGGTCGGCGTACTCGAGCGCTTTCTGGTTCTTGCCGGACTGCATGTAAGCCATTGCCGCCATGTAGTACGCGCTCGGCGAAGGCTTGCGCGCGTACTGGAACCAAACCTCGAACTCGGCGATCGCGTCTTCCGAGCGTTCCCGCATCACCAGGATCTGCGCCCGGTTGTAGCGAGCGTGGAGCTCGGACGAGAACGGCAGCCCCTGGGTCTCGATGCACTTGCCGAGGGCGTCGGCGGCTCGCTCGTAGTCCTCGGTGCTGATGTAGAGATAACCGTAGCCCTGCCACATGATCGCGCGTTCGTGCGAGTTGAGCTTCGGGTGGTCGCGCATCTCGTCGAGCGTCTCGCGCACGTAGTCGAAGCGCTCCTCGCGCAGATCCTCGTGGAACATCTGGATCCGCTTGAACGCCCACGGCCCGACGTTCTCGACCTGGCGCTCGACGCGGACACTCGGGGCGGCGAGAAGAACCGCCGGAATCGCGATCAGTATGGGAAGAATTGCAACTCGTCGAACCATTGCTCTACCCCTGGCTGAGGTTGAATTGGAGAATCACCCGAACCCCTTGCGTCTCCACCGGCTTGCCGGCGACGACACTGGGTCGGTACTTGTACTTGGAGACGGCGTTCACCGCCGACTGCTCGAAGTAGTTTGGCGGCTGCGCGTTCTCGACCACGACATCGCGCACCGTGCCGGCCGCGGTGACCGTGAAGCGCAGCTGCACCCAGCCTTCGATGCCGCGCTGCATGGCCCGCGCTGGGTACTGCGGGTTGACGCGCACCACCGGAACCGGATCGGCATCGCTGCCCTGCCCGCCCCCGCCCGGCCCCATGTTGATGTCGAGATCGGCGCCGAGGTCGGGAGCCACCGCGGCAAGCTCGAGCTGGGCCGGCCCCTCCGGAGCAGACATCTGCAGGTCGGGGGGCGGCGGTTGCCGCTCGGGCTGGACCCGCTTCGGCGGCTTGCGCTTCGGCGGCTCGGGACGAATGTCGCGTTTGAGCCGCACGAAGTCGACGACCTTGCCGTCGCCGACTTTCTCGAGCACCAGCTCACTGCGGATCAACGCTTGCATCACGTAGGTGAGACCAAAGGCAATCGCCGCCGCGACCAGCGCCGAGAAGAAGACCCGTAGCGTCATCCCTCCTCGACCGCCGCCGCCAGCGACACTTCCTCGACTCCCGCCTCGCGGGCGGCGTCCATCACCTTGACCAGGAGGCCGTTCTTGGAGTTCTCGTCGGCCTGGATCACCACCGTGCCCTGCGGATTCTCGGCGTGCATCCGTTCGATGTTGGCGCGGACCGCGCGGATGTCGACTTGCCGGCGGTCGATCCAGATCTGCCCGTTGTGGGTGATCGCAACCAGGATATTGCCGCGTTCCTTGACGGTCGCGGTCGAGGCTCCCGGACGATTGACGTCGATTCCCGCCTCTTTCACGAACGACGCGGTGACGATGAAGAAGATCAACATGATGAAGACGACGTCCAGCATCGGCGTCATGTTGATCTCGGTGTCTTCCTTCTTGCGCCTGCTCCGCAGCTTCATATCGTCTCACTCGGCCCGGTCAGATACCCTGCCAGGCGGTCCTCTTCGGTGTCGGCTCGCAGCTCGAGTCGGTAGCCGAAGATGAAGCCGGAGATCGCCGCCACCATTCCCGCCATCGTCGGAATCGTCGCCCGCGACACCCCGGAAGCCATCGCCCGAGTGTTGCCGCTGCCGGACACCGCCATCACTTCGAAGACCTCGATCATCCCGGTAACCGTGCCGAGCAAACCCAGCAGCGGGCACAGCGCGACCAGTGTCTTGATCATCGGCACGTTGCGCCGCAGCGCCATCACCACACGTGAGATCCCGGCGCGCCGCACTTGCGCCGCATACCAGGAGGTTTGGTCGTCACGCGACTCCCACCTGCCGACCAGGTCGCGAACCGCCGCGCGGTGCGCCGTGCGCAGATACCAGTAGCGCTCGAGGATCAGCGTCCACATGACGAAGACGACGGCGAGAATCACCAGCAGCACGGGGCCGCCGGTCTCGACGAAGTCCCGGTTGGCGCCGTAGATTTCAGCCCATCGCCACACGACGCAGCTCCGGCCCCGGGTTACCCTCCTCGGCGTGCTCGGCGATCAACCCGGCGCTCTGCTCCTCGAGAATCTGAACCAGAGAAGTGCTGTACGAGCTGACCCAGCTGTGCAGCAGGGTCAGGGGAATGGCGGCGCACAAGCCGAGCACGGTGGTCACCAGTGCCATCGAGATTCCGCCGGCCATCAGCTTGGGATCTCCGGTACCGAACAGAGTGATCGCCTGGAAGGTCTGGATCATCCCGGTCACGGTGCCGAGCAAACCGAGCAGAGGCGCAACCACCGAAAGCACCTTGATCATCGACTCGCCGCGTTCGAGCGGCGCGGTCTCCTTGATGATCGCCTCCTCGAGCTTGAGCTCGAGCGTCTCGGTGTCGGAGCGCTTGTTGTCGTCGTAGACGGAAAGAATCCGCCCCAATGGGTTGCCTTCGTCCGGCTGTTGTCGTCCGACCTGGCGCCGGATCTTGGTGCCGACGACACCGAGATAGGCCAGGCGGTACAGAGCCATCAGAACACCGAGAATACCGAGGACGATGATGACGTAACCGACCGCGCCACCCTGCTCGACGCGCTCGGTGAGGCTCGGCGCCTGGATGAGCTTCGAAAGGATCGAGCCGCTCGACGGATCGACGGCGAAGCCGGCCTCGCCGTCGCCCGCCTCGAGCGAGGCGATCGTCGCGACATGGCGCGACGCCGGTTGGCGCGCCAGCTCCACCAGCTTGCCGGTCTCGGCGATATAGCGCAGGTACTTGCCTTCGGAAACGGCGTTGAAGGGACCGACCCGGGTGACCGTTTGTTCCTGCTCCTCGCCGCCCGCGGTAACCACGGTCGCCGGGAAGCGCACGACCTTGCCCTGCTCGGTCATCTGCTGTTGGAGCATGAACCAGAGCTTCTCCAACTGCTCCATCTTTGGATTGGTCCGGCTCTGATTGACCTCTTCGAGGAAGCCGACGCGGCCCGGGAACTGGACCTCGATGATCGAGTTCTTGAACTGCCCCTGGGTGTCGCCGGCGACCTGGCGCACGACGCCGAACACCTCGCCGAGCGTGCCCTCGCGGTCGGCGAGCTTCTGGGTCAGCTCCGGTATGACCTTCTCGCCTTCGTCGAAGAGCGCTTTGAGCTCGTCCGCCCTGGCCTCCTCGGCGGCAAGCGTCGCCTTCGCCCGCTCGAGCAGCTCCGACTGTTTGTCGACCTCCTGGCGGAACTGCTCCAGGCGCTTCTTGTTCTCGGCGCTCTCTTCTTCGTTGACCGAGCGCACCTGCTCCAGGAGATCGTCCACACTCGACGCCGCGGAGGGGTCGAGCGCCGAGGCCGCGACAGGAGCCAGGAGAAGCGCTCCCAGAACCATCCGCGGAAAGGTGGTGGCGCTCATCGTGCAGCCTCCGGATTGGGGACGGGAATCTTGATCAGATCCGGCGCCGTCCGTTTGTTGGCCATGCGGATTCCATCCTGGATCGGCCTGCGGAACTCGTCGCCGAGGATGACCCACGACCCGGATTCCGGATCCCAGCGTCCCGCCTCGGCGAGATCGGCGGTCTGGTACAGCAGGGCGACTCGCCCGACGCGAAGGAAATCGACGGTGCGGCTCGCACCGTGTGCGTCGAGGGTGCCCTTGTAGGTTTCGATCGTCCGGCCGTACTCGTTCTCGACCTGATAGGCTTCCATGAGGCGGCGGTACTTCTCGGACAAGCTCACGTCCGAACGCTTCATCAGCTCGCGCAACTCCGCCATTCGCTTGCTGCGTTCCTTCGGCAGGAACGGAATGTCGAGCTCGACGAAGCGCCCCAGCACATCGATCATGCGCGCCATCAGCGGCCCGAGCCGGCGCTCGACCACGTCGATGTCGCGAATCTGCTCTTCCAGGCCCTCTCTCTCGACCTGCTGCGAGGCGATGACCTCCTCCAGCTGATCATTGTAGAGGCGCAGCGATTCGATCTCTTGCAGCGTGCGGCGATACTCGGTGAACAACCGGTCCGCCTGGTCGCTGACCTCTTCGATCTGCTTCTGCGCGTCGACCGCGGCGCGGTTACCGGCGTCGCTCTCTTCCAGCGCCTGTTCGAGACGAGCAGCCGACGCGCCGATGGGCGCGAGGGTGCAAATTACGAACAGAACCGTCGCTCCGGGAAACTGTGTGAGTCGCACGACACTCCCTCTTCTTCGACCTCTGCCCGCCTACCGCATCGCTCTCGGTGCGCGGTTTGGCGGCGGCCCGCCAACTTCGGTCTGCTTCAAGTTGCGGTGGAACGTTGGCGGCGTTCTGCCTCTTCGTCGCTTGGCCTCTGACACGTACCTGTCCGATGGATATCGCCAAGTCGATAGAGGTAACGGGGATTTAACGGCTGTAACGCTCTCGTAACATTGGCCGATCTCAGGCTAGCCCGGGCTCGGGTGAATCGACTCCCCAAAGAGGCCAGAAGATGCGGACCGAGTTGATCTGGCCCTGCGCGCCGCTGGCGCGCATCCACCCGCCGTGGACGCGAACCACCTCACGGATCGTGTCCATGCGCAGCGATGCCGCCGACATGTCCACTTCGCGCGGCGCGTCTTGGCCGGCTGCGGGCTGCGGATCGCGCTCGACCACGATTTCGGCGACCCTCGCCGGTGCCTGCTCCGCGCGCGTGCAACGGGCAGCACAAAGAATCTCTTCGCCGCGCCGGGCAACCCGTACCACCTCGGCGACCACTCCGCGGAAAGAGCGTTCGAACAGCTGTGGAACCGCGGCAACCACCACTCTTCGATCGTTCGGCACTGCATGCACCGCGACCCCGCGGCGAATCACGCTGCTCGCCTGCGAGCGTGCCGTCGACCCCAAAATCGGGCACACGTCGACCGCGCGCCGGTTCTCGCGGACCCAGCCGTGCTCCACCTGGGCGTAGGCGCTGAGATCCTCGGCGAGAAGCTCGAGCTGATCCGCGTTGTGCTCCATCATCTCGAGAAAGCGCCGCGTCCGATCCGACTCTTCGATCGCGCCGCCGAGCAGAGTCTCCGAGCAACCCCGGATTGCCGCCAGCGGCGCCCGCATCTCGCGCGACAAACGCGCCGCGAGGTCGCGTCCGACGCCGGCAGCGCCAAAGGCTCGTATCCGCACGAGGACCGATGCAGTCGCACCTGCCTGCTCGGAAAGCCGAGTGACCAGCGCCGTCAGGCGCCGATCTCCAGCTTCGAGCTCCACCTCGCAACTGTCGGCCGCCTCGCCCCCACATCTAGCCGGCGCGGCCGCCAGCAGCCTCGCCACGACTTCCTCTCCGACCAGCGGGGACAGCGACGATCCGACCCTCATGTCGCCCTGGGCGAGCCCGAGCAGACGCTCTGCGCCGAGGTCGAATGCGAGTACGGATCCGTCCGCACCAATGACGATCAAACCTTCATCCATCGTACGACCCACCACACTCCCTCTGCCGAAGACGCGGCCCAGCGGGCCCGTATCCCGACAGTACGAGCGTACTTCCGTTAAATGTCGGGCCGATCACACGGCGATTAAGACTCCGTGACAAGCAAGTCGCCGAGGTACGGGTTTGATGGTGCGGGGGGAGCCCTGCGCCGGACTCCCCCCATGCGACGAGCAACCAGAAGGTAAAGGGGGTCTCCAGGTTGCCTTCGCCTGGGAGAACTTATCGCCCCGCTGTTACGGCGCCGTGACCCTCCATTGAAGACTCCGTATAATCGAGCCCTTGCGGTGCCGACCAATGCGGCAGCCGGGTTGCTAGGATTCGCCGCCAGCCCCGCGGCCGCGCCGCTCCAGCACCTCGTAGCGGGCGATATAGGCCAGCCCCACGGTCTCGATCTCTCCCGCCTGGGCGAACCCCGGAAAAACATCGGGCTCAGGCTGGGTCAGGCTGATGAACGCGAAGCGGCGAACGCCATTGGCGCGGGCGCGGCCGCGCCAGTAGTACGCGTACTTTCGCGCCCGCATCAGCAGGACCGGCTGCTGCGAATAGAAGTCGGCCAAGCTTCCCGGCAGCCACCAGATATCGGTCAGCACGGGACCGTGACCGGTCACCGCCTGCTGCCACTCGGCCAACATCGCGCGACGGCGCGTCGCCTGGGCGACGCCGCGTTGCTCGAACAAGAAGCCGGCGATCGCCAGCAGCAGCACCGGCACCACGAGCCAACGCCCCGGAGAGTCGCGCGACGTTGCCCACAGCTCGCGCGCCGCGACCAGGGCGACCACCGCAGCCAGTGGGTACACCGCCAAAAGATAGCGTGGCCCCCACTCCAGCCACTGTTTGATGCTCCCGCCGGCGTCGATCGAATTCGCCGAGACGACCACCACCGCAGCCGCGGCGTAGGTCAAAGCTATCGCAACCAACGCCGAGCGACGCGCATCCGGCGCGCGAGCCACGCCGCGCAGCGCCAGCGGGCAAATGATCAGGAACGGCGCGATCAAGAGCAGGCCGTGCATGCACAGGTAGGTCTCCGGCTGAGCCAGGGCTTCGCCGGCCGCCAACAGTACCGCCGTCAGCGACACCGCCGTCAGCCCGAGTCGCAAACTCCGCCGCGGCGCCAGCGGCGCCGCAAAGGCAGCCGCGACACCAGCGAGCAGCGCCGCCCACGACCACGACGGCAGCTGCGGCCCCATGCTGCGCGAGGAGCTGATCAGGATCTCGGTCAGAACCAGCGGATACTCGAGGATGGTGTCCCAGCGGGTCGGCACGGCCCCGAGCTTCGCCTGATGCCGCTCCGGCAACACCAGAGCGAAAGCGACCACCAGCGCCACCGTCAAAGCGACCGCCGCCGCCAGCGCGACCCGACTCCGCACAGCGCCGCCGGCGGCCGCGGACGAGCCGCGCGATCGCAACCAGCGCAGCCAACCCCAGGCGGCGACCAGCGCGACCGGCAGGGCCAACATCTCCAGTCGCAGCAGCAGCGCTGCCGCCGCTGCCGGCAGAGACCACAGCAACCCGGCAAGTCGCCCGCCGCCGCGAACGAAGGAGAGAGCGCTCAGGGTAGCGAAGGCCGTCGCCAGCGTATGCTCCCAAGCGCACAGGCTATAGAAGTAGATCGGCGTCGCCAGGCCGACCAGCAACACCGCCGGGGCTTCGAGCACGGGATCGACCTCGGCAGCCAGACGGCCGCTCAGCGCGGCTGTCCACAGCCCGGCGAGCAGCGGCAACAGGTAGATTCCGGAAACCCCGAACAACGCCAGCGGCAGCTTGCTCGCCAGCGGAAACCAGATCGGCCAATGGAAGGAGACGCCCCCGTCGGAGCGCGGGATCGGGAACAGGGCGCTGCGCGCATCGATCTTGGCCGCGTACATGCGCAGCTCGGGGTCGAGCACGGCGCCGGGATAGACGATCTCGCGGCTCAGCCCCCGCCGAGCGCGGATGGAGCGCGCCTGCAGCAGCTTGCCGCCCTCGTCGGGCGACCAGAACACATGCCGCTGCATGCTCGCCAGATCGAGCCCGTACGCGGCCAGGACCAACAACCAGGCCGCCAGGGCAAAGTTCCGGTACGTCGTTCGATCCGCCGCCACTGCGTGGTGGTCCTCTCACGAACCATCGGCGGCGACAACCGTCGCCCGGCGCAGCATTGAAAAACGTCCCTCGCGCTGCGAATTCTGCGCCCGGGAAACCCTCTTGAAACAACCGACCGACATCTCGCGCCCGGCCAACCGCGGCCACAGATCGACTCCACTGCGCATCCTGGTACTGGCACCGTGCGCCGCCTGGCCTGCGCACGAGGGGCGCTGCATCCGCCTACTCCACATACTGCGCCACCTGCGAGATAGCTGTCAGGTCACCCTGTTGGGACACGCCGAACCGGAGCTGCCGGCCGATGCCGTTGGCGAAGCGGCCGAGCTGTGCCAGGAGATCCAGCTGTTTCCGCTGGCGTCCCGCGCCGACAGGCAGATCGACCGCATCGGCCGCGGCGTCGCCCGAGGCACGAGCATCGTCCAGGGGTTCCACCGCTCCCCCGAGCTCGCCCGGGCGCTGCGACGGGTAACCGCGCGGCAACACTTCGACATCCTGCACCTCGAGTCCTCGATGATGGGCGGCTACCTCGGCGACGTCAGCACCGGCTGCAATGCCGCTCCGGTCCTGGCGGCGCACAACGTGGAATCGATTCGCCTCGCCCGCGAGGCGGGCGTCTCCCCGTGGAGCATGCGCAAGCTGGCGATCCTCGCCGACGAGCTCCTCTTCCCACACTGGGAGATCGGCCTGATGCGCCGCTGCCGCGCCGTCACCGCGGTCTCGCGACCCGAACGCGACTGGATCGAGAGCCACGTTCCCGGAGTCCCCGTCACACTGGCCGCGAACGGCGTCGACACCGAAGCCTACCTTCCGTCGTCCGCAACCCCGCCGCGGCCGAGCGTGGTGTTCACCGGGGAGATGAGCTACCCGCCCAACGTCGATGCGGTGCACTGGCTGGCAAGTGCGATTCTGCCGCTGGCACGGGCCCGCGTACCCGACCTGAAGCTCGACATCGTCGGCCGCAATCCCGCCCCAGCAGTTCGCCAGCTGGCATCGCTGCCCGGAGTGCGCGTCACCGGCGAGGTCGCCGACGTGCGCAGCTTTCTCGCCGGCGCGCTCGCCCTGGTCGTCCCGCTGCGCGCGGGAGGCGGCACCCGCCTGAAAATTCTCCAGGCGATGGCCATGGAGACCCCGGTGGTGTCGACTACGATCGGCGCCGAAGGCATCGAGGCACGAGATGGCAGCGAGATCCTGATCGCCGATCAGCCCGATTCGATTGCCGCTCAGATCGGCGCCCTCGCCGACTCAGCCGCGCTGCGAGCACGGCTCCAGCGCGAAGCACGCAAGTTGGTCGAGGATCGATACGACTGGCGCGTCACCCTTCGCGGAGTTTCGCAGGCGTACCGGCTCGCGCTGGCGGGTTCGTCCCGGGAGCACTGATCAGCCGCCGCGGGTCACGCTGCGCACGGCGTACTCGCTCTTGGCATCGCGCGATCCGAGAACGACCAGTTGCGCGAGCACGCCGAAGAACGCGCTCTGCACGCCGAGAATCACCATCAGAACACCGAAGGTCAGCAGCGGGCGGTTGTTGATCCACTCGCCGAACAACCAGCCGATCGCGAGAAAGGCGAGGATCGCGAAACCGGCGGCGGCGAGGATCAAGCCCACCAGACCGAAGAAGTGGAACGGGCGCTTGTCGTAGCGCGTCAGCAGCATCACGGTGAAAGTGTCGAGCAGCCCCGGCAAATACCGCTCGGCGCCGTAGCGCGAGCGGCCCACCCGGCGCGGCTCGTGAGTCACCTCGACCTCTGCGATGCGAAACCCCTTGGCGCGGGCGAATACCGGAAGGTAGCGGTGCAACCCGCCGTGCAAGGGCAGCTCGTCCATCACCTCGCGCCGCATCACCTTGAATCCCGAGTTGACGTCGCGCACCGCGACCCCGGTGATCAGGGATACGGCACGATTGAACAAACGCGACGCGAGCACGCGGGACTTTGGATCGTGGCGATCCCGTTTTCGGCCGGTCACCATGTCGGCACCGCCCACCAGTGCGTCGATCAGGCGCGGCAGCTCCTCGGGAACGTCCTGTAAATCCGCGTCGAGCGTCACCAGGATCGGACGCAACGCCTCGGCGCGGCCGGCCGCGAGCGCGGCGGCCTTGCCGAAGTTGCGCCGCAACTCGACGACCGTCACGTGGCGATCGGTTGCGGCAATGCGGCGCAGCTCCTCCGCCGAGCCGTCGCTGCTGCCGTCATCGACGAAGACGATCTCGAACTCGTCGCCAGTCAGGCTGCGCAGGACTGCGCTCAATCGCTGGTGCAGCTCAACCAGGGTGGGCCGCTCGTCGAGCAGGGGCACGATCGCCGAGATCGACAGCGGCTGCCCGCGACCGGACGCCACCGGTTCGGTCGCTGCACTGGAGAGATCACCCATCCACCGACTCCCGCGCGCAACCGCAGGCAGCCTGGGCGACCGAGCCGATCAATCGCTCAGCGAGCCGTGCGACGCGCGTAGATCCCGAACAGCCCGCCGAAAAGCAGGGCCAAAACGGCGACCGCCTGGCCTCCGGCCGAAAGGGTCGGAGCCATCGCCGACGAGATACAGGTACCTTCGGCGCCGGCGATGTTGCAGAACTCACCTGCGCCACCACATGCGGAGTCGCAGCAGAAGCCGTCGCTGCAGAAGCCCGACTCACACTCGTCTGCCTCGATGCAGACGGCTCCGTCCATGTAGGGCTGGCCGAGAGCCTGCCAGTTGAACTCGGAGTACCCGAGGGGAGTCAGCACGAATAGAGCGGTCACGAAACAGCTCAAGCTGAAAATCGCCGCGAGCCGCGGTGGCACCAAACTACGCCCAGAACTTATTCGTCGCATTCGAGCCGGTCTCCAAATTCCGCGAAGACCGATACCGCGAACCAGCCCCCTAGTCAACTCTCAAAACTTCTGGGTAGTGGGTCAGTTTGAGTGCCGGGCAGTGTCGAAGGGCGCGCCCTCGGATCCCCCCTCCTTACCAAGGAGGGGGTTTGGGGGGTCACTGAGGCCGCAAGAAGCTGCTGCCTCAGGCCAGCGGCGGCTCCAGTTGACCCCCCTGAAGTCCCCCCTTGCCAAGGGGGGACGGAATTCGGGTTCGGGCCGTGCTCCGCGAGCAAACGCAGCTGCGAATCAAACTGACCCACTACCAACTTCTGAGTAGTGGGTCAGTTTGAAACTCGGAGAGCATCCGAAGCGTCTCGACCGCGATCGGGACGTTTGGAACGCTCCGAAGATATATTGGTGGGGCTTCGCCCCCATTCGAGGGACCCTCATCCTGCCCTTCTCCCACAGGGAGAAGAGAATTCAGATGCCTCTCCCTGTGGGAGAGGTCGGCCGGAGGCCGGGTGAGGGCCCCTCGGATGACCGAGCGCAGCGAGGCTCAGTTTAGCTCCCGAGGTCCAAACTGACCCACTACCAACTTCCGGCCAGAGGAGCGCCTACCAGTCGAGAATCTCGTAACAACTGCAAATCTCGTCGAAACGGGTGTTCGCCCCGACTCGAGGGATCAGAGCCCGGCTGGAGACGAACACCCGGCGCCCGCCACGCAGCGACTCCGCGATGAGATCACGGCGTCGAGCGGTAGGGACGAAGAATTGGTCGTAGGCATCGATGTCGGGGCGTTCCCCCTCGACCAGCTGGAGGTACTCGATCACCGGAACCTCGCGCCATGTCGCGAGATAGACCGCGTCGATGGGAAGGCTCGCCACCACCGCTTCGGCTTGGTCCCGAGCCGACCAATCCTCGCTGAGGTCGACGAAACGCCAGTTGAACACCAGGGCCACCAGCGCCAGAGCCAGGACCCCGACGCCAGCCCCGCGCGAGTCACCTGGTCCAGCGGAGCGGACATATCCGGCGACGGCGGCGGCGCCGAGACCGATCCACACGCTCCAGATCAAGTACGTCGGAACCATCATCACCTGGCGATCGGTCACCGAGTAGGTGAGGAAGAAGGCGAGGTGCGCGCCGAACATCGCGAGCAGGGCCAGGTGGACACGGCGATCGCGGCCAATCTCCGCGGCCACCCCGACCGCGCCCAGCAGAAGTCCCAAGCCGAGAAAGTTGCTCCACAGGCTGACCAGGTAGCTCATCAGCTGCCCGGGCCAGCGGTATACCGGGACCGCCAGGTAGCGATCGGCAAAGCTTCCCCCGCCGAGCATCCACCAGAAACCTTCCCAGGTTCGCAGGTCGACGCCGAAGGAGCGAGCGAAGTTCACCGGGGCATCCTGGCGCAACGGCAGGTAGAGGTGGATGGCAGCGCCGAGCAGGCCACAGGCTGCGACGGCGGCAATCCAGGTCGGACGCAGCCAGAAGCGGCGATCGGTGTTGCCGAGCAGCAGATAGGCCAGCCCCGGCAAAACGAGAATCAGCGACAGGTGAGCTCCGCTGCCGAGGCCGGCGGCGGCAGCGAACAGACAAACCCGGCGCAGGTCGATCTGCTCACGCCAGCAGACGGCCATCCAGAGCAACACCGACAACACCAGCGACTGCAGAGCGTAGAGCTCGGCGGCGACCGCGGTGACCCAGTAGTAGTAGGTGAACCCGAGAAACCAACAGGTGCCCAGCGCGAGTAGAGGGCCCGCGCCGAGTCGCCGATGGACCGCATAGAGAAACGGCAACGCCGCCGCCGCGGCCAAGGCCGACAACAGGTTCACGCGGTAGCCGACGTCACCGACCGGCAACCAGGTGAGCAAATGCCCGAGAATCACGAACAACGGCGCCCCCGGGGCGTGCGGGATGCCGAGCACGTACGCCGCCGTCGTCAGCTCGGCGCTGTCCAATCCGTAGACGGTGGGAGCGAGTGTCCGCAGGTAGACCACCAGCGGGAGCAAACCGGCCGCGATCGCGCACGCTCGATCACGCGAGGACATCCGGGAGAGGTATACGGCCGGCCGATCGCGGGCAACGAAAGCGCGCGAGACGTCGGCCGAGCAGCGCCACTCGAGCTTGACTTCGCCCGGGGGCGGCGGCTTGCTGGCCCGCATGACGGGAATCCAGGGCTCGATGATTCCCGTGCTCCTGCTCAGCTCGGTCGCGATTGCGCTGGCCGTGGCCTTGATCGCAGCCGCTCGGCGATCCTCGCTCGGCCTGCTCGCGGTCTGGCTCGCCACCGAGCCCTACGCCTCGCGCGCGCTCGCCGCCGTCTACTCGGCAATGCGCGACGCGATCGCGCCGGGATCGGCGGCGGCACAGCTCGCCGGCGTGCTCACCGACCTCGCATCCTGGAATCATCTGGTGTTCGGCGCGCTCGCCCTGGTCCACCTGCAGCGGGTCGTCCGCGGCGATCGACCGCGCCCGCAGTGGGGCGCCCTGGAGCTCTTGATGGCGGCCTTTTCGCTGCTGCTGCTCGCCAACGTCGCCTTCTTCGCCAACAACAAGGATCATGCGCTGGCCACCGCCGGCGACGCCTTCATCATCCCGTTCGCCGTGGCGTTGATCACACGGGCGCTGGTCTCGGTGCGCGAGGATCTGCTTCCGCTGCTGGCCGGCGCCTCGGCTCTGACCTTGGCGATCGCGGTCGACGGCCTGGTCGAGCGCGCGTACGCCGGCGAGGTCTTCCATCGGATCCACGGACCGTACATGCACAAGGGGCTGTTCGGCGCGGTTCTGGCGATCGCGTACCTGTGCGTCTTCAGCGGCGTCTACGAGTCCGCAAACCCGACGCAGAAGCGACCGGTCGCTACCGCTCTGCGCGAGCTCGCACTGCATATCGCCCCGGCCGCGCTCTTCTTCACCTTCAGCCGCGGCGCTTGGCTCGCCTGGCTGATCGGGCTAGCCGTCACCGCCGGCGGCGGGCGCAGTCTGTTCCAGCTGCGGCGGCTGGCCAGCATCGCAGTCGTCACCGCGGCCATCATCGGCATGTGGAGCCTCGCCTCGCGCGACCAAACGGTGGTACCGCGCAGCTACAAGGCCCCCCCGGGCGAGAGGGTGCGCGTAAGCCGCGAGTTCGTCGACGACCGGGTCACCAACCTGCGCACCGTGCAGTACCGGCTGCGCACCTGGCGGCGACTGCTGCCGACCTTGGCCGAGCATCCCCTGCGCGGGCTCGGCCTCGGCAACTCGGCCGACTACTTGTTGGTCCACCGGCCGCGCAAGGAACGCAGCGCGCGCAACGCACACAGCGCCTATATCGCCATCCTCGTCGAGACCGGCATCCCGGCGTTTCTCTGCTTCGTCGCCATCCAACTGATCATCCTGCGCCGGGCGCTCGACAGCGCCACCGCTGCCGACCCGCAGGTCCGCTGGGCCGGCCTGGTCACGCTCGGTCTCACCATCGCATATTCCCTGCCCGGCGTTCCGGCGATGACGTTCATGCGCGACAACAGCGGCAATCTTCTCTACTACGCCTTCGTCGGCGCCATGCTTTCGCTCGGCCAACCGACGGCACGACGCGCAAGCGACTCGTAATGCGCCGGCGGGTGGTTCGTCACTTCTTCCAGTACCTCCCGGCGAACGCCGTGCCGGCGCTCGCCGGACTGGTCACGCTGCCGGTCTTGACTCGCCTCCTCGGCCCGGAGGAGTTCGGGCGCCTGACGCTGGTACTCGCTGCCGTTGCCGCGGGTCGGGTGCTCCTGCAGTGGATCGGGACGACCGTCGTGCGCTTCTACGCGGCGACCAATCCCGCCGGCGCGGCCGGTTGGCTGCGCGCCGCGCTGTCGATCCACCTTCCGCTCAACCTCGCTCTCTGTGCGGTCGCATGGGGAGTCACGCGCACCATCGCGCCAGCCGCCGAAGCGGGGCTGGCAGCCAGCGCGACGCTGCTCCTGTTCGGACGCAACGCCTACATGCTCTTGTGCCACTTCCTCCGCGCCGAGCTGCGCCCCGTGCCCTTCTCACGCTTCATCGTCTGGGAGAGCGCCGGCGGACTCCTCGCCGGGGTCGCTCTCGCCGCCACCGTCGACGCCTCCGCCACCGCGGTGGTCGCCGGCTACGCAATCGCCGGCTTCGCCGCATTGCCGATGTTGTGGTCGCGCGCCGTGCCGCGCGGCGTCCTCGGCGCAGCTCCGGATCCAACTCTGATCCGGCGCATGATCGCCTTCGGCTGGCCGATCACCGTCAGCCAGCTCAGCCAGTGGACGGTGCGGCGCATCGATCGCTTCCAGATCCAATGGTGGCACGGACCGGCCGCGGTCGGCTTCTACTCGGTGCCGTCGATGGTCGCGCACAACTCGATCCTCTTGCTGTCGACCGCGCTGCGCAATTCGTCGCTACCGCTGCTGGCGAGCACCTGGGAATCGGCCGGCCGCGAACCGGCGCTGGCAATGCTGCGCTCGGTCACGCGAATGTACCTCCTCGCCGGCTTTCCCATGGTCGCGGGGCTCACCTTTCTCGCCAAGCCGATCGTCGAAGTCGTCGCCGGCGCGGACTTCACCGAACCGAGCGGCGCGATCGTTCCCTGGGTCGCGGCCGCAGCCTTTCTCGGCGGCTTGCGTCAGCGCTACCAGAACGGATTGGCGCTCAGCCAGCGTACCGACCTGATGATGTACTGCATCGGCGCCGGAGCGTTGCTGACGGTGGCGCTGAACTGGCTGTTGCTACCGCGATTCGATTTCAGTGTCGCCGCAATCACCAACTTCGTCGCCCACGCCGCGATGACGCTGGCAATGGCGAAAGCCAGCCGATCAGTGGCGCCCTGGCCGTTCCCCTGGCTGAGCGCGGGCCGCATCGCCGGCGCAACTGTCTTGATGTGGATCGCTCTCGCCGGACTGACCCATGTCACCGGGCCCGTTTCAGCGATCACCCAAGTCTCGGTCGGCGTGCCCGCCGGCGTACTCGCCTACGCCGCCGGGCTCTGGCTGCTCGGCGAAAGCGGGCCGCGCGAGTGGGCACCGGCGCTGGCGAGTGTCGCCGGCGGCCGAACCAATCGCAGAAACGAGCCGCCTCAGAGCTCGTAGCCGAGCATCTTCAGGGTCGGCCCGGCGATCCGCTCGTAGCGCCATCGCCCATAGCTCGACATCTCGCTTCGCCACCGGCCGACCGACTGCGCATGAATCGGCTTCTCGAGATCGACGGTGGTCGATTCGATCGAAGGAAGATCGTGCGGCTGCTGCCAGAACTCGAGCATCTGCGGCTCCCAGGCTTCGCCGATGAACTCGGCGACCCGGCGCGTCTCGCGTTCGGGCTCGGCCACCAGATGCTCGTAGCGCACCTCGAGATAGCGTCGCGTATCGCCGCGATGCTGCACCCCGGCGCGAATACAGCGCACCCACCGACGCGCCGCGGCCGGGTACGATTTCGGCCCCCACTCGAGCGGTAGAAGCGAGCAGGCCACGTCGCGGCCGTCACGAATCATGTGGATGAACTTCGCCGTCGGGAACAGGCGCCAGATCTCCGGAAGAAAGAGAACGTTGCGCGGAGTCTTCTCCGCCCAGCGGCGCTTGCCGTGGCGCACCATGTACGGCTCCACCCAGCCGCGCACCAGATCGCTCACCAGATCGTCGAGGTCCTCGGTCGTGTAGCCGAATCGCGACGCTCGCCTGATCCATCGGCGGCGAACGTGCTCGTGGAAGCGGTGCAGCGCCCGGTCCGATAGAACGTGCGTCTCCGGCCCGCAGGCGATCTGCGAGTGCGAATCGAGAATCACCCGCATCAGGGTGGTGCCGCTGCGCCCCTCGCCGCCGATGAAGATGGGATCGAAGTCTAGGGGGCGAAGTCGCATCTCTCGAATGTGCCGTATCGGTAGCTCGCCACGAGAACACCGGCGGACGATCGGCACCGCGCCCGACGACCGCCGCGGCCGAATATCGGGCATATTCGGAAAAGGGGCAATGGCGACACCGGACGGGTCGGTAAAGACCCGCTACGCGCGGGTGTCCGTTTCGCGAAGGGCTGCTAGTGTCCTGGATCAGAAATTCGTTGCATAAATCGGCGAGCAATTGGCGTCCGTGCCAAGGCGCGACGACGAGGAATATCGAGAATATTTCGAGGAGGAGCAACGCCGGCAGGGGCGTCAAGGGCCGGCGAGTTTTGTAACGAATTTCTGGTTCAGGACACTAGTGTCTGCGACCGAAGCTCAGGCTCACCATGCGACGCACCTCGATTCTCTACGCTGCCCCGGGAAGCGCGCTCGTACCGACAGCGGGCACGACGAGGAACATTCTCGCCGTGGCTCGCGAGCTGTCCGCACTGGCGGATGTCACCGTCGCCTTCGCGCAACTTCCCGACCGGGTCGAGCCGAGCCCGTTTCCCATCCGCGCCATCGATCGTACCCCCTTGCCGCAATCATCGTCGGCCGACGGTGTCGCCGCGCGCGGGCTCGATCCGCTGCGCCACTGGGCCAACCTGGCTCGCTTGCGCGCCTTCGGCCGCGAAGCGGCGCGCGACTTCGACATCGTGCTCGAGAAAGGCTGGCGTCTGTCGGGGTTCCTCTGCCGTGAGGTGCAATCTGCGGGAACCGCGGCGGTCCTGGTCGAGAACGACTCGCGCCACTGGGCCGAACCGATCCGGCAGCCGCGCGACCTGGCGCGCTACACCCTGCACCTGCTCGCCCAGACCGTCGCCGGCGCCTGCTCGCGCCGCGCCGACCGAGTCATCTGCGAGAGCGAGGAGCTAGCCGCGGCCGTCGCCTCACGGCGCGGCGTCGATCCGCGGCGCACCGACGTCGTTTCGCTCGGCGTCGACCACGATTGCTTCCAACCCGAGCCGCAACTCGAGGCGCGCCGCCGACACTCGATTCCCGCCGATCGCACGGTGCTCGTGTACACAGGCGGGATCGACTTCTACCACGACCTCGAGCCGATGCTGCGCGGGCTGGCGCAGAGCCGGGCAAACGTCGAAGTGCACATCGCCGGCAACGGTCCGGCGCGAGCGGAGTGCGAGGGTCTCGCCGAGGACGCCGGACTACCGGTCCGTTTCCACGGAGCCCTCGCAGCGGAGCGGATCCCCGGCCTGATCGCCTGCGCCGACTTGTGCCTCGCCCCGTACCGCGCGAGCGCTTTCCACGACCATCGGGTACAGTTCGCGACCCTGAAGATCCCCGAGTACATGGCCTGCGCGCGCCCGGTGGCCAGCGTGCCGAGCGGACCGATCGCGCGGCTCGTCGAGGACGGGGAGACCGGCTTTCTCCTCGCCAACGAAGCCGACCGATGGGCGGCGCTTCTCACGACCCTGCCGCCGCGCGATCGGTTGGCGGCAATGGGCGAGCGAGCGCGGCACAGAGTCGCCTACGTGAGTTGGTCGACCACCGCGGCGCGCTACGCCGAGATCTGCGGCGACGTGCTCGCAGAGCGCCGAGCGAGCTGCGCCAACCGACCTGGCCCGAGGAAGCGATGACGAGCGAAGCGCAGCGCGTCGCCGTCATCTGTCTCGACATGGGCGACGGCACGCTGATCCGCAAGTGGTCCGACGAAGGCCGCCTGCCGGTCCTCGCGCGGCTGGCGCAGAACGGATGCTGGTTCGATTTGCGCAGCACTGCCGAGGTGTTGCACACCTCGACCTGGCCCACCTTCGCCACCGGCGCCGGGCCGGGAACGCACGGAGTCTACTATCCCTACCAACCGACCCCGGGACATCAGACGCCACAACTGATCACCGACGAGCAGTACGGGTGTCATACGTTCTGGCACCGCGCCGACCAGGCGGGGAAAAGATGCCTCGTCTACGACGTGCCGGAGACGTTCCCCGAAGCCGGATTCGCCGGCCGCGCGATCTTCGACTGGGGCACCTGGGCTTGGTACGGCGAGCGAGCTTCCCGACCCGATTCGCTGCTCGCCGAGCTGCGCCGCCAGTTCGGTGACTACCCGCTGGGAATCGAGGCCAAGCAGCTCGGCGCCCGGCTGCCGGATCTCGACGATCTCGAGAAGCGACTCCTGCGCAGCATCGAGTACAAGCGCCGCACTGGCGCGGCGCAGCTGCAAAGCGACTGGGACCTGGCGGTACTCTCCTTCTGCGAGCTCCATCCGGCCGGCCACTACTTCTTGGCCGATCCCGATCGCTTGCTGCGCGTCTACGCCGCGGTCGACACGGCAATCGGCCAGCTGGGCGAAGCTCTCGGGGACGACACCGCCGTGGTGGTGACCAGCGGGGAGGGCGCCGCGCCCAACCGCTGCGGCTGGCATCTGGTCCCGGCGGTACTGCGCCAGCTCGGATTCACGGCCGAACCAGAGGCCGGAACGGTTTCCGCGGCCTCGCTCGCCGGCCGCCTCAAGTCGGCCGTGCCTTCCAACCTTCGGCGCGCCATCGCCGACGCCCTGCCCTGGTGGCTGCGCGATCGCGTCGGCGCCGGTATGCAGGACGCCGCGATCGACTGGAGCGCGAGCCGCGCCTTCGCCCTGCCCAGCGACCTCGAGGGCTGCATCCGGGTCAATCTCAGAGGCCGCGAGCCGCAAGGAATCGTGCAACCGGGAGCCGAGTACGACAGCGTCTGCAACGAGCTGCGCGAAGCGTTCGCCAGTCTCGAGAACCCCGCTACCGGCAGGCCGGCGGTACGCGAAGTCCATCTGCGCAACCAGATCTTCCCCGGGCCGATGCAGGAGCACCTGCCCGACGTCATCGTCGGCTGGGCCGACGACGCTCCGATTCACGCTCTGCGGTCGGAACGAATCGGAACCGTCGCACTGGAGAATCCGGACCGCCGACCCGGCACCCACTCGCGCCGCGGCTTCGCCTTGGTGTGCGGCGCCGCGCGCCCCCTCCGACCGGCAGCCGCCGCGCCCACCGGCGGCGACGATCCTTGGGATGGGCGCCCTCACCTGGTAGATCTCGCCCCGACGATTCTCGGTCTGCTCGGAGTCGATCCCGCGCCCCACATGCACGGCACCTCGCTACTCGCCTGACTCATGGACATCGCCTACCGGATCGCAGTCACCGCGCACATCCTGACGGTCTGCTTGTGGATCGGCGCCATGTTCTTCGGCGACCCGCAGAGCACGCGTTTCTTCTCGAAGCTGTTCGAGCGACGCCTGGGCGGCATCGGTTGGTACGCGCAAGCAGTCCTCTGGCCGACCGGAGTGTTCATGCTCTACCACCGCGGCATCTCCGTCAGCCGCTTGTTCTCGGCGGAGCTCATCGCCACTTCGTGGGGCAAGCTCGTTTGGGCCAAGATCGGGCTCGTGCTGGTTCTGGTCGCGCTGCAGATCGTCGTCGGCAACCGCCCCTCGAAGCTGGTTTACGCTTACATCCTGACCGCATTCGCGATCGTCGGCCTCTCGGTTCTGATCGTTCGCCCGCTCACCGGCTGAAACGAATGAGCGCGCGAGCACGCATGCTGGTGATCGGACTCGACGCCGCCGATCGCCAACTGATCGATCGCTGGTGCACCGACGGCTCGCTGCCGAACCTGTCCTCGATGCGAGTAGCGGGAACCTGGCGGCCGATGCAGACGACCGCCGAACACATGCACGTGTCGGCCTGGCCGTCGCTCTACACCGGCGTCGCGCCGGATCACCACGGGCTCTACCACGCCTTCGTCATGCGCGACGGAGAGCAGGCCCCGGTGCGCCCCGACCCCGCCGCGTGCCCGCATCCCTGGGTTTGGAAGACGCTGAGCGACCACGGCAAGAGCTGCATCGTCGCCGACGCCTTCATGAGCTGCCCGGTGGATTCCGCAACCGCGACCCAGCTCGTCGACTGGGGCACCTGGACCCATTTCCACGGTACGCGCATCCTCCCGCAGTCCCTGGCGCCGGAAATCGAGCGTCGCTTCGGCACCTATCCGGCCGAGGACCACAGCAGGGTCGGCATGACGCCGCCGCCCGACCCGCTGGGCTTTCGCGAACGGCTGCTCGAGGCGGTCGAACACAAGACCGAAGTGCTTCTCTGGCTGATGCGGGAAAGGCCGTGGGACTTCTTCCTCGGTGTCTTCGCCGAGCCGCATCCCGCCGGTCACTATTTCTGGCACTACCAGGACTCCGACTACCCGAGTCACCAGACGGATGCGGACCCGGCGCTGCAATCGGCGCTGCGTGACGTCTACGTCGCCATCGATACGGCCATCGGTCGACTCGCCGAAGCCGCCGGTCCCGAGACCGTCGTCCTCGTCACGTCCGGCGACGGGATGGGGCCGAACTACAGCGGCTCTCATCTGCTCAAACCGATGCTGACCAAGACGGCATTGCTCAACGCGCCGGGCGAGGGCGGTGCCGGAGGCGAAAAGCGCGACTTGCTGGCAACCCTGCGCAATTTGATCCCGCGCGAGCTTCGCGCCGTTGTCTCGCGCAATCTGCTTCCGGGCTCGGTCAACCAGAAGCTCAGCATGCGCTGGAAAACGACGGGGACCGCATGGGAGCGCACCAAGGTCTTCCCCATCGACAACGCCAACGAAGGATTCCTGCGCGTCAACCTGCGCGGCCGCGATCCTCAGGGAACCGTACCTCCCGGCGACGAGCTCGAGGCGCTCTGCAACGACCTCCGCATCATGCTCGATGAGCTGGTCAACCCCGCCAATGGCATCAAGGCCGCGTCGTCAGTCGAGCTCAGCGACCAGCTCTTCGACGGTCCGCTGCGCCGCAACCTGCCCGACCTCCTGGTCCACTGGAACCCGCAGGCCCGCATTACGACGTCGATCGCCAGCCCCGCGCTCGGCACGATCACCCACGAATGCGCCGGCTACGAGC
This sequence comes from bacterium, assembly GCA_030430165.1. Lineage (GTDB taxonomy): Bacteria > Desulfobacterota > Binatia > HRBIN30 > CADEER01 > CADEER01. The sequence goes on along the minus strand of JAUIGL010000076.1, from coordinate 3,937 downwards.
TCTCGCCCTTCTACACCGGCAACCACCACCCGCGAGCCTTCAGCCTGGCGACCGGACCGGGGATCGCCGGCGGGCAACGCGTCGAGGGCGCCCACATCCTCGATTTCGCGCCGAGCATTCTCGACTTCTTCGGCATCGCCCACCCCGCGAACATGTCAGGGCGAGCCGATCTCTTCGCCAGCTGAGCCAGCGGCTCAACGCAGGACTTCGCGCGCGACCGCGCCCCACGTCAGCGATCGCGCGCGGCGTTCGATTGCAGCCGCCATCGCCGCCGCTCGCTCGCGCGAAACCTCGGCCTCCAATACTCGGGCCAGCGCCGCCGGCGAGCCGGGCTCGACCAGGAAGCCGGTCTCCTCCTCGTCGACCACTTCCGTCAGGCCGCCGATTCGACTGGCGACGATCGGCTTTCCGAAGCCATAGGCGATGGCGGCAACTCCACTCGCGCCGCCGCTGCGATACGGCAACACCACCGCATCGGCTCGCTCGAACAGCCCCGCGACCTCGACATCGTCGACGTAGCGCGGCAAGAGCTCGACCCGATCTTCGATGCCGAGGCGGCGTATCCGGTCGCGCACCTCCTCCACCGGGCACCACAGCTCGCCGGCAACCGTCAGCAAGACCGACTTCGACCGAATCAGCGAGATCGACTCGAGCAGCACCTCGAGACCTTTGTACGGTCGGACGAAACCGAAGAAGAGCAGCTCGAGCTCGGCGCGACGAGGCAGAGGTTGCGCGGGCGCGGGAAACCCCTCGAGCGAGGGAAAGGGCACGACGCGAACATCGACCCCGGGCTGCAGCTGCTCGATCCTCTCGCGATCGCGATCGGTGTGGACGATGAACGAGCTGCCGTATCCCCAAGCCAACCGCGCCACCGCCGCCTTCCACCAACGGCGTTCGTGGTCGACGGTGTTGTGACAGAGGTAGCGCACCGCCAAGCCGCGCCGCCGGCAGCCGCGCGCGATCGTACCGAGACACACGCCCAGGTAAGCCGACCACCACGGGATCAAGACCACGTCGGGCGCAAAGTCGGCGATGGCTTCGAGCGCCTTCGACCAGGTCGGCGGATGCATCGAATCGATCGAGAAATCCGCGCCTCGGTAGGGCTCGGCTTGCGTGTACTGACTCGCCCCCGGGTACCAGCGCTGCGGGAACTGGCGGCGGAACGACAGCACCTGGAGCGTTGCCCGTCCCGCCAACACCCGGCACAGGGCAGTCGTGTGCGCGGCGATCCCGCCGCGCAGCGGCACCACCGGACCGACGACGGTTACCCGTCGCGGCGGAGCAGACTCGGGCGTGGTCGGCACGATCGCTCCGCCCTACTCGCCGGCATCCGCTCGCGACAAGAGCTCGTCGATGCGCACGCTGCGCGCCTCGCGATCGGAGCGAATCGCCGCCTCCAACATCGCGATCGTCCACAGGTTGTCCGCCGCCGAGGTTTCCGCCGGCTGGCCTGCCAAGGCGCGCCGCAATCCTTCGAGCAGCGAGGCGGTGCCTTCACGCGGATAGGGCTTGGCATCGCCCGCGGGCACGCGAACCAGGCGCACCGGGCGATACCACCGACTGCCGGCAGGCCTCCACAGAACCTGGCGCCGATTGCTCCACAACGCGCCGCGCTCGCCCTCGATCGAGATGCCGCACGAATAGCGGTGCGAGGTGAGCGTGCCGAGGTACTCGATCCGGATACCGCCGGCGAGCTCGATCAGAGCTTCGGTCGCCGCGCCGGCGCGGTAGGCGCTGCTCGGTGGGTTCCAGCTGCGAGCGCTGAGACTCACCGGCCGGGCGCCGAAGATCGCGCGCATACTATCGAAATGGTGAACCGCGATCTCGCTGAGCTGCGGGTGATCGCCCGCGCCTACCCATTGCCCCTGCTCCTGCGGCGGCTGGCGACGGCGGTCGATGAAGCTGACCGATCGGATCTCTCCCAGCCTGCCGTCGGCCACCAACGCGCGCAGGGTGCGCTCGGCTCGCGCAAACCGGTAGTTCTCCGCAACCACGACCGGTTTGCCCGACGACCGTTCGGCGGCGAGGACACCCCGCGCCTCGGCAACATCGCGAGCCAGCGGCTTCTCCACCAGGACCGCCAAACCCGCTCCGAGCAACTCGATCGCCTGCGGCGCGTGCAGGTGCGATGGCGAGCAAAGCAGCGCCGCGTCAGCCTGCACCGAAGTAAGCGCGTCCGCCACGCTCTCGAAGGTCGCCACGGATCGGTGGCGACCGCCGACCGCGGTGAGCGCCTGCGGATCGGAATCGACACACGCCACCGACTCGAACCCGTCGCTCTCGGCGACGATATCGAGCCAATGTCTGCCGCGCGTACCGACACCGACGTGAACCACGCGAATGGTCATTGCCCGGCCCCGCGCCGGTCGAGCAACGCGCCGACATCGACCTCGCGCGATTCCCGATCGGCAATCCGACTCGCTTCCACCATCGCCAAGGTCTGGAGGTTATCGGCGAGCGCCGTCTCCGCCTCGCCGCCCACCAACGCGGCGAGTAGCGAGCCCGTCCCTTCTTGCGGGTAGGGCGAGGCGTCGGCCGGTGGAACCGGCCCGAACCTGGCCGGCCGAAACCAGCGACTGCCGCGCGGTCGAAACAGGATGCGCTTGCGATCGCTCCACAAGACACCGGCGTCTCCCTCGATCCACCAAGTGTACGAGTAGCCGTTCGCCACCAGGGACCCGGAGTACTGGACGTGGACCCCGTTCCGCATTTCGATCAGAGCCTGTGTCGCCGCGCCGTGCCGGTAGTCGCTTCCGGTCGGATTGAAGCAGCATGCACGAACGCTGGCGGCGTCGCTGCCGAGGATAGATCGCAGGCTGTCGAAGTGGTGGACCGCATCCTCCAGCAACTGCGCGTAATCCAAATCGGCGAGATCAGCGGCGCGCCGGGTGCGCCGCACGGCGCAGCGAACCACCTCGACCCGGCCGACGATGCCGCCGCCGACCAGCTCGCGCAGGCCGCGCTCGACCCGACAGAAGCGCTGGCTCTGACCGGCGATCACCCGGCCGCCGAGCTCGGAGAGCGCAAGGGCCTCGCCGAGGGTGGGCGCCAACGGCTTCTCGACCAGAACCGCGAGCCCGGCGGCGACGCACGCGCGCGTCAGGGCAACGTGCTCGGCGATCGGCGCGGCGACGATCGCTGCGTCGGCAGCGATCTCTGCGAGCGCAGCGGACGCGCTGGCAAACACCGGCACTCCGTCGCGTTCGTCGCAGCCCTCGAGTCGGGGTTCGACCAGCGCAACCGACTCGACACCCGGCGTCTTGCCGACGATCTCCAGCCAATGCAGGCCGCGGGTTCCGAGTCCAATATGCGCAATCCTCGTCACGGTCTGATGCCCCCAGGGGCCGATTAGCTGACACAACCCTTGCGACGACGCAATTTGCCAACCGCCAGCGAACCAGCGACGCTGGCTTCCTTTCGCACCCCGCCCCGTTTCCCGATAGAGCTGTCGCGACATGACCCCCGCGCGCTCCCATCGCCGAGACCAAAGCGCCGCATGGTGGTTGCGACGCCTGCGCGCGATGTCGGCGGCCGAGGTCGTCGCCCGGTCGCGCGACGTCCGCAGCTTCGCCAGCTTGTACGCGGGACGCGACAAGAGAATCGAATCGGAAGCCGGCAAGGCAGCGGTCGCGATCGAGGCGCCACCGGTCGACGACGAGCTGCGCGAGGCGGTGATCGACGCCGCCAGCGCATGGATCGACCGGCGCGGTCCGGTGTTCGAGATCGAAGCCGGCCCATCGGGCGAACCAATCGATTGGAGCTGCGACTACTCGACCGGCCGCAGCGCGCCCCTGCGCCCCTCGATTCTACTCAACCACCGCAACTCCAGCCGCTTCGGCGACGCCCGTTACACCTGGGAGCTCAACCGCATGCAGTGGCTGTTGCCGCTGGCGATGGCCGCCGCCTGGACCAAACGAGAATCGTACATCGCCGCCAT
>JAUIGL010000075.1 GCA_030430165.1 bacterium | reverse complement strand
CGATTCAGCTGGCGGTGCTGATCGACCGCGGGCACCGCGAGCTGCCGATCCGCGCCGACTACGTCGGCAAGAACCTGCCGACCTCGCCCAACGAGTCGGTGCAGGTGCAGATCCTCGGTCGCGACGGTATCGACGAAGTCTCGATCGTCGAGGCGGTGCCCGCCGAATGAGCTTCGCCGGCGACCACCTGCTCGGCCTCGACGGGCTCGCCCGCGAAGAGATCGAGTACCTGCTCGAGTCCGCCGAGTCGTTCCGCGAGATCTCGGCGCGCGAGATCAAGAAGGTGCCGACCCTGCGCGGCAAGACGGTGGTCGGGCTGTTCTTCGAGCCGAGCACGCGCACCCGCACTTCTTTCGAGATCGCCGCCAAGCGGCTGAGCGCCGACTTCGTCAGTATCTCGGGCTCGACCAGCAGCGCCACCAAGGGCGAGACTCTGCTCGACACGGCGCGCAACGTGGCGGCGATGAATCCCGATTGCCTGGTGATGCGCCACGGCAGCTCCGGCGCCCCGCACTTGCTCGCCGCCGAGGTCGGCTGCCCGGTGATCAACGCCGGCGACGGGGCGCACGAGCATCCGACCCAGGCGCTGCTCGACATGCTGACCATCCGCGACAAGGTCGGCCGCATCGAGGGCCTCGACGTCGCGATCGTCGGCGACATCCTGCACAGCCGGGTCGCCCGCTCGAACATCCACGCCCTGCGCGCGCTCGGAGCGCGCGTGCGTTTGATCGGTCCGCCGACCTTCCTGCCGCCGGTGGCGCGCCACTGGGGCGAGGTACACCACGACATGGCGGCGGGCCTGCGCGACGTCGACGTCGTCATGATGCTGCGCCTGCAACGCGAGCGGCAGGGGGCGAACTTCCTGCCCAGCCTCGACGAGTACTCGCGCTACTTCTGCCTCAACGCCGAGCGCCTGCAGCTGGCCAAGCCGGGCGCGATCGTGCTCCATCCGGGGCCGATCAACCGCGGCATCGAGATCGCCAGCGAGGTCGCCGACGGCGCCAGCTCGGTGATTCTCGACCAGGTCACCAACGGCGTCGCCGTGCGCATGGCCTGCCTCTACATCCTCGCCGGTCGCGCCCGGGTCGCCGCCGTCGAAGAAAGGCAGGTCGTATGAGCGACCAGCGCCTGCTGATCCGCGGCGGCACCGTGGTCGATCCGGCCAACGGCATCGACGAGGAGCGCGACCTGCTCATCGACGGCGATCGCATCGCCGCCGTCGATACGCCGGGACAGATTCCCGACCCGGGGAGCTCGCTCGATGCCACCGGCTGTTGGGTCACCCCCGGGCTGATCGACATGCACGTGCACCTGCGCGAGCCCGGCTACGAGTACAAGGAGACGGTGCAGACCGGCACCCTGGCCGCCGTCGCCGGCGGCGTCACCGCGGTCGCCTGCATGGCCAACACGCTGCCGGTCAACGACAGCGCGGCGGTCACCGAGTACATCCTCGAGCGCGCTCGCCTCACCGGCCACGCCCGGGTACACCCGATCGGCGCGGTTTCGCTCGGCCTCGAGGGCAAGCATCTCGCCGAGATCGGCGAGATGCGCGAGGCGGGAATCGTCGCCATCTCGGACGACGGCATGCCGATCGCCGACGCCGCCCTGATGCGCCGCGCCCTCGAGTACGCGCAGCTCTTCGACATCCCGGTGATCGTCCACGAAGAAGACCCGGCGCTGGCCGCCGACGGCGTGATGCACGAGGGACAAACCTGCTTCCACCTCGGTCTCAAAGGCATGCCCTCGGCGGCGGAAGAGGCGATGATCGCGCGCGACCTGGCGATCCTCGAGCAAACCGGCGGCCGCCTCCACATCGCCCACCTCAGCACCGCCGGCTCGGTGCGGCTGGTCGCCCAGGCGAAGCAACGCGGACTGCCGGTCACCGCCGAGGTCACGCCGCACCACTTCGTCCTCACGGAAGAAGCCGTGCGCCAGTACGACACCAACGCCAAGATGAAACCGCCGCTGCGCACCAGCGCCGACGTCGAGGAGATGGTCGCCGCGCTGCGCGACGGCGTCATCGACGTCATCGCCACAGACCACGCGCCGCATCACCGCGACGAGAAGAACGTCGAGTTCGAGGAAGCGGCGTTCGGCATCGTCGGCCTCGAGACCTCGGTGCCGCTGACCTTGCAGCTGGTGCGCGACTCGGGGCTGACCCGAAGCGCCATGATCGAGGCGATGAGCGCGCGACCGGCGCGCATCCTCGGCCTCGAAGCCGGCTCGCTCGCGGTCGGTATGCCGGCCGACGTGTCGATCATCGATCCGCAGCACCGCTGGACGGTCCAGCTGGACGGACTACACTCGAAGTCGAAGAACTCTCCATTCGCCGGCTGGGACATGGTCGGCGCGGCGCGCGCGACCATCGTCGGCGGCCGCATTCTCTGGCCGCAGGAGAAAGGAACAGAATGAACGCGATCCTAGCGCTCGCCGACGGCAAGATCTTTCGCGGCAGGGGCTTTGGCGCCATCGGCGAGGCGGTCGGCGAGGTGGTCTTCAACACCTCGATGACCGGATACCAGGAGATCCTCACCGATCCGTCGTACTGCGGCCAGATGGTCGCGATGACCTATCCGGAGATCGGCAACGTCGGCGTCAACCCGGAGGACGTCGAATCGCGCAAGCCGTTCGTCGAAGGCTTCGTCGTCAAGGAATACTGGGACATCCCGAGCAACTTCCGCGCGCGTCAGTCGCTGCACGCCTACCTGGAGGAGAACGGCATCCCCGGCATCCAGGGAATCGACACCCGCGAGCTGGTGCGCCACATCCGCGAGCGCGGCGCCGTCAACGCGGTGATCGCGCACGGCACCGACGATTCGGCCGACACCCTGGTCGACAAAGCCAAGGCGGCGCCGCCGATGGAAGGGCGCGACCTGGTCGCCGCGGTCACCTGCAAGGAACCGTACCAGTGGGAGCAGGGCTGCTGGACGCTCGAGGGTGGCTACACCGCGCCGAAGCAAGCGCCGACGCGCAAGGTGGTCGCCTACGACTTCGGCATCAAGCACAACATCCTGCGCAACCTCGTCGACTCCGGTTGCGAGGTGCGCGTCGTCCCGGCCGACACTCCGGCGAGCGAGGTTCTCGCCCTCGACCCCGACGGTGTCTTTCTCTCCAACGGCCCCGGCGACCCGGCCGCCGCCGCCTACGCCGCCGCGCACGTCCGCGACCTGGTCGGCAAGAAGCCGATCTTCGGCATCTGCCTCGGCCACCAGATTCTCGGCCTGGCGCTCGGCGGCACCACCTACAAGCTCAAGTTCGGTCACCACGGCGGCAACCAGCCGGTGATGGACCTGACCACGCGCAAGGTCGAGATCACCAGCCAGAACCACGGCTTTGCGGTCGACGTCGGCTCTCTCGCCGGATCCGCCGAGCTCACCCACATCAACCTCAACGACGAGACCGTCGAGGGCTTGTCGCATCGCGACGTCCCCGTGTTCTCGGTGCAGTACCACCCCGAAGCCTCTCCCGGACCGAGCGACGCCAACTATCTGTTCGGACGCTTCGTCGACATGATCGACGGGAGCCGCTGAGCCATGCCCAAACGAACCGACATCGAATCCATCATGCTGATCGGCTCCGGCCCGATCGTCATCGGCCAGGCCTGCGAGTTCGATTACTCAGGCACGCAGGCGTGCAAGGCGCTGCGCGAAGAGGGCTACCGGGTCATTCTCATCAATTCGAACCCGGCGACGATCATGACCGACCCGAGCACCGCCGACCGCACCTACATCGAGCCGATCGCACTGCCGATCCTCGAGCGCATCATCGCATCCGAGCGCCCGGACGCGCTGCTGCCGACGGTCGGCGGACAGACCGGGCTCAACGCCTCGCTCGACCTCGCCGAGACCGGCGTGCTCGAGCGCTACGGCGTCGAGCTGATCGGCGCCAACATCCCGGCGATCAAGAAAGCCGAGGATCGGCAGAATTTCAAAGACGCGATGATCGCGATCGGCCTCGACGTGCCGCGCAGCGGCGTCGCCCGCACCTGGGACGAGGCCAAGCGGATCGGCGAGGACATCGGCGCGCCGCTGATCATTCGCCCGTCGCGTACCCTCGGCGGCACCGGCGGCGCGATGGCCTATTCGATGGACGAGTACGAGGCGCTCGCCAAGCGCGGACTCGAGCTCTCGCCGATCAGCGAGATCCTCATCGAGGAGTCGATCGCCGGCTGGAAGGAATACGAGCTCGAGGTGATGCGCGACACCGCCGACAACGTCGTCATCGTCTGCTCGATCGAAAACCTCGACCCGATGGGCGTGCACACCGGCGACAGCATCACCGTGGCTCCAGCGCAGACGCTGACCGACAAAGAGTACCAGATCATGCGCGATGCCACCCTGGCGATCATGCGCGAAATCGGCGTCGACACCGGCGGCTCGAACGTGCAGTTCGCGATCAACCCCGCCGACGGCCGCATGGCGGTGATCGAGATGAACCCGCGCGTCTCGCGCAGCTCGGCGCTGGCCAGCAAGGCGACCGGTTTCCCGATCGCCAAGATCGCCGCCAAGGTGGCGGTCGGCATGACCCTCGACGAGATCTCCAACGACATCACCCGCGAGACGCCGGCATCGTTCGAGCCGACCATCGACTACGTCGTCACCAAGATCCCGCGCTTTACCTTCGAGAAGTTTCCGGCGACGCCGGACGTCCTCGGCACCCAGATGAAGTCGGTCGGCGAAGCCATGGCGATCGGCCGCACCTTCAAGGAGTCGCTGCAAAAGGCGCTGCGCTCGCTCGAGATCGACTCCTACGGTTTCGACGACAAGGGCAGGGGGGATGCGGTCGACCGCTCGGAGATCCTCACCCAGCTGGGATCGCCGAGCGCGCGCCGGCTGTGGCTGGTCGGCGAGGCCTATCGCTTCGGCTTCACTACCGAGGAGATCCACGACGCCTGCAAGATCGACATCTGGTTCCTCGAGAACATCCGCCAGATCATCGAAGAAGAGCCGAGAATCTCACTCGAGCCGGAGGCCCTGCGCCGCGCCAAGGAGATGGGCTTCGCCGACGTCCGCATCGCCGCCCTGATCGAGTGCAGCGAAGAAGAGGTGCGCCAGGCGCGCATCGCCGCCGGCATCGAGCCGGTGTTCAAGACCGTCGACACCTGCGCCGCCGAGTTCGCCGCCTACACGCCGTACCTCTACTCGACCTACGAGCAGGAAGACGAGAGCGACGTCAAAGACCGCAAGAAGATCATGATTCTCGGCGGCGGACCCAACCGCATCGGCCAGGGGATCGAGTTCGACTACTGCTGCGTGCACGCGTCGTTCGCGCTCAAGGAAGCCGGCTTCGAGACCATCATGGTCAACTGCAACCCCGAGACCGTCAGCACCGACTACGACACCTCCGACAAGCTCTACTTCGAGCCGTTGACCCGCGAGGACGTGTTGTCGATCGTCGCCCGCGAGAAACCGGACGGGGTCATCGTCCAGTTCGGCGGCCAGACGCCGCTCAAGCTCGCCGTGCCGCTGCAGGAGGCGGGGGTGCCGATCGCCGGGACCTCGCCCGACTCGATCGACCGCGCCGAGGACCGCGAGCGCTTCGCCGCGCTGCTCGATCAGCTCGGCCTCAAGCAACCCGCCAACGGCATCGCCTTCGAGGTCGAGAAGGCCTCGGAGATCGCCGCGCGCATCGGCTTCCCGGTGTTGGTGCGGCCGTCCTACGTGCTCGGCGGACGCGCCATGGAGATCGTCTACGACGACGACAGTCTGCGCTCGTACATGGCGCGCGCGGTCGACGTCGGCCCGGGCCGCCCGGTGCTGATCGACAAGTTTCTCGAGGATGCGATCGAGCTCGACGTCGACGCCATCTGCGACGGCGAGATCGTCGTCGTCGCCGGCATCATGGAGCACATCGAGCGCGCCGGCGTCCATTCCGGAGACAGCGCCTGCTCGCTGCCGACCCAATCGCTTTCCGACGCCGTCCTCGCCGAGGTGCGCCGCCAGGTGCACGCGCTGGCGCTCGAGCTCGGCGTGGTCGGCCTGATGAACGTCCAGTTCGCGGTGCGCGACGAAGAGGTCTTCATCATCGAGGTCAATCCGCGCGCCTCGCGCACGGTTCCGTTCGTGTCGAAGGCGATCGGCGTGCCGATCGCCAAGCTCGCCGCCCGGGTCATGGCCGGCGAGACCCTCGCGGCTCTCGGCTTCACCGAAGAGGTGGTGCCGGAGCACATGTCGGTCAAGGAAGCGGTTTTCCCCTTCGCCAAGTTTCCCGGCGTCGACACGCTGCTCGGGCCCGAAATGAAGTCGACCGGCGAGGTGATGGGCATCGACGCCAGCTTCGGGGTGTCGTTCGCCAAAGCCCAGCTGGCTGCCGGCACCGTCCTGCCGAGCGCCGGCACCGCCTTCCTCAGCGTCGAGGACAAGGACAAGGCCGGGCTGGTGCCGGTCGCCAAGCGGCTCGCCGATTGCGGGTTCGATCTCTGCGCCACCCGCGGCACCGCCGCGGCCCTCGCCGACGCAGGGATCGAAGCGCGCGCCATCGGCAAAGTGCAGGAGGGCGGCCCGAGCGCGGTCGACGAGATTCGCGCCGGCAAGATCGTCCTGGTGATCAACACGCCGCGCGGGCAGGGCGCCCACGCCGACTCCTACCCGATGCGGCGCGCCGCCCTCGAGTGCCAGGTTCCCTACTTCACGACCATCGCCGGCGCCGCCGCGGCGGCCGAGGGAATCGACTTCCTGCAGAGAGAATCGCTCGGGGTACGGCCGCTGCAGGAGTACGGCACGGAGCGTTGAGATAGCGCGCGGTGCTAGCGTGGCGACCGAGGAGCCAGCGGCCGATACGCTGAAGCAGCTGTTCCAGGCGCTGCGACCGGCGCTGGAGTTCGTCGCCCGGGCGCAGACCGACGCCGCGTCGCGCACCAGGCTTCCCACCGCGGCGCTCGCCGAACGAGCGCGGGCGTTGCTGCCGGCCTGCAGCGGAGCCGACGCGCAGCGCCTCGCCGAGCTGGTCGAGATCCTCGACCGCTACGAGCAGCTCCCCGCCGGCGAGCGCAGCGAGATCGCGCGTCGCTGTCTCGCCCTGATCGCCGAACCGGTCGCCGAGTCGGCGCCCGCGGCGCCGCGCTACCGCGCCTGGGAGGGCGACCTCGCCAGCGCACTCGCCGACCTCGGCCGCTCGGTGCAGTTCGTCAAGGGCGTCGGGCCGCGCCGCGCCGACGAGCTGCGCCGGCTCGGCCTCGCCACCGTCGAGGACCTGTTGTTCCACCTGCCGTTCCGCTACGAGGACCGCCGCCTGGTGGTTCCGGTGGCGCGGGCGATCGCCGGCCAGAGCGCCAGCTTCATCGGCGAGGTGGTCCACCTCGAGGAGAAGATCGTCGGCCGCGCCCGGCGCCGCATCCTGCGCGCCGTGCTCAAGGACGACACCGGTCTGCTCGGCCTGGTCTGGTTCAATCAGGTGGCCTACTTTCGCACCCGCTTCCGCCGCGGCCAGAAGGTCCTCGCCTACGGCCGGGTCGAGGACGACACCGGCGGCAAGCAGATCGTCCACCCCGAAGTCGACAGCCTGAGCGGCGGCAGCGGCGCCGCCATCGTGCCGATCTACAGCAAGCCGGGCATGATGTCGCAAAAGGCGATCCGCAAGATCGTTCTCCAGGCAGTCGACGAGTCCGCCGCCGCGGTCCCCAGCGTCTTGCCGCCTGAGGTCGCCGAGCGCGCGGCCGTCGCCGACCTCGAGACCGCGCTGCGCCAGGTGCACCGGCCGCCGGCGGAAACCCGCGCCGCCGACCTCGATAGCTTCCGCACCACGGCGCACCGCTCGCTGGTCTTCGACGAGCTCTTCTACCTGCAGCTGGGACTCGCCTTGCGCCGCTCCAAGACCAGCCGCGCCGCCGGCTTCTCGATGCAGCGAGACGGGCCGCTCACCGCTCACTTCGAGCGCGCGTTGCCGTTCGCAATGACCGCCGCGCAGCAGCGGGTGATCGAAGAAATCGGCGCCGACATGGCGCAACCGCACCCGATGCACCGGCTGGTGCAGGGCGACGTCGGCAGCGGCAAGACCGTGGTCGCGATCTACGCCGCGCTCAGCGCGGTCCAGAGCGGCTATCAGGCGGCCTTCATGGCGCCCACCGAGCTGCTCGCCGAGCAGCACCACCGGACGATAGCCGAGCTCACCGCCGGACTGGACGTGCGCGTCGACCTGATCACCAGCTCCTCGCTCAAACGCGGGCGACGCGAGGCGCTCGACGCGCTCGCCGCCGGCACCACCGACATCGCCGTCGGCACTCACGCGCTGATCCAGGAGCAGGTGGAAACCGCCAAGCTCGGCCTCGCCATCATCGACGAGCAACACCGCTTCGGCGTCCTCCAGCGCGCCGCGCTACGCGGGTCCAGGGAATCGGAGGGCAGGGCGCCGGATACGCTGCTGATGACCGCGACGCCAATTCCGCGCACCCTGTCGATGACCGTCTACGGCGACCTCGACGTCTCGGTCGTCGACCAGCGGCCGCAGGGCCGCCAGCCGGTGAAGACGGTGGTGGTCCACGAGTCGCAGCGCAACCGCGTCTACGCGACGGTTCGCAGGGAGGTCGAAGCCGGCCGCCAGGCGTACGTCGTCTATCCGCTGGTCGAGTCGAGCGACAAGATGGATCTGCGCGACGCCACGACGATGGCGCGCGAGCTCGAGCGAACCGTCTTCACCGGGCTCCGCGTCGGCCTGCTGCACGGCAAGATGAAGGCCGCCGAGAAGGAGGGGGTGATGCGCCGCTTCCGCGACGGCGACGTGTCGATCCTGGTCAGCACCACCGTCGTCGAGGTCGGCGTCGACGTCGCCAACGCCACGGTGATGGTGATCGAGCATGCCGAACGCTTCGGCCTGTCGCAGCTGCACCAGCTGCGCGGGCGCGTCGGCCGCGGCTCCGAACGCGCGATCTGCCTGCTGGTGACCACCCGCGAGGCGACCACCGGGGACGGCGATCGGCTGCAGGTGATGGCTTCGACCGACGACGGATTCGCGATCGCCGAGGCCGATCTGAAGCTGCGCGGCCCCGGCGAGTTCCTCGGCACGCGTCAGTCCGGGCTGCCCGATTTCCGCGCCGCGAACCTACTGCGCGACACGCGGCTGCTGGTCGAGGCCCGCGACGCCGCGGTGGCCTGGCTCGACCGCGATCCGGACCTCTCGAGCGCCGCCTCCGAGCGCGTCTCCGCCGTCCTCAAGCACCGCTGGGGGCGCCGTCTCGGCCTCGCCGAAATCGGATGAGCAATGGACCCGGATCCCCCCTCCTTACCAAGGAGGGGGGTTAGGGGGAGGTCAAGCTGCGCCTGTGGGCGCATCCAGCTTCGAACCGATCGTTGTCCGGTCGCCCCCCCTGAAGTCCCCCCTTGCCAAGGGGGGACGAGTTTTCCCTCTCTGGTCCCCCCTCCTTACCAAGGAGGGGGTTAGGGGGAGGTCAAGCTGCGCCTGTGGGCGCATCCATTCTCGAACCGATCGTTGTCCGGTCGCCCCCCTGAAGTCCCCCCTTGGCAAGGGGGACGCCTTCGGCCGGGCCTGGCTTCGGTTCACTGGATCGTCGCTCAAACCGAACCACTACCGTCGAGAATTCACATTTGCGCGCCCAATACAAATCCGATTTACTTACCCGACGCGCGGCGCTGCCAGCGCAGCCAACGAGGTGGTAGGGGTACGGGATGGAGATGGATTTTCCGAGAATCAAGCGACTTCCGCCATACGTTTTCAACATCATCGGGGAGCTCCGCCAGCAGGCGCGCCATGCCGGCGAGGACATCATCGACTTCGGCATGGGCAACCCCGACGGCGAAACCCCGCCGCACGTGGTCGCCAAGCTGATCGAGGCCGCGCAGAAGCCGCAGAACCACCGCTACTCGGTGTCGCGCGGCGTCTACAAGTTGCGTGTCGCGATCACCGACTGGTACCGGCGGCGCTACGACGTCGACCTCGACCCGGACAGCGAGGCGGTGGTCACGATCGGCTCCAAGGACGGTCTCGCGCACCTGTCGATGGCCTTGCTCGGCCCCGGCGACGTCGTCTTCTGCCCGAGCCCGACCTATCCGATCCACCAGTACTCGGTGATCATCGCCGGCGGCGACCTGCGCTCGATCCCGCTCGTGCCCGGAGGTGACTTCTTCGGCGCGCTCGAGGAAGCGCTCAAGCAGACCTGGCCGCGCCCGAAGCTGTTGATCCTCAACTTCCCGCACAACCCGACCACCTCGGTGGTCGACCGCGCCTTCTTCGAGCGCATCGTAGAGTTCGCCAAGGAGTACGAGTTCCTCGTCGTGCACGACCTCGCCTATGCCGATCTCGTCTTCGACGGCTACAAGGCGCCGAGCTTCCTCGAGATCCCGGGCGCGAAGGACGTCGGCGTCGAGTTCTTCACGCTGTCGAAGAGCTACAACATGCCCGGCTGGCGCGTCGGCTTCTGCGTCGGCAACCCGGAGATGATCGCGGCGCTGGCGCGCATCAAGAGCTACCTCGACTACGGCATCTTTCAGCCGATCCAGATCGCCGCCATCCACGCCCTCAACGGCCCGCAACACTACGTCGAAGAGATCCGCCAGAACTACGAAACCCGGCGCAACGTCCTCGTCGAAGGGCTCAACCGAGCCGGCTGGCAGGTCGAGAAACCGGTCGCAACCATGTTCCTGTGGGCGCCGATCCCCGAGGAGTTCCGCCCAATGGGGTCGATCGAGTTCTCCAAGTACCTGCTGCGCGAGGGCAAGGTAGCGGTCTCGCCGGGAATCGGCTTCGGCGAGTACGGCGACGACTGGGTGCGCTTTGCGCTGATCGAGAACGAGCACCGCACCCGCCAGGCGATCCGCGGCATCCGCAAGGCCCTGGCCGCCGGCCCGCCGGGCAGCCCCGATCGCGTCGCGGTCTGACCACCTCGGCCTCGGTATCGGTATCGCGCAGCCCGGGTCACCCCCCTGTGGTCCCCCCGTGGCAAGGGGGGACGCTCTGGCAAGGGCCGCTGCGCTGCGCGGCGGTGCGTTGAGAAAGTCGCCTGGGCTGCTAATGGAAAGACCGGAGGAGGGTGCAGCGTGCAGCGTGCAGTACGGGTGGGACTGATCGGCTTCGGCACGATCGGCACTGGGGTCGTCAAGCTACTCAAGAAGAACCGCGAGCAGATCCGTGAGCGCGTCGGCGTTCCGGTCGATCTGGTGCGGATCGCCGACATCGACACCAAGCGCGACCGCGGCGTGCGCCTCGCCAAGGGGGTCCTGGTCGGCGACGCGCGCAAGGTGCTCGACGACCCGAGCATCGACATCGTCATCGAGCTGATGGGCGGCACCGGGCTCGCCCGCCGCTTCGTGCTCGAAGCGATCAAGGCCAACAAGGACGTCGTCACCGCCAACAAGGCGTTGCTGGCGCACCACGGCGACGAGATCTTTGGCGCGGTCGAACGCGCCGGTGTCGAGATCGGCTACGAAGCCAGCGTCGGCGGCGGCATCCCGATCATCCGCACGCTGCGCGAATCGCTCGGCGGCGACCGCCACCACGCGTTGTTCGGCATCGTCAACGGCACCACCAACTACATCCTGAGCAAGATGAGCAACCAGGGCGGTGAGTTCGCCGACGTCCTCGCCGAAGCCCAGGCCGACGGCCTCGCCGAGGCGGATCCGTCGTTCGACGTCGACGGCGTCGACGCCGCCCACAAGCTCACCTTGCTGGTCGAGCTCGCCTTCGGCTGCCGCTTTCGCTTTGCCGACGTGCCGAGCGAGGGGATTCGCCGGGTCACCCAGGACGACATCGCCTTCGCCCGCGAGTTCGGCTACGCCCTCAAGCACCTCGCCGTCGCCGTCCGCCACAAGGACGGCATCGAAGCCAGGGTACACCCGGCAATGGTGCCGCAGCAGCACCCGCTGGCGCGCGTCGACGGCGCGCTCAACGCCATCGTCGTCGACAGCGAAGCGCTCGAGTCGAGCATGTACGTCGGCCTCGGCGCCGGGATGATGCCGACCGCCACCGCGGTGGTCGGCGACCTGATGGAGATCGCCTGCAATCGGCTGCACGGCTGCCGCGGCCGGGTGGCGCCGCTCGGCCTGCCCACCGCCAAGCTGCGCAAGCTGGCGACGCTGCCGGCGTCGCGCGCCATCGGGACCTACTACATGCGCCTGCAGGTGCTCGACCGGCCGGGAGAGCTCGCCAAGATCTCGGGCGCCCTCGGCCGCGCCGGCATCTCGATCGCCTCGATGCTGCAGCAGCCGGCGAAGCGGCGCGGCTCGGTCACCCTGGTCATGCGCACCCACGAAGCCAGCCAGCGCTCGCTCGATCGCGCCGTGAGCGCGATCGAAAAGCTGCAGGCGGTGCGCGGCAAGGTCGTCGTCATCCGCATCGAGGAGAACCTCTGAGGCCGAGCCGAGGCCGCCGCGGCCGAGCCGTCGGCTGCTCAATTGCGGCGATGCAAAGGCGCATGGAAGCCTCTATAGTGGGCGGAACGACCTCCAGCCCGGAGCCTCCTCCGGAAACCACGGGATAGCCACCTATGGACCGAAATCTAGCCCTCGAAGCCGTCCGCGTCACCGAAGCCGCAGCCCTCGCCTCGGCGCGATTGATGGGCCGGGGCGAGCTCGAAGCGACCGACCAGGCCGGCGCCACCGCCATGCGGCGCACCTTCCAGTCGATCGCCATCAACGGGGTGATCGTCCTCGGCGATACCGACAGCGACCTGCTGCCGATCGGCGAGAAGGTCGGCAACGGCACCGGCCCCGAGCTCGACGTCGCCCTCGACCCGCTCGAAGGCGCGGCGATCTGTGCCTTCGGCGGTTACAACGCGATGTCGATCGTCGCCATCGCCGAGCGCGGCGGCTTCCTGCAGATCCCCAACATGCACATGGAGAAGATCGCCGTCGGGCCGGACGGTCGCGGCGTGATCAGTCTCGACAACAGCGCCACCGAGAACCTCAAGGCGCTCGCCGACGCCAAGCGAGTCTACGTCGCCGACCTGACCGTGGCGATTCTCGAGCGCCCGCGTCACGAGGACCTCATCGCCGAAGTCCGCGAGGCGGGTGCGCGGGTCAAGCTGCTGCGCGACGGCGACGTCGCCGCGGCGATCGCGACCACCCACCCGGAGAGCGGAATCGACATGCTGCTCGGCACCGGCGGGTCGCAGCAGGGCATCATGACCGCCGCGGCGCTGCGCTGCGCCGCCGGCGACATGCAGGCGCGCCTGATGCCGCGCAACCCGACCGACGCGCAGAAGGCGCGCGATCTCGGCATCGAAGACCTCGGCAAAATCTACACGATCGAGGAGATGGCCTCGGGCAGCGTCATGTTCGCCTGCACCGGAGTCACCCACGGCGACTACCTGCGCGGAGTCCGCTTCTTTCGCGGCGGCGCCACCACCAACTCGGTGGTCATGCGCTCGCGCACGCACACCGTGCGCTTCCTCAAGTCGACGCACCGTTTCGACCTCAAACCGGAGTACTGAGAGTGAGCAACGCCAACACCCGCATCGAACGCGACGATCGAGTCGCCGTCGTCACCATCGACCGGCCGAAGGCGCTCAACGCGCTCAACCCGGACACTCTCGCCGAGCTCGCCGACCACGCCGCGGCGTTGGCGGCGGACCGCGAGGTGCGGGCGGTGGTGATCACCGGCAGCGGCGACAAGGCCTTCGTCGCCGGCGCCGACATCGCCGCCATGGAGAACATGTCGGCGACCGAGGCGCGCCGCTTCGCCCGCCTCGGCCAGGCGACCTTCCGCGCTCTCGAGGAGCTGCCGCAACCGGTGATCGCCGCGGTCAACGGCTTCGCCCTCGGCGGCGGCCTCGAGCTGGCGCTGGCCTGCGACATGATCTTCGCCAGCACCGCGGCGCGTTTCGGCCAGCCCGAGATCAACCTCGGCATTCTGCCCGGCTTCGGCGGCACCCAGCGCCTGCCGCGCCGCATCGGCATCGCCCGGGCGCGCCAGATGATCTACTCGGGTGACATGATCGACGCCGCCGAGGCGGAGCGCATCGGGCTCGTCAACCAGCTCGCCGAGCCCGCCGATCTGCTCGCCCAGAGCCGCGAATTCGCTTCAAAATTGGCCACCAAGGCACCGATTGCGCTGGCCCACGCCAAGGCCGCCATCAACGCCGGCAGCGACCTTGATTTGGAAAACGCGTGTCGCTACGAATCTGAAGTGTTCGGATTGACCTTCGCCACCGAGGATCGGCGCGCCGGGATGCGCGCCTTTCTCGAGAAACGAAAGGCCGAGTTCAGCGGAACCTAGGTTGATGGACTGGCACCCCTGCTATTCGACTCCACTCGAGGTCCAGGCGCATATCGTCAAGGGATATCTGGAGAATTTCGGTGTGCCTTGTCTGCTCGAGAGCGATCGCTTCGGGATGAAGCCGCTGACCTTCAGCGCCTTTGGCGAGGTCCGGGTGCTGGTTCGCGACGACTGGGCGGAGATCGCTAGGGGGCTGCTGCGCGGACGCGAGGAGCGACCGCCGCGACGCCGCTGGAAACTGATTACCGGAGGTCGGGCGTGAGCTCGGAAGGGGAGACCAGATGACCGCACCAGCGCGCAAGCCCGAGCCGCCGCAGCGGCGCTACACGACGATCTCCGACATGGAGGTCGACCCGGTCTACGGTCCGGATTCGGCGACCGGCCGCGACTACCGCGAGGACATCGGCGACCCCGGCGAGTATCCTTTCACCCGCGGCGCCTACCCGACGATGTACCGCGGCAAGCTGTGGACGATGCGGCAGTTCGCCGGCTTCGGCACGCCCGAGGACACCAACCGCCGCTTCCGCTTCCTGCTCGCCCGCGGCCAGACCGGGCTGTCGACGGCATTCGATATGCCGACCCTGATGGGCTACGACGCCGACCACGAGCGGTCGCTCGGCGAGGTCGGCCGCGAGGGGGTGTCGGTATCCAGCCTGGCCGACATGGAGACTCTGTTCGACGGCATCCGCCTCGACCAGGTGACGACCTCGATGACCGTCAACTGCACCGCCAGCATCGTCCTGGCGATGTACTTCGCGCTCGCCGAAAAGCAGGGCGTCGCCCTCGAGCGGGTCGGCGGCACCATCCAGAACGACATGCTCAAGGAGTTCTCGGCGCAGAACGAGTGGATTTCGCCGCCGCGCCCGTCGGTGCGGGTGATCATCGACATGATCGAGTACTGCACCGAGCACGCGCCGCGCTGGCACCCGGTTTCGATCTCCGGCTACCACATCCGCGAAGCCGGCTCGACCGCGGTACAGGAGCTCGCCTTCACCCTCGGCGACGGCATTGCCTACGTCCAGGCGGCCGTCGAGCGCGGCCTCGACGTCGACGCCTTCGCCCCGCGGCTGTCGTTCTTCTTCAACGTGCACAACGACTTCCTCGAGGAGATCGCGAAGTTCCGCGCGGCGCGGCGGATGTGGGCGAAGATCATGCGCGAGCGCTTCGGCGCCAAGAACCCGCGCTCCTGGCTGCTGCGCACCCACGCGCAGACGGCGGGTTGCTCGCTGACCGCGCAACAGCCGCTCAACAACATCGCCCGGGTCGCCATCCAGGCGCTGGCCGCCGTACTCGGCGGCACCAACTCGCTGCATACCAACTCGATGGACGAGACCCTGGCGCTGCCGAGCGAGCCGGCGGTGCTGGCCGCTCTGCGCACGCAGCAGGTGATCGCCGAGGAGACCGGAGTCATCAATACCGCCGATCCGTTCGGCGGCAGCTACGCGATGGAGGCGCTCACCGACCGTCTCGAGAGCGAAGCCTTCGACTACATCCGCCGCATCGACGAAATGGGCGGCATGATCACGGCGATCGAGCAGGGATTTCCGCAGAAGGAGATCGCCGAGGCCTCGTACCGCTACCAGAAGCAACTCGACGCCTGCGAGAAGATCATGGTCGGCGCCAACGACTACTTCGTCGAAGACGAAGAGCCGCCGCTCGAGGTCTTGCGCATCTCCAACGAGGTCGAGCGCACCCAGGTCGAGCGGGTGCGGGCACGCAAGCAGGAACGCTCTGCCGCCCGCGTCGAAGCCGGCCTCGCCGCCGTCCGCGACGCCGCCGTCAACGGCACCAATCTGATGCCGCCGATGGTCGACGCGGTCAAAGCTGAGTGCACGATCGGCGAGATCTCCGACATCTTCCGCGAGGTCTTCGGCGAGTACCGCGATCCCGCCTGGCTATAGACGGCGCCAGAGGATAGGCAGGAGCAGGAGGAACACACCGTGTCAGAACGACCGATTCGAATCTTGATTGCCAAGCCCGGCCTCGACGGCCACGATCGCGGAGCCAAGATCATCGCCCGCGCCCTGCGCGACGGCGGTTTCGAGGTGATCTACACCGGTCTCCACCAGACACCCGAGATGATCGCCGAGGCGGCCGTGCAAGAGGACGTCGACGCGGTCGGCCTGAGCATTCTGTCGGGCGCCCACATGACCCTCTTCCCGGCGATCCAGAAGCTGCTCGAGGGCAAGGGGCTCAAGGGCGTCGCCCTGTTCGGCGGCGGCATCATCCCGGAAGAGGACGCCAACGAGCTCAAGAAGGGCGGCATCGACGAGATCTTCACCCCGGGCGCCAGCACCGAGGACATCGTCGGCTGGGCGCGCGACCACATCCGCCGCAACTGATCGGGTGACCGAGCACCGCCCCCTGGTCGTCGTCGGTGGCGGACCGGCGGGAGCCGCGACCGCGCTGGCGCTGCACCGGCTCGACCCGCAGCTGGCCGGCGAGATCGTCGTCCTCGAGAAGGCGATCCACCCGCGTCCGAAGGTCTGCGCCGGCGGCCTGATCCCCGCCGGACGCGACTGGATCGAGCGCCACGACATCCCATTCGACCTGCCGCACGTCACCGTACACGGGGCGCGGGCGCGCACGCCGGCGACGACGGTCGATCACCGCGAGCCGGGGTTCTGCTACATCATCCGGCGCAACGAGCTCGACGCGCGCCTGATCGACGCCTGTCGCGAGCGCGGCATCGAGGTGCGCGAGAACGAGCCGGTCGAGGAAATCGAGCGCGACGCCGGGCAGGTGGCCATCCGCACGGCGCGCGCGAACTACCGCACCAAGCTGGTGGTCGGCGCCGACGGCTCCGGCAGCCGTGTGCGCCGCGCCCTGGTGAGCGACAGTCGCGCCACCATCGCCCGCGCCGCGATGTGCGACGTTCCGGTCGACGACACCTGGGACGGCTACCGCGAGCGACGCTCCGACTTCGACTTCACCGACGTGCCGCGCGGGCTCGCCGGCTATCGCTGGAGCTTTCCCTGCCTGATCGACGGGGTGCCGCACGCCAACGTCGGCGTCTACTCGCTGGAGCGCGGCGCCGACCTGATTCGCCAGGCGCTCGAGCGCGAGCTGGCGTTTCACGGCGCCGTCAACCCGCGCCGCGTCGCGTTCCCGATCCACTGGTACAAGCGCGGCGTCACCCGCGTCGCCGCCGACAACGTGCTGCTCGCCGGCGACGCCGCCGGCGCCGATCCGCTGATGGGCGAGGGCATCTCGCTGGCTCTCGAGTTCGGCAGCTTCGCCGCCGCCGCGGCGCAGCAGGCGCTGGCGCACGACCAGCTCGACGGAGAGGCGTACCAGCGCGCCGTCGACGGCTCCTGGCTCGGCGTCAAGCTGGGCCGGCTGCACTGGCTCGCCGGCTGGATCTACGGCCCCTGGTGGCGCGCCTGTTTCGCACTCCCCGAGCGCAGCAAGCGCCTGCGCGCGCTCGGCCTGCGCTGGTACAACGGCATCGACGACTGGGACCGCCGCTCGCTGGCCGACGCCGCCTGGAGCGTCTGCCAGCCGCATTTCGCCGAGACACCGGGCGCCGGAGCAACCTTTGGCCCCTAGGAAGAAGAAACCGGCGCCGCGCAAGCGCCGCCCGCGGCGGCGCGGCCTGACCCTGCTGCTGATGTCGCTGCTAGCGGCGGCGCTGATCTGGGGCGTCGTCGAGCTCGCCGGACGCTCACGCCCGGGGATCCGTCCGGAAGCGCGCGCCACCCCGGAGATCACCGAGCGCGAGCGCCAGCAGCTGCGCGACGTCATCGAGTCGCTCGACCGCGGCAAGCAGCAATGAGCGTCGCGGTGCGCGACGACACCGGCCGCGAGCTCGAGCTCGCCGCTCCGGCGTCGCGCGTGGTCAGCCTGGTGCCGAGCCTGACCGAGCTGGTCTGCGATCTCGGAGCCGCTGCGGCGCTGGTCGGTGTCACCAGCTTCTGCACCGAGCCGCCCGAAGTCGTCGCCGGCCTCGCCAAGGTCGGCGGCACCAAGAACCCCGATGTCGATGCGATCTCGGCGCTCGCGCCCGATCTCGTCCTCGTCGATCGCGACGAGAATCGCCTGCAGGACTTCGCCGCGCTCGAGGCGGCCGGACTTCCGGTCTACGTCGCCGAGGTACGCAGCGCGGCGGCCACCGCCGAGACCGTGCGCAGCATCGGTGAGCTGCTCGGACGCCGCGAGCCGGCCGAGCGCTTGGCAGCCGAGATCGCCGCGGCGCTGCGCCATCCGCCGGCAACCTCGGCGAGAGTGTTCTGCCCGATCTGGCGCAATCCCTGGATGGCCTTCAACCGCCACACCTACGCCGCCGACCTGCTGGCGCAGTGCGGCGGGGTCAACGTCTGCAACGACCTCGAGCCGGCATACCCGCAGGTCACCCTGGCGCAGATCGGCGGGCTGGCGCCGGACATCGTTCTGTTGCCCGACGAGCCCTACGTCTTCGCCGAGAAGCACATCAAAGACCTCGCCGAGCTCGACGACACACCGGCCGGTCGCCAGCGGCGCTTCCACCTGGTCGATGGCAAGGCGATGTTCTGGTACGGCCGCCGCACCATCGGCGCGGTCGCCGAGCTGCGCCGGCTGATCGCCGGAACCTAGCGGCGAACCCCGATCCGCTCCATCAACTTGCGGGTTTCCAGGGTGAGGTCGTCTTCCGAGAACACCGCGCGCCAGCCGTCGGCAGTCGCCGAGTCGACCCGGTCGTGCTTGTGGAAGTTGGGATCGCCGAGCGAGACGTTCATCGCACGCCGCTCGCCGATGACGTCGAGCATGCCGCTCTCCGGCTCGAGACCGAGTCCGTCGCAGAGGTCGGAGACCACCCGGCTCGGGTCGCGCACCAGATCCTCGAAGCGCACCGCGAGCTGGTTCTCCGGCGCCACCGAGGCGAGAAACTCGCCGATCACCGTCTGCTGCACCACCCACTTGGTCTCGCGCTGCCGCGCCAGCGCCGTCATTCCGCCCTGGGAGAGGGCGGCGAGGCGACGCGCCGAATCGGCGGCGCGGCGGCGCAGGCCGAGCCAGCCACCGGTGGCGGCGCGGGCCTCGCGCTTGATGCGAACGTGCGACTCGATCACGCCGAGTGGGTGCCGGATCAGCCAGATGTAGAAAGGATCGAGGCTGAGCGAGCGGCGCAGCGAGTCGCCGTTGTTGGCGTAGGCGGGAGTCTTGTCGAGGAGGAACGAGCCGGCCGGCAGCTTGGCGAGCAGCCACTCGTACACCTCCGGGCTCGACATCGCGCCGAGCTCGGCGTCGAGCGACTCGATGCTGCGCTCCTCGCCGATCAGGCCAAAGAGCTCGACCAGGCTCTCCGCCGCGACCGACTTCTCGCGGCGCCAGGTGGCGTAGTCCGGATAGCGCAGCAGAAACATCTCCTGCGGCGCCAACACCCGCGAGTGCTGACCGAGCAGGACACGCGTCAGCGTCGACCCCGAGCGCTCGGAGCTCAGGATCAGCAGCAGACGGCTGTTGCGCTGTTGCGACTCGGGCATGACCGACGAAGCTAACCGATCACCCGCCGAGGATCCAGCGCGGCTGGTAGCGTCGGAGAGCGGCCGAAGCGCTTCGACTGCTAGCGATCCGCTCGAATACTCTGAGGTTACATTGGTGGGGCTTCGCCCCCATTCGAGGGACCCTCATCCTGCCCTTCTCCCACAGGGAGAAGGGAGTTCAGATGCCTCTCCCTGTGGGAGAGGTCGGCCGACTCGTCCGCCGAAGCTCGAAGAGCGTAGGTGGAAGGCCGGGTGAGGGTCCCTCGGATGACCGAGCGGAGCGAGGCTCAATTTAGTTCCGGAGGTCAAAACTGACGCACCACCAGGCGGGCGGTGTCCCGTCGATCCGCCGTCCCTCAAAAACCGTACTCCGCCACCGCCAGATCGCGCGCGGCGCGGAGGTGCAGGTCGATCAGGCAGCCGCTCGACGCGTCTGGCGACACCAGCTCGTCGACCGTATCGCCGCAGGCGAGCAGGTTGCCGACTTCTACCCCTTCGCAGGCGCGGATCCCGGCGCGGGTCATGCGTCGCGCCGAGGCGAGGGCGCGTTCGACCGTCGGCTGCAGAGCGCAGTCGGCCGAGCGAATCTCCCAGTCGCCGGCGAGGATCTTCTCGCGGCAGAACTGGAAGGCGCGCAGCGATTTCAGCACCAGGCGGCGCCCGGCGCGGCCGATCGCCACCTGGCAGCGCAGCTCGTCGCGCGACAGGTCGACCGGCGGACCGGGCGGGAACACCACCGGCGAGCGCAACTCGGCTTCGAGGCCGGCGACGACTCGCCCAGGTGCGTCGCAGCCGTACGGGTTGACGCCGTCGACGTCGATCCCGAAGCCCGCCGCACCGACCGAAAACGCCTCGTCGGGCATCGCCTGGTAGGCGAAGATGACCGTCGTCCCGGCGACGCCGCCGCTGAACGCCGATGGCGAACCGGCGAGGCGGAAGCCGTCGGCCGGCGCCGTACCGCAAAGCCCGACCTGGGTCGTCGGCGAGCCGTCGGCGGCGAAGCTGTAGGTCACGCCCTGCGACAGGCGGCAGCGCACCTGTTGCCGGAAGAGGGGCAGGGCAACGCCTGCCGCCGGGACGTCGGGCGTCGCCGTATCGATCGCGGTGCCGTCGAAAATCGAGAACTCGGCGCAGGCGCTGTCGTCGGCACAGGCGCAATCGTGGTCGCAGCCCGGGCCGATACAAACCCGTCCCAGCCCACCGTTGGCGGTATCCGAAAAACACGGCGGTGAGGCATCGGCGATCCGGCTCGATTTGTAGGCTTGCTCGATCGGCCGGAAGCCGCCGACGAAACCGTAGGCGACCGCCTCGACCGGCGAGCGCAACTGGCCGTCGATCGGGGTCGCGCAGGTTTCCGCCGGGATCCCGTTGGTCAGCGCGGCGACGCTGGTGACGCGCACCTCGTCGAGACCGGTACCGAGATCGGCGCCGGCGGCAAACTGCAGGACCTGATAGACGTGCCCGCTGTCGGCGCGCACGGGAATCATCACCAACTGAGCTGGCACGGGTAGCGGCGCCAGCAAATCGACCGCGCATGCCATCGCGCAGACGACCGCCAGGCGACGTGTGATGTCGCGGATGGGGAAGTCCATGGAAAGTGATTGGAACACCCGCATGTTACAACCGCCGCGCTTTGCATTTCCACCGAATCCGCTGGTTTCGGCTTCGAAAGTGAAACTTTTTCAAGCGAGCCGCGCCGCGTAACTGCTTGGAATTGCGAACTGATTGGCCAAGCGCGGGGTTCGCACGACTGCTGCCGGTCGAAATCCGCGGCGAGCGGCGCTAGAAGCGGAGTCGATCAGCTTCCGACGCGACTTGCAGCCCAGACGATGAGCGACACACTCGGTTACCGCAAAATCTTCGGCGCACTGGTTCCGGCCTTCAACACCGTGGTCGAGCCCGAGCTCGCCGGCTTGCGGCCGCCGGGGATCACCCACCAGACGGCGCGCTTCACGCTCGAAGCGGACGTTCTCGACCAGGTGCAGCGCGCCGCCGCCGGGCTCTCCTCGGCCGGCGTCGACGCCCTGATGGTCGGGCTTTCCACCGAGTCGATCCCGGGCGGACTCGATCTCCTCGAGCAGGCGATGAGCGACGCGCGCCAGCGCGCCGAGCGACCGGTGCACGCCGCGTCGTTCGCCACCTTTGCCGCCCTCGAGCGGCTCGGCGCCGCGACGGTGGCGATCGTCACCCCGTTCGACGAAACGGCCAACCAGGTCGTTCGCCAGACCTACGAGGATCGCGGCCTCACCGTCGCTGCCGCCGAGGGCCTCGCCTGGCCGAGCATCGAGACCATCGGCCAGGCGACGACCGATCAGATCCGAGCACTTTTTCAGCGCGTCCGCGGCATCCGCGCCGACGCAGTGGTCCAGGTCGGCACCGGCCTGCCGGTTCTGGCGCTCCTGCAAGAAATGGAGAATGATCTGGGTATGCCAGTCGTCGCCGCCAACGCCGCGCTCTACTGGCAAACCCTACGCGCCGCCGGAGTCGATGACGCGATCGAGGGGTACGGACGTTTGCTGGGCATCGGAGGTTCCACATGAGCAACGATTTCTTCAACGCGGACATGGAGTTCTTCATCGATCACCGGGTCGACTGGCAGCGCCTGATTCAGCTCCGACGCGGCCCCGACGCGGCGCCTGCGGACGAAGTCGAAACCTACAAGATGGTCATGCAGACCGCCGGCGACGTCTGCGCCGACATCGAGGCCGAGTCCGAGGGCAAGTGGCACGACGAGGTCCGCCTCGAAGACGGCGAGGTCAAAGTTCCCGCGCACGTCGCCTCCGGCTACGAGAAGCTGCGCGCCGCCGGCCTGGTCTGCCTGCCGATGTCCTCGAAGTACGGCGGTTCCGAGCTGCCGCTGCTGGTCAACTGCATGTTCCTCGAGATGCTGTCGCGCGCCAACTCGAGCCTGATGACCATCGTCGGGCTACAGACGGGTGTCGCCGGCGACATCGAGAAGTACGGCTCGGAAGAGCTTTGCCAGGAATACCTGCCGCGCTTCGCCAGCGGCGAGCTGCAGGGGGCGATGGACCTCACCGAGCCGCAGGCGGGATCCGACCTCGGCGGCATCGCGACGCGCGCCGAGCTGCGCGACGGCAAGTACATCCTCAACGGCGAGAAGATCTACATCACCAACGGCGGCGCCGAGGTCCATCTGGTGCTGGCGCGCGACGGTGCGACCTTCAACGAATCGCGCGGCACCACCAACGGCCTCAACCTGATGCTGTGCCCGCGCACGCTCGCCGACGGCACCCGCAACGGGGTGCGCATCCCGCGCATCGAGCACAAGCTCGGCATCCACGGCTCGCCGACCTGCGTCGTCGAGCTCGAGGACGCCGAAGCCTACCTGATCGGCGAGGTAGGGCAGGGCTTCAAAGCGATGTTGTCGCTGATGAACAACGCCCGGCTCGGCGTCGCGGCGCAAGGCATCGGCATCGCCGAAGCCGCCTACCGCGCCGCCCGCGACTACGCCCAGCAGCGCGTCCAGTTCGGCCAGCCGATCGTCCACCAGCCGCTGGTCAAGTCGATGCTCGGCAAGATGGCGATCAACATCCAGGCGGCGAGGGCGCTGCTCTACCGCACCTGCGACATGATCGACACCATCGACGCCATCGAGGCCAATCTCGCTTCGGACCACGCGGCTCAGGGCGAGGAGCGCGCCGCGCTCGAAGCCGAACGCGACCGCCTGCAGTCGCTGATCCGCTTCTTCACGCCGCTCTGCAAGTACTACGCGACCGAGATCGCCAACGACGTCACCCGCGCCGGAATCCAGGCGCACGGCGGCATCGGCTACATGTCGGAAACCGCCGCCGGCCACTACCACAACGACTCGATCATCACGACGATCTACGAGGGAACGTCCGAGATCCAAGCGAGCTTCGCGCTCAAGGAGATGGCCAAGGGCGCGCTCACCGCGACGCTCGAGGACACCCGCGCTCAGATCGAGGCGCTGCCCGAGGAGTTCGCCGACCTCGTCAAGCTGGTCTGCGACGGCATCGACTCGATCAACGGCAGCATCTCGGCGCTGCTCGGCGACTTCGACTACGCGCTGCTCAACGCCAAGCGCATCTCCAAGATGGTGATCGACGTCGTCGTCTCGGCCGAGCTGCTGCAGCAGGCGACGCTCAAAGAGGACAAGCACCTGCTGGCGATCGCGTTCATCCGCCGCCACATGCTGGCGCTGCACATGAACGCCGAGCGAATCTCGAGCGGCGACGCCACCCGCCTGCAGCGCTACAACGCGATTCTCGGGCTCGAGCAATAGCGGTTAGGACGGAGCCGGCACCGCGCCGGGCACGCGCACCAGCTCGTCGACTCGCGTCTGGACGAGCTCGCGCAGTGCATCGAGGCCGTCGAGCTGGTTGAGCTCGGCCGCCGAGATGATCTCGCGCGGCTCGTCGCCGTCGACCGCGTACACCGCCGGGAACTCGCGGTCGCGCAGCTCCGGGTAGCGCCCGAGAAAGGTCGAGCGCAGGCGAAACTCGGCAGCGACCGGCAGGTCCTTGACGAAGCGATTCCAGGTCTGGTCCTTGAACAGCTTGCCGTAGGTGATGTCGCACAGCCGGCAATCCGTGCTGCCGGTGGTGATCCCCTGGTACAGGTCGCGCAACAGCGCGACCGGCGAAGCATCGACGTTGTAGACGAAGATCAATCGACTCATGGTCTCTCCTCGATGATGGCGATCGCGCGCAACGGGCCGCCCGAGCCGTCCTCGATTTTCATCGGCAACGCTACCAGCACCGCGCCGGTTGGCGGCACCCGGTCGAGGTTCGCCAGGTTCTCGAACCCCGGCTTGTCGGCGCCGTTGAGAATCCGATGCACGATGAAGTCCTGCGACGCGCCGTAGTCGATACTGGCGGTGTCGACGCCGATCGCCGCGATGTCGCGTTGTTCGACGAGGAAGCGAGTCGCCTCGGCGGAGAAGCCGGGGAAGTGAAGGTTCGACGCATCGCCCGGGGTGTCGTCGCCGAGGTAGCGTTTGCGGTCCGGCCAGCGCGAGCCCCAACCGCTGAACATGACCACGATCGCCCCCTCGGGGATCGTGCCGTAGCTCCGTTCCCAGGCCTCGAGATCGGCCACCGAAAGGCGGTAGTCGGGATCAGCTGCAGCCGCGGCGCTGACGTCGACCCGAACCAGCGGACCGATCCCCGCCGACACGGGAACTTCGGCCGCGGTCGCCATGCCCTCGGCGAAATGGATCGGCGCATCCATGTGAGTCCCACCGTGCTCCGCGGTGCACATCCGGTTCGCCTCGTACCAATAGCCGCCTTCGGTCTCGCCACGGCTGACGATCGACAGCTCGAACCCGTGCGTATCGGTCGGCCAGTAGACTGTCTCGGGCCCATACGAGTAAGTCAGATCGACCGTCTCCGCAGCCGCCAGAATACTAACCAGGTCAGGCGCCGCCTTCGACGCACACCCGGCAGCCAAGGCAACTAATAGACCGGCAATCCACAACTCCACAGCACGCATCCGCATACCGCGACGATACACCCACCGGGCCACATCTGTGAAACCGAATTTCCGTCCATCCTCGACGTTGATCCCCTCTCCCTACGGGAGAGGGCTAGGGAGAGGGCGAATGAGATGGCCGAGCGAAGCGAGAGTCCTCGCGATCGATCTCCAACGAAGCCACCACCAACACGCCCGCTTGCACGCCACCCCCCGACTCTGCCTCACTGCCCCCCACGGAGGGACGCAAATGACCGACACCATGAACATCGAAACCGTGCGCGAGCTGGCGCTGCGCTTCCGCAACTGGGGCCGCTGGGGCGACGACGACGAGCTCGGCACGCTCAACTTCATCGACGCCGCCAAGGTCGCCGCCGCGGCGCAGCTGGTGCGCCAGGGCAGGGTGCTGTCGCTGGCGATTCCGTTCGACGCCAACGGACCGCAAACCGGCTTCGGCGGACGCATCAACCCGCTCCATTTCATGCTGCAGGACGGCGGCGACGTCGCGTCCGGCGCCCAGGATTTCGTGCCGGGCCTGCGCTGGTGCGACGACGTGATCACCATGCCGCTGCAGTGCGCCACCCAGTGGGATGCGCTGGCGCACATCTACTTCGACGATCGCATGTACAACGACCGCGGCCCCGAGTTGGTCAATTCGACCGGTGCTCAGGCCAACTCGATCGACAAGGCGCGCGACAAGATCGTCACCCGCGGCGTGCTCCTCGACATACCGCGCTTCCGCGGCGTCGACTGGCTGCAGCCGGGCGACGCGATCTACCCGGCCGACCTCGACGGCGCCGCCGACAAGGCCGGAGTCGAGATCGCCCGCGGCGACATCGTGCTGATCCGCACCGGCCAGATCGCCCAGGTGCGCGCCGAGTCGAAATGGGGCGACTACGCCGGCGGACCCGCCCCCGGGCTGAGCCTAACCACCGCCGAGTGGCTCTACACCAAGGAGATCGCCGGCTACGCCACCGACACCTGGGGGACCGAGGTGATCCCCAACGAAACTCCCGACGTGTTTCAGCCTTTGCACTGTGTCGCCATCGTCAACATGGGCATGCTGGTCGGCGAGATCTTCGACCTCGAGGGGCTCGCCCGCGATTGCGCCGGCGACGGCGTCTACGAGTTCCTCTTCGTTGCACCTCCGCTGCCGATCACCGGCGCCGTCGGCTCGCCGATCAACCCACAAGCGATCAAGTGAAAAAAATCAACGGCTCAAACCTTGACGCTTGCTCTCGCTGGGCTAGCGTCGAGGGCCCCCCAAAACCTCAAAGGAGACCCCATGAGTAGATCTCGCATCGGACGTCTGGTCGCGGCCACGGCGTTCGTCCTGGCTGCCGGCGCAGCAGCAGCCCAGTCCGACAAGCCCAACATCCTCGTGGTGTGGGGCGACGACATCGGCCAATCGAACGTCAGCGCCTACACCATGGGCCTGGTCGGCTACCGCACACCCAACATCGACCGCATCGCCAACGAGGGCATGATCTTCACCGACTACTACGGCGAGCAGTCGTGCACTGCCGGCCGCTCCTCCTTCATCATGGGACAGAGCGTCTTCCGCACCGGCCTGTCGAAGGTCGGACTGCCCGGCGCCAAGGAAGGCATGATGGTCGAAGACCCGACCATCGCCGTGATCCTCAAGGACCAGGGGTACGCCACCGGCCAGTTCGGCAAGAACCACCTCGGCGATCGCGACGAGCACCTGCCGACCAACCACGGCTTCGACGAGTTCTTCGGCAACCTCTACCACCTCAACGCCGAGGAGGAGCCGGAGAACGAGGACTACCCGAAGGATCCCGAATTTCGCAAGAAGTACGGCCCGCGCGGCGTTCTCAAGTCGAGCGCCGACGGCAAGATCGAGGACACCGGTCCGCTCACCAAGAAGCGGATGGAAACCGTCGACGACGAGACCTCGGACGCCGCGATCGACTTCATCCGCCGCCAGCACAAGGCGGGCAAGCCGTGGTTCGTCTGGTGGAACGGCACCCGCATGCACTTTCGCACCCACGTCAAAAAAGAGCTGCGCGGCATCTCCGGCCAGGACGAGTACGCCGACGGCATGGTCGAGCACGACATGCACGTCGGCAAGTTCTTGAAGCTGCTCGACGAGCTCGGCATTGCCGACAACACGATCGTCTTCTACTCGACCGACAACGGGCCGCACAAAAACACCTGGCCCGACGCCGGCGTCAATCCCTTCCGCAACGAGAAGAACAGCAACTGGGAAGGCGGCTGGCGGGTCCCGGCGATGGTCCGCTGGCCCGGCAAAATCGCCCCGGGGAGTGTCACCAACCAGATCGTCCACCACATGGACTGGTTGCCGACGTTCGCCACGGCCGCGGGCAAGACCGACATCAAGGAAGACCTGCTCGACGGCTACACCTCGTCGGCTCTCGGCCGCAACTACAAGATCCACCTCGACGGCTACGACATCACCGACCTGCTCACCGGCAAGAGCGAGACCAGCCCGCGCAACGAGATCTTCTACTTCTCCGACGACGGCGACCTGACCGCGCTGCGCTACCGCGACTGGAAGATGATCTTCATGGAGCAGAAGGCGATGGGTACCCTGCGCGTCTGGCAGGAACCGTTCGTGCCTCTCCGCGTACCGTACATCTTCAACCTCAGGCGCGACCCCTACGAGCAGGCGAACATCACCTCGAACACCTACTACGACTGGATGATCGACAGGGTTTACCTGCTGGTCCCGGCCCAGGAGTACGTCGCCCAGTTCCTGGGTACTTTCAAGGACTACCCGCCGCGTCAGAAGGCCGCCAGCTTCTCCCTAGACCAGGTCATGGACAAGATGACCGCCCCCGCCAACCACTAGAGCACCAACGTCCAAACCGTTCCGCGGCGGCGGCCCAAACCCGCCGCCGCGGAACCATTCCCCAGCAAACCGACAATGACCGAACCCCGGATCCCAGCTCCCAGATCCCGCTCGTCAACACCCCTCAGATCCCGATAGTGGGTCAGCTTGATTCGCAACTGCGATTGTTGGGGGACGACGGCCCAAACCCAAACTCCGTCCCCCCTTACCAAGGGGGGACTTCAGGGGGGTCCACCGGAGGGCCATCGGCGCGAGGACAGAAGCTCCTTGCGTCGCGGCGTGACCTCCCCCTTGCCCCCTCCTTGGTAAGGAGGGGGGGCCGAGCGGGGCGTTCTTCGTCACTACCCGCCAGTCAAACTGACCCACTACCCAAATCCCGCCCATCCACCCCTTCGCTCCTTGCCCCCCTTCGCTCCTTCCCGTTGATCATTTGGCGGCAAGCCAATACCCCAGCCCGCCCCCAGCCCGTGTGCAATAACCCCGCCGTCCCGCTATGAACCCCCAGGGACCCACGAAGGGGAGGGGAATGAAGCATCTCGGCATCATCGGACTCGCCACCGCGCTGTCCACCTCGGTCGCGGCACAGGAGTGTAACGAGACCTTCGACGGCACCTTCGATCTGATCCAGACCGCCGTCTTCGAACGCAACGGCTGCACCACCGACGCCTGCCACGGCAGCGCCGCCTCGGGCGGACTCGACCTCTCTCCGGAGGTCGCCTACGCCAACCTGATCGACGCCGAGGTCGAGAGCGTAGCCGCCGGCCCGACGATGCGCCGCGTCGTCCCCGCCAAGAAGGAAGAGAGCCTGCTCTGGATCAACCTGGCGGCGGCGACCCTTCCCGACACCTGGAGCGCGCCGCTGCGAGCGATGCCACTCGGCGGACTGCCGCCGCTCAGCTTCGAGGAGCTCGAGCTGATCCGCCTGTGGATCGAGAACGGCGCTCCCGAGAACGGAACCGTCGACGGCACGGCGGAGCTGGTCGACGCCTGCCTGCCGCCGACCCGCCCGCTCGAGACCCAGCCGCTGGATCCACCACCTGCCGGCACCGGCATTCAGTTCCGCGCGCCGACCCAGATCCTGGTACCGCAGAGCGAGCGCGAGGTCTGCTTCATCACCTACTACGACATCACCGACCAGGTGCCCGAAGAGTTCCGCGGCCCGAGCGGCGACACCTTCCGCTACAACCGAATCGCAGCGCGCCAGGATCCCCTGAGCCACCACGCCGTTCTCGTCAACTACACCGGAGCGCACGCGGTCGACTCGCCGGTGTGGGGAAGCTTCACCTGCGGCGGCGGCACCGACGACGGCGCCACATGCGACCCGACCGACCCCGTCGCTTGCGACGGCGGCGTCTGCGCCAGCACACCGCAGCACGCGGTGGGCTGCTACGGCTTCGGTCCGGGCGACGCCAGCATCGGCTTCGGCAACAAGAGCCTGTTCAACACCATGGCCGCCGGCCTCGGCAGCGTCGAAGGAATCTACGCCGAGGCGCCCCTCAAGGGGATCCTCATCTGGAACTCGCACGCCTTCAACGTGACCGACGAGCCGGGCAAGCTCGACATCTGGGTCAACCTCGACTTTGCCGCCGAAGAAGAGCAGGTCCACGAGCTGCAGCGATTCACCGTCATCGAGCGGATGTTCGCCCTCGACATCCCGCCCTTCGAAGCGCGCGAGATCTGCGGCCACTACGCGGTGCCGCCCGGGACCGACATCATCGAGCTGAGCTCGCACAACCACAAGCGCGGCCTCCGCTTCCAGACCTTCGAGGGAGCCTTCCACTGCGCCGACGGCGCCAACGCCGGCGATCCGTGCTCGCCGATCGAGGACGACGAGACGCTCGGCGCGCCCGATCTCTGCGCCGGCGCCGCCTGTATCGCCTATCAGCCGCCGGCCGGCGGCGACTGCGACGGCGACCTGCAGGTGCGCGTCGAAGAGCTGGTCACCGCCGTCGGCATCGCCCTCGGCACCAACCCACACAGCAGCTGTCGCCGCGCCGATCTCGACGGCAACGGCAGCATCTCGATCGCCGAGTTGGTGGTCGCGGTACGCGCGCTGCTCGAGCCGCGCATGCGCGACGTCGAGGAGAGCACCATCTACACCAACATCTTCTACGCCGACCCCGCGGTCACCAAGTTCGACCCGTCGCTCAACCTCGGCGACGCCGGCACCAGCGACCAGGAGCGTACGCTGACCTACTGCGGCCTGTTCGAGAATGGCGTGCTCGACCCGGCGACCGTCAAGCGCAAGTCGACCTCGCCGCCGGCCTCCGGCATCCAGGGTAACGCCTGCCGCGAAGCCATCGCCTGCGCCGAGGGCAGGGTAGGCAACGCGTGCAGCAGCGACACTGAGTGCGACACCGCCCCCGGCGCCGGCGACGGAGCCTGCGACGCCTGCACCGTCGGCTTCGGCACGACGACGGACGACGAGATGTTCATCCTGCTGGGGGCATCGTACCGCGACTGAGGAGGGATCGTTTCCAGGGTCGGCCAGAAAATCGACACCGAGCTGAGCACCGCGGCGGTTCGCGGACCGAACCAAGCGCACAACAGGGGGATCCATGACGACACCGGAATCTGGAACGTCGGCGACGGGAACCGCGTCGCCGCTACGCCAGCCGCTTGCCGGCATTGGTCTCTTGATTCTCTCGCTCTCGGTCGATTCGACGGCATCCACGCGTACGTTTCGAGTTCGTCGAACGATGCGGTTCTGATCGTCGATCTCGTGGCCGGGTCCCTGGTCGGCTCGATTCCGATCGGCGGCGACCTGATCGCGCAGACGATCGTCGCCACCGTTCCCTTCATTTGCGGCGACGGTGGTCTGGACGCCGGAGAGGAGTGCGACGACCGCAATCGCCTCGACGGTGACTGCTGCTCGGCATCGTGCACCGCCGAGCCGGCCGGCCGTCGCTGCCCGGTCGGCGACCTCTGCAGCGGCTTCTCCTGCGACGGCGCGGGCAACTGCATCGACCAGCCGCTCCCCGCATGCATCGAAGGCTTCTCGAGGAGTCGCCTGATCGTCAAGGAAACCAAGGTCGGTCACGAAAAGATCATCGCCAAGATGATTGGCAGTCCGCCCCTCGAGTAAACCGACTTCGGCGACCCGCTCGAGCCGCTCGGCACCGCGCACGCCCTCTGTATCTACGACGGCGGCGGCGCGCTCGTCGGCGACATCGACATCGCGCGCGCCGGCGCCGAGTGCGAAGAGTCCGGCGGCGCCTGCTGGAAGCCATTGGGTGGTCTGCCACCGAGCGGCAAGGGCTATCGCTACAAGGATCGTGAAGCCGAGGCCGACGGAGTCCTGCGGCTACGACTCAAAGCCGGATCGGCCAGGTCGAAGCTTCTGCTCAAAGGCAAAAACAACTCGAAGAAGGGAATGACCGCGCTACCGACCGGCATCACCGCGGCGCTCGAGGGCGAGACCAGCGCGGCAATCGAGTGGCTCACCCACGACGCCCAGTGCTTCCGCGTCGAGCTCAACGACGTCCGCAAGAACACCTCCACGCTGTTCCAAGCGCGCCCCTGATTCGTCCATCATCGGCGAAGTGATGAACACGGGCCAATCTACTTGACTTAGTCCATCAAGCGGGCTAATTGGCGATTATGTCCATTCAGGCGAACGTGCACGAAGCAAAGACGAGGTTCTCCGAGCTCCTCGAGCGCGCTCACGGTGGCGAAGAAGTGATCATCGCCAAAGCCGGAAAGCCCTACGCTCGCTTGGTGCCAATTGTTGCCCCGAAGGAACGCATGCCGGGAGCGTACCGAGGTCAAATCGAAGGGGACGTTATCGGGCCGGTCGGCGACGACGACTCCAGCTGGGGATGAGCCGGTACCTGCTGGACACATGCGCCATCCTCTGGTGGCTCGGAGACTCCCCCAGGCTCGGCCGCGCCGCGCGCCGGACCATCGGCAAGCAGAGCAACGAGATCATCGTGTCGGCAGCTTCGCTTTGGGAAATCGCAATCAAGCGCAGGCGAGGGCGGTTACACGGCGTCGACGACTACCTCGCGCGGTTCGCCGACCTGCATACCGAGTGGGGATTTCGGACGGTGCTCATCGATCCGCAAGACGCAGTGGCGGCCGGACTCCTCGAGATCGACCACAACGATCCATTCGATCGTATGCTGATCGTGCAGAGTAGGCGCCTCGATGCACGCATCGTCACCTGCGACGACGCGATCACGAAACACTCGCCGCGTTGCGTCTGGTAGAGCCGCAGGTCGAGGGTGGGCTTCACCCGGCGCCCACGACGCGCCCCGATGTCGCCCAGAGCCTCAAGTCACTTTCCAGGAAAAGCTCTTCTCCGCGCTCTTCCGCTTCCTCGATCGCGCGCCAGATTCGCGCAAC
>JAUIGL010000074.1 GCA_030430165.1 bacterium | reverse complement strand
AGCCGCCGCGAGCGCAAGGAGGTGGGCGCGACGGCGTATCGGGCGATACGTCGAGCGCTCGGCGCCGCAGCGATCGCGGATGGATGGCGATTTGCAGCAGGAGTCCATTTTTCGGCCAGGCCTCTAGTTCGGGTTCGCCGTCAGTAGCGTCCAGCGGAGTCCGTAGTTTTCGAATCGCTCGAAGTCGCGATCGTAGGTCACCCACTCGCAGCCGTGCTCGAGCGCCATTGCGGCGTGTTGCGCGTCGGCGACCCGCGGCCCGGTCACGTTGGTGGCGCGGCAAAGCCCGCTGACTAGCGTCCAATGGCGCGGTCCCGGTGAGACCAGGCGACAGTTGGGATGGGATACCATCTCGTCGATGGCCGCCAGGGCGGCACTCGGGGGGGATGGTTGGGTGAAGATCCTCGGGTTGGTGACGATGCGGACGAAACCCACCGCGACCAGGGTCGACAGGGCGAAGGGCTCAGATCCATTGACGGTCGCCTCGAGCCAGTCGATTGCATCTCGGTGTCGCGTCTCGTCGACACGATGCGCGTACACCAGCACGTTGACGTCGGGCATGAGCACCGCTTGCCCGCCTCATTCCTGGCGGCGGTATTTTGCAACGTCGGTGCGATCGAGATCTTCCCGCAGCTCGGACGGCGCGTGGTCGACCGCCTCCGCGCCGGCGCCGACAGTGACCATTCTGAACCGCTGCCCGGGGCTCTTTTCGCGTTCTGCCACGACGTCGCGCAACACTTGGGAGACCAGCTGGCTCAACGAAATTCCCCTCTCCGCGGCCTCCTTTTTGGCGGCGCGAAGTACCGACTCATCAATTGACACGGTGGTGCGCATCACGATGCGCATCATGATGCATCACGTGTCGATTGTAAAGCCTCGAGGTCGGCCCCTGCTGTCTCGCTCGCGTTCGGGTTGTCTCAGGGGGCCGGCGTGGCGACCGCGGCGATTCTGCGCACGCGGTGGTTGAGCGTGTCGGCGACCCACAGGCTGCCATCGGCGGCGATCGCCAGGCCGGAGGGCTGGCGGAACTGGGCGCGCGATGCCGGCCCGCGATCGCCGGAGAATCCGCGCGAGCCGGTGCCGGCGACGGTCGAGATGGTGCCATCGCTGGCGATCGCGCGGATGACGTCGTTTCCCGAGTCGGCGACGAAGATGGTTCCGTCGCTCGCCATGACGAGGTCGTAGGGGCCGGAGAGCCGGGCTTCGACCGCGGGACCGCCGTCGCCGGTATAGCCAGGGCTGCCGGTGCCGGCGAAGGTCTCGATGGTGCCGTCCGCCCGGATGCGGCGAATCGCGTCGTTACCGGTGTCGCAGAAGAGGAGGTTGCCGTCGCGGTCGACGATCATTCGCGTCGGACCGTCGAGTTGTGCGTCGATCGCGGCAGCGCCGTCGCCCGTGTAGCCGCGGCTGCCGTCGCCGGCGGTGGCGCGGACGATGCCGTCCGCATCGACGTGGCGAATCGTGTGCGCGTCGGAATCGGTCACCCAGAATCCCCCGGCGCCGTCGGCGAGCACGCCGAACGGAGTGATCCAGCTCGCCTGCAGGGCCGGGCCGCCGTCGCCGGTCGAGCTGAACTCGCCGTTGCCGGCGACGACCTCGACGCGCTGGTCCAGCCCGACGCGGAACACGAAGGGAACGTGATTGCCGGCGACGAGCATGCGTCCCTCGGCGTCGAAGGCGAGCTCGCTGGCGTGGTGGAGCGAAGTCTCCGTCGCCAGGTCGCCGTTCTCCGGGTTCGCTTCCAGGCCGGTGCCGATGATCGTTTGCACCGTGCCGTCGGTCTCGATGCGCCGGCCTCTCAGGTTGTTCCAATCGTCGATGATGGCGAGTTGGTCGCTCGGCTGAAAGACGACGTCGAGCGGATAGTAGAAGGAGGTGTCGAGCGCGTCGCGGCCGTCGCCGTCGAACACCGACATTCCGGTTCCGGCGACGGTGCAGATGATTCCCGGATCGTCGCAGTCCTCCATCGGCGGAGGAC
The DNA here is from genome assembly GCA_030430165.1 of bacterium. Lineage (GTDB taxonomy): Bacteria > Desulfobacterota > Binatia > HRBIN30 > CADEER01 > CADEER01. The sequence goes on along the minus strand of JAUIGL010000074.1, from coordinate 30,431 downwards.
CGGTCGGGGTCGGCGTTGCCGTCGGCGGGATCGTCAGGTTCGGCGTCGCGTCGTTCTGCGCTCCCTCGCGGATCCAGACGCGGATCGTCTCGATGTCCTCGTCCGACATCGGCGGCAGTAGCGCCGGCATGCGCGAGCCGAATCGGGGAACCGGACTGATCTTCTCGAAGAGATAGCTCCGTTCGGGACTTCCGGGCACGATGTCGCAGAAGTCGAAGCGACCCGCCTGGTCCCCGGGGCCGAACGAGGTCTCCCAGCTCGAGAGATCGAAGCCGGAGGAGAGCAGGGGGCCGGCGTGACAAGTCTGAGCGACGCAGCCCGATCGCTGCAGGATCGGCACCACGTCTTCGAGGTAGCTGATGGTACGCGCGCCGCGTGCTTCGCTGGGCGGGCAGGCGGTGTCCTCGGCGACTTGGGCGGTGATGTCGCGCGCGCCGCGATAGGCGAGCACGCCGCGATCGAGCGCCTCCGACAAGTTGCCGCCGACCATCCACGCGCCGCCGGCCGGGTCGATCCAAACCGCATGGTAGTCGAGGCCGGTTGGCAGAACCGAGCCTTGGTTCTCCCAGACGCCGGCCGACCGCACTGCGACGGCGCCGCCCCAACCGACGGCGACGGCGCTGCCGTCCGGCGCGACGCCGATCCCGTTGAGCGGCGGTGTGTCGCTGGGCGAGCGGTCGACGAAGCTTCCCTCGGCGAGCTCGAGGATGAGGCCCTCGCTCGCGCCGCCGACGGCTACCACGTCGTCGCCGTGGCCGTGGATCGAATAGAGCGCCCGATCCGTGCCCGTCTCGACCCGGTTCCACCGGATTCCGTCGAAGCGCAGGACCAACCCGGCTGCGCCGGCGACCCAGACGCTGCTCGGGTCGACGCCCCAGATCTTGTAAAGCGAGGCGAGCTGACCGCCGACGGCGCGCGGCGCCTCTTCGTCGACTACCCAGCCGACGCCGCCGAGATGCGCGCCGCCGCCGTCGAATCCGGAAAGAGTACCAGGGCCCGTCTGGATTTCGTCGACGGGGTCACGCACCCAGACGAAACCCGTGCCGGCCTCCGATGCCGCACCGCCGACCGCCCAGCTGTGTCCGTCGGGCGCCGCCCAGGCGCCGAAGATGGTGCGGTCGTCCGGCGTATCGAAGCGCTCGAACCGTCCGGTTCCGGGCTCGAGGTGGAGGATGGCTCCGTTCTCCCCGGCGAGCACGAACGCCCCGTCGACCGGCTCGTCGCTGATCCACCAGAGGTCTCCTTGGATTCCGCTGTGCAGCCGGCGCCAGTAGCGACCGTTCCAGTGCATGACCAGCGGACCGAACCCATCGCCCGGGTCGGCCCCGACCGCGTAGACGTTCTCGTCGTCGAGCCCCGAGACCGACAGCAGCGCTGCCGGCAGGTCCTCGAGAATCAATCGCGTCTGGTCGGGATCGATGGTCGCGGTCGAGGTCGGCGATGCGGTGGCAGAGGAGGTCGGCCGGGGTGTTGCCGTCTCGGTCGCCACCGGTGTTGCCGTTTCGGAGAGCGTCGGGCTCGGCGTCGCCGTGGCGGGTGCGGTCGCGGCCTGCGTCGCGGTCGCGGATTCGGTCGGCGATGCCGCCGGCGATTCGGTCGGGTCAGCGGTGGCGACGGTCGAGGTGGCCGAGGGTGTGCGAGTGCGGTGGACGGTGGTGACCTGGTCGTCGTTGCACCCGGCGATGGTCACAACCACTGCCGAGAGCAACAGGCCCAACCCGCGTCGGGTTAAGAGTGCAGGCAACACTTTGGTCGACAACGACGGCTCTATCCGTGAATGGCACTAGGACGAACGCGAGGCGGTGAACGCGTCGTTCGCACTTCCTCTACATAGAAGACCAGCCGTCCACGTCGTGGTCAAGCCGCGTTTTTTGGTCTTGACCGAGCCCGCGCCTGCGTCCGCTCGCCCTGTCGCGGTCGAGCGCAGCGAGCTACAATTACCGTAGATTCCCAGCTTGAACGGTCGCGTGCGATGGCGTACACCTCCTGGGAATTGGAGAGGTCGTGCATGGCGCGCTTTCGACGGGCCGGTATCGCGCGATTCGAGGAGGTAAGGTCAGGATGCGAAGAAGCGCGATGCGAGGCTGGGGTGGTGCGGTCCGGAGAGTTTCCCTGGGGCTCGCTTTGTTGGCGGGGCTGCTGGTCTCGCTAGCGGCAGACCAGGCGCGGGCATGTACCGGTGACTGCGATGGCGACGGCGAAGTCGCCATCAACGAGCTGATCACCGGTGTGAACATCGCCCTCGGCAGCGAGGACGTGCGGACCTGCTCGGTATTCACCTCCGACGACGGGGATCGGGTTACGGTTGCGGATCTGGTGCGCGGTGTCGTCGCGGCTCTGGATGGCTGCCCGGTGCCGATCATCCACACGGTTGCCGGGACCGGGATCGCGGGGATCAACGAGGACGGCCTGCCGCCGCTCGAATCGCACCTCTACCTGCCGCAGGACGTGACCGTCGGGCCCGACGGCTTGCTCTACCTCATCGACTTCAACAATCACCGCATCCGCCGCGTCACGGCGGAAGGCGTGGTCGAGACCATCGCCGGCACCGGCGAGCTCGGCGACGCTCAAGACGGCGTCGCCATCTACACCCAGTTCAACCATCCGACCAACGTCACCTTTGACCACGACGGCAACATGATCATCGCCGCCTGGCACAACAGCTTGGTCAAGCGGCTCGACTTCACCACCGGCTTCGTCCTCAACGTCGCCGGCACCGGGGCGCGTTCGTTCGGCGGTGACGGAGGTCCAGCCAACGATGCGATTCTCGACCTGCCGAGCGGGGTCGTGGTCGACAGCAGCGGCAACATCATCATCTCCGACCAGGCCAACTTCCGGCTGCGGCTGGTCGAGCCTTCGGGTACGATCCACACGATCTGCGGCACCGGCGTGCCGGGCGCCGCCGGCGACGGCGGTCCCGCGACCGAGGCCGAGCTCAACGCCCTCAAGGGACAGGCGGCGGCGCCGTCGAGCCGAATCGCCATCGACCGCCGCGACCAGATCTACATCGCCGACACGGCGAATCACCGCATTCGCATGATCGATGCGGCGGGAATCATCAAAACCATCGCCGGCACCGGCGAGCCCGGCTATTCTGGCGACGGTGGTCCGGCAACCGAGGCTCAGCTCGATACGCCGAGCGACGTCGCCGTCGCCGACAACGGCACGATCTATATCGCCGACACGATGAACCACGTGGTCCGCCTGATCCGACCAAACGGGACCATCGAGACGGTTGCCGGCACCGGCGAGCGCGGCTTCGACGGGGACGGTGGTCCGGCCGATGAAGCGCTGCTCGATCGACCGTACGGGATCGATATCGCTCCCAATGGAACGCTGTACGTCGCCGACACGCACAACCAGCGCATTCGCCGCATCACCGGTGTGGGCAACGGCTCGGTGCCGCCGCCACCGGAGCTGCCCGACCCGGTCATCATCCCCTGCACGGGAGTGGTTGGCAGCATCTGCACCTACGTCGGCACCGGCTACAGCGCCTTCGCCGGCGACGGCGAGGACCGGCTGTACACGACGCTCTACTGGCCCTTCGACATCGAGTTCACCGCTTCCGGTCGTCGCATCCTGCTCGACTGGAACAATCACCGGGTTCGCGAGATTCTGCCCGACGATACGATCGTCACGATCATGGGCACGGACTTCGTCGGCGACGGTCCGCCCGACCAGAGCGACCTCACCCCCGCGGGCGCGGATCCGTTCGCGGTGAATCTCAACCATCCGACGGACATCATGGAGTTGCCCAACGGCGACCTGCTTCTCGTCGCCTGGCACAACCACAAGTTGCGCGAGCTCGATGCCGAGACCGGCCGCGTGCACGTCACCATGGGAGCCGGCGCGACCTTCGCCGGCGATGGCGGTCCGGCCATCGACGCCCGCATGAACCAGCCGTCGCACGGGGCCTTCGACGCCGACGGCAACCTCTTTCTCGTCGATCAGCGCAACCAGAGGATTCGAGTTCTCTACAATTACATCGAGGATCGCGATCAGGCGCTCACCGCGACCGTCGCCGGTACCGGTGAGGTCGGCTTCAACGGCGACGGCGAGGCTCTGCAGACGCAGTTCAGCTTCCCGACCGGCGGCAACCCCGAGCCGACCGGCGGCATCGCGGTGGACGGCGACGGCGTCCTCTACTTCGCCGACACCAACAACAACCGCATCCGCCGCATCGACTTCACCAGCCCCGACTTTCTCAGCGGCACGGTGACGACGATCGCCGGGTCGGGAGACGAGCCCGGATTCTCCGGTGACGGTGGTCCGGCGGTGGATGCGCAGTTGAGCTTCCCGGAGGACCTCGAGCTCGGCCCGGACGGCAATCTCTACTTCGCCGACACCGACAATGATCGCGTCCGCATGATCGACCTGAGCACCGGCATCATCACCACCATCGCCGGCACCGGCGAGCGCGGCTATGCCGGCGACGGCGGTCCCGCGGTCGATGCGGAGCTCAATCGTCCGTTCGGCGTGGCGTTCGACGCGGAGGGAGACCTGTACATCTCCGACTCGTTCAACGGCCGCATTCGCAAGGTCGAGCGCTGAGGTCGCGGTGGCGACTCGTATCGCACTAGCCGCCGTAGTCTGGTTTGCCCTGTTGGCGCCGGCTGCGGCGGTGTGCCCGGGGGATTGCGACGGCGACGGCCAGGTGTCGATCGCCGAGCTGATTCGCGGCGTGAACATCGCCCTCGGCAGCCTGCCGGCCGGCGACTGCACGGCGATGGACGGCAACGGCGACGGCAGCGTCGCCATCAACGAGCTCATCGCCGCGGTCAATGCGGCTCTCGACGGCTGCCCGATCGAGCCGATCTTCCCCGCCGACTATCGCGATACCTTCACCCTGGTGCGCGACTGTCGCCTCAGCATCGAGCACGGCGGTGTGATGATCCAGGTCTGGGCCAACGAAGTCGGCGCACAAGCGTATCTCGACGAGGACAATCCGCTGCCCGTCGGCACCATCGTCGTCAAGGACGAGTACGAGGGAACCGACTGCGAGACCGAAGCCGACTTCGGTCGCTGGCGGGCGATGCGCAAGGAAGAGCCTGGCTTCGATCCCGATGACGGCGATTGGGCCTGGCAGTGGGTCAACCCCGACCGCTCGGTTCTCTTCAACGACAAGTCTACGTGCATCAGCTGCCACCTCGACGCGGAGTGCGTGGCGCGCGACTACATGTGCACCGAGGGCAGCGGACTCGAGCCGACGCCGACGCCGCAGCCGCAACCAGGCGCCCTCGATCTCGTGTTGGAGGATCTGCCGGGCGCCCTGCTGTCGATCTCGGGGCGTTCCGCGACCGACGTCACCGCGGTCGGTGCCGACCCGGGCGACGGTAAGGGCCCGATGGTCATGAGCTGGAACGGGGCCACCTGGCGCCGCCTGGAGACCGGTGCGACCGGCGATCTGTGGTGGATCAGCGTCGCGTCGATCGACGGCGACTTCTACCTCTCCGGTGACGGTGGCCTGATCCTGCGCTTCGACCCGGAAACGGAGGAGTTCACGCCGCAGTCCACTCCGACAGAGGCTTTGCTGTACGGCGTCTGGGGCAGCGCTGCGGACGACTTGTGGGCGGTCGGCGACTCGATGTCGTCGGGAACGGACGACGGCGTCGTCTTGCACAACGGCGGCAGCGGCTGGGTCGAGGTCGAGGTTTCCGACCTGCGCGAAGGCGGCATCCCGGCCCTGTTCAAGGTCTGGGGCCGAGCGTCCGACGAGGTCTATGCGGTCGGTGCCGGCGGCATCATCCTGCGCTGGAACGGAGCCGTGTGGGAAGTCGTGCCGTCGGCTACGACGCGCAGCTTGTTCACTGTCCACGGCAACCAGAATGTCGTGGTCGCGGTCGGTGGGTTCCTCAGTGGCGTCGTGGTGGAGCGCGCGAACGGCGACTTCACCGACGCGACGCCGCTCGGCCTGACTCAGATGAACGGCGTCTTCGTGCCCGAGCAGGGACCGGCGGTGGCTGGTGGAGTCGGCCGCGCTACCGCGGCGCGCATCGACGGCGATTGGACACCGGTCGACGATACCGGCGAGCTGCTGCGCGACTATCACGCCGTGTGGGTCGATCCCGACGACGGCGTATGGGCGGTTGGCGGCGACCTGACGGTCGGCAATCTCGATGCGGGCGTCGTCGCCTACGGTGGCCCGCAATCGGTCGGCGGCACGATCAGCGAGCCCTGAATCGGGTCAGCTCGGCTCGATGCGCACCCGCGCATTGTAATCGGGCACCCCGCCGAGGGTGTCCTCGATGCCGGTGGCGATCAAAACGTTGCCCTCCGGCCAGTGCACCTGCAGGCTGCCGCGCGCGATTGGCGCGAGAAAGATCCGGCCCTCGTAGCGCCCCTGCTGATTGAACAGCGCGACGCGGTCGCCGCTGCGCAGGTGCAGGTCGGCGGCGTCTTCGGGGTTGATGAAGACGGCGTCGCGCTCGGCACCGGTGAGCGGATCGACCTCGGCGTAGATCATCGAGTTGAACTGCTTGCCGCGCCGGGTGCTGAGCTCGAAGCTGCCATCCGCGGCGGGGGGCGTCGGCAGCTCGACGGCGCGGAAGTGGGCGCGTCCGTCGCCGGTGGCGAACTTCCACCCGGCGCCGAGGTGGGCGCCGCCGTACTGGAAGGCGTCGCCCTGCCGCGACAGCTCGCGGATCTGCGCGTAGGCGGGAATGACGGCGGCGATCTCGTCGCGGATCGCGGCGCCGCCGTCGCAGCCGAAGGCATTGCCGGCATCGCCGTCGACGGCGAGCGCGATGTCGCGCAGCACCGCCCACTCGGCGCGCGCCTCGCCGACCTGGCGGTCGAGCTGCGGGCTGAACATGACGCGGCGCTCGGTGCTGGTCTGGGTGCCGCCGCCGTCCTGCTCGTAGCGCGTCTTGGCCGGCAGCAGCACCACCGCCTGCTCCGGCTCGATGAACATCTGGTCGCTGAGAATGATGTCCTGGTGCACCCGCACCGGGATCTTGCGCATCGCGTCGCGCACGTAGTCGGGGTCGGGGAGGGTGCGCAGGAAGTTGCCGCCGACGCAGTGGAGTAGGTCGAGCTCGCCGCGCGCCGCCGATTCGACCATCTCGGGGCCGGTCAACCCGGGGCGCGACGGCACCGCGAAGCCGTAGCGTTCGGCAAGCGCCGCGGCATTCTCCTCGTCGATCGGCACGCCGCCGGGAAACACGGTGGCGTAGGCGCCCATCTCGGCGCCGCCCTGCACTCCGGAGTGACCGCGGATCGGCATCAGGCCGCAGCCGTCGCGGCCGACGAAGCCACGCAGCAGGCCGAGATTGAGGATCATCTGCACGGCGTCGCCGCCGAAGCGGTGTTGGGTGATGCCCATGCTCCAGACGAAGACGCCGCTGCCGGCGTCGCGCACCAACTCGGCGAGCTCGGCCATGCTCGCGCGACCGAGCCCGGCGCCGCGTTCGAGCTCGTTCCACTCGAGCGCGTCGCAACCCGCGCGCAGCTCGTCGAAGGCGGCACTGTGATCCTCGACGAAGGCCTCGTCGTACCAGCCGTTCTCGATCAGGATCTTGATCACGCCGTAGAGGAAGGCGATGTCGCCTCCCTGTGCGACCGGAAACCAGTAGTCGGTGATGTCGGTTCCGAACAGCGCGCTGGATACGTTCGATGGGACCCAGTAGCGCTCCATTCCCGGCTCCCGGTAGGGGTTGACCAGGATCACCTTGGCGCCGCGTCGCTTGGCTTCGACCAGGTACTTCATCGCCACCGGCTGGTCGTTGGCCGGGTTGGAGCCGAAGAAGACGATCAGGTCGGTCTTCCACCAGTCGCTGTAGCTGCAGGTCGTCGCCGCGACACCGAGCGCGTGCTTCATGGCGCCGGTCGACGGTGAGTGGCAGAGGCGGGCGGCGTTGTCGACGTTGTTGGTGCCGAGAAAGCGCGCCGCCTTCTGGGCGACGTAGTAGGTCTCGTTGGTGATCGCGCGCGAGGTGAGGAAGAAGGCGATTCGTTCCGGGGGCGACGCCCGGATGCGCTCGGCGATCAGCGCCAGCGCCTCGTCCCAGGAGGCGCGGCGGAAGCCACGCTCGCCCGGCCGGCGGATGAACGGGTAGGGGATGCGGCCGAGCTGGCGCAGTTGCGCGTTGTCGAGCTTCTCCAGCGGTTCGACGTCGGCGAGCAGCTCCGCGGCGAACGCGGGCATCGTGTTCAGGCGCAGCAGGTTGAGCCGGGTCAGGCACAGATGAGTGCCGTCGATGGTCCAGTCGCGCAGCCCGGTGGTGCCGAGCGCGCAGCCGTCGCACACTCCCTTGCTCAGCACCTGCCAGGCGTAGGGCAGGTTGTCGGCGTTCTCCCAGGCGATCCGCGCCATCTCGCGGAAGTGGCGCGGCTTGGTGTGGGCGAGGCCGAACGGAACGAGATCGCGCCAGCTGCGCTGCGGTTTGGTTTCGTGCATTGGGATCTGGGTTAGCAGCTGTGGGCGGCTTTGTACCAGTCCTGGTTGCGCGCTGTTCGAGCGAACCACTACCCGGCCTTGGGTTCAGTTTCTACACGGAGCGCGGGAATGGTAGGGTCGTGCGCGTTCGCGGCCAGGGGGAGCGGCATCCAGGCGCGAAGACGGAGACAGAGTTCATTTGGACGACCTAGTTGCAAACCGGCGCCCGACGGATAGACGACACCTTGGGGGCATCTTTGCTTGGAGCGTCGCCGGTTTGGCGTTTCTTTGCGCCATCGCCGGGTTCGACACCGACGTCGCCCTGCAGCGGGGCCAGTCGCGGTACCGTCATCGGCAATCGTACCGGAGTCAGCTGGGTCGGTCGGCTCGCGTCGAACCGCGTGTCGTCTGGCTCGGCAACTCGACGGCAATGAGGATGAGCGGCGTGCCTTCCTACGTCAATGTCGCGATGCGTGAGTTCCGCCAGGGGCAGGTCGTTCTCATAGCTTACGGTGGTGCGGATACGTACGCGTACTACAGCGTGATGGGCGAGCTGCTGAAACACAAACCGTCGGCGGTCGTGCTCGTGACCGGAGTCCGGCAGTTCGGCGCCCGAGGTCCGCGCTACAACGACTTGGTTTCGATGATTCCAGAGGACCTGGTCTTGGCATCCTTGCGTCTTCCTTGGCACGGACGGGGAATGACGCTGCCCGAGGTCTTGTTGTATCGAGCCTTGCGTTGGCAAACCGTTGAGGATGCATTCTTGCGGGTCGAAGGACGGCGCGAGGGGCTGCGCGAGGCATGGTTGCCCAGGTGGCGCGGCGGGGATTCGACGGGCGAGGCCGGGTTTTACGGGGGCTATGCTGCTTTGGTGAGGTCTTACGACATGCCTTTCGACCGTGCTGCTCCGGCCGCACGCATGCTCGAGGCAACCGTGCGCATGGCGGTCGGGCGGGGGGTGCGAGTCGAAGTCGTGGTGCCTCCAATTCCGTATCAGCTTCTCGAGGACGAGGGGAGATACGGGCCGCGTACTCGAGCCCGGATCGCCGATGTGGGCGAGATGGTCGGCTCTGCGGGTGGCCGGTTTCACGACTTGCACGACTTTCTCCAAAGATCCGATTTCCGCGATGCGGGCGCTCACTACACCGCCGACGGGATGCGGCGGATGGCGAGCTGGGCAGAGGGGATCATGGATCGATATGTCCCTCGCCGTGAAGGCCCGAATGGGCGCTGATATCGACTCCACTCGCTGCCGCGAGGTGGCCTGGCAGCAGCGTATCCGCTGCAACCGCCGCGGCAATCATGCTGTTCAATAGCTTCGAGTTTGCGGTCTTTCTGCCGGTCGTTCTGGCCGTCTACTTCGGCGTCTTTCCGGCCTCGTGGGAGCGCGCTCGCAAGTGGGTGCTGCTCGTCGCCAGCTATGTGTTCTACGGCTCCTGGAACCCCCCGTTCGTTTTTCTTCTCGCGTTCTCGACGGGGTTCGACTTCACTCTGGCGCGGTACTTGGATCGCGCCCGCTCGCCTTCGCTGAGGCGCGCCATCGTCGCTCTCAGCGTTGCCGGCAACCTCGGGATTCTCGGCTACTTCAAGTACGGCGAGTTCCTGCTCGAGCAGTGGGCGCTGCTTTTCGGGTCCGTGCCGTACACCAGCACCTTCGGTTGGAACGTGGCGCTGCCTGTGGGCATCTCCTTCTATACGTTCCAGACGCTGAGCTATACGATCGACGTCTATCGGGGAGAGCAACGCGCCACCCGGAGCTTGCTCGACTTCGCAGTCTACGTTTCGTTTTTTCCGCAGCTGGTCGCCGGTCCGATCGTCCGATCGCGAGAATTCCTGCCGCAACTGGCTGCCCGTCGCAGCTTCGTGGGCAGTGACTTCGAGCAGGGGATGGTGCGCATCGCTGCTGGCTTGCTGAAGAAGATGGTGCTTGCGGACACCTTGGGCCAACTCGTCGACGGCATCTATTTGGCGCCCGCAAGGTACTGTGGGTCCACCGTGCTCCTCGCGACCTATGCGTACGCATTCCAGATCTATTTCGACTTCTCTGGGTATAGTGACATCGCCATCGGCGTGGGGCGGTTGTTCGGATTTCGAATCCCGGAGAATTTCGACCGCCCGTATCTTTCTACCAATCCGCGCGAGTTCTGGCGTCGCTGGCACATCTCGCTGTCGACCTGGCTGCGCGATTACCTCTACGTTTCCCTCGGAGGCAACCGGCGATCTCGCCTGCGGACCAATGTGAATCTGATGATCACCATGTTGCTTGGCGGGCTCTGGCACGGTGCGGCTTGGAACTTCGTGATCTGGGGCGCATTGCACGGCCTGTGGTTGGTCGCGCACCGGGTGGTAGAGCGACGGCGTCCAGCGGCGCCAGCATCGAACGGGTCGCTGATCGTCGCCGGCAAGAAGATCGCCGTGTTCCATGTGGTCTGTATTGCTTGGGTGTTCTTCCGCTCGCCAACGTTCGATCAGGCGTTGGGAGTGTTTTCCGCGCTCGCCAATCCCGGTTTGGACTTGACGCCGTTTGTCGGAATGTGTGCCGGACTCGTCGCCGTACTGGCGGTCTTGCACCTCGTGCCGGTGCCGGTCGAGCTGCGCCGCGCATACCTGCGATTGCCGCCGATTGCCCAGGGCGTCGGCTACGCCCTCGCTTGCGCGGCTCTCTACGTCCTCGGTCCAGCAACGCAGCGCTTCATCTACTTTCAGTTCTGAATGACGGTTAGCCGCTGGCCGATTCCCCGACCGCTGGAACCGGTTGGTCGTGCGGTGTTCGGGCGCGCAGGCGGCTCAGGTCCTCGACGATCAAGTAGATGCACGGGACGATGACCAGGGAGATTGCGGTCGCGAAGAGGACGCCGAACGACAGCGAGATGGCCATCGGAATGAGGAACTGTGCCTGAACGCTGCGTTCCATCATCAACGGAGTCAGGCCGGCGAAGGTGGTCAGCGAGGTCAATAGGATCGGTCGAAAGCGGGTGACGCCGGCTTCGCGGATGGCGTGGCGCAGGGGTACGCCTTCACTGCGCATCTCGTTGACGTAGCTCACCAGCACCAGGCTGTCGTTGACGACGACCCCGGTCAGGGCGACGATCCCGATCACCGAGAACATGCTGAGATCCCAGCCGAGCGCGGCATGGCCCCAGATCGCGCCGATCAGGCCGAAGGGGATCGCCGACATGATGATCAAAGGCTGCAGGTAGGATCCGAGCGGGATCGCCAGCAGGGCGTAGATCGCCAGGATCGCCAGCAGGAACCCCTTGGCCATGGCGGCGAGGAACTCCGACTGCTCGCGCGCCTCGCCCTCGAAGGTGGCGCGCACGCCGGGGAACTCGGAGCGCAGCACCGGCAGGAAGTTGGTGCGGATCGACTCGTTGACCTGGTTGGCGTTGGCGCGCTCGACATCGACGTCGGCGGTGACGTTGACGATCCGCTGCCGATCGGTGCGTTGGATGCTGGCGTAGCCGCGGCCGATCGTGGTCTCGGCGACCGAGCGGAACGGAACCTCGGCGCCGTCGGGGGTGCGGACGCGCATTTCCTCGATGTCGGTGAGGGAGCGGCGCAGGGCGGTCGGGTAGCGCACCATGACCTTGACGTCGTCGCGGCCGCGCTGGATGCGCTGCGCCTCCTCGCCGTAGAAGGCCTGGCGCACCTGGCGGCCGAGCTGGGCCATGGTCAGTCCCAAGGCCTCGGCCTCGGGCAGGATGCGCATCTTCACCTCGCGCTTGCCTTCGCGGAACGAGTCGGTGATGTCGACCACGCCGGGGTAGGTGCCGAGGTGTTCCTTGACCCGCTCGGCGGCGACGCGCAGGCGTTCGAGGTCGTTGCCCTGGAGCTGGACGTTGACCGGCTCGCCGCCGTGGATCAGGGTCGAGCTGAATGCGACTTCGACCGCGCCCGGAATCGGCGGCGTTGCCTCGCGCCATCGCTTCATCACCTCGCCCGAGGTCACGTTGCGCTCTTCGGAAGGCTTCAGCGCCAGATTGACCTCGCCGAGATGCGCTTGGCTGATCGATCCGATTCCGGCCGAGCGCGACTGCCGAGTCTTGAAGGGCTGCTCGCCGGTCGAAGCCATCAAATGGCGCAGCACGTTCTCGCCGGTTTCCGCCTCGATCTCGGCGAGCACGCGGTTGGCGCTCGCTTCGAGCACGGCGACGCCCTCGGCGGTGACCCGCGCCGGCGTTCCCTGCGGCATGGTGAGGTAGGCGACCGCCTGGTCGGCCTCGACCGCGGGGAAGAACGCGAACCGGATCCAGCCACCGAAGCTCAGCCCCATGGTCGTGATCAGAGTGGCGATGCCGAGCGCCACCGTCAGGTACCGCCACTCGAGGGCGCGTTCGAGCGTCGGCCGATAGGCGTGCGCCACGAACCAGGCGAGGCCGGAGCTGAAGCGCGACTGGAACCGCTCCCAGGCGGCGGAGACGCGGTTGCGGGTTTGGTGGGAGCCGGCGGCGTGCGCCAGGTGCGCCGGCAGGATCAGGGTCGACTCGAGTAGCGAAAAGCCCAATGCCGTGATGACGCAGAGCGGGATCTGCAGCATCAGCAAACCCATCGGGCCGGGGATGTTCATCAGCGGAGCGAACGCAGCGACCGTGGTCAGCACGCCGAAGGTCACCGGGATCGCCACCTGATGCGTGCCGCGGATCGCGCCCTCGAGTCCGCCCTCGCCGTTCTCGTGGTGGCGGTGAATGTTTTCGCCGATGACGATCGCGTCGTCGACCAGCACGCCGAGCACGACGATGAAGGCGAACAGCGAGATGACGTTGATCGAGATGTCGTAGAGCGGCATCAGCCACAGCGTGCCGAGGAAACAGACCGGAACGCCGACGATCACCCAGAACGCGACGCGCAGTTTGAGGAACAGCGCGAGCACCGCGATCACCAGCAGGAACCCGTCGCGCCCATTGCGCAGCAGCGTGTTGAGGCGGGCCCGCAGAATCTCCGACGAGTCGTCCCAGATGATGAGATTGATGTTCTCGGGAACCTGTTGCCGCATCGATGCGACGTATTCGTGGACGGCGCCGGCGATCTGCAGCGCGCTCTGTTGGCCGACGCGAAACACCTTGACCAGCACCGCGGGCTTTCCGTCGAAGCTGGCCGATACGTCGGTGTCCTCGAAGCCGTCGATCACCGTCGCCACCTCGCCGAGGGTGAGGCGGGTGCCGTCGCGGTTCGAGTAGAGAACCAGCTGCTCGAACTCGTTGCCGTGGTATGCCTGGCCCTTGGTGCGCAGCAGGATCTCGCCCGAGTCGCTCTTGATCGAGCCGCCGGGCAGATCGATCGAAGCCTGGCGCACCGCGTCGGCGACCTCGGAGAAGGTGAGGCCGTAGCGCCGCAGCTGTGCCTCGGAGACTTCGATCGAGATCTCGTAGGGCCGCGCCAGGGTTAGATCGACGTGGGTGATGCCGGGGATCGCGGCGATGTCGTCGCGCACCCGTTGGCCGAGTTTCTTCAGGGTGTGCTCGGAGGCGTCGCCGGCAATCGCGATCGACAGAACGCTCTGCCGCACGACCAGCTGCTGCACCACCGGTTTCTCGGCTTCCTCGGGGAAGGTGTCGATGGCGTCGATGCGCGACTTGATTTCGTCGAGCGCGCGCCGCGGGTCGGTGTTGGTCTCGAGCTCGATCGTGATCTGACCGACGCCCTCGCGCGCGGTGGAGTGGATGCGATCGATACCGTCGATGCCGTTGAGCTGCTCCTCGACGCGGATGCAGATGGCTTCCTCGACTTCCGCCGGTGCCGCGCCCGGGTAGGGTACGGCAACCGTGATCACCTCGACGCTGATCTCGGGGAAGACTTCCTGGCGTATGCCGGGGATGGTCAGCAGTCCGCCGACCGTGATCAGCAGCAGCAGCAGATTGGCGGCGACGCTATTGGTGGCGAACCATGCAATCGCGCGGTTCATCGCTGGCAGCTTCGCATCGGGCCGCGGCAACCGCTCCCGATGGCTCGCTCATACACCGCCGTTCGCGGCTTCGCCGGCTGCCATGCGGGCCTGGCCGTCGCGCTTGGCGACGCGCACCTGCATGCCGTCGACCGCGGCTTCGATCGGCGATACGGCGACCAATTCGCCGCGCTCGATGCCGCCGCCGATGATGACGTCTTCGCGCTCGGCGCGCACGACCTCGATGTCGCGGTAGTAGAGACGGTCGTCTTGGACCACCAGGACGCGCTCACCGCCGCGCAGCGCGGCGCGCGGCAGCACGATGACGTCGTGGACCTCGCGGCCCATGATCTCGGCGTCGACGAAGAGACCGACGGCGAGGGGAGGGCGCGCGATCCCGGCGGTGCGGGCGTAGGGATCGGCCACCTGGGCGACTGCGTGCACCATGCGGCTGCGCGGATCGATCTCGCCCTCGGTGCGCACGATGGTACCTTCCCACTCGTACTCGTTGCCGCCGAGCTCGGCGCGGAGGATGACCTGCGGTCCTGTGCCCTGTTCGGACTCGCCGCGGTAGTGCAGCGGTAGGTCGACGTAGGCCAGCTGATCGTCGGGGATCGGCAGGCGAACCTCTGCGTAGTCGACCGAGTAGATGGTCGCGACCGGCGCGCCGCGGGTGACGAACTGGCCGACGTCGACCTGCTTGTCGCGCACTCGGCCGGCGAAAGGAGCGTGGATTTCGGTGCGCTCGAGATCGGTTCGCGCGCGCTCGAGCTGCGCCTCGGCTTGCATCAGGGCGGCGTCGGCGACGCTGGCGGCGTTCAGCGCCTGGTCGAGCTCGGCCGAGCTCACCACGCCCTGGCCCGCCAGATCCTTGCTGCGCTGGAGGTTCGCTCGGGCGAGTCGCACCTCACTGCGGGCGCGCGCCTCGGCCGCCTCGGCCTGACGTAGAGCAACCTCGGCGTCTTGCCGTTCGATGCGCAAGAGCGCTTCGCCCTTTTCGAAGAAGCCTCCCGGAGCGAGGTTGGGCGACACCCACTCGACGCGCCCCGAGACCTCGGGGACGACGCTGCTCTGAGTGCGTGGAGCGACGCTCCCCTGTGCCGAGACGCGAAACTGCAGGTCCCGGGTCTCGGCCTCGACGACGCGGATCAGCGGCGCGTGGACCTCGGGAGGGCGGGTCTCGACGACTGGACGCGCGGCGTACATGCCGACCGCGCCGAGGATGCCGATGCCGATCACGACGATCGGCAGGATGACCTTCATTCGTTTCATCAGGATGCACTCGCTCGTCGTTCGGGGTGTCGGTCTTGGCAGGCGTAGGCGCTGGGAGCGCGGAATGCGGCGGCCGTGAACGTAACCAGGTGTTGCAAGAGGTCGGCGCCGGTCGCGCTCGGGTAGTCGGGCATCAGGCGCTGGTGGAGATCGACCAGAGCGTGGCTCATCGCGCCGATCGTGAACTGCAGGCGCTCGACGATCTCGGCTTCGCCGAGATCGGGGAGGCAGCGCTCCAACGCGTGCAGAAAGCGTTGCAGGATCTCGTCGAACTGCTCGCGCATCAGGTTCTCGACGACCTCGGTGGGCTCGGAATAGATGCGCCCGATGAAGCGCGACCAGACGATGCCTTCACCTTCGATGTCGCGCTTGAGGTCGATGATCGGCGACAGAAACGCCTCCAGCACCGCCTCGAGCTCGGGGGCGCGGTCGCCGGCCGCCGCTTCCGCAGCGTCGAGCATCTCGAGGCGCCGCTGGTTGACCGGCTCGATGCGGCGGGTGAACACGGCGCGCAGGAGGGCGTCCTTGGTGCCGAAGTGGTAGTGGATCGCCGCCAGGTTGACCCCCGCCTCGGAGGTGACGTTGCGCAGCGAGGTGCCGGCGAAGCCGTGCTGCGAAAACAGCGTCTCGGCGGCCGAGATGATTCGGTTCTTGGTATCTGGGGTAGACATGACGCAGAGGGCTGGTTCAGACGACTGTTTGAATCGTATGTGTGAAACGTGCGGTGTCAAGTCGGTCATTTCGGATGGAACAAAAAGAGGCCACTTTACAGGCGGTTACCGTGACGGCGGCGAATTGCGGGCGCTTGCAAAACAGACGCCCGATTTCTAGACAGAGCGGGTGAACGGGCGAGAGGGCATTTCAGTCACCGGGTTGCGGGCGGGGCCGAGACCACCGCGGTCGTCCGCGGTCGGGGGCGCCGCCGCGCTGCTCGTCGGCGCGGTCTGCATCCTCGGCTGGCCAGCCGGAGTCCGGGGGGAGTGCCTCGGCCCCGAGCAGGCGGCGGATTTCGTCCGCTCCCTGCGCACCGCGCTGGTCTGCTCGGCGCGCAACCTGGAGGGCGATGGCAGTGCGTGCGCGACTCCGCCTCCCGCTTGCGGCGCGGCCGCCGTCGAAGCGACGGTCGCGCTCCTGCGCTCGGCCGATTCCACGGGGGAATCAGCGGCGCGGCGGATTCGTTGCGTCCGCGAGATGCACCGCGCCGCGTTCAAATTCGTCGACCGCCGCATCGAGGAACGACTCGCCGGGCAGCGTTCCCAGGGGCGGTCGCGCCGCGCCCTGGCCCGCCTTGCGGGATGCGAGCGATGGATCGGCCAAGGCGGCGGCGATGGCGGCTCGGATTGCCTGTCGCGGGCGAGCTCGCTGGGGTCGACCGGCGAGCTGCGCGCATGTCTACGGCCGCGGTTGGAAGCGGTGGTCGGGCAGGCGGTCGGCCGGCTGCGTCCCAGCGTCGTGCTCGTCGTCACCGACGACCACCACCCGGCGGTGACCGAGTACATGCCGCGCACGCTCGACGCCGTCGCCGGGCGCGGCATCCGCTTTGCCAACGCGTTCACCACCTCGCCACTGTGCTCGCCGAGTCGCGCCAGCTTGCTCACCGGCCAGCGCCCGGCGCGCCACGGGGTCGTCACCAACGGAGTTCCCGGTCGCGCCGGCGTGCGCCGGCCGGGCCTCGAAGACAGGCCGACGCTCGCCACGTGGTTTCAGGCGGCGGGCTACCGTACCGCCCTGATCGGCAAGTACCTCAACTTCTACGTCAACATGTCGCCGGCGATCCCGCCGGGCTGGGACGAGTGGCGGGTGTTCGTCGGCGACGTGCTGCTCTACTTCGACTACGAGCTCAACGAGAACGGCACGATCCGCCAGTACGGCAAAGCCGACGCGGACTACTCGACCGACGTTCTCAGCCAACTGGCGCAGCAGTTCGTCGGCGGCAACGCCGAGCGCGAGTTCTTCGTGCTTCTCGCCCCGTTTGCGCCGCATTCACCGAGCTTCGTTGCGCCGCGACACCAAGCCAAGGTCGACGAAATGGAGCCATGGCGGCCCCGGAGTTGGGGCGAAGAGAGGTTCGACGACAAGCCCGCGTGGCTGCGTCGGCTGGCGCGCGACCCGGACAAGCTTGCCGACGAGGATCCTCTGATCGCGCGCCAGCGGGTTGCGATTCTTGCTGTCGACGAAGCGATCGACGGCTTGGTGCGACAGCTCGAAGAGCTCGGCATTGCCGACAATACCGTCGTCATCGTTTCGGCGGATCACGGTCTGCAGTGGGGCGAACACCGCTGGGTGGGCAAGTTGCTACCGTACGAGGAATCGATCCGCATTCCGATGATGGTGCGCTATCCGTTGCGCGTCGAGGCCGGTCAGGTTCGCAAAGAGCTGGTCTCCAGCCTCGACGTCGCGCCGACTCTCGCCAGTTGGACCGGCGTGCCGATGGGAGACGTGTTCGACGGCCGCAGTTGGGTCGATCTGCTCGAGGGAGCGGGTGGTCCGTGGCGCACCGAGTTGGTGATCGAGAACCCGGGCGACAGGCCAGTGATGCCGTGGACCGTCCTGCGCGACGAGCGGTTCAAGCTCATCCGCTATGCCAGCGGCGTCGAGGAGCTCTACGATCTCGAGGCGGATCGCGCGGAGCTCACCAATCTGGCGCCCCTGCCGCAGTCCGAGGTACTCCGGCGCGCGATGTCGCAAAGGCTCAGCCGTCACCCGGCACTGGCGCAGCCGCCGCAGCTATGAGGGACCGCCAACCGCCCGTGACTCGGCTCGTCTGGCCCGCCGGTGTCCGAGCGCTTCTCGCACGTCCTCGAGCATCGCATAGGTCGCCGGCACCAGAATCAAGGTGACCAGGGTCGCGAAGAGCACCCCGAAAGCGAGTGAGATCGCCATCGGCTTGAGCAGCTTGGTCTGGAAGCTGAAGTCGGAGAGGATCGGAATCAATCCGGCGAACGTCGTCAACGAGGTCAGCAGGATCGGCCGGAAGCGAGCGGCACCCGAATCGCGGATTGCATCGCGAAGGCCGACCCCGCGGTCGCGCCTCTGGTTGATGTAGCTGACCAGCACCAGCGAGTCGTTGACCACCACCCCGGCGAGCGCGACCATTCCCATCACCGACGACATGCTGAGGATGTGGCCGAGCACGATGTGGCCGATGACGGCTCCGATCAGCCCGAACGGAATCGCCATCATGATCAGCAACGGTTGTATGTAGGAGCGCAGCGGGATGGCGAGCAGCGCGTAGATGGCGAGGAGCGCCAGCACTGCGCCACGCCCGAGAGCTCCCATGGTTTCGGCCTGTTCGCGTTGTTCGCCCTCGAGGCCGTAGCGGACGTCGGTATAGCGGCGCATCAGTTCCGGCAGAAAGCCGCGCTCGAGATCCGCCACCACCTCGTTGGCGTTACCGGTCTCGAGATCGACGTCGCCGATGACGTTGACGGTGCGCTGCCGGTTGGTGCGCGCGATCGCGGCGAATCCCACGCCCTCTCGCACCTCGGCGACGGTGTGGAACGGAACCTCGTCGCCGGCCGGAGTGCGGATGAACATGTTCTCGACGGCAGCGATCGATTGTCGCTGTTTCCGAGGATAGCGAAGCATCACCCGGACGTCGTCGCGCTCGCGCTGGATGCGCTGCACCTCCTCGCCGTAGAACGCCTGACGCACCTGGCGGGCGAGGTTGGAGAGGGTCAGGCCGAGCGGCTGTGCGCTCGGAAGGATGTCGAGACGCAGCTCGCGCTTGCCGCCGCGAAACGAATCGGAAACGTCGATGATCCCCGGGTAGCGGGCGAGCTCGGCGCGCAGCTCGTTCGATGCGGCGCGCAGCCCATCGAGATCGTTTCCGCGCAGCTCGATGTTGATCGGATCGCCCGCCGAGATCAGATCGGCGGTGAAGTCGAGCTCGGCCTCTGCGATCGAGCCGACGCGGTCTCGCCAGCGCCCCACCACGGTCTCGGCCGGCACGCTGCGCTCCTCCTCGTGGGTGAGCACGAGCACGACTTCGCCGATGTTGGCGCCGAGGAGACCGTCGCCGAGTGTCGACTGCTTGTCGCCCCAGCGAATCTCGCCGATCGACGTGTAGAGGTGCTCGACCACCGGCTCGCCGTACTCCTCGCGGAGCTCCGCGGTGATTTCCTGCGCGGTTCGCTCGAGGTGCATCACGCGCTCGGCGGTGACCCGCGCCGGCGTGCCGACCGGCAGCTCGATCGTGGCGATTGCATGCTCGCCGCCGAGTTTCTCCATGAAGGCGAAGTGCAGCCAACCGCTGGCGAGCAAGCCGCTGGTCAGGAGCAGCCCGGTGAGCGCAACCGAGACCGTCGTGTAACGCCACTCGATGCACAGGTCGAGCCCGGGCCGATAGACGCGGTCGATGAAGCGGCGCAGCCCACCGTCGATCCGGTCCTGTACGCCGCGCCAGATTCGTTGGAAGCGAAAGCGCGCTTGGTCGGGGTCCTTGTCGGATCCGTGGGCGAGGTGCGACGGCAGAATCAACATCGATTCGATCAACGAGAAGCCGAGGGCGAGCAGCACGCAGATTGGGATCGGGTGCATCAGCCGTCCCATCGGCCCCGGGGAGAGCAGGATCGGCGCGAAGGCGACGGCTGTGGTCAGGACGCCGAAGGTGACCGGGACGGCAACTTCCTGCACACCGGCGATCGCGGCGTCGAGGGTCCATCCCCTCTGTTCGTGGTGGGTGAAGATGTTCTCGCCGATGACGATCGCGTCGTCGACCAGGATGCCGAGCACCAGGATGAAGGCGAAGGCCGAATTCGAGTTGATGGTGACGCCGAAGGTCGGCATCAGCCAGAGCGTTCCCAGGAAGCAGAGCGGCAGCCCGAAGACGATCCAGAAGGCGACGCGCAGGCGCAGGAACAGCGACAGCACCACCAGCACCAGGAAGAAGCCGCTGCGCCCGTTCTCGATCAGCGTCGTCAGCCGGCTGCGCAAAAGGTTGGTGCGATCGTACCAGACCGTCAGGGCGAGTCCGTCGGGCAGGCGCAGGTTCTCCTCGTCGACGTAGGCGCGCACGGTACTGGCGATCTCCAGCGCGTTCTGCTGGCCGACGCGAAACACGCGAATGACGACCGCCGGATCTCCATTGAACCTCGCCCACTGGTCGACGTCGGCGAAGCCGTCGACGATCTCGGCGATGTCGCCGAGCCGCAACCGCGTGCCATCGGCGCGCGTGCGCACCGGAATCCGGGCGAAGTCGGCGGCCCGATAGGCCTGGCCCTTGGTGCGCAGCAGTACCTCTCCCGCCCTCGTCTTGACCGAGCCGCCGGGGAGGTCGATCGACGACCGCCGCACCGCGCGGGCGACCGCGTCGAACGACAAACCGTGGCGGCGCATGCTCTCTTCGCTGAGCTCGATCGAGACTTCGTAGTCGGGGGCGTCCTTGAGGTCGACCCGGGTAACCCCGGGCAGCGCCGAAATCTCGTCGCGCACGCGGCGTCCGACCGCGGCCAGAGTCTTCTCGTCGGTGTTGCCGGACAGCGCCACCTCGACCACCTTGGCGGCGATGGTGACCCGGTGGATGTCCGGTTTCTCGGCCTCCTCGGGGAAGGTGTCGATGGCGTCGATCTGGCGCTTCACGTCGTCGAGCACCTGGCGCATGTCGGCGTGCAGATCGGCCTCGGCGACGGTGGTGCAGAGGCCCTCGCTGGCGGTCGACGTGACTCGCTTGATGCCGTCGATCCCCTGCAGCTGTTCCTCGACGCGAATGCAGATCGCCGTTTCGACTTCTGCCGGCGCGGCGCCGCGGTACTCGACCCGGATCGAGACCGCGTCGGCGGTGAGATCCGGCAACACTTCGCGGCGGATTCCCGGGATGGTCACCACTCCGCCCATGACGATCAGGATGAGCAGTAGGTTGGCGGCGACCGGGTTGGCGGCGAACCACGCGACCATGCGTTGCATCGGGCTACTCGATCTCGCCGCGGGTGGCGGCGGCGGTCGCCGGCGGTCGACCGGTCAGCCGCCGCAGAAAGGCAGAGGCATCGTGCAGGATGAGGTAGCTCGCCGGCAGGATCAGCAGGGACACGGCGCTCGAGAATACCACGCCGAAGGCGAGGGCGACCGCCATTGGCTGCAAGAACTTGGCGTCGACGCTGTCCTCGAGGATCAGCGGCAGCAGGCCGGCGAAGGTGGTCAGCGAGGTCAGCAGGATGGCGCGAAACCGTGCCCGACCGGCTTGGCGCACCGCTTCACCGAGGGCAACTCCGTCGCGCCGTGTCTTGTTGATGTAGTCGACCAGGACCAAGCTGTCGTTGACGACGATTCCCGCCAGGGCGACTCCGCCGAGCACCGAGAACATGCTCATGTCGGCGCCGAGCAAGACGTGGCCCCAGATGGCGCCGATGTAGCCGAGCGGGATCGCGGTCATGATCAGCAGCGGCTGCGAATACGAGCGCAGCGGCACCGCGAGCAGTGAGTAGATGGCGAAGATCGCGATGGCGAAGCCGCGTCCCATGGCGAGCATGACGTCGGCCTGCTCGCGTTGCTCGCCCTCGAACGAGTAGGTCAGTCCCGGAATCGCTGCGCCCAGCTCGGGCAGTGTCTTCGACCGCAGCTTGGCGACGATCTCGTTGGCGTTGGCCATGCCGCGATCGACGTCGGCGACGACGTTGATCACCCTTCTCCGGTCGGTGCGCTTGATCGAGGCGAAGCCGATTGATTCTTCGGCCCGCGCCACTTGTCGGAATGGCAGTCGGCGGCCGTCCGGCAGGCGGATGTACATGCTCTCGATGTCGCCGAGAGACTGACGGTTGCCTGCCGGGTAGCGGACCATCACCCGCACTTCGTCACGGCCGCGCTGGATGCGCTGGACCTCTTCGCCGTAAAACGCCTGGCGCACCTGGCGGCCGAGGTCCTCGACGGCGATACCCATGGTCTCGGCGCCTGGCAGCAGGGTCAGCTTCCACTCGCGCTTGCCGCTGCGAAACGAGTCGCTGATGTCGATGACGCCGGGATACTCGGCGAGCTGGCGCTTGAACAAGGTGGCGGCGCGACGCAGGTCGCTTGTGTTGCGGCTGCTCAGCTGGACGTTGATCGCCTCGCCGGTGTTGATCAGCTCGGAGGAGTAGATCAATTCGACCGCGTCCGGAATCGCGCCGACTTTCTTGCGCCACAGGTCGGCGATCTCGCTGGCGCGGGCGTCGCGCTCGGCCGACTGAGCGAGCTCGAGATTGACCTCGCCGATGTTCGGCGACGCGTAGAAGACGAACTCGCTGCCGCCGCTCTGCCGGGTGCGGAACGGTTGCTCGCCGATCGAGGCGAGCACGTGTCGGATCACCGGACGACCCTCGCTTTCTTCGAGCTCGGCGGCGAGCTCGAACCCTTTGCGTTCGATCTCGGCGATCGCGTCGGCGGTGGTTTCGACGGTCGTCCCCTCCGGCAGGGTCAAGTAGGCGAGCACGTTGTCGGCCTCGATCGGGTGATTGAAGTAGAACTTCAGCCAGCCGGCGGCGATCAGCGCGCCCGAGACCAGAAGCAGGGCGAGCCCGATCGCCAGCGTCGTGTAGCGCCAGGCGAGGGCGCGCTCGAGGGTGGGGCCGTAGACGTTGTCGATGACACGACTCAGGGCGCCGTCGACTCTCAGCTGCAGCGATCGCCACGTCTTCGCCAAGCGCCGCTTCGGCGGACGGTCCGCCCCGTGGCCGAGGTGCGCCGGCAGCATGAACATCGACTCGATCAGCGAAAAGCCGAGTGCGGTGATCACGCAGAGCGGAATGACGATGATGAACTTGCCCATGGTTCCGGGGATGAAGAGCAGCGGCGCGAAGGCGGCCATGGTCGTCAGCACGCCGAACGACACCGGGGTCGCCACCGCCTGGGCGCCGCGGATCGCGCTCTGCAGTCGATCTTCTCCGGCCCTCTGGTGCGAGTAGATGCTCTCGCCGATGACGATCGCGTCGTCGACCAGAACCCCGAGCACGAGGATGAAGCCGAACAGCGAAATCATGTTGATCGAGACGCCGAGCGTCGGCATCAACCACAGCGTTCCGAGAAAGCACACCGGCACGCCGACCAGAACCCACAGCGCGACGCGCAGCTTGAGGAACAGCGCCAGCACCACCAGGATCAGCAGCAGGCCGCCGCGACCGTTGCGCAGCAGGGTGTCGAGCCGCGTCTGCAGCATGTTGGCGTCGTTCAGCCACACCGTCAGCTCGATCCCTTGCGGCATCCGCGCCTGGGCGCTCTCGACGTAGGCTTCGACCTCGGCGGCGAGGTCGAGGGCGCTCTGCTGGCCGGTGCGGAACACCTGGACCAGGACCGCCGGTGCGCCGTCGAAGCGCGCCGCCTGATCGGTTTCGGCGAACCCGTCGACGACGGTGGCGACGTCGCCGACGGTCAGCCGGGTGCCGTCGCGGCGCGACACCAACGCGATCTCGGCGAACTCGTCGCCGCGATAGGCCTGGCCGACGGTGCGCAGGAGGATCTCTCCGTCGCTGCTCTTGATGCCGCCGCCGGGCAGGTCGATCGAGCTCTGGCGGATGGCGTTGGCGACGTCGTCGAAGGTGAGGCCATAGCGCTGCAACGCCTTCTCGGAGACCTCTACAGATATCTCGTACGGGCGCACGCTGGCGAGGTGGACGTAGTTCACCGACGGCAGGGCGGAGATCTCGTCGCGCACGCGCTGGCCGAGTTGCTTCAGGGTGCGCTCGTCGGTATTGCCCGAGACCGCCACGTTGAGCAGCTGCAGGCGGGCGACGACCAGCTCGATCACCGGCTTCTCGGCCTCGTCCGGAAACGTGTCGATGGCGTCGACCCTGGTCTTGATCTCGTCGAGGACGGTGTCCTCGTCGGCGTCCGAGGTCAGCTCGACGCGGACCTTACTCAGGCCCTCGAGCGATTCCGAGACCAGCCGCTTGACGCCGTCGAGGCCGTAGATCTCCTCCTCGATGCGAACCGAGATGCCCTCCTCGACCTCCTCGGGGGCGGCGCCGGGGTACTCCACGCTGATGTTGACGATCCCCATCGTCACCTCGGGGAAGGCTTCGAGGATCAAGCTCGGCATGGTCACCAGCCCGCCGACGACGACCGCCACGAGGAGCAGGTTGGAGGCGACGGAGTTGGTCGCAAACCAGGCGATGGCTCGGTTCAACATGGCGGTGCGGGATCGCGGCTCGAGTTCCGCGAACGACTCAGGAGATACCAGAGGAGAGGCGCGGTTCCCATTAGGGGACGCGGCGTCGCCCGTCTGCAGCCCTCCGGCCGCTGCCGCGGGCTCGCCAGCAGCCCCGTTGCGACGAGCGTGCGATGCAGGTTCATCCAGCGCGCCCCGCCTGATAATCCCGGTGGGGATGAAGCTCTACGACGCGACTTTCTCCGGCAACGGCTACAAGGTGCGGCTTGCCCTGG
Organism: bacterium; assembly: GCA_030430165.1. Lineage (GTDB taxonomy): Bacteria > Desulfobacterota > Binatia > HRBIN30 > CADEER01 > CADEER01. Next base: position 5,556 of record JAUIGL010000074.1, on the reverse strand, counting down.
CGCATCTCGCGGCCGACTACGAGCTGGTCGAGGTCGACATTCTCGCAGGCGGCTCGCGGACCCCGCGCTTTCTCGAAAAGAACCCGAACGGCCGCATCCCGGTGCTCGAGCTCGACGACGGCTCCACCCTGGCCGAATCCAATGCGATTCTGTTCTACCTGTGCGAGGGCACCGAGCTCGTGCCGGACGAGCGATTCGCCCGCGCCCAGGTGCTGCAGTGGATGTTCTTCGAGCAGTACAGCCACGAACCGTACATCGCGACCTCGCGCTTCCTGCGCCAGCACCGCGAGCAGACCCAGGAGGTGGCCGACGATCTGGCACGCCGGCGCGCGCCCGGGCTGGCCGCGCTCGAGGTGATGGAGCGGCATTTGTCGGGCCGCACCTACTTCGTCGGCGAGCGGCTGACGATTGCCGACCTCGCCCTGTACGCGTACACCCATGTGGCACCGGAAGGCGGTTTCGATCTCGACGGCTACCCGAACGTCCTGCGCTGGCTGGAACGCGTCGCTGATCGCCCCGTCCACGTGACCATGGATCAAGTGCCGAGCTGAGCGAATGCGTTACGAGCTGTTCATTGGGCTGCGCTACCTGCGGGCGCGCCGCACCGAGGCCTTCGTCTCGTTGCTCACTCTGTTCTCGGCGGTCGGCGTCGCCCTCGGGGTGATGACACTCAATATCGTGCTGGCGGTGATGACCGGGTTCGAGGAAGACCTGCGCGACCGCATCGTCGGCTTCAACCCGCACGTCCTGGTGATGCATCAGTTCGGCCCGATCGACGACCAGGACGGCGTTCTCGGCGCGGTACGCGAGGTCGATGGCGTCGAGTCGGCGACTCCCTTCGTCTACGGCCACCTGATGCTTTCCAACCGCGATCGGGTGGCCGGCGTCTTCGTGCGCGGCATCGACCCGAGCGCCGCCGGCGCCGACCTGCGCGACAGCCTGGTCGCCGGTGCGCTCGAGAATCTGCGCGGCTCGCACGCGGTGCCACTCGGCGCGGGGCGGGGTATGACCGCCCGCCTTCCCGGCGTCGTCATCGGCAGTCGCCTGGCCGAGGACTTCGGCCTCGAGGTCGGCGACGCGGTGCAGGCGGCGATGCCGGTCGGGCCGGACTCCGACTCGTCGGTGCCGCGCCTGCGGCGCCTGGCGATCGTCGGGCTGTTCGATTCCGGCATGCCCGAGTACGACAAGGCGGTGGCCTATCTCGATCTCACCCAGGCGCAGCAGCTGTTCGGATTGGGCGGAAGGGTGAGCAGCATCGAGGTGAAGGTGGCCGACCTCGACGACACCAGCGCGGTGGCCGAGCGGGTGAACCAGGCTCTCGGCTTTCCCTACCGAGTTCGCGACTGGCTGCAGAGCAATCACAATCTGTTCGCCGCCCTGCGCCTGCAGAAGACCGTGTACTTCATCGTCCTCCTGCTGATCGTTCTGGTGGCAGCGTTCACCATTCTCGCGACTCTGGTGATGGTGGTGACCGAGAAGCGCAAGGACGTCGCCATCCTGCGCTCGATGGGTGCGACCAGAGCGTCGATTCGCGCCATCTTCGTCTCAAAGGGCCTGGCCATCGGCGTCGCCGGCGCGAGCATCGGCACGGTTCTCGGCTATCTCGGTTGTCTGGCCTTGTCGCGCTACCAATTCATCGATCTGCCGGTCGACGTGTTCTACGTGTCGACGATCCCGGTGCGCATCTACGCCTGGCACTTTCTGCTGGTGGGTGGCTGCGCCTTCGTCATCAGCTTGCTGGCAACGCTCTACCCGGCGCGACAGGCTGCGCTGCTCTCGCCGGTGGAGGTGCTGCGTTACGAGTAGCCGCAGCAGCCGCCTCGCCTGGGTGCTGAGCGCAGTGCTCGCCGCTGTTCCGGGTTGTGACGGCAGCGGACCGGCGGCGCCGCCGGCTGCGGCGCCCGCGTTGCCGACCGCCGAGGCATCTGCGGCGCTGCCGCTGGCAAAGCGCCATGCGGGCACGGCCGACCCGCGTCGGGTCGCCCTCGCCGCCGGCGATGCCGGCCGCTTGCTGGTCGTCGACCGCGGCGGCGACGTGCAACTGTGGGATGTTGCCGGCGAGCCGCAGCGCCTGCATGCGCTGGCCGCCGGAGCCGCCGACGCGGTGTTTGCCGCCGCCGGCCGCGCCATCTTCGTCGCCGAGTCGGCCGGCGCGGTCGCTTTGTGGAGCACCGACGGCACCCGCTTGTGGCGGCGCACCGACCAAGCCGATGGGGTGCGGGTGGTGGCGGCCGCCGGGCAGCGGTTGGCGTGTGGAACCGCCGCCGGCGAAATCCAGCTGTGGGATTTCGGCGGCCGCGCGCGCTCCCGCGAGCCGGCGCACGACGGCCCGGTGCTGTCGCTGGCGCTCTCGCCGGACGGCACTCACCTGGTCTCCGAGGGCGCCGATACGCGGCTGCGGATCTGGCGCCTGGAAGGTGATTCGCTGACCGCGCTCGCGTCGCCGCGCGCGGTCAACGCAAAGTTCGCCGAGATGCTGCCGAATTTGCTTCGCTGGGACGTGCAGTGGGGGTGGGACCGCTCGCTCGCGTTCTTTGCCGATGGCGAGAGCTTCGTCGCCGCCGATTTCTCCGGCGGCATGCAGATCTGGTCGCTCGCCGGCGAGATCATCGCCGAGGTCGACTCGGCGCACGCCGGCCACCACCTGCGCGCCGTCGCGGTGGCCGGCGATTGGATTGTCAGCGCCGGCTTCGACGGCACGGCGCGGTTGCGCCGCCGCGGCGCGTTGGCGACAGCGGTCGTCATGCGTGGACATCAGCGAGCCGTCACTTCCGTGGCAGTGAGCGACGCCGGGCGGGTGGTCGCTGCCGGTCTCGACGGTACCGTTCGGATCTGGGATCGAACCGGTAGGGCGGTGGTCACGCTGCCGCGCCGGGAAGCGCCGCTGCACCGGCAGGGGCAGGGATGAGCTCCGCCGGTCTGGCGCCCGAGGCCGGCGCAATCGGGGTCGGTATCGAAAAGCGAAGACGATACCGATAGCGATACCGAGATCGCATGGAACTGGATCTGATCATTTTCGATTGCGACGGAGTCCTCTTCGACTCGCGTCCGGCCAACGTCGCCTTCCACAACGCGGTGCTCGAGGCGATCGGTCAGCCGAGGCTCGATGCGCCCGGCGAGGATCTCGCCCATTTCCTCGCCGCTGGTCAGTTGTACGACCGTCTGTTTGGTATCGATACACCGCTGCGCCGGCTCGCCGGCAGCACCGCTCGGGCGATGGATTACGGTCCCTTCTACGAGTTCATGCAGCCCGCCGAAGGCTTGTTCGAGATCCTCGAGCAGCTCGGACGCGACAGCAAGCTGGCGATGGCGTCGAACCGCTCGCGCACCGCGCAGGGGGTCGCCGATCGCTTCGGTTTGGGCCCCTACCTCGATCTCGTGGTCGGCACCAACGACGTCGAGCGGCCAAAGCCGGCGCCCGACATGCTCGAGCTGTGCGTGGCGCGCTTGGGGACGACGGCGCAGCGCAGCTTGTTCGTCGGTGACGCCGAGACCGACCGCCAGGCGGCCGAAGCGGCGGGCATGCCGTTCCTCGGCGTCGGCGAACAGTCCGGTGCGGCGCAGCGGATCGAGCAGCTGCACGAGCTGCCGCGCCAGCTCGACCGCTCGCGCTCGGATTGATGGCCTCGCTGGGCGCTCAGTGGGTGGCCAGCGCCGGCCGCCGGAAGACCAGGAAATACTGGTAGGGCAGAATCTCCGGGCTCTCGAGCAGGGTGAACCCGGAGGCCTTCATCTCCGCGATCACCTCGTCGCGCGCCAGCTTGTGATCGAGCGGTGGGCCCTCGGGAAGCTCCTCCTTGCGCCAGTCGATGATCGCCACCCGCCCGGTCGGGGTGAGCGCCTCGGCGAGGCGGGGCAGGTAGGCTGCGCGGCGGTCGAGGTGGTGGAAGGTGTCGATGATCACCACCAGGTCGAGGCGGCCGCGCGGCAGGCGCGGGTTGTCCTTGGAGGCGAGCAGGGGAATGACCTGGTCGAGCTCGCCGGCCTCGGCTCGCTGTCGCAGGTGATCGACCAGCGACGCCTCGACCTCGACCGCGTACAGCGTCCCGTCGCTTCCGACCGCCCGCGCCAGCGGCGCCAGGAAATAGCCGGTGCCGGCGCCGAGATCGGCCACCTCCTGGCCTTGCTTGATGTTGAGGGCGGCGATCACTTCGTCGGGCTTCTGCCACTCGGCGCGCTTCGGGTCGTCGAACACTTTGCTCCAGCGTTCGACGTCGGCGAACGAGCGGTGACTGGTGGCGCGCCCCGGCGCGTGCGCGTCGGCGGAGTGGCTTGGCTCGGGCTCACCGTTGGCCAGAGTGCAGGCACCGGCGAGGAGTAGAGCGCCGATCAGCGATCGAGTGAATTGCAGCTTCATCCGACGAAACAAACACGGCATAAGCGGTCTGACAATGGCTGCACGGGTGCGTTCGATGCCAAGGCCGAAGATGGACGGGTCTCTCAGTACAGACCGAGCATGCGGCCGGCCAGGGCGAGGACGGCGATGGTCAGCGCCGGGCGGATGATGCGCTCGCCGCCGTGCACGGCGACGCGCGCGCCGACCGTTCCGCCGATGGCGTAGCCGATCGCCAGCAGGATGGCGGGCACCAGCAGCACCTGGCCCTGGGCGATGAACACCGGCAGGGTGGCGGCGCTGAGGACCGCGTTGACGACCACTTTGATGCTGTTGGCGGTGACCAGATCGTAGCCACTGTGGGCCAGGGCGAGGACCAGAAAGATGCCGACGCCGGCCTGGAAGGCGCCGCCGTAGAGGCCGATCGCGAGGAATACCATGAAGGTCGTCGCCGGCGACCAGCGCGAGGCGCCGCTCTGCGCCGGCTTTGGCCGCAGCAGGATCGGCGGCAGCAGGGCGATCATGACGACTCCGAACAGCCACTCGAAGGTCTCGTCGGCGAGGTTGGAGATGGCGAAGGCGCCGATCGCCGCGCCGATCGCGATCGGCAGCAGCAGGCGCGCCGCCTCGCCGAACCCGGGCACACCTTCGGCGCGGAAACTGCGGGCCGCAGCGATGCTCTGGGCGAAGATGCCGACGCGGTTGGTGCCGTTGGCGACGGTTCCCGGCAGGCCGACCAGCACCAACAAGGGGACCGAAACCAGCGACCCGCCGCCGGCCAGGGTGTTGAAGACGCCGGCGAACATGCCGCCGGCGATCAGGATCGCTGCGTCGATTCCGTCCAAGGCAGCGCTACATATCGCAACTCGACGGAGGAGTCACAGCGGTCGTGGTTCAGTTCGATTGGCAACCGCGTTTGCTGAAAGCACGGCCCGAACCCGAGCTCCGTCCCCCCCTTGGCAACGGCGACCCGGACCTCGTCCCCCCTTGGCAACGGCGACCCGGACCTCGTCCCCCCCTTGGCAACGGCGACCCGGATCTCGTCCCCCCTTGGCAACGGCGACCCGGACCTCGTCCCCCCTTGGCAAGGGGGGACTTCAGGGGGGTCAAGCGGTGAGCCAATCGCCCGGTATGAGGAAGCTCCTTGCGTCGCAGTGTTTACCTCCCCCTGACCCCCTCCTTGGTAAGGAGGGGGGACCGGGCGTCAGCGGGGGCGCGGCGAC
>JAUIGL010000073.1 GCA_030430165.1 bacterium | reverse complement strand
CTGACGTTGGCCCAGCTGATCGGCGTCGTGATGCGCAGCGTGTTGTTGGTGCCGGCGGCGAAGACGATGCCTTCGAGGCGCAGATTGCGCCAGTTGGTGTGGCGCCAGCCCGGGTCGTTGCCGAGCAAGGGGATGGCTCCCGAGGTGATCGGCCCGCCGTTGACGCTGACGTCGAGAGTGTGGCCGTTGTAGTAGCCGACGCTGTAGCGGATCTCGACCGCGCCGGTGCCGCCGCTGCCGCCGTCGACGCCGTCGATCTCGATGCCGCCGCCGTCGAGACTCACCAGCGCGCGGCCGTGCACGGTGTCGTCGTTGTTGAACTGGACCCACTGGTTCTGCACGTAGGCGCCGCCGATTGGGGTCGCCGTCTCGGCTTCGATGACGACGCCGCCCGCGACTCGATAGACGTCCTCGATGGTCTCGGCCGAGCCGTCGTGGAAATACGGCGCGCCGGCCCAGACGCCGAGCAGGCTCGGGGTGTCGATACCGGTGAGCGCTCCGCCGAGCCGTTGCCCGGAGGTGGTTCGCGTGGTGCCGACGTCGTGCAGGTTGGCGCTGCCCAGCGTGCTGTCGGTGAGCTCGGCGCCGGAGTGGCAGGAGGCGCAGCCGAGGTTGGCGAACAAGGCCTCGCCGCTGATTGCGTCGGCGGTCATCTCGCCGTCGGCTTGCCGGTACGGTGAGCGCGGCGCGGTCGCCGCGTCGAGCGAGGTCACGTAGGCGGCAAGCGCGTCGAGATCGGTCGACAGCCCGGCCTTGGCGGCGCCGAGCGAGTTGCTGGTGGCGGCGAAGTCGCTGTCGCTGAGAAACCCGCTGCCGCCGAAGGCGCCGCGGATGTCGTTCTCGAAGTCCTGAATCTCGTCGAAGTTGGCCGTCCAGTGGACGTTGCCGTGGCCGGTGCCGGCACGGCCGCGCAGGGTGGTGGTGTTGCGCATGCCCTCGCCGCGGCCGGTGAAGTCCCAGACGCGGCCGTCGTGGCCGCCGTCGACGTGGCAGGTGGCGCAGCTCAGGTACCCCTCGGCGCTCATCCGCGGGTCGCTCGCATTGTAGAAGATCTGCTTGCCGAGGCGAACGTCTGGGCCGAGAGCTTCGTTGGTGACCGTGCCGACGTCGGTTGCGCCGATCGAGACGTTGCCGTCGTCGAACAGCGCCGCGGTTTCCTGGATGGTGACGTCGCGCGACGTGAAGTTCTTGACGAAGGTGCGGCCGGTCTCGGTGTCGACGCACAGGCCCTGCGGCGCCGCGCCGGTGCCGAGACGGGTGACGAAGCTGCCGAGTCCGTTCGAACTGTCGATCGCCAGCGCGTCGAGGACGACCGTCTCGTCGTTGCCCTGCAGCGTGACCATCAGGTAGTCGCCGAGCGGAGAGAAAGCGACGGCGCGGGCCGAGTCGCTATTGTCGATGTCGATCGCGCCGCGCACGGTGGAGCTGGCGAGATCGATCTGGGTGACGATGTTGCGAACCGTGTTGTCCTGGTCGAGGTCGGGTCCGAACAGCAGTCCGCGTTCGGCGTTGGGCTTGTTCGAGGCGACCCAGGCCGATTGTCCGTCCGGCGCGATGGCGATCCCGGCGAGATAGTTCGCCACGCCGCGGCCGGAGGCGGTCGAGTCGGCGTTTTCGTCGTTGCCGAACTTGCGCAGCACGATGGTGCGGTTGAGGGTCATCGAGGCGGCGTCGACGTCCCAGACCTCGGCGTGGTTGCGCGGCGACAGGAAGCGGGTCACCAGGACCCGACTGCCGTCGCCGGTGACGGCGATTGCCCGCGCCGTCGGGCCGAGGTCGAGGCTGGCGAACTGTTGCCGGCTTTCGGTGTCGAAACGGAGCAACTGCCCGCTGCCGTAGAGGGTGACGAATGCGTCGCGCCCGTCCGGCGACATCGCCACCGCCATCGGCGCGCTGCCGTGACCGGTGGCGATCGAGGTGATCTCGCTGCCATCGTTGGCGAGCACGCGCACCGTGTCGTCGTCGTGGCAGGTGATCCAGGCCTCGCCGAGATGGGACAGCGCGACCGCGCGCGGGTCGTCGCACACCGGTTGCTCGAGGGTCGGGACGCGCGTGTCGGGATTGACGATGGTGATCGAGTCGTTGTCGGGATTGACGATCCAGACGTCGCGTCGCTCCGAGTCGCAGAAGATCGGTCCGCTGTTGGTCGGTGCCGGACCGCTCGGCGCGACGATGACGGTGATGGTGACGGTCTCCGTGGTGATCGAGCCGGCTTCGTCGCGCACCTGGACGCTGGCGCGATAGTGCCCGGTTTCGGCGTAGCTGGTGGCGACGGTGTCGCTGCTCGACCAGGCGGTCTTCGGCGAGCCGTCGCCGAAGTCGAAGCGATACTCGAGCTGGTCGAGATCGGCGTCGCTGGCGTCCGCGCTCAGCGTCACCGACTGGCCGGGAGCCGCCGGCACCGGACCGGCGCTGAGCTCGTCGATGGTCGGCGGCGCGTTGCCGCCCAGGCTCGAGCCGGTCGAGAAGACGAACGAGTAGCCGAGGATCCCGTTACCCGCGGCGTCTTTGATTCCGCCGTCGGGCAGCACGACCTCGTAGGAAGTGTCGGGCAGGAGAGGTTCGTCGGGGACGAAGGTGAGAACGTCGTCGAAGGAGAAGGTGAGCCGTCCTTCGAGCGGAGATCCGCCGACCGGTCGAACCAGGAACGTCTCGCCGTTGACGATGGTGAAGGTCTCGAGAGTCTCGTGGATCAGCAGACTGATCGGCGCGCCGAGCGGGTAGTTGGTGCGCCCGGCCTGCGGGATGTGGAAGCCGACCGACGGCCCTCGCGTGTCCGGCTCGGCCTGGTGCGCCCAGATCGCCATCCCTTCGTTGGGACCGATGCCTCCGGTGACCAGGAGATTGCCGATCGGCAACAGGTGTTGGCTGGTGTTGATGCCGGTCTGCCCCGGCTGGTTGGGGCGCGGAGTGTTCGCCCCGTCGAGGTAGAGCACCGACTCGAGGGTGCGCATGTCGACCTTGTGGCTACCCATGAAGGCGAACTCGTCCTGGAACTGGATGTACATCGACTCGTCGCCGGGCAGCGATCGGTCGGCGATGAAACGCAGATTGGCCGGGTCGGTCGCGTCGACGACGCGAAAGCCGTTGCCGCCGGTGCGGTAGGGGAAGACGATGTAGAGCTCTCCTTCGTTGCCCCAGATCTCGGGCCAGTAGCCGCCGGGTCCGCCGGCGGTGAGAACGTCGAGCAGAACCGGATTGGTCGGGTCGCTGACGTCGTAGGTGGCGACGCCGGTGCGACTCTGATCGGAGGCGAAGATCAACAGGTCGCCGAGCAGGAACGGGTGGCCGACGACGCCGGTCAGCCCGAGGTGGTCCCACGACGACTGCAACACCCAGTCGATGTAGATCTCGGCGTCGCCCGAAACCTCGTTGTAGCTCCAGAAGGTTTGGTTGACGTACCACGGACCGAACAGGCAGCCGCGCGCTCCGGCGCAGGTGAGCTCGGGGAAGCTGGTGCGCTCGACCGTATGCTGGGCGCTGTCCGGCACGAAGGACCAGGGCGACTCGGGCGGCCAGTTCGAGCCGATGATCAGGTACTGGCCGCTCTTGAAGTAGCCGTGCGCGGCGATCGGGTGCGGCGTGGTTCCCCACTGCGCCAGCACGACCGGTTGCGTCGGATCCGAGATGTCCCAGGTGCGAACCTGGAAGTCGGCGCCGGGTTGGCTCGATGGAATCTCGGGTACCGTGAACAGCACGCCGTTGTGGTAGGCGAGCACGGCGGTGCGACCCTGCTGCGGAGCGTTGAGTCCGCTGAGGATCGCGCCCGGAGTTTGCGCGACGTTGGGAAAGCCCGGGACGACGTTCGGCCCAACCTGCGCGGCGGCGCTGGCGGCGTGGAGGATCAGGAATAGCGCCCCGGCGACTGCCGAGAATCTGCTCAGGTATCTTCCATCCGACATGCGATCTGCGACTCCCCGCCACCTCCCCGCCCAACCTGGATGCGGCGGGGACGGTAAATGCTGCGTTCGAGTGGTCCAAGATCCGCGCCACGCGGCATGCCCACGCGATGCGGTGTCTCGATCGCCGGCTCTCTGGAATGGGCGCGAAATGACTGCCGGCGTGTCGCTCTACCGCGGCTTTCGGCTTCTGCTTTTTCGCAATCCGGAGTGCTTGCGACGCGCGAAGTCCTGAAGCAGTGTATGGAAATTGCGCAAAGCGGCGCGGCCGGCTGGTCGCGGCGGAAGGGGAAGGAAGATATGAAGGTTCGTCGAATTCTTGCACCGGTCGATTTCTCGGACATCTCGGAGAACGCTCTGTCGTATGCCACTGGCCTGGCCGACGAGCTCGGGGCCAAGGTCGTGCTGCTCTACGCGATCGAGCCGATGGTATTCGTCGGCTCGCCGATCTCGCCCGAGATCAACGTTCCGCCGCTGCTCGAAGACCAGCGCGCCGCCGCGCGTCAGTCGCTCGACAAGCTGATGGCGCGACTGTCACGCCGCGGGGTGCCGGTCGAGGGGGTCATCAAGACCGGAACGCCCTTCCAGGTGATCCTCGACGTCGCCGACGCGAAGAAGTGCGATCTCATCGTCATGGGTACGCATGGCCGCGGCGGGCTCGGTCACCTTCTTCTCGGTAGCGTCGCCGAGCGTGTGGTACGTCTTTCGCCGCGCCCGGTGCTCACGGTGCGCGGCAAGGACAAAGCCAAGAAGAAGCGCCCCGCCGCCAAGAAGACGAAGAAGCGTTAACCTCAAAGAGCAAATAGTTCGCGGCGCAAATCGCCTGCGGCTCGCGCCAGGCCGCACCATCTGCGGCCGTGCTCGCTCGTCCGAATCCTCACGTAGGATGAACTACGCTCCGGTTCGAACGAGCTGCGCTTGGCCACATCTGGCACGCCCTAACGCGTTTTCACTCGCGAACTATTTGTTCTTTGAGGTTAACGCCGGGTGAGCTTGCGCACGTGCTCGGGGACTTCGATGTCGCCGGGCAACCGTGCGTCCGCGACGGGTTCGGCGTAGCGTCGTTCGATGGCGACGCTGCCCGCCCAGATCGGCAGGGCGTAGTCGTCTTCGTCGTCGATCGGGTCGCCGCTGCGCACCTTGGCGGATACCTCGACGATCGGGATCTCGACGACCAGGGTCGCCTTCATTTCCTGCTCGTTGGGCTCGCGCACGGCCTCCCAGCGTCCGCTGGCGATCTTTTCGGTCAGCGCCCGCAACACCGTGAGCGCTCGGTCGCGCTCCGCGACGACGCTGCCGCTGCCGTGGATGGTCACCGAGCGGTAGTTGACCGAGTGGTGGAAGGCGGAACGCGCCAGCACCAGTCCGTCGAGCAGGGTCACGGTGACACAGATCGGCGCCCCGCCGGCGATCGTTTCGAACATGCGGGCGCGGGTCGAGCCGTGCAGGTAGACCGCGTCGCCGACGCGAACGAAAGCCATCGGCAAAACGACCGGCGCGTCGCCGGCGATGAAGGCGACGTGCGCGACGAGAGCGTCGTCGAGGATCGAGTAGATGGTGTCGCGGTCGTAGCTGGCGCGGTTGGCGACACGGCGAACACGGGTGCGGTCGGTGGGTTGGAAGTCGGTCATCGGGGTGGTTTCTCACGATTGCGGGTGATCGGCTAGATCCAGTCTACGATCGTGAGGACGGTCCGATGTGGAAATCGGCCATAGCCGATTTCAGTACTAAACCATCTCCCCCTACGGGGGAGATGCCCCGATAGGGGCAGAGAGGGCGAATGGGATGGCTTCGCCGCCAGCGGCGAAGCACTGCGTCGGTGGTCGGCTAACGCCGCCGTTGTCAGAGACTCCCTCTCCTCAATCCTCCCCCATCGGGGGAGGAAGTCTTTCGGCGATTTGCGCACCCGGGATGGAGATCTTTGCATTGGTGGCGGCGCGACCTATGGTGGCAAGTCCTATTCGGGGAAGGGACTGAATATGAGCGAGCAGATTCTCATTCGCGGCGGCACTGTCGTCGACGGAACGGGGGCACCGGGGCGGCGGGCCGACGTTGCGATTGCCGACGGCAGGATCGCTGACATCGGTGAGGATCTCAGCGCCGGCTCGGCCGAGGTGATCGACGCTAGCGACCGTGTCGTTTGCCCGGGTTTCGTCGACATCCACACGCACTACGACGCGCAGATTCTCTGGGACCGGATGTTGTCGATCTCGCCTTCGCACGGCGTGACCTCGGTGGTGATCGGCAACTGCGGGTTCGGTATCGCGCCGACACGACCGGAGCATCGCGATCTGATTCTGCGGACGCTGGAGAGCGTCGAGGGGATGTCGCTCGAGTCGTTGCACGCCGGGCTGGGCGAGGACTGGCCGTTCGAATCGTTTCCAGAGTATCTCGACGCGATCGAGCGGCAGGGCTCGGCGATCAACGTCGCGGCGCTGGTCGGGCACACGCCGATCCGGATGTACGTGATGGGCGAGGAGTCGACCGAGCGCGAGGCGAACGACGACGAGGTCGCGGCGATGCGCTCGCTGGTGGCGGAGGCGCTCGCCGCCGGTGCGGTCGGATTCGCGACCTCGCACGCGCCGACTCACGTCGGCTATGCCGGCAGACCGGTGCCGAGCCGCGCTTCGAGCTTCGCCGAGATCGAGTCGATCGCGGGAGCGCTGCGCGAGTCCGATCACGGCGTGATGCAGGCGACTATCGGCGCCGATTTGTTTCTCAATCAGCTTGAGGCAATCGCCCGCGCCACCGGCAAGCCGGTGAGTTGGACCGCGCTGCTCGGCGGCGCCTTCGGGCCGACCGGGCACCGCGACATCCTCGACCAGAGCCTGGCCCTGCAGAAGGGGGGCGCGCCGGTGGTGCCGCAGGTCAGCGGCCGGCCGCTGATGTTCGAGTTTCAGTTCGAGACGCCGTTCCCCTTCGAGATGATGAAGCTGTTCAACCCCGTCTCGAAGGGAGACCGCGAGGAGAAGAAGCGGATCTACGCGAACGAGGAGTTTCGCGCCGCCTTCCGCGAACGCCAAGAGCCCGAGGGGTTCGGAGTGCGCTGGGATCGCACCGAGATTTCCGACTGCGAGCAGGATCGTTCGCTCGAGGGACGCAACGTCGCCGAGCTCGCCGCCGAGCGCGGTGTCCACCCGGTCGACCTGGCGCTCGACGTCGCCCTCGCCTCGGATCTGAAAGCGCGTTTTCGTTCGGCCGTCGCCAACGCCGAGGAGTCGATCGTCGCCGAGCTGCTGCAGCACCCGGGGGCGATGCTCGGTCTGTCGGACGCCGGCGCCCACGCCAGCCAACTGTGCGACGCCTGCTTCTCGACTCACCTGCTCGGCCACTGGGTGCGCGAGCGCAAGGCACTGACCCTCGAACAGGCGATCCGTCTGCTGACCTCGCGCTCCGCCGAGATCTTCGGCCTGCGCGACCGCGGCCTGCTCGCAGCGGGGCGGCCGGCCGACGTCGTCGTCTTCGACCCCGACACCGTCGGTTGCAGTCCGCTGCGCCGCGTCCACGACCTCCCGGGCGGCGCCGACCGCCTGGTTTCGGACGCTTCCGGAATCGACGCGGTGATCGTCAATGGCACGCGGCTGAGCGAAGCAAGCGGTAGCGACTCGTCACTACCCGGCAAGGTCCTGCGCGGCGGCGCGGCATCCTGACGGCAAGCCTTCTATCCACAGATTACGCAGATTACACAGATTCTGGGCATCGGTCAGCAGAGACCAAATCCGCGAAATCTGTGCAATCTGTGGACAAAGAGGAACAGCCTCCGTCCCTCTTTTGCACGGTGTCTCCCGGCTACGATCGCTTCGCATCCTCGTACAGCAGCCGGCGGCATTCCTCTCCCAGCACGCCTCCCTCGACGCGGATCGAGTCGCCTGCGAGTCGGAAGAGCTCGGCCGCGCTCAGTTGGATCTGCCGGTAGCCGGCCTCTTCCAGGTCGGCGATCGAGGCGCCGTAGACGACCGCCGACACCTCAGCGAAGTGAAGAGCCGCTGCGCACATCGGGCACGGTTCGCAGGTCGTCACGGCGATCGCACCGGGCAGGCGCCGACTGCCGGCCGCCTGAGCCGCGGCGCGCAAGGCGACGATCTCGGCGTGCGCCGACACGTCGAGAGATTCGCGAGCCCGGTTGTACTCGCTCGCCAGGACCACACCGTCCCGCGCGATCACACAACCGACCGGCCCCTGGCCGTTCTCGATCGCCCGCCGCGCGGCCGCGATCGCCAATCTCATCAGCTCTTCGGTCGTCACCGCGACGCGACCTTCCCAGATCGACCGACCGAATACCACGTCGGCCGGCAGGACTTTTGTCCACAGATTACGCAGATTACGCGGTTTTTGGGGCCCCCCGGTCCTCCGGAAACCAATCTGCGAAATCTGAGTAATCTGTGGATAAAAAGAGCCTGAACCCCAAGCCTACCAGGTATCGATCCGCGGCTTGCGCGCCGCGATTGGCGCCGCCCGCTCGGTGAGAATCGTACGGATCCACTTGCGCGAGTCGGCCGGGTCGATGACCTCGTCGATCTCGAAGTGGGATGCGATGTTGACCGCTTTGCCGACCTGGTACATGCGGTCGACCATTTCCTGGAACTGGCGGTTGCGCTCTTCTGGGTCTTCGATCGCGGCGAGCTCGTTGCGGAAGCCGAGCTTGACCGCGCCCTCCAGGCCCATGCCGCCGAACTCGCCGGTCGGCCAGGCTACTGTGAAGCAGGGCGCCTTGAAGCTGCCGCCGGCCATCGCCTGGGCGCCGAGGCCGTAGCCCTTGCGCAGGACGATCGTTCCGAACGGCACCGAGATGCCGGCGCCGGTGACGAACATGCGCGCCGCGTGGCGCACCAGCGCGGTCTTCTCGACCTCGGGGCCGACCATGATGCCGGGAGTGTCGCAGAGAAACAGGAGCGGCAGACCGAAGGCGTCGCACAGTTGCATGAAGCGGGCAGCCTTGTCGGCGCCGTCGCTGTCGATCGCGCCGGCGAGATGGGTCGGGTTGTTGGCGACGATGCCGAGCGGCGCGCCTTCGATGCGGATCAGCGACGTCACCATCCCCTTGCCGAAGTCCCGGCGTAGCTCGAGCACCGAGCCCTCGTCGGCGAGAACCTCGATCGCGCTGCGGATGTCGTAGATGCGCAGGCGGTTCTCCGGAATGACGTGGCGCAGGCGGCGCTGGTCGGGTGCGCTCCATTCCGCCAGCGAGCCCTGGAAGTACGAAAGGTAGCGCTTGGCGACGGCAACCGCTTCGGCCTCGTCGGCGACCGGCAGATCGACCACGCCGTTGGCGAGTTGCACCGCCATCGGACCGATCTCTTCCGGACGGAAGACGCCGAGCCCGCCGCCTTCGACCATCGCCGGTCCGCCCATGCCGATGTTGGAACCCTCGGTGGCGATGACGACGTCGCAACAGCCGAGCAGCGCGGCGTTGCCGGCGAAGCAGCGCCCGGTGGTGATGCCGACCGTCGGTACCTGTCCGTTGAGCTCGGCGAAGAGCTGGAAGGCGAGGCAGTCGAGGCCGGTGACGCCGTAGCCGTCGGTGTCGCCGGGCCGCCCGCCGCCGCCTTCGGCGAAGAGCACGACCGGCAGCTTGCGCTCGGCCGCCAGCTCGAACATGCGGTCCTTCTTGCGGTGGTTCTGCAGACCCTGGGTGCCGGCGAGGACGGTGTAGTCGTACGACAGAACCGCGCACTGCGCGGTCGACGGGTCGAACCACTCGCCGTTGATGCTGCCGATGCCGGCGACCAAGCCGTCGGCCGGAGTCTTGGCGATCAGCTCTTCGTTGGATCGGCGCCGTCGCTGTGCCGCCAGGACGAGAGCGCCGTATTCGACGAAGGAGTCGTCGTCGCAGAGATCGGCGATGTTCTCGCGCGTGGTGCGGTGGCCGGTCTTGCGCCGCCGCGCCACCGATTCGGGGCGCGCCGCGTCGAGTCCGACGGCGTGGCGCTCGATCGCCTCGGCGAGGTCGGGCCGGATTCGGTCGAGGTCGATGTCTTCGGTGTCTTGCTCGACCGCGGCCTGGTCGTCGCCCGGCTCGATGCGAACCAGCAGGTGCCCTTCGAACACGGTGTCGCCGGCGCCGACCGCGATCTCGCTGACGGCGCCGCCGCAGGGGGCGGCGACGACGTGCTCCATCTTCATCGCTTCGAGGACGAGCAGCTCCTCGCCGGCGGCGACCGTGGCGCCGAGCTCTACCGCGACTGCGACCACCGTTCCCTGGACCGGTGCAAGCACGGCGCCCGGCGGCAGGTCTGTGCTGGCGAGCGCCGTGGTCGAGCTCGCCCCGGCGGACTTGCCGTGCTGGAGCACTGCCAGGGGGTCGGAAGAGTCGAGACGCGCGCCGGCGAGATCGCGTTGGCGATCGTCGCCGAAGAAGGAGCGGCCGGCGTTGTCCTGTTCGGCCAGCAGGCCGGCGAGGTTGTCGTCGATGTACTCGGTGTGCACCGCGTAGTCGGCCAGGGCGGGAGCGCGCAGGATCGCGTCGAGCAGGGCTTGGTTGGTGGCGATGCCCTCGATGCGGAGCTCGCGCAGGGCGCGCAGGCTCTTGCGCAGCGCGGATGGGAAGTCGTCGCCCTCGCTGTGGACGATCACCTTGGCGAGCAGCGAGTCGAAGCTCGGGCTCGGCGTGTAGCCGACGTACCCGGCGGTCTCGTTGCGCACGCCGGCTCCGGCTGGGAGGTCGAAGGCGGTCAGGGTTCCGCTCTGCGGCCGCACGCTGCCGTCGGCGTCGAGGGTCTCCATGTTGACTCGCATCTGAATCGCGAATCCGCGCGACGCGGGTTCGCGATCGAGCCCCAGCTCGGCGAGCGTGGCGCCGCCGGCGAGGCGCAACTGCGCGGCAACCAGATCGACTCCGACGGTCTCCTCGGTGACCGTATGCTCGACCTGCAGGCGCGGATTGGCTTCGATGAAGTAGAATGCGCCGCGCTCGACGTCGACCAGGAACTCGAAGGTCCCCAGGCCGCGGTAGTCGAGCGCCAGCGCCATCTTGCGCGCTGCCTCGCGCAGTGCGCGGCGAATCTCGCGGTCGAGATGGGGAGGCGGCGCGATTTCGAGGATCTTCTGGTGGCGCCGCTGCAGCGAGCAGTCGCGCTCACCCAGCGCGACGACCGCGCCGCCGTCGTCGCCAGCGATCTGCACTTCGACGTGGCGCGCGCCGATCAGTTTCTGCTCGGCGTAGAGGTCGCCGCAACCGAAGGCTTTCTCGGCCTCGGATCGGCAGCGTTGCATCGCCGGCTCGATCTCCTCGACCCGGCCGACCGCCCGCATGCCGCGTCCGCCGCCGCCGCTCACCGCCTTGATCACCATCGCCGACCCCGCCGGCAGACTCTCGAACAGGGCGCGTGCCGCGGCCGCGTCACTCAGCTTCGCCGAGGCGCGCAGGACGGGAACGCCTTGTTCCTCGGCGAGCCGCCGCGCCGCGACCTTGTCGCCGAGCGCGCGCAGAGTGGTCGCAGCCGGACCGACGAAACGGACCCCGGCATCCTCGCAGCGCGCGGCGAGCTCGGCGCGTTCGCTGAGAAACCCGTACCCCGGATGAATCGCGTCACACCCTTGCTGGCGCGCGATCGCGACCATCGCCTCGACGTCGAGATAGGCAGCGGCGCCGCTCGCCTCGAGCGCGACCGCGCGGTCGACCCGCAGCGCGTGCAACGAGCGCGCATCATCCGACGAATAGATCCCAACCGTCGCGACCTCGAGATCGGCCGCCGCGCGGGCAATGCGCAGGGCAATCTCGCCGCGATTGGCGATCAACAACCGCTTCACGATCTCTCTCCGACGACTCGCCGCATCGGCGGATGCTAGTCGAGCGCTGCGCGCTAGTCCAAAGCCACGCAAGCGCTTCGCGTAGCCGCGCTTCGCGCGGCGTCCCAAGGCGGGCTTCGCCCGCCGTCCCAAACTCGGCTTCGCCTTTGCGTCCCAAGTCGCGCTGGTGCGCGCCGTCCCAAGCGCCTTCCCCCTGCGCTCTGCGAGCTTCGGGGGACGGGGACGGCGCGGGGTTCCTCGGCCGGCCCCCTGGGACGCCGCACGAGCGGAGCGACGTGCGGCTTGGGACGGTCGTGCGTGCAGCACGCCCTGGGACGCTGCGCAGAGCGCAGCTTGGGACGCCGCGCGGCGCGCGGCTAAGCGGAGCGGGCTTGCGCGGCTCTGCGCTTGCGCGAGCTTGCGCAGGTCGAGTAGAGGATGCCCCGGGGGTCTCGAATGTTTCTACGATATCGTTTGCTTGGTTTTGCTTTGGTGTTGCTGGTTTCCGCTTGCGGGTCGGACGACGACGCGACCGACTCGTTGCGGATCAACGAGATGCAGGTGGTGGGGAGCCACAACAGCTACCACATCCAGCCAGGCGAGGTTCTCTTCGGCCTGTTGGCCGACGTGTTGGGGCAGGAGGCTGCCGAGGCCTTCGAGTACACGCACGTGCCGCTCGAGGAACAGTTCGAGAGTCAGGGGGTGCGCCAGATCGAGCTCGACATTTTCTGGGATCCGGACGGCGGGCTATACGAGAGCCCGGTCGGCCTGACGGTCGTCGAGGGCGACGACGCGGTGATTCCGGGGCTGGATCTGCCCGGTTTCAAGGTCCTTCACGTGCAGGAGGTCGATTACGAAACCACCTGCGGCACGTTGATCGAGTGCCTGGAGAACGTGAAGCGCTGGTCCGACGCGCATCCGCACCACGTTCCGATCACCATTCTGATCGAGGCCAAGGACGACGAGATTCCGGATCCTCTCGACCTCGGGTTTCTCGTCCCGCCGCAGATCGGGGCGGAAGAGCTGGACCTGCTCGACGTCGAGATTCGCTCCGTCTTCCCCGAGTCGCAGATGATCACGCCCGACGACGTGCGCGGCGACCGCGACACGCTCGAGGAGGCGGTGCTCGAGGACGGCTGGCCGACCCTCGGTCAGGCGCGTGGCAAGGTGTTGTTCGCTCTCGACAACGGCGGCGGCAAGCTCGACGCCTACGTCGACGGCCACCCGGCGCTGCGCGGTCGCGTGCTCTTCACCAGCTCGCCCGAGGGCAGTCCCGAGGCCGGCTTCATGAAGATCAACAACGCGATCGGCGGATTCGACCGCATCCAGCGGGCGGTCGCCGCCGGCTACATCGTGCGCACCCGCGCCGATTCGCCCGAGGGACGCGAAGCCCGCGACGGCGACACCATGCGCCGCGACGTCGCCCTGGCCAGCGGAGCGCAGTTCGTCAGCACCGACTACCCGGTCGAGAACCCCGACTTCGGCACCGGCTACGCAGTGCAGATGCCGGGCGGAATGCCGGTGCGCTGCAACCCGATCAGCGCCCCCGAAACCTGCACCGCCCTCGCCCTCGAAGACCCGGACCGCCTGTAAGCCGCGCTCTGCGCGGCGTCCAAAGCTGCGCTGCGCGCAGCGGCCAAAGCTCGGCTGCGCCATTGCGTCCAAAGCGCCTGCCGGCGCGTCCAAAGGGCGGGCGGGTCAATCGGGACTCCGGTTCGGCCGCGCTCTGCGCGGCGTCCAAAGCTGCGCTGCGCGCAGCGGCCAAAGCTCGGCTTCGCCATCGCGTCCAAATGGCGGATGACGGTCGACCTGGACCACCATTTGGACCGGCGGCGCCAGCCGCCGTTTGGCCGCCCTTCGAGCGCGGCGTCGAAGGGCTTTGGACGCTACGCGGAGCGTAGCTTTGGACTCGAGCCGAAGGCTCGACTATTGGAGTGGGATGGCGAACAGGCTTTCGGTTGGGGTCGAGTCGAACTGTACGACGCCGTTGTCGCTCGAACGAGCGAGCATGCGGATGTATCAGCTGATGGGAGTGGATTCGCTGTTCCTGCCCGACCACTACGTCAGCTTCGTGCCGCGTTCGCTGTGGGGGCCGGGGCTGACGCCGGCGGCGGATCTGGTGCCGTCGCCCGACGCGTTTCTCGATCCATTCGTGATGATGGGGATGATGGCGGCGCGCTATCGTGGCGTGCGCATCGGCACCGGGGTGACCGAACCCTACCGGCGCCACCCGGTTACTCTGGCGCAGGCGTTCGTCACGCTCGATCACATGACCAAGGGCAAGGCGATTCTCGGCATCGGCAACGGCGAGCGCGAGAACGTCGAGCCCTACGGCATGCGCTTCGTGCAACGGGTCGGTCGTCTCGAGGAAGCCCTGCAGATCATTCGCCTGTTATGGGAGAGCGGCGGCGAGCCGGTCAGCTTCGATGGCAAGCACTGGAAGCTCGACAAGGCGTTGTTCGCGACGCCGCTCTACCAGGGCAAGCCGCCACCGATCTGGATCGCCTCGCACGCGCCGCGCATGCTCGGCCTCACCGGCCGCTACGGCGACGGCTGGTACCCGACGCGCAAGTTCACGCCCGACGAGTACGCCGACGGCCTTGCCAGGATCCGCGCCGCCGCGGCCGAAGCCGGCCGCGATCTGTCGCACTTCGAGCCCGCTCTGCAGATCCAGGTCATCCTCGGCGACGACCGGCACAAGACCCTGGAGGCGGCGCTGAAGGTTCCCGCCACCGGCGCCATGGCCCTGCTGCTGCCCGGTCCGCTGTGGAAGAAGCACGGCCTCGAGCATCCCCTCGGCGCCGACTACGAAGGCTTCCCGCAGTTCGTTCCCGAGGAAGTGCCGCCCGAGATTCTCGAGCAGGGCCGCAAGATGGCGACCCCCGAGCTGCTCGCCGACGCCGCCTTCGCCGGCAGCGTCGACCAGATCGTCGAAGAGGTGAGGGCGCTCACCCGGGTCGGCTTGCGCCACGTCGTCATCTGGAACATCGGCCCGCTGGCCTTCGGCGCCGGCCCGAAAAGCATGCTCCAGCTCGGCAGTCTGATTCGCAAGCTCAAGAAGATCGGCCTGCCGGCCTAGCCGCACCAAGCCGCGCCGCGCGCGGCGTCCCAAGGCGCGCTGCACGCGCGACCGTCCCAAGGCGTGCTGCACGCGCGACCGTCCCAAGGCGTGCTGCACACGACCGTCCCAAGGCGTGCTGCACGCACGACCGTCCCAAGCCGCACGTCGCTCCGCTAGTGCGGCGTCCCAAGGGCGCAACCGGTTACCCCGCGCCGAAGGCGCTTGGGACGGCGCGCGCCGCGCGCCTTGGGACGCGAAGGCGAAGCCGAGTTTGGGACGGCGGGCGCAGCCCGCCTTGGGACGCCGCGTGGAGCGCGGCTAGAGATCTGCTTGGAAGTCGGCGATTTCCGGGTCGAGGTTGGTGGTCAGGGTTTCTTCGTATTCGAGGACGCCGTTCAGGTAGCGGCCGAAGAGGGCGGCGGAGTAGCCGTTGACCATGCGCCAGACTCGTTGGTCGTCGACGAAATCGAATTCGGAGCCGTCCTCGAAGCGGGTGCCGGTTTGGCAGCCGTCGCCGTTCCACGGGCCGGGCAAGCCGATCTGGCAGGCAAAGGTGAAGGAATAGTGGCCGGCATCGGGAATCTCGACGAGGAAGCGCGGGCCCTCGGCCTGGTCGAACGAGTTGAGAATTCCCTGGTTGCCCGATTCGCCGATGGTCTTGTCTTCGGCGGCGAGCATGAAGAACGCCGGAGTGGTGAAGTCGTCGCCGAGCGGAGATCCTACTGCCATCGGCATGATGGCGGCGATGCGGTCGTCCATCAGCGCGGCGGCGATCGAGGTGTAGGCGCCGAACGAATGGCCGGTCACGCCGTAGCCGACGCTGGTGTCGATCCAACCTTCGAACGGTCCTCCTGGCTCAGTGGTCATCTCGCTGAAGGTGTCGAACAGGTAGATCATGTCGAGCGGCCGCTCGACCACGTGGTTGATCGACGAGTCGGTCTCGAAGAAGGTGTTGCCCTGATGGTCCGGGGCGACGACGACGTAGCCGTGGCTCGCCAGGTGATCGCACTGGAAGTTGTTCTGATAGCGGATACCGCCGTTACCGTGGGAGAAGGCGATCAGGGGAAAGGGGCCGTCCGGGGACAGCGGCGCATCGAGAACGGCGACCAGGTCGAGGGTCGCGTTGTCGCCGAGGGATTCGAGCCCCTCCGGCAGGTAGTAGACGATCGGAGCGGGATCCTGGCCGCGCGCAGATTCGTCGGCCGGGTACCAGACCTCGGTGAGGATGGTGCGGTTGCGCGACGCGTCGAAAAACTCGATGCGCGTGATGCCGACCGGGTAGGGGCCCGCGACCAGCGGGTCTGCCGCCGATTCGGGGGTGATCGTGGTGACGTCGTCGCTACAGCCGACGACGAAGAGCACGAGAAGAAGCGCGAGTCCTGCCTTACGAATCGAAGTCATCAGCAAACCCTTTCACGAAACCAATACTGTTCCTAGTGCGGTTGGGGAGGGCGGAGAAAAGCTAGCCGCAGATCGACGCAGATCTACGCAGTCCGACCGATGACCGGAAGCAAACATCGTCCCCCCTTGCCAAGGGGGGACTTCAGGGGGGTCGGGGCCTGGCCCGACTGTTTGCCTCGATCGTGACCTCCCCCTAACCCCCTCCTTGGCAAGGAGGGGGGACATTTCCGGACACGAAAATTGGCTACGGGCGCACCTTCCAGTAAACCCATCAGCGTTCATCTGCGTCCATCTGCGGCAAAAAAAGAACCCGAACAGCCTAGAAATTCAGCGTCACTTCCCCGCCGTAGGTGCGCGGCGTCTGGAAGTAGCGGTGGATGAAACCGAGCAGGGCGAGGGTTTCGGCGCGGTCGAAGTAGACCTCGTCGGTGAGGTTCTTACCCCACAGGGCGATCTCGGCGCGGTCGTCCCAGAAGCGATAGCCGAGGCGGGCATCGAGCAGGTTGTAGCCGCGCTGGATGGCGTCGGCGACCTCCGGTCCGAGCACGTGCATCCGGCTCTGGTAGGACCACTGCAGGCGCGGCGTGACGCTGCCGAGGAGGAAGTCGCGCGGGGCGTCGTCGATCGGTAGCGAGTATTGGAGGACGAGATTGGTCATCAGATCGGGGCTGACGTTGAACCCCTGGCCGCTGCGGTCGACGAAGACGCCCGGCTCGGCGTCGCTCAGGGCGCAGTTCGCGCCGGTCTCGAAGTCGCAGTTCTTGCCGAAGTCGTCGTAGTTGGTGTCGAGCAGGCCGATCGAGCCGCTGATCTGAAACTCGTCGGTCGGCAGCGCCAGGAACTCGAGCTCGATGCCTTTGACGGTGGCCTTGGCGGCGTTCTGGGTGAGCTGCTGCAGCATGATGGTTTCGGGGTTGTCGAGGTCGCCGGTGGCGCGGTTGGTGATCACCTGGATGTCGTCGTAGTCGGAGTAGAACGCGGCGAAGGTGGCGCGCAGCCGGCGGTCGAAGGCTTCGCCCTTGATGCCGATCTCGAAGTTGTCGAGCGTCTCCGGCTCGAACGAGGTCAGTCCATCCGCGTTGTCGCCCTCCTGGATGTTGATCAGCGCGTTGTAGCCGCCGCCGCGAAAGCCCTGCGAGTAGCCGAAGTAGACCATGCCGTGGTCGATGCGCAGGGTGTCGGCGACGCCGTCGGTGGTGATCAGGCTGATCTTCGCCTCGGGGGTCCAGGCGTCGAACACCTGCGATCCGAACGACGGTCCCATTTGGTCGCCTGCGGATCGGTCGAGAATGACCAGGCTCGCTCCCTTCTTGTCCTGCGTGTAGCGCAGGCCGAGGGTGATCGACAGCCACTCGACGGGATCGATGACGCCGTGCGCGAAAAGGGCCCACGACCAGTTGTCGGTTCGCGTGGTGCTCTGGGTTTCGACGTTGAGGAAGTCGGTGAGCGCGCTGATTCCGGTCGGCGCGTAGCCGCGCTCCCACATGGCGAAGGCGCCGCCGACGATGCTGACCTTGTCGTCCCAGAACGTCCAGTCGGTCTGCAGCTCCTGGCTGATCTGGCGCTGCGCCCAGGTCGGGTTGTCGCCCTGCCCAGAGAAGTCGAGTGACAATGCCGGGAACTCGGTGTTGTCGGCCTCGGAGCGATGCCCGGGCTTCTGCTCGCGCCAGGAGGTGATCGATTTAACCGCTAGAAAGTCGTTGGCGTCCCAGTCGATCGTGCCCCAGGTGCCCCAGCTGCTGGTGTCGGCGAGGGTGCGCACGTTGCCGCGGAAGCGGAACGGCTCGGAGGCCTGGCAGGCGTCGGCGAAGCCGGGGTATCCAGTCACCGCCAACCCGTCTTCGTAGACGATACGGCACTGGCCGCCGCGTCCGTGCGCGTCGTTGCGCGACCAGGTGCCGCTGACGTCGACGGTGACGTCGTCGAGCGGCAGCCAGCGCAGCGAGCCGAAAAAGGTGAGCGAGTTCTGGTCGGAGACGTCGATGTCGAGCAGCTCGTTGCGCGAGTAGCCGCTGTTGTAGTTGTTGGCGATGGCGAAGCGCGACAGCAGCTTGTCCTCGATCAGCGGAACGTTGAGCACCGCCTGGGTGCGCACCAGGTCGTAGTTGCCGGCGCGCACGAAGAGCTTGCCGCCGAGCTCGGGTTGCGGCTTGATGGTCTCGATCTTGATCGCTCCGCCGACCGAGTTCTTGCCGAACAACGTTCCCTGCGGGCCGCGCAATACCTCGATCTGCTGCACGTCGACGACGTCGACCAGCTGGCCGATCATGCGCGGCAGGAATACGCCGTCGACGTAAACGGCGACGCCGGGGTCGAAGACGATCTCGCCGGAGGTGGTGCCGACGCCGCGCAAGCGGATGAACCCTTCCTGGCTTTCGCGGCCGACCGAGAACTGCAGGTTGGGCACCAGGCCCTGGATCTCGTCGAGCCGGCTCACTCCGGCGTCGCGCAGCGCGGTTTCACTCAACGCGGTCATCGACACCGGAGTGTCGATCAGCAGCTCGTCGCGCTTGCGCGCGGTGACGACGATTTCCTCGATGCCGCCCGGCTCTTCTGCCAACGAGGGGCTCAGGTCCAGGGTGCATAGCCCGATCGCGACGACCAGGGCCGCCGCTCTGCCGATGGTGATCCGCATGTTCCCCCCTTGCTCGGTGCAGCTTCGCACCGCCGCGGCACGCTAGCGAATGCCGCCAGGGGTGTCGAGATCGACCAGTAGGGTAGCCGATTCTGTCTCGCCTCTCCTCGCGGGAGAGGCCGGGCGAAGCCCGGGTGAGGGGGGCAGAGATGACCGAGCGCTAGCGAGGCTCCGTCAGAAGAACACGCGGACGGTCGCGCCCCACTCGCGCGGCGGGGCGTTGACGACGCCGAAGCCGGAGACGATCGGGATGTCGATGCCGACCACCGCCCAGCGCTGGTCGAGGACGTTCTTGCCCCAGAAGATGACGTCCCAGTTGCCGTCTTCGGGGGCGAAGCCGGCGCGCAGGTTCATCAGGTGGACGGGGCCCTGGGTCAGGTTCGGCTCGAGGTCCTGCGACAGGAAGACGAAGTCGCGGTAGTTGTACTCGAAGCGGAAGTGGCCGTTGACCGGGTAGTCGAGAAAGTCGGTGATGCCGAGCGGGAAGGTCAGCTGCGAGAACATCGTCGTCGTGAAGCGCGGCGCGTTGTCGAGGCGGCGACCCGACAGATCTTGAAAGCAGGGATCGCTCGGCGGAATGATGCCGCCGAGCTCGAGCTGCTTGGCCCAGGTCTGCTCGACGGTGCACGGCGAGTCGGGGAAGTCGTCGTACTCGGCGACGTTCCATCCGCCGGCCGCGCCGATGATCAGCATCGGGTGCGGTGCGATGAAGGCTTCGGTCTCGATGCCGTAGCTGGTGAGACTGCCGGCGTTGGTGACGTACAGGCCGCTGCCGTCGAAGGCCTGTGCCTGGAACTCGTCGTAGATGGTGTAGAAGAAAGTTCCGTTCAGGGTCACCATGTTGTCGAGCCAGGTGGTGCGCACGCCGAATTCGAAGTCGGTGGCTTCCTCGTCGTCGAACTCGGTATTGTCGCCACCGGTGGTGCGGAACTGGTTGAAGCCTCCGGACTTGAAACCGCGCGCGACCTTGGCGAAGAGGTTGGCGTCGTCGGTGGGTCGGTACTGGAGCACTCCCATCGGCGACAGGTTGAAGACGCCGCGCGATTCGTCGAGATCGCGCGGCGGACCGAACGGACCGGCGTCGACGCCTTCGAAGGTCGCCCGCTGGGTGCCGACGCGCGACTTTTCCTCGTAGGTGCCGCGCAGGCCGATGATCACGCTCCACTGCTCGTTGAAGTTGTAGGTCCCCTGGCCGAACAGAGCGTAGCTCCAGGTCTCGTGCCGGTTGGTGTCGATATTGTACGCGTCGCCGTTCTCGTCGACGCCAGTTCCGATCACCGGACCGAGCCCCGGCGAAGTTTCGATCCATTCCGGGGCGATGCCGAGGCGCCCGACGGTCTTGTCGTTGTGGTAGTAGAAGTAGGCGCCGACTGTGTACTCGAGGTCCTCGCCGCCCGGGGAGATCAGCTGCAGCTCGCCCGACCACTGCTCGAAGGTTTCGTCGGTGTTCTGGAAGACCGCGTCGTAGCCGCTGGCGTCGGCGTCGAAGGCCGACAGGGAGTCGAACTCGCGGTGCGCGACGAGCAGCTTGAAGGCGTAGTCGGCGAGGTTGTAGTTGGCCTCGAGGCTGACTCCCCACAGCTGTGTGTCGTCGATGGTCGGCGCGTTTGCGTCGACGACGCGGTCGAACGGATCGACGACCGCGGGCAGCGGTCTACCGGTGACTTCGGTGAGCGCGCCGACGTTGAGGATGTCCTGATCGAACGGCGCGAAGGTGACGTCGAGCGCCGGCGGGCCGTCGTAGGTGACGATGTCGAAGGCGCAGCACTCGCTCTGGCTGGTCCCGTAGTCGGCGGAGATGACGAGGTTGAAGTCTTCGGTCGGCTCGATCAGCGTGCGAAAGCGGAAGCCGTTCTTGTCGGAATCGTTGCGGCCGCCGCCCGACAGGTTGCGGTCGTAGTAGTCGCGCTTGGTGGCGTAGCCGGTCAGACGCATCGCAACCTTCTCGTCGAAGATCGGCAGCGGAACGTTCACCATGCCGCGCACCTCGCGCCGGTTGTACTTTCCGTATTGCAGCTCGAGCAGACCTTCGTACTCGAACGTCGGCTTGTTGGTGGTGATGTTGAACGCGCCGGCGGCGGTGTTCTTGCCGAATAGGGTTCCCTGCGGACCGCGCAGCGTCTCGATGCGCTCGATGTCGACCAGGTCGTTGCTCGCCATCAGACCGGTGCGTCCCTGGTAGATGCCGTCGAGAAAGACGCCGACGCTGGGGTCGATGCCGGCGTTGGTCTGGTCGGAGCCGATGCCGCGGATGCGGATCGCGGTGCTGCGGGTGTCGGTGACCGGGTTGATGAAGACGTTCGGCGTGTACTGGGCGATCGCGTTGAAGTCGGTGAGCCCGGCGTCGAGGATGAACTTCTCGGTCAGCGCGGTCACCGAGATCGGCACGTCCTGGATGTTCTGCTCGCGCTTTTGTGCGGTGACGACGATCTCCTCCAGCCCTCCGCGCTGCTCGCCGTCCTCGGCGAGTAGGGAAACGGCGTGGAGCAGGACCAGGGCGGCGGCGAGCGCTGCTGTCCTCGCGATTTTGTGAGCTACTGGTTTCCCCATCTGATTCCCCCCGAAAAAGCCCCGCCATCGACTTTGCTTGACATTGGAGCGGGCCGACCGTAGTGACTGCTCACTACCATGTCAAGCGGGCCAAACTCAGGCAAGGGGGAATTGGTTGTGAAGATGCGAGCCAAGCGCATGCCGGCGCGCGAGCGCCGCGAGCAGATCCTCGACGCAGCCGAGATCGTCTTCTCGGCGAACTCCTACCGCGACGTCGGTACCGCCTCGGTCGCGGCGCAGGCCGAGGTGAGCGAACCCACCCTCTACCGCTACTTCGAGAGCAAGCGCGACCTCTACCTGGCGATGCTCGATCGCAGCGCCGAGCGCCTGCTTTCCGGTTGGCGCGAACAGGCCGCCAACAATCCGTCGCCGCTCGGCGGAATCGCCGACATCGGAACCGGATACTACCAGCAGATCCAGGACGATCCGTCGCCGTTCCTGCTGCGCGCTCGGTCGCTGCTCGAAACCGGCGACGCGAAATTGGCCGAGCACGCCCGCAAGCGCTTCTGGGAGACCTACGAGTTCATCGTCAGTCTCTACGAGCGAGCGCGCGAGTGTGGAGAGATCGCCGCCGATGCCGACGTCCACTCGCACGCTTGGTTGTTCATGGCGATGGGCGGGCTGCTCGACCAGTTCCTGCTGCTCGACATCGAGCTGCTCGACCTGTCGCAGATCGGCCGAATGATGCGCCAGGTGGCGCCGTCGCCGGAGCGCGCGGCAAAGGCGGCCGGACACCGGTCGGCGAAACCGTTAAAGAAGAAACGGAGCGCGCGATGACCGTTGGAACGAATCGCCGGGTGCTGCTGGCGGCGCGACCACAGGGGGCGCCGCGCGAGAGCGACTTCCAATGCGTCGCCGCCGAGATGCGTCCGCCGGATGACGGCGAGTTCCTGCTGCGCAACCGCTACATCTCTCTCGACGCCGGTTTTCGCCAGTGGATGAACGAGGGCGCCGGTGACGGCTATCTCGAGGCGATGCAACTCGGCGAGCCGGTGATGGGCCTGGTGCTCGGGCAGGTCGAGCAATCGAAACACCCGGACTACGCGGTCGGCGACTGGCTGATGTGCCGCAGCCGCTGGGAGGAATGGTCACTCGCCGACGGCTCCGACTACATGTCCAAGCTGGAGGTCGATCCCGAGCTGTCGCCGTCGTGCTACCTCGGCGTGCTCGGTCCGACCGGTCTCACCGGCTACTTCGGCCTGCGCGACATCGGCAAGGTGCAGCCAGGCGAGACGGTGCTGATCAGCACGGCCGCCGGCGCGGTCGGCTCGGTTGCGGCGCAGATCGCCAAGCTGCGCGGCGGACGCGTGGTCGGCATGACCAGCACCGACGAGAAGTGCCGCTGGCTGGTCGACAGCGTGGGCGTCGACGCGGCGATCAACTACCGCGCCGAGGGCGGTCTCGAGGCGGGGCTCGTCGAGCAATGCCCGGACGGTGTCGACGTGTTCTTCGACAACGTCGGCGGGGCGACGCTGGATACGGTGATGGCGCATCTGCGCGAGCGCGCCCGCGTCGTCCTCTCCGGAGCGCTGTCGACCTACAACAGCAGCGAGCCGGTGCCGGGGCCCTACAACATGTTCAAGCTGATCACCCAGCGCGCTCTGATGCAGGGGTTCATGGTGACCGACTACGTCGAGGAATACCCGGCTGCGCTGGCGGAGATGGCGGCTTGGCTGAAGTCTGGCGAGCTGCGCAATCTCGAGGACGTCGTCGTCGGAATCGAGAACACGGGGCCGGCGTTCTGCCGCATGTTCCAGGGCGGCAACCGCGGCAAGCTGGTGGTGCGCCTGGAGGAATCGGCATGACGGCACAGCGAACCCTCGATGCCCTGTTCGACGAGCGCGACATCTGCGCTCTGCTCGATCGTTACGCGCGCGCTTTGGACGAGAAGGACTGGGCGCTGCTGCGCACTTGCTTCACCGAAGACGCGGTCGCCCTCTACGGCGAGGCGCTCGGCCGCAAGGACGGTTACACCGCGATCGAAGAGGCTTGCCGGGAGGCGCTCGGGCGACTGGATTCGAGCCAGCACATGCTCTCGAACGAGGAAGTGGCCATCGACGGCGACCGGGCGACGGCGCGCTGCTACTTGCAGGCGCAACACACCAAGGCCGGGACCGAAGGCGGTGACAACCTGACGATCGGCGGAATCTACCTCGACGAGATCGTGCGCACCCCGGAGGGCTGGCGTATCGCGCAACGCGAGTTGCGGATTCTGTGGCAGGAGGGGAATCCGGCGGTTCTCGCCTGATTTTGGGGAAGGGGTCCGATGCCGGTTACCAACTACGAGAAGGTCGACGTCTACCCGGTCGACGACGACGTGCGCGACCAGATTCTGCGCGAGCAGAACGAGTGCGTTTTTTGCTGGGGCACCAAGGACCACTGGCCGGTCGGCATGATCATGAGTTACGTCTGGCGCGACGGCCGTTTCTGGCTGACCGCGGCCGAGCAGCGCGCCCGCATCGCCGCGCTGCGCCGTGACGATCGGGTCAGCATTTCGGTGAGCAGTGTCGGCACCAGTCTCGGTCCGGCGCGCGGCATCACCATCAAAGGCCGCTGCAAGCTGCTCGACGATCGCGCCACCAAGGACTGGTTCTACCCGGCTCTGGCGGCGGCGATTCTCCCCGGCAACGAACGCGGACAACGCGCCTTCCAGGCGATGCTGGACTCGCCCAACCGAGTGATTCTCGAAGTCGAGCCGGTGCAGTGGTTCACCTTCGACTCGATCAAGATGATGGAAGACTCGCTCTTCCCGAAGGAGTGAAGGATGCGTGAGCTCGCAGGCAAGGTTGCCGTGATCACCGGCGGCGGCTCGGGAATCGGACGCGGAATGGCGCACGCCTTTGCCGACTCTGGGATGCGGGTGGCGATCGGCGACATCGAGCCCGCTGCCGGCGAGAGCGTGCGCGCCGAGATCGAGGGCAAGGGGGGCGATTGCACCGCCGAGCGCCTCGACGTCGTCGATCGCGAGGCCGTGCAACGCTTTGCCGACGCGGTGTTCGAGCGTTTCGGCGCCGTTCACGTCCTCTGCAACAACGCCGGCGTGGTCACCTTCGACCTCATGGACGAGATCACCGACGCCGACTGGCGCTGGGTGATCGGCGTCAACCTCGAGGGCGTGGTCAACGGATTGCAGGCGTTTCTGCCGCGGATGAAAGCACAGGAAGGCGAGAAGCACGTCGTCAACACCGCATCGATCGCCGGCATCGGCCCGCACGAGGGAATCGCGCCCTACGTGGCGACCAAGTACGCGGTGGTCGGCATCTCGGAGACTCTGCGCGCCGAGCGCCCGCACCACGGGATCGGCTGCTCGGTGCTGTGTCCGGGCAACGTGCAAACCCAGATCGTCGCCAGTGGCCGCAACCGGCAGGACACCGTCGGCGGCCCGGATCACCGGGTCCACCCCGACGTGCAGAGCCAGATCGCCCAGGGCATGGATCCGATGGAGGTCGGGCGGATCGTTCGCCAGGCGGTGCTCGACGACGATCTCTACATATTCACCCACCCGGAAACGCGCGAGATCTTCGACGCTCGCTTCGCCGCGATTCGCGCCGCCTACGACAAGGCCGACGCGCGCGCGGGGGATGCGTGAAAATGGTCGCTGGATACGAAGCTTTTCGCCGCACTATAGTCGTGGAGCGCGGCGAGCCGACGGTTCCGCCGGGCAAAGGGGAAGGGCGCCGACGATGAAAGAGACCAAGAAATCCTTCTGCCGATTCTGCCACGTCTTCTGCGGGGTCGAGGTCGATCTCGAGGACGGCCGCATCGTCAAGGTGCGCGGCGATCGCGACAACGCGGTCTCGCAAGGCTACACCTGCATCAAGGGGCGGGCAGAGCCGGAGCGCATCTACCATCCGGATCGGTTGATGTCGTCGACGAAGCGGGTCGACGGCGAGCTCGTCGACATCGACGCCGAGACGGCGATGGACGAGGTCGCGGTCAAGCTGAAGGCGATCGTCGACCAGCACGGTCCCGAGTCGGTCGCGGTGTACCTCGGCGACGCCTGTCATCGCATGTCGGCGACCGGCCCGTGGTTCATGCGCAAGTGGCTCGACGGCCTCGGCTCGCCGCGCATGTACACCTCGTACACGATCGATTCGCCGAGCCTGACGATCGCCGGCTATCGGTTCTTCGGCTCGCCGATGCCGTTCAGCGTGTTCGACGTGGCGCACGCCGAGGTCGCCATGTTCGTCGCCACCAATCCGGTGATCTCGCACATGATGTCGATTCCGCAGTCGAATCCCTCGAAGCGGATGAAGGACGCGCGCAAGCGCGGCATGAAGGTGATCGTCGTCGACCCGCGGCGCTGCGAGGCGGCGCGCGACGCCGACATTCACTTGCAGGTGAAGCCGGGCGAGGACGCGACCCTGCTCGCGGCGATGATCAAGGTCATCCTCGACCGCGGGCTCTACGATCGCGAGTACGTCGATGCGTACGTCAGCGGCGTCGACGAGCTGCACCACGCCGTGCAGCCTTTCGACCTCGACTACGCCAGCAAGCGCTGTGAAGTGCCGGCCGAGCTCATCGAGCGGGCAGCGGTGATGTTTGCCGAGGCAAAGTCGGGCGGCGCGCAGAGCGGCACCGGGCTGCACATGGCGCGCCACCAGAATCTGACCACCCAGCTGGTGATGACTCTCAACGGTCTGTGCGGTCGCTACGATCGGCGCGGCGGGCTGACCCGCCACGCCGGCGTGCTCAATCGCCCGCTGCCGGAGAACTGCGGGCCGGTGCCACTGCCGCTGCACCCCGGGCCGCAAGCGCGGGTGCGCGGCATCAAGGCGATCAGCAACTGGCTCGGTATGCTGGAGATGCCGACCAACACCCTGACCGACGAGATCCTCACCCCCGGCGAGGGCCAGATCAAGGCGCTGATCGTCAACGGCGGCAACCCGGCGCTGGTGCTGACCGACGAGGAGGCGACGATCCGCGCGCTCAAGGAAGTCGATCTTCTCGTCGTCACCGACCTGTTCGA
The DNA here is from genome assembly GCA_030430165.1 of bacterium. Lineage (GTDB taxonomy): Bacteria > Desulfobacterota > Binatia > HRBIN30 > CADEER01 > CADEER01. The sequence goes on along the minus strand of JAUIGL010000073.1, from coordinate 6,780 downwards.
GTCGGCGACGGCGCGCCACGCCGACTACGTATTTGCCACCAAGCACCCGTTCGAGCGCGCCGACGTGCCGCGCTTGATGGACGCGACTTTTCCTTTCCCGTTCAGCCAGTACACCGAGGCGCTGGTCGACGCCCCCGAGGGCCTGGTCGAAGAGTGGGAGATCTTCTGGGGGCTCGCCCATCGCATGGGCTTCCAGATTCCGCTGCGCGGGATCGACATGGAACGCAAACCGACCACCGACGAGATGCTCGACGCCCTGCATCGGGGCTCGCGGATTCCGCTCGACGAGGTGCGCAAGTATCCGGGGGGGCACGTCTGGGGCGACCGCGACACCGAGGTGGGCGGGCTGGTGCCGAACATGATCGGCCACGCCGACAAACGAATGGCGGCGGGGCATCCCGAGGTGATCGCCGAGCTGGCCCAGGTGCTCGACGAGCCGGTGCGCGCCGGCGGCGAGTATCGCGAGGGGGAGAAGTTCGACTTCCGCATGATCACCTACCGGATGAACGACGTGTACTGCACACAGGGGCAGAATCTGCCGTCGCTGACCAAGAAGCGCAGCTACAACCCGGTCTTGATGAACCCGGAGTCGATGAAGGCGATCGGCGTCGACACCGGCGACCTGGTGGTGGTCGAGAGCGGCCACGGCAAGATCGAGGCGGTGGTCGAGGCGTCGAACGACGTCGGACCGTCGACGATCGGCCTGGCGCACGGCTGGGGCGACCCCTGCGACGAGCGCGGCGTGCGCGAGAAGGGGGCCAACGTGCAGGTGCTGATCGTCGATCACGAAGGGTTCGATCCGGTGACCGGCTTGGCGCAGCAGAGCGCGGTACCGGTGAACGTCTACGCCGCCTGAGTCGCAGCGGGGCCTGGTCGAATCGAGACACGGATGAACACGGGGGACACGGATCGGGCCCGTTTGGTTTGGTGGGTCAGTTTCGTATCGTGGGGCTTCGCCCTTTTCTGATCCCCCTGACCCTCTCCCGCAGGGAGGGGATTCAGTCTCGCCTCTCCTTGCGGGAGAGGCCGCGCGTAGCGCGGGTGAGGGGGAAGAGATGACCGAGCGCGAGCGAGGCTCCGATCTGACTCGAACTCTGAACTGACCCGCTCTCCCCGTGCCCTCCGTGTTGATCCGTGTACCCGTTTCTTCTTAGGCTGCGCCGATGATTGAAGGCGAGGTGGCGATCGAGACCGGCGAGGGGGCGATGGGGACCTTCGTCGTTCACCCGGAGGGCGCGGGGCCGTGGCCGCTGGTGCTGTTTCTCATGGACGCGCCGGGGAAGCGCCCGTTGCTGCACGCGATGGCGAAGCGTCTGGCATCGCTCGGCTACTACGTGATGCTGCCCAACTTGTACTATCGAGTGACGCCGAACTTCGAGCTCGACTTCGAGAGTCGCGAGTCGTACCGCGAGATGAAGGACCTGATGTACGCGGTCGGCAACAACATGGTGGTGCGCGACGCCGCCGCCTTGATCGCCCACGCCGAGGCAGACCCCGCTGCCAGCACCGAGAAGGTGGGCTGTGTCGGCTACTGCATGAGCGGGCCGTTCGCCGTTTGCGTCGCCGCGGCGCACGCTGATCGAGTCGCTGCGGCTGCGTCGTTCTACGGCACGCGCATGGCGATCGACGAGGAGGGCTCGCCGCATCGCAAGCTCGGCCAGATCACTGGCGAGCTCTACGTCGGCTGCGCCGAGAAGGACGACTACTTCCCGCCGGAGATGATCGACCGCTTCGAGGCGGCGATGCGGTCGTCCGGAGTTCGCGGCAGGCTCGAGCGCTATCCGGGTACCGAGCACGGCTTCGCGTTCGACGACCGACCGGCCTATGACCCGGATGCGGATGCCCGGCACTGGGAAGTCCTGACCGACCTCTTCGCCCGCAATCTCGCCAGCTGAGATCGAGTTCTGGGTCGGTGTGAAGCTCGGACCGCCTACGAAACGCTTCGACTGCGATCGATCCGTTCGAGCGTCTTGAAGATACATTGGTGGGGCTGTGCCCCCATTTCAGGGACCCTCATCCTGGCCTTCTCCCAAAGGGAGAAGGAAGTTCCGATGCCTCTCCCTGTGGGAGAGGTCGGCCGGAGGCCGGGTGAGGGCCCCTCGGATGACCGAGCGTCCTGTCCTCCGAAGCTCACGGAGCGTAGGAGGAAGCGAGGCTCAGTTTAGCTCCAGAAGGCCATAAACCACTAACGAGGCCGGTTCAGCTGGATTCGACCCGCCGGATGTGAGACGGCAACGGTCGGGGATGGAAACGATTCCACTGTCAGCGATCGACCTCACCGACCGCGAACGCGCCTACGCCGCCGATGCCGTCGCCAGCGGCTGGCTGTCGGCGAACGGTTCGTACGTGGGGCGTTTCGAACAGGCTCTGGCGCGGCAGGTCGGCCGCGGCTTCGCCATTGCCACGACGTCGGGAACGACCGCGCTCGATTTGATCCTGCGCGCGCTCGGCATCGGCCCCGGCGACGAGGTCATCGTTCCCGCGCTGACCTTCGTATCGCCGGCGACGGCGGTGGTCGCGGTAGGGGCGACCCCTGTATTCGCCGACATTGCGCCGAGCAGTTGGACGATCGATCCGGATGCGGCGGAGCGCCTGCGCAGCGATCGCACGCGGGCGCTGATCGCCGTCGACCTGCTCGGGCACCCCTGCGACTACGACCGCTTGCAGGAGCTCGGCCTACCGATCGTGGAGGATGCGGCGCAGGCGCACGGCGCTCTCTACAAGGATCGCCGCATCGGTACCTTCGGCGTCGCGTCGGCGTTCTCGTTTCACGCCAACAAGCCGATCTCGACCGGTGAGGGCGGCTGTGTGGTGACCGACGATCCCGAGCTGGCTCGTCTTCTGGTGCTGCTCAACGGGCATGGGATGGATCCGCGGCGCCCGTATCGCCACGAGGTCGTCGGCCGTAACTACCGCATGACCAATTCGACGGCGGCGATCGGTCTCGCTCAGGTCGAGCGCTGGGACGAGCTCATCGACGGGCGAAATCGGGTTTCCGCCGCCTACGATCGCGGACTCCGTGGGTCCGACTTCGAGCGGCGTCCGCTCGAGCCGTGGGCAACCGAGGGAACCTGGCTGCACACGGTGTCGACCTCGGACCGCGACCGGGTGCTGGGCGCCTGCGCGGCTGCGGGGGTCGATGCGCGGGCCATCTGGCCAGCCGTGCCCGACCAGCCGATTTTTCGCGATGCCGCTGCGCCCGACCCTTGCCCGGTGGCTCGTGAGGTGTCGGCGCGGGCGATGTGGCTGCCGACCTGGTCGGGAATGCCAGCGAGCGCGATCGACCGCGTCGTCGAGACGCTGCTCGCCTCCTGAGCGCGGTGGCCGGTTCAGTCGGCCGCGCCCGCGTCGCGTTGTCGCGCCGAGCGGGCGATGCGCCAGCGGATCTCGCGGTCTGGCGCGAGGCGCGCTTCGATGGTTCCGGCGAGGCGCGCGGCAACCTCGAGCCCGACGACGCCGACCAGCCAGGCGCCGTCGCGCAGGTCGCCGGGTAGGTGCCGCATCGCTGCGGCGACGGATCGGCCGGTGTAATGCCGGCGCATGCGCTGGAGGCTCAGCTCGGAGAATGCGCGCAGGATCGGCAGCGCGCTCAGCGTGGCGACCTCGTGCGACAGGCGGCGGCTCAGCAGCGCGTGGGCGCAGGTGTTTCTCTTGCGCACGGCGAAGTAGTCGGCGAGGTCGAGCGGGCAGCCGCTGGAGACCCGCGCCTCGGCGACGTAGACCACCTCGAATCCGAGGCTGACCGCGGTTGCTTCGAGGTACGCCTCGTCGGCGATCATGTCGTCGGGGATGCGTTCGACGAAACGGCGGAAGGCGACCGCCTCGCCCATCTTGGGAACCTCGCTCACCACCTCGTGGTGAATCTTCCACAGGACGTGGTTGGCGAAGTCGAAGAAGCCCCGATCCGGGCCGCTGCGTACGCGCGGGATTACGTGGCATCCGGTCATTCCGACGCCGGCATCGCGCAGGGGCCGCAGCAGTGCCTCCAGTGACCCCGGCCCGAGGATGACGTCGGCGTTGCAAAGCACGCACAGCTCACTGTCCGGGAAACGGTCGAAGAACAGATTGTCGGCGTGCACTTTCCCGCGCCGTTGCGGCTCGCTGAGCAGGTGGACGCGACGGTCGGTCGAGGCGAACGATCGCACGATGTCGTCGGTGCGGTCGGTCGAACCGCTGGAGACGACGACCACGTCGGTGACCCGCGCGCTCTCGGTTTGCTGGCTGAGGATTGCCGCGAGTGCGTTGCCGATGGTGGCCTCTTCGTTGCAGGCCATGACGCCGACGATGCAGCGCGGCGGGCCGTCGCGGCGGCTCGCTTGCCCGCCGCCGAGTGCGTCGTCGGAGACGCTCACGACTTGCAGGAGCTCCGGCGCCCGATCGTCATGGGTGGCGCTTCAGGCGATCAGCCAGTCGCGTGCGATGCGCATCATGCTGCGCCAATCGGCGATCATCGACACGTAGGCGGAGCTCACCATCGGGCAGGCGCACTCGCGGTTGCGGATCGAGGCACGCAGCTCGGCGGCCTTTTCGGAGTGCCAGACCTTCTTGAAGTCGTAGTCGACCTCGCGCAGGGCGCCGAGCGGTTGCGCCCGGGTGCTGCAGGTCCATACCTCGCCGTCGGCGCCGACGTGTGCGGACATCCACCCGGCCATGCATGGTACCATCTGTTCGCGGCGCAGCAGGTACTCGCGGGTGAGCTCGTAGTAGCGCAGGCGCAGGGCGCGAACCAAGCGCGTCGCTCGCGTCGCCGCCCGTTCCGAGCGCAGTCGGCGAATGAGCGAGTCGACGGCGCGGCGATACTGCGGCTGCGACGGCTCGATGCTGTCGTCGTTGAGCAGCTCGCCGCGATACTCGGCCATCTCGACGATCAGCGAATCCGGTTCCATGCGCAGGAGCTCGGCGTGAATCTCTTCGAATCGGTCGGCGTTGAAGGCCGATAGGCAAGTGTGGATGCCGACGGTGACGTTGTCGGCGCCGAGCGACTTGAGCCCGTGGAAGGTTTCGATCGCGTTCTTCCAGTTGTCGGGCGTCTGTCGGATCTCGTCGTGGCGTTCGCCGAGCTCATCCAGAGAAAGATTGAGGACCCAGTCTGTTTTCGGATTGCGCCGCGCGATCTCCTCGACGGCGGCGACGGTGCGGTCGGGCAGGGTGCCGTTGGTCGGGATCGTGACGAAGCTCGGCGCGCAGTGCTCGCCCAGTGCCGAGGCGATGTCGGCCATATCCTTGCGCAAGAAGGGCTCGCCTCCGGTGAGGACCGCCCAGGTGGGCGCCGTGCCGAGCGATCGGAAGACCTTTTCGAACTCCTGGACGCTCAAGGGGGTCACCTTGCGCTCGTAGATGTTGCAGGTCTTGCAGCGCGAGTTGCAGGCGTAGAGCACGTTGAAGGCGACACTCGCCGGCAGCAGCGGCGGTCTCCGCGAGGAGCGGAACATTTGGTAGACGGGCAGTTGCAGTCCCAACCGCAGCATGGTTGCGACTATGCGCGAGTGGTGCGCGCGATTGCAAGCCGCGCCGACGGCGGTGCTTGCCTGCAGTTGTCTCTATGGCATAACTCAGCCGCCCGGGGCGAACCGCCTGGGGCAGGAGGACAGTAAGGCATGAAGTCGGTTGTCGGTGGAATCGTCGCTCCGGCCGATACGATGTCGGCCGAAGAGCTGGTGGCTTACGCGCGTCGTCTCGAAGAGCTGGGCTACGACTCGATGTGGATACCGGATATGTTCGGTCGCGAGATCTACGTCACGTCGGCCCATCTCCTGGCGAAGACGTCGCGCTTGCGCGTGGCGAGCGGCGTCGCGCACATCTACGGTCGTGACGCGATCGCCACGGCGCAGGCGGCGCGCACGCTGACCGAGCTCTCGGGCGGACGCTTCATCCTCGGCCTCGGTGTCTCCCATCCGATCGCGGCCGAGATGCGCGGCGTGCCCTGGGAGAAGCCGGTCGCCAAAATGCGCGGCTATCTCGAGGCGATGCGCAAGGCGCCGATTCATCCGGCCAAGCTGTCGCACGCCGCGCCGGTCTATATCGCGGCGCATGCGCCCGGAATGCTGCGGCTTGCGGCCGAGCTGGCCGACGGGGTCAACACCTACCTGATGCCCCCGGCGCACACCGCGCATACCCGCGAGGTGCTCGGCAAGGACAAGCGCCTCAACGTAGTGATCCCCTGTTGTCTGTGTAGCGACCCTGATCGGGCGCGCAAGATCGCCCGCAAGGGGATCTCGATGTACCTCTCGCTGCCGGCCTACCGGACGCAGTGGCTGGCCTACGGACTCGACGAATCGGACCTCGCCGACGGCGGCAGCGATCGCCTGATCGACACCTTCGTCGCCTGGGGTGACGAGAAAGCGATCCGAGCCAAGATGCGCGAGCACCTGTCGGCCGGCGCCGACGGCATCGAAGTCATTCCCTACGCCACCGAACCCGACCGCAGCACTCCCTGGGACTTGCTCGAAGCGCTCTCGGCCGCGTAGCGGCCGGCGTCCCAAGCGGCGGCTTCGCCGCCGCGTCCCAACGCCGCGATTCGCTGCGCTCTCGCGGCGGTCCCAAGCGGCGCTGCCGCGCCGCGTCCCAAGCCCGCTTGCGGCGGGCGTTCAACTACACCGGCTGGCGCGCAGCGCCCACGTCCCTTAGCTCCCAGATCCTAGTCTGCCCAGCCGTCTCGCAACGGAACGAAGTGCCGCAAATGCAGCTGCCGCGACGCGAACTTCCACTCTCCCTCAACCCGAACATAGCGGTCCTCGTAGTACCCCGACCCCATCATGCTCTTGCCGTCCTGAACCGAGC
>JAUIGL010000150.1 GCA_030430165.1 bacterium | reverse complement strand
TTAGGTTAACGCATATGCCTCGGCCTCCCCTCCTTACCAAGGAGGGGGCTACGGGGAGGTCCAAGCGCGACGGAGGGAGCGTCCATTCTAGGGCCGTGGCGCGCTTGACCCCCCTGAAGTCCCCCCTTGGCAAAGGGGGGACGGAATTCGGGTTCGGGCCGGGGCCCTCGCAAAACCCAGGTGCGAATCAAACTGACCCACTACCCGGCGCCATCCGCAATCGCCGCTCGGCGGGGGTTGTGCTACGGTCGGCCGCCTGGGGAGGATCGATGACCGACACGGCAGGATGCGAAGCGGGCTTGGTCCGCGACCAGGCGAGAAGCCTGCAGGTCGAGCTAGTCGAGCAACAGCGCCGCGGATTCCTCTACAACTGGGGGCCGCAGGCGTGGATCGACATGGTGATGTCGAAGCGAATGATCGTCACCCGTGCCTGGCCGCTGGTTCACTACACGTTTCTGCCGATCCTGCGGATGACCACCGACGCCGAGCGGATCGACGCCGAGTTCGCCGAGATCCGCGCCCGCCGCGAGGAGGTCCGTTTCTTCGACTCGCCGCGCGAGCGCTGGCGCAAGCGGTACGGTAACTTCGTCCGCGAAGCCGAGTGGGCCCTGCTCGAGCTGCGCAAGCACTTCAGCCAGAAGCAGTACGAGGACATCGTGGTCGGCACCAGCGTCGCCCTGGCGCACGAGAACTCCGCCGACTTCCTGGCAATGATGAACAAGATGAGCGACCAGCCGGCGAGCAAGAAGTCGGACTCGGGTCCCCGGCGACCACAGGGCCTCGAGAAGCTCGCCTTCGACATGTTCAATCCGGCAGGCTTTCTCACCGGTCCGGCCGAGGTCACCGAGATCGACCCCGGCGCCGGCTCGGCGACGATGTTCGTTCCCGACTGTGCCTGGCACGTCTGCGCCGCCGCCGAATCTCTCCCCAACCCGAACGCGCTGCCCGAACAGGGTTGCCTGCTGATCTGCAAGGGCGCATTCGAGAAGCTCTTTGCCGGCGACGACGGCGGCCTGTCGATGGAGTTCGAGCCGCACCTGCCGGATACGTCGTGCACGGTGCGCATGCGCTGGCAACCGAAGGAGTCCTGATGCTCGCCGCAGGCAACGGCACCGGGTTCGCCGCGCGACTCAAGCAGCTGCTCGAGCGCGAGCGCTTGGTCTACACACAGAAGCGGGAGATCGATAAGCTGCGCACCGAGGTCGAGGCGCTGCGGGCGCAGAACGACAAGATCAACCGCGCCATGCGCCGCTGCCTGACCTGCGACTACCGTCTCGATGCGATTTCGCAAACGAGAGAAGCCGCCGATTGTCGCTGATCCACGCTGACCTCCAGAGATGAAGTCGCTGCTCATCGTCTACCACTCGCAAGGTGGCACCACCGAGCGTTTGGCGCGGGCGGCTCTGCGCGGCGCCGCGACCGAGACGGGCGTCCAAACCCGTCTGCTGCGCGCGTTCGACGCCGGCGTCGACGATCTCCTCGCCTGCGACGGGCTGTTGATCGGCAGCCCGGAGAACCTCGGCTACATGGCCGGCGCGATCAAGGACTTCTTCGACCGCACCTTCTATCCCGCAGAGGGCAAGACCGAGGGCAAGCCCTACGCCCTCTTCGTCAAAGCCGGCAACGACGGCCGCAATACGGTCACCCAGATCGAGCGCATCGCCACCGGCTACAAGTGGCGCCCGGTTGCCGAACCGATCATCGTCCGCGGCGACATCACCCCGGCCGACGAAACCGCATGCGAAGAGCTAGGCGCGGCCCTCGCCGGGGGTCTCGCCCTCGGCATGTTCTGAGGCGTCCGGCGGGCCTCCATTCTACGGCTGGGGGGTGGAATTCGGCGTCGAAAAGCCAGACTTCGTCCCCCCTTGCCAAGGGGGGGCTCCAGGGGGGTCAACCCGTTCGCGCACTGGATTCGGCGCGGGGACACGCCATTCGGCGCGGCTCGACCTCCCCCTGGCCCCCTCCTTGGCAAGGAGGGGGAATATTCGGCTGACAGCCACAGATCAGGCGGAGCCACCACGCCAAGCCGGTGGTTGTTGATTCTCCTTTCCCAGCGGAGCTAGGCTGATCCGGTGAAAGAGGCCAAACTGACCGTCTTTCCGGATCCGCTGGACTACCGCTTCACAGCGCCGGCGCGGCCCGAACCGAGACCGGAGCCCACCGAGGCTCTGCTGCAGCAGCTGCGCGCGATCGACGCCGAGCGCTGCCAGCGGCTGGTGATCTCCGGTGGCTCGCCTACCGAGCACCCGGGTTTCGTCGAGCTGGTGCGCGCCGCCACGGCTCTCGGCTTCCGCCGGATCGCCCTCGAGACCGACCCCGCGCCGCTCGCCCGCCGCGCCATGCCGACCCTCCTCGGCAAGCTCGGCTTCGCCGAAGTCGTCGTCATTTGCGGCGGCATAGGCGGCGAGGTTCACCAACGCGTGCTGCGCGACCCTGAGCACGCGACCGCGCTCGAGGGCCTGCAGCGCATCCTCGGACACGCCGCGTCGGTAGAAAACGCGCCCAAGGTCTACCTCGCCGCGCCACTGGTCCGCGCCAATCTCGACGACCTCGACGGCCTCGTCGACTGGGCCATCCGCAGCGGCGGTCTCAGCGGCTTCCTGCTCGCACTGCCCGAAATCGGCCGCGTCTCGGAGGCGGCTCACGACCAGCTGCTCTCTTACTCGACCCAGGCCCAGGTTGCGGCACGGCTGTTTCGCAAGTGCCAGGGCCACAACGTCGAGTACGGCTTCACCAGCAAGCGCGGCATCTTGCCGTGCGCCGCCGGCGAGGAGCTCGAGCACTTCGCGACGGTGTTCTACGATCGCGCGCAGTACCTCAAGCACGCGGCCGACCGCGCCGGCGAACGCTTCAGCCGGGTCGACGCCTGCGCCGAGTGCTCGTTGCACCACAGCTGCCCGGGGGTCGAAACCGCCTACGTCGATCGCTTCGGAACCGGCGAGATCGCTGCCGTTCCCCTCGAACGGTCGATGGGCTGGAAGCTGCGCCGCATCAACCGACTCGAAGGCGTCGAGTACCGCAACGTGTCGCCGTTCAAGAACGATTCCGCGGTCAACCCGCGCGGCCTCATCCGCATCAACGGCCACTGCAACATGTCGTGCTCGTTCTGCTTCGTCGACCGCACCGCCCCCGACTTCGACCCCGAGCAACTCAAGCGCGAGGTCGACGAAATGGCGCGCGGCGGCACCCGTCACCTGGTCTTCTCGGGTGGCGAGCCCACCCTCCACCCCGATCTCGCCGGCCTCATCGCCCACGCCAAGTCGCTGGGCGCGTTCGACGTCATCGAGATGCAGTCGAACGGCGTCAAATGCGCCGACCTCGAGTACGCTCGATCCCTGGTCGACGCCGGCCTCGACAAGGTCACCTTCTCGCTGCACAGCGTCGACGCGGATCGCTCCGACGCCATCACCCGCCTGCCCAATGCCTTCGGCAAGACGATCCAATCGATCCACAATTTCCGTCAGCTCGGCGTGCTCACACAGATCGCCCACGTCATCACCAAGGCCAACTACGAAGAGCTGCCGACCACGGTTCGCTACCTGCGCGAAGAGTTTCCCGCCGACGGCGGACACCTCAGCATGTGCCTGGCGATCGCCCAGGGGATCAGCGACCTGGTCTTCGAGTGGGTGATTCCGACCTTCTCGGAGATCGAGCCCTACGTATCCGAGGCGCTCGACTACTGCCTCGACAACGACGTCGGCTTTGGCGGCATGATTGGCCAGGGCGGCTACCCGCCGTGCATGCTCGGCGGCGACCTGCGCTACTACGCCAACAACCTCGACAAGGTCTACAAGAGCGGCGATTCCTCCGATCAGTTCTACAAGCCCGAGCGTTGCCGCGAGTGCTGCTTCGACTCCTACTGCCTGGGCCCGCGCAAGTCGTACGTCGAGCACTACGGCGACGCCGAGATCCGCCCCTTCACCGGCGAGCTGCCCGCAGCGCGCGGCGGCGGCGCCGGCGCCGACGACTCGAGCGAGGCCGCGGCGAGCGCGGTTGCCGGCCACGCCGCTCGCGATTTCGCCTCGCCGACGCCGCGCGAGAGCCAGAGATCGGGAAAATAGAGCCGGCATGCCCGCCGCACCCAGCTCTCCCGGCGGCAACCGAAGATCCGCCCTACTCTACGCCGGCGGCTCGTGCGACCTGCGCTGCGCGGTTTGCGACTGCGCCACCCCGGCGTCGTCGACCGACGCGATCGAAGCCGCCCTCGGAGGTGGCGGCAGCCGGTTGGTACTTCGCGGCGCACCGGAACACGCGTCCCGCACCGGCGAAATCATCGGTCGCGCTCGCGAACAAGGCTTTACCGACATCGTCTTGCGCAGCAACGCCGCGTGGTGCGCCTCCGACGCCGCTGCCGCGGAGCTGGCCAGGCTCGGCGCCGACGCCGTGCTGGTGCCGCTGTTCTCGCAACTCCCCGCCGTCCACGACCGCATCGCCGGAACCGCAGGTGCGCTCGCCAACGCCGTCGGCGGAATGCGCCGCCTCGCCGAGACCGGACTCGCCGTCGAGATCGAAGTACCGCTGCTGGCACCGCGGCTGCAGAGCCTGGTCAAGGTGATCGAGCTCGCCCGTCGCGCCGCCCCCGGCCTGCGATCCGCCCGCTTCTTCCTCCCGACCGAAGTCCGCCACGCAGTGCTCGCGCCGGCGAGCTGGGACGAAACCGCGCAGCCCCTTGCCGACGCCCTGCTGCGCTGCCGCGCGCTCGGGGTCGCGGCTCGGCTCGGCACCGACTCGGCCATCCCGCTGTGCGCGCTGCGCGACTATCCCGACCTCTACGACGCGTACGCGATCAATCCGCGCGGACGCTCCGCGGTGCGCGGCAGCGCGACTCTCGGCGATGTCTGCAGCGACTGCGCAGTGCGCCGGCAGTGCCCGGGAATCGCTCGCTCGTACCTCGAGGCGCACGGCGAGAACGGACTGGAGGCTTACGACGACAAGCCGACGTTGATGTACGAGCAACGGACGACGCGAAAGCGCCAATGGACCGACGCCCAGCGCGCGGCGGCGTCGCGCGCTACGCTGATGGTCATCCGCCCGACGGTCAACTGCAACCAGGACTGCACGTTCTGCAGCGCCAACGAAACCTCGGCCAACGTGTGGAGCGACCACGACGAGATGCTGCGCGCGATCGCCCGCGCCGCGCGCCGCGGAATCAGCTGGCTCTCGTTCTCGGGCGGCGAGCCGACTTTGTCGAAGCACCTGGTCGACTACATCGACTGCGCCACCCGGCTCGGCATCAGCCGGCGCGAAATCGTCTCCAACGCGGTGCTACTCGACAAGCCGGAGAAGGTGCGCCGTCTGGTCGACGCCGGTCTCACCGACGCCTTCATCTCGCTGCACGCGCACGACGAATCCCTGTCGCGACAATCGACGCAGAAGGTCGGCGACTTCGCCCGCACCGTCACCGGCATCAAGAACCTGCTCGAAGCCGGCGTGAACACCGCGCTCAACCACGTGATCACGGCGCGCAACTACCCCTACCTCGAGGCCTACGTCGAGTTCGTGCACCGAGAGCTCGGCGGACGCGTCAAGATCTCCTTCGCCTTCGTCACCCCGCAGTTCAAGGCGCTCGACAACATCGAAGTCATGCCGCGGCTCACCGACGTCATGCCCTACCTCAAGCGCGCCATGTACCGCGCCGTCGAGCTCGGCCAGCCGT
>JAUIGL010000072.1 GCA_030430165.1 bacterium | reverse complement strand
TCGCCGACCGTCGTCTGGTAGAGGTCTTCGTTGATGAAGCGCATGCCGCGCTTGTTGACCATGATGCCGTTCATCAGCTTCTTCGGCACGGTATAGGGCAGGACGATGCAACCGGTCTCCATGCGCTTGGCGGCGCCGCCGGCGCCCATGCCCATGCGGATTCCGCGTCCGTCGTCACCGTCGCTGGCGGCGCGGTAACGGCAGCGCCACAGCTCGGGGGCGTAGTGGTGCACCATCTCGCGGTTGTTGATGAAGCCGCCGGCGCAGAGAATCACTCCGCGGCGTGCTTCGATCAGCTGCTCGGCGCCTTCGTGGCGGACGACGCAGCCGACCACCCGGTGCCCGTCGTCGACGACGAGGGTCTTCACCAGGCTATCCTCTTGTACCTGCGTAGTCGTTGCGCCGACCGCGGCAATCAGGCTGCGCATCAGCTGGCCGCCGGCTTCGATCCCGTCTTCCTGAACCGTGTGGCCGCGCGGCGCCGGCTTGGCGATGTCGCGGTACGGATGCGATTGCTCGCTGCCGGAGAAGCTCAGGCAGTCGTCGGTCGGGGTGTAGGACCCGTCTCCATAGTACGATTCCTTGAATGGCACGCCGTGGTCGACCAGCCAGTGGTAGTGGCCGACGCTGAAATCGCAGTACATGCGAATCTTGGCCTCGTCCTCGCCGGGCCCGCAGGTCGCCATCAAGTACTTGTACATTTCCTCCGGCGAATCCGAGAAGCCGCAGGCCTCCTGGATCGGCGTGCCGCCACCGATGTACAGTTGGCCGGTCGACAGAGCCGACGTCCCGCCGCCACCGCTCATCCGCTCGAGGGCGAGAACCTCCATGCCCGCTTCGGCCGCCTCGACCGCGGCGCAGCACCCCGCGGCGCCGAGCCCGACGACGACGACGTCGGCGGAGCGGTCCCACTTGGGAACGTCGCGCAGCGGCCGAATCGCCGCCGCTTGTCCCATGTCGCGTTGAAGTTTCATTGCTCGCTTCGCTCGCTGGGTACGGGGTACGGGGTACAGGGTACGGGCTCTCCCAAGCCGTACCCCGTACCCTGTACCCCGTACCCCGAATCAGTATCCCTTGAACTCGGGCTTGCGTTTCTCGATGAACGACTGCGTGCCCTCGCGGGCGTCGCGGGTCGCTGCCGACATCGTCGAGGCGACGGCTTCGTAGTCGAGGATCTCGTCGAGGGTCGAGGTGAGCGACTTGTGGATGAAGCGGCGCGCCAGGTCGATCGCGACACTCGGGCCGTTGGCCAGCTTGCGCGCGTACTCCATGGCGGCGTCGAGGGCTTTGCCGTCGTCGACCAGCTCGTCGATCAGTCCCTCTTTGTGCGCCTCCTCGGCTTCGAGGATGCGGCCGGTTTCGACCATCATCAGCGCGGTCGACAGGCTGGTGACGCGCGGCAGGAAATAGGTGATGCCGCAGTCGGGAGAGAAGCCCAGGCGGACCATCGCCGCGGACATGCGCGTCGTCTTGTCGGCGAAGCGGCGATCGCAGGCGAGCGCATAGGCGAGGCCGGCGCCGACCGCGGCGCCGTGGATCGCGGCGATCACCGGCTTCTCGACGTCGATGATCATCTTGGTGAACTCGGCGAAAGGCCCGGCCGGCGTCTTGCGCTGGTAGCGCTCGAGGTAGCGGTCGGGCTCGGAGAGTCCCGGCAGCGGCCGGTCGTCGCCTCCGCTCAAGAAGTCGGCATCGCCGCCCGAGCAGAACGCGCGCCCGGCGCCGGTCAGCACGATGACGCGAACCTCGTCGCGGAAGCGCAGATCGCGAAACAGCTGCACCAGATCGGATGCGAGATCCCAGTTGACGGCATTGAGCCGATCGGGCCGGTTGAACGTGACGATCCCGATGTTGTCCTTCACTTCGAATAGGTAATGGTCTTTCTCAGCCATATCGAGCTCCTGAAGTTCTTGAGCGCAGGTGGAATTGAACCACGGATGAACACGGATCCGTGTTGTCCGTGTTCACCCGTGGTAAGTATTGCCCATCAGTGCAGATCAGCGTCCATCTGCGGCTAGTTCTTTTCCTCTCTGGATTTCAGCCGAGGTTGCGGATGTCGCGCACGATGTCCTTGACCCGATCTCGGTCGGCGCGGAGGTCGTGCGGCATGTCGAGCATGACGGTGGTGAACGCTCCGGGGCAGCGGTCGGCGACCAGCTTGGCGACCTGGTCGTAGGTGCCGATCAGAGCGAACTCCTCGAGCATGTCGTCGGTGATCAGGGAAGGCATCTCCGCCCACTTGCCCTCGAGCGAGTACTGGTGGAGCTTGGCTCCGACGTCTTCCCAGCCGTGGAAGTTCAGCACCGAGTGGTAGGTGCGGGTCGATGCGTAGAAGGAGATGCGCTGGCGCGTCTCCGCCTTGGCCTTTTCGACGCCTTCTTCGTCGGGAGCGATCGCCATGAACGGAGCGCCGACGATCTCGATGTCGGCGAGGTCGCGGCCCGCCTTCTTCGCGCCCGTCTCGACTGCCGGCAGGATGACTTCCTGGGTGTACTTGAAGGTGGCGATCGGATGCAGGCGCAGGCCGTCGCAGAGCTCGCCGGCGAGGCGGGTCATGTATTTGTTGACGGCGGCGATGTGGATCGGCGGCGCCGGGTAGTCGATCGGGCCGGGGCTGAAGAACGGCGGCAGCATGGTGAACTGATAGTGCTCGCCTTCGAACTTGCTCACCTTGCCGTTCTGGAACGAGGCGAAGATGGCGCGCAGGCACTGCACGTAGTCGCGCAGTCGCGGGCCCGGCGGCGCGGTCCACGGCGCCGCGTAGCGGCGCTCGTTGTGGCCTTTGACCTGGGTGCCGATGCCGAGCTGGAAGCGCCCGCCCGACAGGTGCTGCAGGTCCCAGGCGATCTGCGCCGTCACCATCGGACTGCGCGGGAAGGCGATGGCGACGTTGGTCGCCAGCTGGACACGCTCGGTGTGCTCGGCGGCGATGGCGATCGGCAGGAACGGATCGTGGCCCGCCTCGGCGGTCGTCAGATGGTCGAAGCCGAGCGCCTCCATGTCGCGCGCGGCTGCTGCGTAGTCGGCAATCCCGGGCGCCTTCTGGCCCTTGCCTGCGTATTGGTCTGCCTCGAGACTGAGCAGAATCGTCTCAATTTTCAGGCCCATGTCGGGGGGCCCTCCTTCGCGATTAAGAGGTCGGGAAATCCAGACAAACGGTCGTTTGCCTAGCCAGCGGCGCATGCTATAAGAAGCGGACTTTCCAGTCAAAACGTAAGCGGGGGATGGGGGGTCTTGCCGGCCGGATTCGGCTGGCTAGGCTCGAGCCAACCCGCCGTCACTGAACGAGTTTCCGTGGTGGCACCGGGCGAGGCGGGGGTTGCTTCGGGTGCCGGGAGGCAGTGCATCGTGGATTTCGAATTTACCGAGGAACAGCAAGAGTACGCGCGCGAGGTCGAGAAGTTTCTCGACGAGCACTACGACCCCGAGGTGATGGACGTCACCCGTGAGAACATGGCGCAGATCGTCGACACGCCGAAACGGCGCGAGTTCATGCGCAAGATCGGCGACCGCGGTTGGCTCGGAATGACCTGGCCCAAGGAGTGGGGCGGCCAGGAGGGCGAAGGGGTCTACGAGTACATCTTGAACGAAGCGCTCGCCCGCCGCGGTGGTCCGCAGATCGGCAAGGGCGTCGGCATCATCGGCAAGACGCTGATCCGCCACGGCAGCGAGAAGCTCAAGAAGGAGTTCCTGCCGAAGATCCTGCGCAACGAGGTCGAGTTCGCGGTCGGCTACAGCGAGCCGCAGGCCGGTTCCGACGCCGCGGCGATGGAGCTCAAGGCGACCCGCGACGGCGACGGCTGGCGCTTGAACGGACAGAAGATCTGGACCACGTCGGCGCACTTCGCCGAGTGGTATTGGGTCGGCGCCCGCACCGATCCCGACGCGCCCAAGCACTACGGCATCTCGCTGTTCCTGATCCCGATGGATCACCCCGGGCTCGAGATCCAGGCGATCCACACCATCGGCGACGAGCGCACCAACTCGGTGTACTTCGACAACGTCTACGTCGGCGACGACTACCGCGTCGGCGAGCTCAACAAGGGGTTCCAGTACATCTCCGAGGCGCTCGACCTCGAGCGCTTCACCATGTTCACTTACTCGCCGATCGACCAGCGACTCGAGCTGCTCACCGAGTACGTAAAGAACGAGACCTGCGACGGCGAGCCGCTGCGCGACGATCCGGTGATTCGCCGCCAGATCGCGCATCTCGCCACCGAAGGCGAGGTCGCCCGCGTCATGGGGCTGCGCTTCGTCGCCCAGTCGATGAAGGGTGGCAAGCCGCCGACCAACGAGGCGTCGTCCTACAAGCTCTTCGCCACCGAGCTCTCCAAGCGCCTCGCCAATGCCTCGATGGACATCGCCGGTCCCGGCTCGCAGCTGCGCGTGCACACCGAAGACGCGCCGATGAAGGGACGCTCCGAGTCGACCTACCGCTACACCGTGATCGATACCATCGGCGGCGGCGCTTCGGAGATCCAGAAGAACATCATTGCTCGCCGCAAGCTCGGACTGCCCAAGAACTTCTGAGCGGAATGGCGGACCAGCAGGATTTTCTCGCCGGCGTCACGGTCCTCGACCTGTCGAGCGTCGGTCCGGCGTCGCGCGCGTCGCGGATGCTGGCGGACTACGGCGCCGACGTCGTCAAAGTCGGCCCGACCCGCAAGAAGGGGGCGGTGCAGATCCGCCCCCCGTACCACACCTACGGCGCGGGGCGCGGCATGCGGCGCATGCGGCTCGACCTCAAGGCCGAGACCGGGGTCGAGCTGTTTCTCGACCTCTGCAAGTCGGCCGACGTCGTCATCGAGAGCTACCGTCCCGGCGTCGTCGATCGGCTCGGCATCGGCTACGCGGCGGTGTCGGCGGCGAACCCGCGCATCGTCTACTGCTCGACCAGCGGCTACGGTCAGGACGGGCCGTACGCCCAGTGGGCGGGCCACGACATCAACTACCTGGCGTTGGCCGGCTACCTCGCGTGCAGCGAGCCGCGTGGCGACGGCGGACCGCCAATCCCCGGCGCGACCGTCGCCGACAGCGCCGGTGGCGGGATGCAGGCGGTCCTGTCGATCCTCGCCGCCCTGGTCAAGCGCTCGCTCTCCGGCAAGGGCGCGTATCTCGACGTGTCGGCCGCCGAGGGTGTGCTGTCGTTGATGTCGCTCAGCATCGACCAGTATCTGGCGGCGGGCGAGGTCGCGGGTCCGCGCCAGACCCTGCTCACCGGCAAGTACGCCTTCTACGATGTCTACGAAACCGCCGACGGCAAGTGGCTGTCGGTCGGCGCCATCGAGCCGCACTTCTACGCCGAGCTCTGCAAGCGCCTGGGGCTCGAGCAGTACGCCGCGCACCAGATGACCGACGACAAGCAGGACGAGGTCCGCGCCGCGTTCCGCGCCAAGTTCAAGCAGCGGTCGCGCGACGAATGGGTCGCCGAGCTCGCCCCGAACAACACCTGTGTCGCGCCGGTGCTGACCATCCCCGAGCTGACCGAAGACCCGCACTTCACGGCGCGCGACGTCTTCATGAATGCCGAGCACGAAGAGCACGGCGCGTTCCGTCAGGTGGCGCCGATCCTCGCCGGCGGCGTACGCAAGCAGCCCAAGCACCAAGTCCCCGACCCGGACCAGACCGAGACCCACGCAATCCTCGAACGAGCGGGGATCGCAACCGAGCGAATCGAATCGCTTCTCAGCGGCGGGGTCGTCGAGTAGCCGGTCGAAAAAACTAGCCGCAGATGAACGCAGATGAACGCTGATCGGATGAAGAGCTCACCACGGGTGAACACGGATGAACACGGAGGGCGCGCCTCGGAACGTTTCCGTGTTCATCCGTGTTCACCCGTGTCTAGTTTCCCCCGGATACTCATCAGCGCAAATCAGCGTTCATCTGCGGCAAAAGTATTTTCTCTCGATGAAGGAGCCGCAGTTGTCCCTGCCCAGTGAAGTGCAGTCCTGGATCGGCAAGATTCAGTACGAAGAAGAAACCGAGTTTCCGGCCGAGCGCGGCTACATGTACACCAGCTGCAGCTCGGTCGAGAACGGCAATCCCCTGTTCTGGGACGATGCGGTGGCGGAGGAGCTCACCGGCGGACCGATCGCGCCGCCGACGATGATCTCGGTATGGTTCCGGCCGCACCACTGGGCACCGGGTCGCACCACGGAGGTGCAGCCGCTGCAGGTGCACTTCGACCTCAAGCAGGCGCTCGGCTTGCCGGAAGCGGTGATGACCGACAACGAGATCACCTTCTACGAGCCGGTCCGACCCGGCGACCGTCTGCGCACGCGCCAGATCCTGCACTCGGTGAGCGAGCCCAAGACCACCAAGCTGGGGAGCGGACGCTTCTGGGTGATCGAGGTTCAGTACCTCAACCAGGACGGCGAAATGGTAGCGACCGAGTCCTACACGGGATTCGGCTATAAGAGGGGGGAGTAGCGATGGCGACGCTCACCGCCGATCAGATCGAGGTCGGACAGAAGCTCGAACCGCTCGCCTACGACGTTACCGCGACGACCGTCATCCTCGGCGCTCTGGCGAGTCGCGACTGGCGCCCGATGCACCACGACCGCGACTTCGCGATCAATCGCAACGGCACCAAGGACATCTTCATGAACACGCCGAATCTGGCGGCATGGTTCGAACGCTACGTCACCGACTGGACGGGGCCGCGCGGACGCCTCGGGCGCATGAAGTTTCGCATGAAGGATTCGATCTTTCCCGGCGACCGGATGGTCTTCAACGGAACCGTCGAAGGCATCGACAAGGACGACAGCGGTTGCTCCTGGGCCAGCCTCAACGTCGAGGTCGCTGTCGACGGTCGCCTGTGCACGAGTTGCGCGGTGCGGGTCGCCCTGCCCAACGACGAGAACGACAACCCCTGGAGTCGCAAAGGCGACGACTGGAAACCCTGATGGAGCCGCAAAGGCGACACCTGGAAACCGTGAGCGAGCAAAAATGGATCTAGATTTCACCGAAGAACAAGAGATGCTGCGCGAGACCGTGCGCAACGTGTGCGAGAAGCTGTCGCCGGCGGAGGCGGTGCGCGAGCTCGAGGACGACCCCGTCGGCTACTCGGCGGAGCTGTGGAAGCAGCTCGGCGAGCTCGGCCTGCTCGGGATGACCCTGCCCGAGCAGTACGGCGGCGCCGGCATGAGCATGCTCGACGCCGCGGTCGTCTACGAAGAGCTCGGTCGCGCCCTGGCGCCGACGCCGCACTTCGTCAGCTGTGTGGTCAGTGCCGGCGCGATTCTCGCGGCGGGCAGCGACGACCAGAAGAGCTCGATCCTGCCGAAGATCGCCACCGGCGAGTTGATCGTCACCCCGGCCTGGCTCGAGCCGAAGAACGGCTACGGCGCCAAGGGCGTGCAGATGCGCGCGACCGCCGACGGCGACACCTACGTGCTGAACGGCACCAAGCGTCATGTTCTCTTCGCCAGCTCGGCGCAACAGCTGTTGGTGCTGGTGCGAACCGGCGACGGCGAGCGCGACGTGACGCTGCTGCTGGTCGATCGCGAGTCGCCTGGCCTCGAGCTGACCCAGCAGATGAGCCTGGCGTCGGACACGCAGTACCGGGTCGACTTCAAAGACGTGCGGGTGCCGGCCTCGAACCGGCTGGGCGACGAAAACGCCGGCTGGCAGGCCTGGGACGCGGTCATGCACGACGCCATCGTGCTCGCCGCGGCGCAGGCGATCGGCGGCGCCGAGCGAGCGCTGGAGATGACGGTGCAGTACTCGCTCGACCGCAGCCAGTTCGGCAAGCCGCTCGGCGCGTTCCAGTCGTTGTCGCACTACATGGCCGACGCCTCGACCAACGTCGACGGCGGCAAGACCCTGGTCTACGAAGCGGCCTGGGCGCGCTCCAACGGCAAGTCGATCTCGCGCCTGGCGCCGATGGCAAAGCTCTTCGCCTGCCAAACCTACCGCGACGTCACCGCCATGGCAGAACAAATCCACGGCGGCATGGGCTTCACCATCGAATACGACATCCAACTCTACTTCCGCCGCGCCAAGCAGCTACAACTCTCATGGTGGGACTCGCGCTACCTCGAGGAACTGATCGCGGCCGACGTGCTGGACTGATCGTCCCAAGCCGCGCTACGCGCGTCGTCCCAACGCCGCCTGCGGCGAGCGGTCCCAAGCCGGGCTGCGCCCGTCGTCGCAACGCGCTCCGCGCGGGGGCCACAGTAAGGCGTGGGGTACTACCCAATCCAACGGCTGCACTGGTTACAGAGACGGATCTTCGGCTATTACCTCGCCATGGGCTCAGCACTGTCGCGTCGAACGCGCAATCCGAGAGATACACTGAACGATGTATTCGTCGGAAGTTCGTCTGAGTTCCTTAATCTCTCATGGAGGCCCGGAGGGGCCGTGCGCGATATCTTGGACTCCTGGCAACTGCCGGACGGATCTTCCCTCAACGTCAACATCTGGCCCGACTGGTTCGAAGCGCATCCTGGTATGGAGACCTTCCAGTCACTGGACCTCGCCGCCAAGACAGCCGAGTGGGCGATTCTCGTGTTTTCCGCCGACGACCTGCGTCGTCGCCTTTCGCTACCTTCGTTCCAAGAGGCAACGGTGCGCGACAACGTTCTCTTTGAGCTCGGACTCTTCTACGGCTATCTCGGCGCCGACAGGGTCTTCATCCTCGAACAGGCGAAACGCTCTCGCCGAAAGGTCCGAATTGCCAGCGATATACACGGAATCCAGCGTTACCAATTCTCGGACGAGGAAACTTTCCGCGCCGTCCTCAGGAAGACGCGAGAGAAGATCGACGAGCGCTCAAAGAAGCCGTTCTTGCGCTGGGTTCCGGCAGCTTCCCTTGCAATGGGATATCTTTATCAGGCGCTCATCCCGTTCATAGAGCAACGCCGCCAGTTTAGACGCCAGATGGGGACTGGTCGGGTATCCCCCTTCAAGGTCGAAGTCCTGATCCCAACCAGATCCTTCGAGGGAATGTCGTTTGGGGACGTACGAGCCCGCTTCGAGGACGCCGGCTACAAGCAAGTGACGCCCGACGGCAGAGCATCGGGAGGGCGTCCGGCAATGTGGGTACCACATTCGACCAAAGGGGCTTGCGCCATTCCGACTTTCTTCGACATCCCGACGACTCTGTTCACGGTCCAAAAGGTAGTCCGAGAGTACCTCAGCTCAACGGCTGAAGCTCGCGAGGTCGAGCAGCTCGTTGCTTCTCAGGCCCTCGATTTCGAGAGGGTCGTCAAGCGGGAGAATGTTTACGGGGTTGAAACCAAAACCACATGTCGCACGGTGGACGAAATTACGAAGTACTTGGAGGGCCGCTCGACGGCCTGAATTCCTCAGGGATGTTATCTACTGAGGCCACCGCCTCGGCTGAGGGCGATGCCCTCGACGCCCGCCGGCGGCGGCTACCGAAGCGCCTTCGCTTCTCGCGTTTGCGGCGCTGGGGATGCACGCCTCCACCCAACCATGTCCCCGTGGCGCGCCAGTGCTCGTAGTAGAGTAGCCACAGACTTGCCCAGGGGACGATCGTGTCCGCGATCGCCATCGAGGGTGTCCACTGTTGGAATTTGGGGAAGTAGAGGCAAAGGTTGGTACGGCCCGTTCGTTCGCGATAAACGTGAGGGAGTTCTCCTTCCTCGTCGCTCATCAAGGTTGGACTGAGAACGTAGACACGGGGCCGAGCTCTCAGGCGGTAGACGACTTTGATCGTATACTCCTTGCTGAGCGGCCCTGGGCGGACTTTCCCCACCCAGGTCACTACACCGCGACTCCACTGTGCCAGTTCAAACTTTGGGAAGTGTCGCTTCATCGCAGCAAGCTGACCAGCCATCGACAGCGCATTTTGTCGGAATCTAGCCACCGAAGAAGTCATTCCTCGGAGTACGCACCGCACCAGCTCCTACCACGGTCACGCCCGCCGTCCCTGGTTTAAACCCAAGCGTTTGCTTTTTACGCGGCACGTTTACCAGTGCCTCCTGCTGACCGGTCAGGGCAGAACGAGTCGCTTTCTCGCCGAAAAGTTCCTCAAGGCCCGCGCCCAACTCGTGTAGGCCATAGGTCTCCGATAGCCGTCGCCACTTGTGGTCGAAGGCGCGGAGTTGGTCGGCGAAAATGGCGTATGAGTCGGGATCCGACGCCCATGACTCGCTAAGGATCTCCGTCGAGTCCACGGGGTTCAGAACTTCCAGGCCCACTGGGTTTGCTCCAACAAGAAGCACAATTCGGTCAAGAATTGACGACATTGTTCCCCACACCGACCGCTCGCGCCGATAGTGATTCGCGGCTAGCGTCGTAAGAACAATACTGCTCGGTGGCTTCACTTGTAGGTCCTGAAATGCCACGTCGCGCCAGCGCTTGAGGAGCTGAACGCATCGCCGAAGTGGCAACTCGATCTCGGGGGCGTCGTAGTCCGGCAAATCCTGGATCGACTTCAGGAGGACTAGCTGTAGATCGACAGAGCACCGGTCTTCGAACCAATCCAGATAGCCCTTGGGATTGCCCGGTTTGAACTTCCCGCTTCGCCTGTCAGGCACTCGAATTGCTCCCGTCGGGCTATCGACGCGAAGCGCTGGAACGACATCGAGATGAAAGTCACCCGCGTACTTTAGGCGAACGCACCGATCTCTGTCTTTGCGGTCGACCTTGTCCCTATAGACCTCGCTTGCGAGCAACCGATCGCGGGTAGAATCGAGTAGGGCGGCTGGGGTCGTATCCTCCTCCGCGGCAGTAACTTCTACGACGACATCAAGGTCGTGTTCGTCGCGTGGAAGGGGTTTGTTCGTCGTTCGCAAGGCCATCGAGCCCTGCGCATAGATTTCCGGCGAAAGCGTCGCGAATGGACTCCCTTCCGCCTCAAGCCATCGACCAACACCCCGATACGCACTCTCCGCCCGCTCATGCTGCGTCGGAGTCAGTTGGATGGCACCGCAGAGGCGATGCAGGATATCCTCTCGCTGCAGCGCCTCGTCCTCAAGGAGTGCTCTGAAGTCTCTCGCCGGTTCAGCCATCTATTTCCTCCTTCGTGGGCCTCGACCCCGCCGCACTATCCTCGCGGCGGGAATGGATCATTTCCGTGTGAGTCTCGCTCCCGGATTCGGCCATCCCGGCCGTGAATGAAAAGTTCGGTGCTCTGGTTCCGAGCAACCTGCCTCCCGGCCAGGATTGCCGCGCTCTGAGTCGAATGCAGGGAAGTTGCTCGCTTGCTCCCTGCCCCTTTGACGGCCCATCCATCCTGGTGCGGGACAACGTGCTGATTTCGCTTTGCCATCTGATCACCTCTCGAAATTTTTGGGGTTTTTTGTTAGCTCTCCAGGTGTCGAAATCGTTGACAGTGGGGAGCCACTGGTTTACAGCTGTAGCATGAAATGTGGTTTTGTAAACCTCCGGGGGGACGATTATGTTTGGAGATCGGTTAAAACTCGCCAGGAAGAAGGCCGGCTATTCCCTCCGTGGCCTCTCTGATGCGTTGGACGGCCAGGTGTCGGCCCAGGGGATCGGAAAGTATGAGCGCGGCGAAATGATGCCGAGTTCTACCGTTCTCCTAGCCCTTACCCGCGTCCTCGAAGTTACCCCCGAATACCTGCTCAGCGAACAGGTCGCTCAGCTCGAGGAGGTCGAGTTTCGAAAGCTCTCTGGCACCTCGGCAAAGGAGAGAGCACGGGTCGAAGCTGACGTAATCGATGCCCTCCAGCGATATCTAGAAGTGGAGGAAATTCTCGACTTGGACAGTGTGGAGTGGGAAGAGCCTCGGCTGGAAACCCGGCTGCTCCAACACCAAGACGAGGCCGAAAGCGTTGCCGATGACCTTCGCTCCGAATGGAACCTGGGATCCGATCCGATCCCAAACATGACAGCCCTTCTTGAGGAGCGGGGGATAAAGGTCGTTCTCACGGCACTGCCAGAAAAGGTCTCAGGTTTGACCTGTCTGGTAGAGGGCCCAAGGCACAAGGAGCGAATTCCGGTCATCGTCGTGAACAGTGGAATCACGCTGGAGCGTCGAAGGCTCACCCTCGCCCATGAGCTTGCGCACCGCCTTATGGACCCATCCTCGCCCGTTCACCATGAAAAGGCGTCGAACGTCTTTGCCGGAGCGTTTCTCGTCCCACGTTCGCATCTAGTACGAGAGATCGGCACGCAAAGAAACGCGTTGGGGTACAAAGAGATTGTCCATCTAAAGCGGATGTACCGCGTCAGTGCAGCTGCCCTAATCGTCCGACTTCGGCAGGTCGGAATAGTGGACGAATCGACCGTAAGCTACGCGTTCCAGACGTTCGCGCGGAGGTGGCGCTCGGTCGAGCCGGAACCCCTTGAGCCAGCCAAGGAACAAGGTCAGCACGAGCGACCGCGCCGGTTCGAGCGCCTCTGCTACCGCGCTCTTGCAGAAAAGCTGATCTCGCCTGGCAAGGCCGGAGAACTGCTACAGCAGCCGCTTGCGGATATCGAACGCGGCCTGAAGGGACCTGCCGAGGCGCATGCGGATAATCGTCAGTGACACCTCGTGCATGATCGATCTGCGAAAGGCAGGCCTTCTTCGAGCTCTCCTGAAGCTTCCCTATACGTTCGTAATGCCCGACATCCTCTTTGAGGACGAGTGGCTCTGTTTGTCCGACGCCGAAAAACGAGCTCTTACGACCCAAGGGCTCGAAGTTCGCAGCCTGCCTGGACCATCAGTCGCCCGCGCCCAAAGGCACCGGAATCTGAATCCTCGACTCAAGCTCAACGATTGCTTCGCCTTGTCCCTCGCTGAGGACATCGACGACGGCCTGCTCCTTACCGGCGACGGCCTACTTCGACGGGTCGCCGGAGAATGCGGAGTCGAGGCCCGGGGAGTTCTCTGGGCCACAGACCAGCTCGAGCAACACAAGATCGTTTCCCTTCTAAAGCTCCACAAGGCCCTCGAGCTTTTCCGGGACGACGCACTTGTCTTTCTCCCCGTCGAGGAGCTGCGCAAGCGTATCCGCCGCCTCGCTCGGAAGATCTAGAGAACACCGAAGGGCTGCCCTGCCCTACCGTGCTAGCTGCAACTGAATCCAGCTGTTGGCATCGGCCGCTAGCTGCATGGCATCCAGGAGGCCATTGCCTTTGGAGCCGGTAGTGAAGCTTCGAACCTTCTCCCACCTCGTCACCAGTCCTCGGCCTCCGGCACGAGACACGTTGCGCGAGCAGTTTGCCCTTGAGCCGCCCCGGGTATTCCGGAGGCTCCATCGTTTGAATGAGATCGGGCGATGGGAACGCCCGGGGCGATTCACTTCGCCGGTCCTCCCAACTCATGGGGACTGGATCTCCTCGTCGGCACGCAATTCGTCCGCGGCCTCGCGCAGGACTGCGAGGGCCAAGGAGTAGTCAATCTCGTGGAGGCCTGGATGGCACTCTCTTCGGACCACGAGGTCGGCAAACTCGGCTTCACAGAAATCTCCGATCCCCAGCAGACTCACCGCGGGTACTCCGAACCGTCCCCATTGTCGAATCTCGTCTAGGAACTCGACCTCCGCTTTCCTGTCTTTGCTTCGGTCTCCCGTAACGAAGCAGTCTGCAGCCACACAAAACTCGAAGTCCGAGAGGCCTCGCCCGATAATGTAGCTTCCCACAAGGCATCGAGTCGTGAACCCCAAGAAGAGGTCTGCGACGCGGCCCAGCTCGACTTGCTCCAGCCAAGCGCTCGACTCCGGGAACTCCTCACCATTGCCGTCTACGACACTTGCGGTCAGCTCCTCGGCTCTCGCAGCAAAGCCTCTTAGGATCGCCACCAAGATCGCTCGGTCGGATCGCGCCGAGAGGCGCATGCGGTAGCTGAGGTCAAATCCCTGCCCGTACCAGTTCTCGGGAATCGCATACTTCATCAGTTGAGACTCGGCGAACCTGGGCCCAAGGTGCAAGCCCAGCCCCCACGATAGGCCAAGGCCGTCCCGCAAACCTGCCCCACCAATTTGGCCGCACGCCGCAGGCGTCTTTGGCCGCGAGGCGAAGCCTCGCTTTGGCCGACGCGGCGCTAGCCGCGGCTTGGGACCAGAGTCGATAGATTCTCTCCGCGTTCTCGCGGATGGGCCTCAGCGGACGCGCCCGCGTGTTTCACCACGGGCGGCCCCGTCGACCTTTGCCAACAGTACTCTGACCCCGACCGAGTCCACCAGGAGATCCTGCATCCCGTCACTGTTGAGGTCAGCGACGATCACGCGCGTTGGTTTGGCGCCGGCCGCGAACACCTGTGGGGGCAAGTAGGTTCCGTTTCCCGTGCCGAGGAGGATGGAAATGTCGCGGGACGACTCGTTGGCCGTGACGAGGTCCGAGTGGCCATCACCGTCGATGTCGGATACGGCGACGAAGCTCGGCCCGGAGAGCTCGGGCTCGGACCGGACCGGAATCACGAGTGCAGGGGCGAATGTGCCGTCGCCGTTTCCGAGAAATACGGATATTTCGTCGCCTAGACTTCCGCCTGCTACGAGGTCGAGGATCCCATCGCGGTCGACGTCGGCAATCGTTACTGGTCCTGATGTGTTGCGAAAGGAATAGGCCTGTGCGTCGCGGAAGGTCCCATCGCCAATTCCGAGAAGAACCACTGCATTCCGGCGACTTGTGAGGACCAGGTCGTTACACCCGTCCGCGTTGAGGTCACCCGCTGAGACGAAGCGGTGGTCGCCCGCAACGCCGATCATTCGTGGCTCGTCGAGTGTTCCGTCTCCACGGCCGTCAAGCACCGAGATGCGTGTCGAACCACTCGACACCGTTACGACATCCAAGAAACCATCCCCGGTTAGGTCGGCAACGGCGAGTTTCCGAGTGGGCTCGCCGGACACGTAGGTCCTCGCCGCCGCAAACGTTCCGTCGCCGTTGCCGAGATAAACCGATACGTCGTCGGGAGGGTCACTTCCCGGAACATTACGAAAGTTCGCGGTGATCACATCGAGTCGGCCATCACCGTTGAGGTCGACGACCGCTACGTCGTGGCTGGCGATACCCCCCTCGTCTTCAAAACTGACCGGATCGACGAACGTGCCGTCGCCTCGTCCCACGTGCAGCTGGAAGCCGTAGAAGTTCGGCTGAACCAGGTCCAGCCGGCCGTCGGCGTTCAGGTCGGCGAGCGTCGAGATTCCCCCTCCGGCAACAACTGTCGCGGCCTCGAACGTGCCGTCGCCTCTTCCCAGCATCACGACACCGTCTTCTGTAATGAGGTCGATTTTCGAGTCACCACTGACGTCGGCAAGAGTGAGCGCGTTTACGTTCGCGCCGCACTCGAAGATCTGTGCCGTCATGAATGTCCCATCCCCTCGTCCCAAGAGCGTCTCGATGATTCCATCGGTGACTCCATAGGCCGTAACGATATCGGGAACCCCGTCCTCGTTGAGATCGGAAACGCGGATTGCGAAGTTCTCCGGGCCGGTCTCGACGACAGGGAGGGCAACAAAGGTGCCGTCTCCCTCGCCGAGGAGCACGGTGAGGTCGCCCGACAGGGCGTTGGCGGTTACGATATCGAGCGCCCCGTCCAAGTCTAGATCGGACACCGCCATGAAATACGGCCCTGGACCCACCGGGAAAAGGGTTGGGGCTGCGAGGGTTCCATTCCCGATTCCCAGAAGCACCGATACGTCCCAGGAGCCGGCGTTCGCGGTCAAGACATCGAGCACTCCATCGGCGTTGACGTCGGCCACGGTGACACCGCGAGGGGCACTGCCGCCGACCGCGAAACGCTGCAGCGGACCAAATTCGCCTTCGCCGCGTCCGAGCAAGATTCCGATATCGTGAGAATCTTGGTTGGCGGCGACGACATCGAGCAGCGTGTCGCCATTGAGGTCGCCCACTGTGACCGCGCGAGGGTTGTTCCCCACCGGGTAGAGGTTCGGAGGACCAAAGCTGCCATCGCCCTGACCCAGGACGACGGAGATATCGTCGGATAACGCATTCGCCGTTACCGCGTCCGGTACACCGTCACCGCTCAGGTCCCCGATCGCCACAGCGAGCGGGGCGCGGCCGCCGATCGGATAAAGCTGCACAGGTGCAAAGGTGGCGTTGGGGCGGCCCAGGAGAACGGGAATCGCGTTCAGATTGAAGAGACTGATGTAGCTGGCACCGACGAGGTCGAGGATTCCGTCTGCGTTCAGGTCCACCGCTTCGATCGCACGCGACTCAAAGTTTGGATACTTCGCTGCCGGATAGCGGTGGGCGAGGGGACGAGGGCATCCATCGATGGCCCGGAAGACCCCCCGAACCAATTCGTCTACCGTCACACCATCGTCTCCGTTTGCATCGAAACAGGGGCACTCCGTAGCTTCTGCAACGCTGAGTGCGACGCTAACGCCGCACACGAGCTCAGATATGGTGACCGATCCGTTCAAATCGCAGTCGCCCGCACACGCGCAGTCGACCACACAGTAGCCAACGGCCCATCCCGCTCGAGTACCGCCGTCGATCGCCGCGACGAGCCAGAGCGCCAGAATCGGCCCGGCTCCTCTTCGTATGCGGCCACGCATCAGGGTGTGACCGCCTGTTGGCACGGTGACGTTCGATTCATGAGTACTCTGTCCCGTCGCACAGGCCCATAAATATATCGAGGCAGCCCTCGCGGTCGATATCAATGTAGGCAAGGTCCATTGCGTTGACGTAGAAGTCTTGAGAGTTGTCCCAAGGCCAGGGGGCGGACAGATTTTCCGTTCCATCATTCTCAAGAGAGAAGGGTATCCATGGGGGTGGAGGGGGCATCTACTCTCACGGGGGTAGTGCAAGGAGCCGCAGGCGTTTGGTAGCGCACCTCGTGGCCGGGCTACCATACTTCCTTTGGCTGCAAGCCGGAGGGGGAAGCGTCCCAAATCGCGCTGCGCGCGGTGTCCCAAGCTCGCCTACGGCGAGCGGGGCTGCCGCGGACGCTCGCCGCAGGCGAGCTTGGGACGTGAGGCGAAGCCTCACTTGGGACGCCTGCGAGAGCGAAGCGACTCGCAGGTTTGGGACGACGCGCGGAGCGCGGCCTGGGACTCGGCGCTGGGGCGCCGATCAGCTCAGGTCGGCGCCCCAGCGCCAGGTGAGGTCGGCGCCGAAGGTTCGCGGTGCGCCGTACGTGTTGCCGGCGTAGCCGAGTGTGTTGAAGTCGATTCCGAAGATTCGGTACTTCTGGTCGAGCAGGTTTCGACCCCACAGGGCGAGCTCGAAAGTGCCGCTCGGCGCTGGAAGCTCGGCGACTTGGATGCGTCCGTTGAGGAGCCAGTAGTCGCCTTGGGCGATGAAGTCGTTGGCGAAGAGTAGGAAGTCTTCGTTGTCTTGCCAGTAGGCGTTGGCAGCGATCGTCAGCACACCGTATTGGAACGGCTCCGGGGTGTAGGCAAAGCCGAAGGACACAGTGTGCTCAGGGGCGTTCGGGACCGACGCGTTGTCGGCCGTCTTGCCCTCGCCAGTCACGTTGAGCTCGGTGTAATTTGCCAGCAGCAGTGCATAGGCGAGGCGCAGGTTGAGCCCCGGGGTAGGGACTGCAACTGCCTCAATCTCCGATCCCCAGAACTCCTGATCGCCGGTACGCACGAAAGTGACCGCGCCGATGGCGGTGCCGGCGACGAAGTCCGAAACCTGCTTGTTGCCAATCGTCTGGTAGAAACCGGCT
Organism: bacterium; assembly: GCA_030430165.1. Taxonomy (GTDB): domain Bacteria; phylum Desulfobacterota; class Binatia; order HRBIN30; family CADEER01; genus CADEER01. Next base: position 15,576 of record JAUIGL010000072.1, on the reverse strand, counting down.
GCATTCACCTGCAAGCGATTTTCGAGCCACTCGCTCTTGAAGCCGAGCTCGTAGGACGTCATCCGCTCTTCGGGAAAGGGATCCTCGAACAGGGGTAGGTCGTCGACGATCGATCCGTCCGGATTGACCAGCCCGAGCTCCTCCGCTTGTTCGCGGTCGCGCAGCGGCGCGCGCCCGTTGAAGCCGCCGCTCTTGAAGCCCTGCGCGAAGCGGAAGTAGCCGAGGAACTCGTCGGTAATGTCGAATGCGACGTTGGCCATCGGTGAGAGCTCCTGGAAGCTCTCGGACGCGCTACCTGTGAAGCCGAGGCACGGGTCGAGTGTGTCCGGGGTCAGGCACTGGTATACGCGGCTCGCCCTCTTCTTCTCGTAGGTGTAGCGAAGGCCCGCGGTGAGAGCGAGTCGTTCGTCGAGCACCGGCGGGCGCAACGTGATCTGGCCGTATGGAGCGATCGAAGTGTTGTCAAAACCGTTGAACGATTCGAAAGCGGTGGTGGCGAAGTTGATGTCTCCGAGCACGACCTGCGGGTTGTTCTCCGAGCCGTCCTCCTCGAAGTAGTAGAAGCCGAGAACGTAGTCGAACATCCCGTCGAGTGCGCCACCGATCAGGTTGAGCTCCTGGCTGAACTGGTCTTGGTCCGCCTGGAGTTGAAAGTCGGCGATGTGCAGAGGCGAGCCGTCGAGGTCCTGGTTCTCCTGCAAGTCGAGATTGCGCCAACCGCTGATCGATTTGAGGGTGAGATCCTGGAGTGGTCCAAGGTCGCCGAAATCGTAGGTGGCGGTTATGTTGTGGAGGCGGACGTCCAGCGGGTTCCCCAGGGCAACGCTCTCGCGGCCGTCGTATCCTTCGATTCCGACGCCGGCGAATGTCAGGATTCGATTGTTGCCGATCCCGTTCACCCGCGTCGTGCGGATGAACTGCTCGGGAGTCGCGCCGCGAAGGGTTCCGAACACCGGGCTGAGCAGCCCCACCGCCGAGGTGGTTTCGCCGTTCGGTCCGGGAATGTTGGGGCGGACGCCGCTGAGCTGAAACGCCGTCGTGTTCTCACGCGACCGAAAGTACTCGAAGGTGTAGTCGAGCGTCAGCTGGTCGGTGACCTCCCAGCGCGTAATGAGGCGCGATGCAAACCGGTCCATGTCGTCGAAGCTGGTGCTACCGAGGTCGCCGAGACCGACACCCTCGGCGGGGATGTTGTCGAAGTATCCGTCGCGCGTCCTATAGGCGATGCTGCCGCGGAGACCGAGTCGGCCGAGCTCGGCGTTCGGGCCGATCTCGTAGAGTCCCGAATCTAGGACTGCGATTGCCTTGAACGAGTCGAAGTTGCCGACCCCGAGAGTGACTTCGGCGTACGGGTCCTCGCCCGGCTTGTTGGGGATCAGGTTGATCGCGCCGCCGATCGTGTTGCGCCCGTAGAGGGTTCCCTGCGGTCCGCGGAGTACTTCGATCCTCTCCAGGTCGGGCGCGTCGAACAGCGAGCCCTTGGTCTTCGAGATATAGAGACCGTCCATGTAGATCCCGACGGCGGGCTCGAAGGTGATGATCGGGTCGCCGGTGATGGCGCCCCGGATGGAGACGGTGGTTCCGGTGTTGCCACCGGTGTTGGAGTGCATGTTCAGGTTGGGAACATACTCGCGGATGTCGTTGACGTTTTGAAAGTTCGTCTGGTTGAGGAAAGCGCCGTCGATTGCGGTTACCGATAGAGCTGTCTCCTGAAGACTCTCTTCACGCTTCTCGGCGGTAACTACGATCTCCTCGACCGTTCCGCTTCTCGATTCCGACTGCGCGCGCGCGACCACGACATCGGCGATCAGCAACAAGGCGACCGCGGCTGCCCAAGCCAAGCCGAGCCAGAGGAAAGATCTCCTGATCTCCTGCATCTCCCACCTCCCCACACCACCACCCCCTCAGATGGCAGTTTAAAAACAGCGTTATGGACTTATCAGCTGCCCAGGGAGGGGGTCAAGGATCGGCGCTGCGCGCCGATCCAGGGACTGGGGGTTAGGGACTAGGGGTTAGGGGAGGTAGGGAGCTATTGAATGCCCGGCCGGCGCAGCCCGGCCGAACCATCCCTAGCCCCTAACCCCTAGTCTCTAGCCCCTGAAAGGCCAGCTTTCAGCTGGCCTTTCTTTCCCCAGCGGAAGCGGCCGCAAGGTCGCTCACCACCTTGTAACCAAAGGTCATCGCCGGAGCGATGGTGCCGCCGGCGCCGGGGTAGGTGCGGCCCATCACGGAGGCCGAGCAGTTGCCGATGGCGTAGAGGCCGGGGATGACCTCGCCATTCTCCTTGAGCACGCGTGCGGCGGCGTCGGTGCGCAGTCCGCCCTTGGTGCCGAGATCGCCGGCGTAGACGACGATGCCGTAGTAGGGCGCGGTCTCGATCGGTGCGAGGCATGAGTTCGGCTTGACGTTGGCATCGCCGTAGTACTGGTCGAAGACGCTCTCGCCGCGGTGGAAATCGGGGTCGACTCCGGTCTTGGCGTACTCGTTCATGGTGGCGACGGTCTTCTCGAGATTGTCGGCGTCGACGCCGAGCTGGGCGGCGAGGTCCCTGAGATTGTCGGACTTCTTCAGGTAGCGGGTTTCGGTCAGCTTCTTCGGCAGGAAGACGTCCGGCTGTTGCGCGCCCGGCAACATCGGGCCGCACGGGTACTTCTTGCGGTAGGTCGCGTCGAAGACCATGTAGCACGGCACGCTCGGCGACTCCTCGGAGTGGTTCTCGTACATCGCCTTGCAGATGTCATTGTACGGCATCGCTTCGTTCATGAAGCGTTCGCCGTTCTTGTTGACGAACACCGAGCCGGGCAGGCCCTTCTCGACCACCAGCATGCGGGCGCGGTCTTCGTCGGGGACGACGGTGGTCGGGCCCCACCAGGCGTCGTCCATCAGGTCGACGGCGGCGCCGAGCTCGATCCCCATGTTGATGACGTCGCCGGTGTTGCCTGGGTTGGCGACGGTCCACTCCGCCTCGGTCGGGTTGGGCAGGTACTTCTTGCGCATCGCCGAGCTGCTCTCGAAACCGCCCGCCGCCAGCACGACTCCCTTTTCGCCGCGGATGCGGATCGGCTTGCCGTTGCGCTCGGCGACGACGCCGACGACGGATCCGCCTTCGACGATGAGCTCCTTCGCCGGAGTGTCGAGCCACAGTGGGATGTCGCGGTCCATCATCGAGCGGCGCAGCATGGCGATCAGCGCGTTGCCTAGCGACAGGGTTCGATCGCGACTGGTGCGCATGCGCCAGCCGATGTCGAGCCAGTAGCGCAGCATCATCTTGACGGTCATGCCGATCCAGCCGGGCGCGCCGGTGAGAATGGTGCGCGCCTCGGTCGCGGTCATCGACATGCGGTTCATGACCAGCTCCTGCGGCGCCGGCGGCCGCTGCTTCTCGAACTCGGCCTCGAGCAGCTTGGCGTCGAAGTGATCGGCTTCACACGAGCGCGCGCCGGGCTTGCCGCCGGGAGATTCCGGGTAGTAATCGGCGTACTTGGGCATGCAGATCAGCTTCAAGCGAGTCTTCTCGGTCATGTAGCGGAGCATCTCCGGCGCCAGATCGACGTAGGTCTCGATCTTGTCGTCGGGCACCTCGCCGCGGGTGATGTGCTTGAGGTAGGTGAGCGCCTCCTCGCGCGAGTCGGTGACGCCGCTGCCCTCCATCAGGTGGTGGTTGGGCACCCACAGCGAGCCCCCCGACATCGCCGACGAGCCGCCGAATTGATCGGTCTTCTCGATCAGCAAGGTCGACATGCCGTTGTCGTGGGCGCAGATCCCGGTGGTCATCGCGCCGGCTCCGGAGCCGACGACGAGCAGGTCTACGCTGTGATCCCAGCCGGCGGAATCAGCCATACTTCACCGCACCTTTCCTGACGTGGACGTCGCTTGAGAGCGCCACCTGGAAACCTCGGTGGCAGACCGCCACTCCTTCCACGCCAAACGAGCGTTTGTCAACCGCGGGCGGTGGTGCCCCATGGCCTCGGAGAGGGGGTTTTCAGCTTTTTTATCCACAGATTTCGCAGATTTCGCAGATTCGGCTGCGGGGATGCGAGAGGAGCTTTTGGCGCTGTCGATTCAACTCTTGGTCGGCTCGCCCGCGATAGCGGCGCTCTGGTCTAACGGATTTGAGCCGGGTCGCTGCTTGGTAACCGATCGTTGCAGTGACAGAACACAGAGGGGGCAATCGGGCGATGCTCAAAATCTGCGAAATCTGCGAAATCTGTGGATAGAAAATTGAGCCAGGAGAGCTCGGTGGAGCAACGCGGCTGCAGTGATCTCCTCCCGGGGCGGCGGGTGATCGAGCTGTGCGACGAGAGTGGCTGGTACTGTGGCAAGCTGCTCGCCGATGCCGGGGCGGAGGTGGTGAAGATCGAGCCGCCGGGTGGCGACCCGGGGCGTCGGGTTGCTCCGCTGTGGGCGGAGGCGCCGGCCGACTGCGCGTCGAGCCTGCGCTTTCTCTACCGCAACACCAACAAGCGCAGCGTCGTCCTCGATCTCTCGACCGAGCGCGATCGCGAGCAGCTGGCGACGCTGGCGGCCGGGGCCGATCTGCTCGTCGAGTCGATGCCCCCTGGCACGCTTGCCGAGATCGGGCTCGGCTTCGAGCGACTGCGCGCCGCCAACCCGCGCCTGGTGATGACCTCGATCACCGGGTTCGGGCAAAGCGGGCCGCACGCCGGGTTTGCTTCGTCCGATCTCATCGCCAACGCGATGGGCGGGGTGATGTACGTGACCGGCGAGGGCGACGATCCGCCGGTGACGCTGCGCGGCGACCACGCGCACGTGATGGCGTCGACCTGTGCCGCCGCGAGCTCGATGATCGCGATGCTGCACGCCGACCGCACCGGCCGTGGCCAACAGGTCGACATCTCGGTTCAGGAAGTCGTCGCCTCGGTCGCCCACATCACCGGTGTCGGCAAGTGGCTCGACGACGGCATCGTGCCGCGCCGCATGGGCAGCGGCTTGTTCGCCTCGATCCCGTCGGGAGCCTACCGCTGTCGCGACGGCCTGATCTACCTGATGGTCAATCGGCCGAGTCATTGGCAGACCCTGGCGCGCTGGATCCACGAGGTGACGGGTGAGAAGGCGGTGCTCGATCCGATTTTCGAAGGCCCGTCGTCGGCGCGCTTTGCGACCCGCGAGTTGGTCGACCACTTCATCGCCCGGCTGACCGAACGCTTCACCGTCGCCGAGGTCTACCACGAGGGACAGCGGCGCCACCTGGCAGTGGCGCCGGTCAACCGCATGCTCGACGTCGTCGGCGACTCGCACCTGGCGGCGCGCGAGTTCTTCGTCGAGGTCGATCACGCCGGCGCTCGTCTGCGTTACCCGTCGAGTGTCTATCGATCGGCGGGAGGAAACGCAGCGCGCCCACGGCCGGTACCCGCGGCGGGTGCGGATTCGATCGCTGCGCTCGACTGGAGTTCGCAGCCGCCGGTACCGACGGCGGCTGATGCGACTGCGCCGCTGCAAGGGGTTCGGGTGGTCGAGCTCACCGCCGGCATGGCGGGGCCTTGGATCGGCCGCTTCATGGCGTACCACGGCGCCGAGGTGATCAAGGTGGAGTCGCGTGATCGTCCGGACGTGACTCGCCAGTACGTGTCGCCGTCCGATCCGGACGCGGGCATCCAGAGCCAGCTGTCGCCCTGGCTCACCGACTGGAACGCCGGCAAGCGCTGTGTCGCCCTCGACCTCACCAAGCCGGGCGCGGTGCAGCTGGCGAAACGTCTGGTTGCGGTGTCCGACGTCGTCATCGAGAACTACGCCAACGGCGTGATCGACAAACTGGGGCTCGGGCGCGACGTGCTGATGGAGGCCAATCCGTCGCTGGTGATGATCTCGTCGACCGGCTACGGCGACAGTGGCCCCTGCAAGAGCTACATCAGCTGGGGCCCGAACATCGAAGCGTTGTCGGGGCTCAGTGCGATCGACGGATTCCCCGGACGCGACTGCACGATGACCCAGTACGCCTATCCCGATTCCCTGAGCGCGCTGCACGGGTTGTTCGCCGTTCTCGCCGCGCTCGACCACCGCCGCCGCACCGGCGAGGGGCGAACGATCAACCTGTCGCAGCTCGAAGCGTCGATCGCGGTGGTCGGCGAGCTGGCGATGGAAGCGATGGCCGGCGGCCGCGAGCCGGAGAAGCTCGGCAACCGTTCGCAGCAGTATGCGCCGCACGGCTGCTACCGCTGCGCCGGCGACGACCGCTGGTGCGCCATCGCGGTCCGCTCGGACCAGGAGTGGCTGGCCTTGTGTCGGGCCATCGATCGCGACGACCTCTCGACGGACGGCAAGTTGGGCACGGCAACCGGCCGCTTGCAGCAGCAGGACCGCATCGACGCCGCGATCGAGCAGTGGACCCAAGCCCGCGATCCCTACGAGGTGATGCGGTCGCTGCAAGCGGCCGGAGTGTGCTCCGGCGTCGTGCAAACGATCGTCGACCAATACGAGAACGACCGCCACCTGCGAGAGCGCGGCTACTTCGAGAAGATCGAGCACGAGGTCAAAGGAACCGTCGTCGCCAACGGCATCCCCACCGGCCTCACCGAAACCCCCGGCCGCACCCCCCACGCCGGCCGAGCCATCGGCGCCGACAACCACAGCATCTTCCGCGACCTCCTCGGCCTCAGCAAAGAAGAGTACGAAGCTCTGACGACCGAGGGCGCGATCGAGTGAGCGCGCAGCTGGTCACTGTGTCTGCGTAGCTCACCGAAAAGGGCGGCTCATTTTTTATCCACAGATTACGCAGATTACGCAGATTTTTTTCGGCTCACCGGAAACCAGATCTCCAGAATCTGTGAAATCTGCGAAATCTGTGGATAGAAAATTGAGAAACAACTCTCGTGGTGCCCGTGTCGCCTGAGTGAGCTGCCCCGCTAGTTGATCACTGGGACTTCTTAGCCTCACCGCGACCAGACGGCTCATTTTTTATCCACAGATTACGCGGATTACGCAGATTTTTTTCGGGCTCGCTGGAAACCTGAACTCCAGAAATCTGTGAAATCTGTGTAATCTGTGGATAGAAAACCGAGAACCCCCTCTCGTGGTGTCTGCGTCGCTCGAGTGAGTCGCCCCGTCGTTTCCATCCGCTCGCATCTGTGGTCATCTAACCGCCGATGGACCTGAGATTCACCGAGGAAGACGAGAAGTTCCGCGCCGAGGTTGCCGCCTGGATGGCGGACAACCTGACCGGCGAATTTGCCGCTCTCAAGGGGCGCGGCGGGCCGGGCGACGAGCACGTGATGTTCGACGAGCGGCGCGCCTGGGAGCGCCGGCTCGCCGAAGGCGGCTGGACCTGCGTCAGCTGGCCCAAGGAGCACGGCGGCCGCGACCTGTCGCTGATGCAGCAGGTCATCTTCTTCGAGGAGTACGCGCGCGCCGGCGGTCCCGGACGGGTCGGCCACATCGGCGAGACGCTGCTCGGGCCGACCTTGATCGCTTTCGGTACCGAGGAACAGAAGAAGCGGTTTCTGCCGGCGATCGTCAGCGGCGAAGAGCTCTGGTGTCAGGGGTACTCCGAGCCCAATGCCGGCTCGGACCTCGCCAACGTGCAGACCAAGGCAGTGCTCGACGGCGACCAGTGGGTCATCAACGGGCAGAAGGTGTGGACCTCCCTGGCGCAGTGGTCGGACTGGAGCTTCGTCGTTTGTCGCACCGACCCGGACGGACCGAGCCACCAGTCGCTCTCGTACCTGCTCGTTCCGATGAAGCAGGAAGGCGTCGAGATCCGACCGATCGTGCAGATGACCGGCGACTCCGAGTTCAGCGAGGTGTTCTTCGAGGACGCGCGCACCGACGCCGCCAACGTGGTCGGCCCGGTCAACGGCGGCTGGAAGGTGGCGATGGGAACCCTCGCCTTCGAGCGCGGCGCCTCGACGCTCGGTCAGCAGCTCCACTTCCAGAACGAGCTCGACGAGATCGTGCGCATCGCCAATCAGAACGGCGCGGCCGACGACCCGACCCTGCGCCAACGCATCGCCGACGCCTGGGTCGGTCTGCGCATCATGCGCTTCAACACGCTGCGCGTGCTCAGCAACGTGCTCGACGGCAACGAGCTGAGCCCGGCCGGTATGATCACCAAGCTCTATTGGGCCACCTGGCATCGTGATCTCGGCAAGCTGGCGATGGACGTGCTCGGCGCCGAGGCCGAAATCACCGAGGGCGCTCCCTACGAGCTGTCGAAGCTGCAGCGGATGTATCTGTTCACCCGTTCGGACACGATCTACGCCGGTACCAACCAGATCCAGCGCAACATCATCGGCGAGCGCGCGCTGGGTCTGCCGCGCGAGCCGCGGGTTACCAAGTAGTCCCGAGTTTTTTGCGTTTGCGCGGCAAGTTCGCTAGGCAGGGCGGGTCGCGAAGGAGACAGACCATGGTTGTAGGATTGCGAGTCTCGTTGGTTACGATCTTTTCGCTCGGGGTACTGGCGTTTGCGGCGGTGCCGAGCGCCGATGCGACCGGTGCCGAAGGCTGTTGTGTCTGTACTTGCTTGAGTCAGGTCTCCTGCTCCGACAATGTCGCTGGCCGCGCCTGCGAGCTCAGTTGTCCGAGCCCGGCCACGGACGGCATCACGTCGCAGATCCAGGAGTGCTCCATGCACTTCCCCGGCACTGCGTGCTCCGCTGTCTCGGCCTGCGCCGATGCCGCGTCATCGACGATGGCCCCCGCTTCCTCGCCGCTCGGGCTCGTCGCAGTGGCGATCGGGCTGGTTGGCGCGGGCTTGTATCGCCTGCGGCGGCGCGAGCGCGCCTAGTTGTTCCTGGCATCTCTCAGGATACTCGTCAGTCCGGTGTCGCACCCCGGCCACTGCAAGCTCGCTGTCGATGCCGCGGGCGGCAATCCCGGCATGGAGTCAGTGCCTGATCCAGGAGGGGCCCGATGAGCAAAGTTTCCCCGGACTATCCGGTGGGTAAGAATCTGCTGCAGGGCAAGAACGTGCTGATTACCGCCGCGGCCGGAACCGGCATCGGCTTCGCCGTCGCCAAGCGCTGCGCCGAGGAAGGCGCGCGAGTGATGATCAGCGACATCCACGAGCGCCGGCTGGCGGAGGCGGTCGACAACCTGGCAGGCGCGGCGAAGGATCCGGTGGCGAGTTGCTTGTGCAACGTCACCAGCGAGGACGACGTGCAAAAGCTGTGGGCGACCGCCGCCGCAGAGCTGGGGCATGTCGACGTCCTGATCAACAATGCCGGGCTGGGCGGTTTCTCACCGCTGGTCGACATGACCGACGAGCAGTGGAGCGTCGTGCTCGACGTGACCCTGAACGGAACTTTCCGAATGACCCGCGCCGCGATGCGCCACATGATGCCGCGCCAAGCGGGGGTGATCGTCAACAACGCCTCGGTGCTCGGCTGGCGCGCCCAACCCGGCCAGGCGCACTACGCCGCCGCCAAGGCCGGTGTGATGGCGCTGACCCGTTGCGCGGCGATGGAAGCCGCCGAAGCCGGCGTGCGCATCAACGCGGTGGCGCCGAGCCTGGCGATGCACAAGTTCCTCGAGAAGGTGACGCCGGAAGGGTTGCTGGAAGATCTCGTCGACCGCGAAGCCTTCGGCCGCGCCGCCGAGCCCTGGGAGGTCGCCAACGTGATGGTGTTTCTGGCCAGTGACTACTCGACGTACATGACGGGTGAGGTGGTGGCGGTGAGTAGCCAGCATCCTTGACGGTTGGGTTTTCGGGGTTTCAGAGAAACGAACAACGCCAAGGAGCTAAAGAGCGAAGGAGCAAAGATGGAGTGGTGCTTCGCCTCGCGGCGAAGTCATTTGATCGCCCTCTCTGCCCCTGCCGGGGCATCTCCCCCGCAGGGGGAGAAGTTCGGGTTCGGAAATCGACAAGGCCGATTTCGCATCGGGGGTGCTTCGCCTCGCGGCGAAGTCATTTGATCGCCCTCTCTGCCCCTGCCGGGGCATCTCCCCCGCAGGGGGAGAAGTTCGGGTTCGGAAATCGACAAGGCCGATTTCGCATCGGGGGTGCTTCGCCGCTTGCGGCGAAGTCATTTGATCGCCCTCTCTGCCCCTGCCGGGGCATCTCCCCCGCAGGGGGAGAAGTTCAGGACTTCCTCCCCCTATGGGGGAGGATTGAGGAGAGGGAGTCTCTGACGACGTCGGCGTAGCCGACGCACCTAGCGGCTTGGCTCCTTTGCTCCTTCGCTCCTTCGCGTTGTTCAGTTGAAGCCCGTTGCCCGACGTTACAACACCCCTTTCTCGCGCAGCTCGCCGATCTTTTCCCAGTCGTAGCCGAGGATCTCGTTGAGGATCAGCTCGCTGTGCTGGCCGAACTCCGGCGCTACCGAGCGGATCGATCCCGGGGTTTCGCTGAGGCCGACCGGGACGCCGACGTTCTTGATCGTGCCGGACGGATGCTCGACGTCGACGATGTAGTCGTTGGCGAGCATCTGCGGGTCGTTGGGCAGGTCCTCGATGCCGTTGACGACGGTGACGATGAAGTCGCCGGGCGCGTCGCGCAGGTGCTCGATCCACTCGTCGCGCGGCTTTGCGGCGAAGGCGGCGTCGAGCTCGACGATGCAGGCAGCGGCGTTCTGGCTGCGTTCGAGGGCGTTGGCGAAACGCGGGTCGTCGGCCATCTCGGGCTTGCCGAGCGCGCGCACCAGGTCGCCGAAGTAGCGGTCGGCCTGAAGCATGGCCAGCGCCAACCACTTGCCGTCGCCGCACTCGTAGTGGTTCCACAGCGGATTGCCGGCGGTCTTGCGCTCGGTGCGGCCGAAGGGGAAGCCCGCCATCAGCATGCACGACAGCGACAGGCCCTGCAGCCACGCCATCGAACCGAGGTGCGATGCGTTCACCTCCTGGCCGACGCCGAAGCGCTCGCGCGCCACCAGTGCCGCCATGACGCCGTACGCCATCATGATCGCGCCCATCTGATCGGCGATGCCACCGCCGACGGCCATCGGCGGCATTCCCGGTTCGCCGGCGGCGAGCATGATTCCCGACCGAGCGATGCCGAGGTAGTCGAACGACGGATCACCGCTGTCGGGTCCCTTGGGGCCGTAGCCGGTCGCGCTGGCGTAGATCAGCTTCGGGTTGATCTCGCGTAGCTGCTGGTAGCCGAGTCCGAGCCGGTCGGCGACGCCCTTGCGAAAATTCTGCACGAAGACGTCCGACTTGGCGACCAGCTCGTGGACGATCTGCACGCCCTCGGGACTCTTCAGGTCGAGGGTGATGCTCTTCTTGTTGCGGTTGTTCGCCTCGAAGTAGAAGTTCGGCTTTTCCGCGAGCGATTCGCCACCGATCGCAAACAAGTGACGCCCAGGATCGCCCGACTCCCGCTCCTCGATCTTGATCACCTCGGCGCCCATGTCGCCGAGCATCACCGAGCACACCGGACCCTGTTGCCAGATCGTCCAGTCGAGAACGCGAATACCGTCTAGAGGTGCGGGCATGCGGGGGCCTCCTTTTTCTAGCCGCAGATCAACGCAGATGAACGCTGATGGGAATCGGTCGAGAATTGAGACACGGATGAACACGGATACACACGGATGGTGAACTAATTTCAGATTCGTGGCCCGAGTAGGCGCCGTGTTTATCCGTGTTCATCCGTGGTTTGCCCAATTTTATCAGCGTTCATCTGCGGAGATCTGCGGCTAAATTTTCTACTGCAGGTAATTCGAGCCGGAAAGTCGGCGTGCTTTGGGGTCGATGCGGGCGTGGACCACGGCGACTCGATCGGCGGCGAGGGCGCGGTCGAGGGCGGGGCGGATCTCCTCCGGGCGCTCGACGTACTCGGCGTGGCCGTCGACCATCTCGGCGAGCTTCTCGTAACGCGCCGGTAGCAGACTGGCGATCTTCGGCGAATCGGGCGGCAGCATGAAGTCCTGGATCATATGGCCGGCGATACCCTCGTTGTTGGCAACGACGAATACCGGTGCCGCGCCGACCCGGGCCGCGGTCTCGACCAGCATCGGCGCGGCGCCGAAGGCGTAGTCGCCGAGCACTGCCACCACCGGTCGGTCCGGACAGGCGAGCTTGGCGCCGAGCGCGTAGGGGGCGCTGACTCCCATGCATCCGGTGGTGCCGGCGTTCATCCGCGAACGGTTTGCATAGTTCGGCAGCAGGGCGCGGCAGATGCCCATGATGGTCTCGCCTTCGGTGGTGACGATCGCGTCGCGCGGCAGGGCGTCGCGTACTTCGCGCACCAGGCGGTAGGGGTTGATCGGTGTGCGTTCGTCGTCCAGGGCCGAGCGCAGGCCGGCTTCGTTGTCGGCCTGTTTCTCTGCCAGCTGTGCCCGCCATTGATCGGCGCCGCTGCGCAGCTCGCGCCCGCGCAGCCTCTCGAGCAGCGCCTGCGCCGCGAGGCGCGCATCGGCGGTGATCAGCATGTGCACGTTGGCGCCGGAGAAGCCTTCCTCGGCGGCAACGTCGATGTGGAAGACCTTTGCATCGTCGGCGAGCCGGCGGCCGAGGCCGAAGATCCAGTTGAAGCGGCCGCCGATCATGACCACGACGTCGGCGTTGCCGAGGGCTTGCGAGCGCGCCGCATTGGCGAAGCTGGGGTGGTCGTCGGCGATGGTGCCGCGCGCCATCGGCGAGCAGACGTACGGAATTCCGAGGTCGGCGAGCCCGGTCAGGGCCTGGCCGGCGTCGGCCCACGCGGCGCCCTTGCCGACGACCAGCAGCGGTCGCTCGGCGCCGGCGATGGCGTCGGCGAGCTCGTCGATCGCCGCGTCGTCCGGCGCCGGGTCGGCGATGCGCGGAGCATCGCGCAGCACCGCGGTTGTCTCGTCGATCTTGTTGGCGACCAATTCGCCCGGGAAATCGAGATAGACGCCGCCAGGCCGCCCGTTTGCGGCCTTGCCGAGGGCGAGGTGGATCCACTCGCCGATCCGTTCCGTGCTGTCGACCCGTCCCGTCCACTTGCAGGCCGGCTTGGTCAGCGCGACTTGATCGGCCTCCTGAAAGCCGCCGACGCCGCGCGTGCCGGCGAAAGCCGAGCCGCCGAGGACCACCAGCGGCATCGAGCTCTCGGTGGCAACGTAGAGCGGGGTGATTGCGTTGGTCGCCGCCGGGCCCGAGCCGACCACCAGCACCCCCGGCAGCTTTTTCTGGTAGCCCCAGGCCGAGGCGGCGCAACCGCCGTTCATCTCGTGGCGACAACCGATGACGCGCAACCCTTCGGCCTGCGCCCCGGCGAGAACCTCGATCATCGGACCGGCGACGACTCCGAAGACGGTGTCGATCCCAGCCCGTTTCAGTTGTCGCGCGGCGACCCTGCCTCCGTCGATATCGGCCATCGCCGGGATCTATCCCACGCGGACGGACGTGCATCAAACACGGTGCGGAGCCCGTTGGCGTGGCGGCGGAGCGGGCGTCGCTCGGCGGCGGCTAGGGCAGCGGACGCAGAACGTTGCCGAGGTCCTCGTCGTCGGTGCCGATCAGCAGTTGGCGTTGTCCGCCGATCTCGCGCACCACGACGCTCTCGGTCTTGAAGCCGTCCACCCGGGCGAGCAGCGTCGGCTCGGGGTCGAGTAGCAACTCGGCGGCGTCGTCGGTTCGGTCGAACTGGCCGACCAGAAACACGGAGCTGCGGAACGGGCCGCCGTCGACGTCGGGGTCGAAGGCGCTGACGATGTAGACGTTGCCGTCGCTGTCGACGTCCATCCCGACGAGCGGGCGGTTGGCGCCGGCGGGATCGGGGTTGTCCAGTTGGACGCCGCGAAACGCGCCGAACTGAAGGGTGTCGGGGTCGAAGCTGGCCCAGCGAATCTCGGTCGCAGGCTCTCCCTCAGCGCGTTCGGCGTAGGTGAAGAAGTACTCGTCTTGCAGCCGAGCAATGGCGATCGCCTCGACGTTGAAGATGTCGACCGGCCAGAAGGTGAAGTCGGTGATCGTCAACCGCGCCCCGTCCCATTCGGCAAGAAAGATGCGTCGGTAGTCGGGATTGCCGTCGTCGCCGCTCTCGGCGAAGAGCAACTGGTCGCGGCCCGGGATGCTGGTGGCGCTCTCCAGGTCGCTCGACGGACCGAGGACGTCGGGCCAATCCAGGTCCACATCGCGGAACAAGGTCCCCTCCGGCCCACTCGCCAGGGTCAACACGCTGACTCTCGCTCGGTCGAGCTCGCCCGGGTTCTTGGCGTCGTGGACGGCGACGAACTGGTCGCCGCCGACCCACGCCATGCCGCTCAGATCGAGTAGCGTCGAAGCCGGCTGGTCGCCGTGCCCTGTGCCGCCGTCGTCGTCGCTGCCGCAGCCGCTCGAGATGGTCAAGAGCGCGGCCAGGGCGATTGCGGCCACCGCTCGCAGCCGAAGGCACGGTGTTCTCATCATCTGGGGCCGGATCGTTCCGTTCAGATCGCGCGCCGCCGACGCGTCGCGGCGAAGCCGACCCCCAGCAGGGCGAGCAAGGCTGCGAACGAGCCGAGCGGACCCAGAGCCGGCGCCGGCGCCGGCGGTGTGTCGCCGATCGTCTCGGTGTCGTCATCCTCGGTACCGTCGACGTCGCTGATGCGCACGAGATTGACCACCATCGCGGGCGCGGGGTCGTTGACGGTCACCGCGAATAGCTCGGAGCCCTCCTCGCCGGGCTCGAGCGTCCCGATGTCGAACACGCACTCGGTTCCTCCCGGGCTGCCGTCGGGGCACGACCATCCGGCCGAGCTGGCCGCCGCGGTGAAGGTGGTGTGTACGGGGACCGTCTCGATCAGGGTGACCTGAAGCGCCTGCTGGTTGCCGCCGTTTCCGTACATGATCGTGTAGACGATGGTTTGCCCGGGATCGACGCTGTCGGTATCGGGCACCTTGTCGACGAAGAGATCGTTGAACGGAGTCGGCGTCTGCGTCGGAGTCTCCGTGGGTGTATCCGTCGGCGTGTCCGTCGGGGTGTCCGTGGCCGTCGCGGTTGGCGTGTCGGTCGGAGTATCCGTCGCGGTCTGCGTTGGCGTGTCGGTCGGCGTCTCCGTCGGCGTGTCGGTCGGTGTGCTCGTCGGCGTCTCCGTCGGTGTGTCGGTCGGCGTGCTCGTCGGCGTCTCCGTCGGCGTGTCGGTCGGAGTGTTCGTGGGCGTGTCGGTGGGGGTATCGGTCGGCGTCTGAGTCGGTGTCTCCGTGGGAGTGTCGGTCGGAGTGTCTGTCGGCGTCTGCGTGGGCGTATCGGTCGGAGTCTGCGTCGGCGTGTCCGTCGGTGTGTCGGTCGGCGTCTGAGTCGGCGTCTCCGTCGGCGTGTCTGTCGGCGTGTCCGTTGGGGTATCGGTCGGCGTGTCTGTGGGCGTCTGGGTCGGAGTCTCCGTTGGTGTGTCGGTCGGAGTGTTCGTGGGCGTATCGGTCGGAGTCTCCGTTGGTGTGTCGGTCGGAGTATCCGTTGGCGTGTCTGTGGGAGTGTCTGTCGGCGTCTGGGTCGGAGTCTCCGTTGGTGTGTCGGTCGGAGTGTTCGTGGGCGTATCGGTCGGAGTATCCGTTGGCGTGTTCGTGGGAGTGTCGGTCGGCGTCTGAGTCGGTGTGTCCGTGGGAGTGTCCGTCGGAGTGTTGGTGGGGGTATCGGTCGGAGTCTCCGTCGGCGTGTCTGTCGGAGTATCTGTCGGTGTCTGAGTCGGCGTCTCCGTGGGTGTATCCGTCGGCGTGTCCGTCGGCGTATCGGTCGGGGTC
>JAUIGL010000071.1 GCA_030430165.1 bacterium | reverse complement strand
GGATAACCGAGCGCAGCGAGGCTCAGCCGAATTTCCGGATTGCCAATCCGACCCGACCCCCCTCCCCGCGATACCGATTCGAGGACCTCGAAGGTCTCTCTGGAGGCGCGCTGCTGCCTACCAACCTATGAAGAGGCGAGCTCAGGGGTCGACTTTGCGGTCGAAGTAGATCCAGAGGATGCGCGAGAAGCGGAACAAGATCGGCGACAGCGGCAGCAGCAGCACGAAGGCGGTGGCGACCACGCGCTCGAACGACCAAGCGGGGAACAGGAAGCCGAGCACCAGGGACGAGGCGAGCGCGATCGGCAGCGCCATGGCGTAGCTGATGTACATTGCGCCGGCGAAGTAGCCTGGCTCGCGATCGAAGACCAGGCCGCACTGCCGACACTTGTCGTTCATTTTGATCAAGGTCGAGAAGATGGCGCCCGCACGGCAGCGCGGGCAAAGCCCTCGCGCGATACCGCGCAGCGCGCCCGCGGGCGCCGCTGCTTCCGGTTCGGGCGCGATTCGGATCGGGGGCCGGCTCATTGGCGCTTCATACGGAACCGGCCGCGCTGTAACAACCGCCACCCGGGAATCAATTGACCGGTCTCGCTCTTTGGCCGTAGTCTGGGGGCATGGCCGCGGATCTCATCGAGCGCTTGAAGCAACACGGCATTCGTCCGTCGGCACAGCGTCTCGCGGTCGCCAACTACGTGCTGCACACCACCGACCACCCGTCGGCCGAGCAGGTGTGCAGCGAGGTCAAGAAGAGCTTCCCGATGTTGTCGCGCGCCACCACCTACAACACGCTCAACCTGTTCGTGCGCAAGGGCCTCCTCCGGCAGTTCGACCTCGCCGAGGGCCGGGTGGTCTTCGACGCCAACCTCGAACCCCACCACCACCTGATCGACGAACACTCGAAGCGAATTTACGACATCCCCTGGGAGGCGCTCGAAGTGCGCAACATCGCCGACCTCCAGGACTTCGAGATCGACGAGTACCAGGTCGTGCTGCGCGGCAAGAAGCGGTAGTCGGGGATCGGCTTTTCAGGGAACTGAACAACGCCAAGCAAAGGAGCGAGGATGAAAAGGTGCTTCGCCGGTCGCGGCGAAGTCATTTGATCGCCCTCTCTGCCCCTACCGGGGCATCTCCCCCGCAGGGGGAGAAGTTTACGACCTCCTCCCCCTATGGGGGAGGATTGAGGAGAGGGAATCTCAGACGACGTCGGCGAAGCCGACGCACCACCCTTTGCTCCTTCGCTCCTTTGCGTTGTTCAGTTAAAGCGGCCCACCCAAACACCCCCCAACCGAAATGACACACCCGCCCCGCCCTGCTATCGCTGGGCCATGACGGTCAAACAAGAGAGAGTCGATTCGATCCTCGTCGTCACCATCGATCGGCCGGACGTGCGCAATGCCGTCGACGGGCCGACCGCGGAGCTGCTCGCCGATGCGTTTCGCAGCTTCGATGCCGACGACGACCTCGCTGTCGCGGTGCTGACTGGCGCCGAGGACACGTTCTGCGCCGGCGCCGATCTCAAGGCGGTGTCGGACGGCCGCGGCAACCAGGTGCGCGAGTCCGGCGACGGACCAATGGGCCCGACGCGGATGCTGCTGTCGAAGCCGGTGATCGCGGCGGTCGAGGGATTCGCCGTTGCCGGCGGGCTCGAGCTCGCCTGCTGGTGCGACCTGCGGGTCGCCGCGCGCAACGCGGTCTTCGGCGTCTACTGTCGGCGCTGGGGCGTTCCCCTGATCGACGGCGGCACCATCCGCCTGCCGCGCTTGATCGGCCACAGCAACGCGCTCGACATGATTCTCACCGGGCGCGGCGTTTCCGGCGACGAGGCGCTGCGCATGGGGCTGGCCAACCGAATCGTCGAGCCCGGCACCGCCGTTTCCGAAGCAATCGAGCTGGCCAAGCAGATCGCCCGCTTTCCCGAGCGCTGCATGCGCGGCGACCGCATGTCCTCGTACCAGCAGTGGAGCATGCCGCTCAACGAGGCCCTGCTCAACGAGACCAAGATCGGCCTGCAGGTGATCCACTCCGGCGAAACGCTGGAGGGTGCGACCCGATTCGCGAAAGGCGCCGGCCGCCACGGAAGTTTTGAATGAAGCGGGGTACGGCCTACGGGGTACGGCCTGAGGCGGGGTACGGGGTCAGGGTACGGGGTACGGCCTGAGGCAGGGTACGGGGTACAGGGTACGGGGTACGGCTAGGCTACCCGTACCCTGTACCCCGTACCCTAACTCGTTGCCCGTACCCTGTACCCCAACTCGTTGCCCGTACCCCGTACCCCGTACCCTAGATATACAAATTCGGGAAATTCGACTCGTTGATCGAGAAGTCGGGGAACACGCCATCGAGCGACGCAATACTCGCGCCGAGGTGGCGGTTGAGTGCCTCGGCGAAGACGTTGCGGAAGTCGGTCGTCACCTGGAGATCCTCGCCCTTGTAGAGATCTCCGGGCTGCAGGCCGGGCCAGTCGTCGTTGTCTAGAATCACGCGTCCGCCGGCGTGACCGCCGCCGAGGGCGAACATCGCGCCGCCGTGCCCGTGGTCGCTGCCGGCGCCGCCGTTCTCGGCGACACGCCGGCCGAACTCCGTCATGCACAAGGTGAGGGTGTGGTCGAGATAGTTGGTGCCGCCCGAGTTGGCGAGGTCTTCGCGGAACGCCCCGAGCGCGGCGTCGAGGTCCGCTCCCAGGGTCGACAGCTCGCTCAGCTGATTCGAGTGGTGGTCCCAGCCGCCGAGGTCGACGGCGAACACCTTGGCTCCGATCTCCGCCTTGATGATCGCGGCGACGTCCTTCAGGCGATTGCTGAGCTTGTTGTCGGGATAGACGACGCTGGTGCTGGTATCGACGCCGCCAATCAGGTCGATCGCCGAGAACGCGGCGTTGGCGCCGTCGGTCAACACCGAGGATTCCTGCGCCGCGTAGAACGCATCCAGCGCCGCCTGGCGCTCGTCGTCGAAATCACCGGAGAAGCCGAAGCGCGAGATCTTCGAGAAGGCGACGTTGGGGGCGTCGCCGAGCAAGGCCAACTGCGGAACGTCCGACAGCGACACGCCGCAAATCGACTCGCTGGCAGCGACCGAGGTCAGATAGCGGTTGAGCCATCCGTCGGTGATGCTCTTGTCGTCCGGCGCCGCCTTCTCCATGTAGTCCTGCGCGTCGAAGTGCGAACGCGACTCGCTCGGGCTGCCGCTCAGATGGATGATCGAGAGCTCACCGGCGTTGTACATGGTCTGGAAGTTGGTGAGCAACGGATACAACCCGAAGCCGTGGGTGTCGCCGCCAGTCAGGGTGAGCTCGGTGCCGGGCGCGACCTGCATTCCCGGACGCAAAGTGTAGTAGTCGGCGTCGAACGCGGGAACCACCAGACTCAGCGGATCGGCGCCGCCGCGCAGGTAGATGGCGACCACCACCTTCTCGGGAGCCGGACCGGCCACCGCCTTGCGCAGCAGGTGGTCCGGCAGAAAGTAGGCGCTGGCGGCCACCGCGCCGGACCTGAGGAAGTCTCTTCGATTCAGTCTCATCGTGCGCCCCCTCAGTGCTCTAGAAACTCGGGACTCGAGGTCAGGAAGGCGGCACCCTGCTCCACCTTCTCGTCGTCAGCGGCACCGGGAATGCTGTCGAGGTAGGCGATCGCGGCGCTCCGCGTACCGTCCGAAACCCCGGCCACCGGAAAAAGCACCGCGATCAGGTCGTCGATGATCTCGGTCGAGGTCCCGGCACCGTCGATCCCCCAACTGGCGGCAGCCTGCTCGGTGGCTTTCTCGAGCGCGTTGAAGCGCTGCACCATCGCTCCTGGCGAGGCCCAGAAGATCGAAAGATCGGGGTACCCGGTCGGCGGCCCCGCATTGCGCAGCTCCTCGCCGAGATCGCGAACGTCTTTGCGCAGATCGTTGTAGTCGATCAGGGCCGGATCCGGATCCAGGCCCGAGGCACGCAGAGTGCTCGCGTAGAACACGAACGGCCGCTTCACCTTCGCCTTGCGGTACTCGGGAAAGAGCAGGAACTCCGGCGACTTGAGAATGGTGATCATCATCTGCTCGATCTGGTCGTCTTCCATGGTGTTGGCCATGAACGTCGCCGCGCATTCGTCGACCAGGGCATAGGGCACGTCTTCGCCGACGAAACGGCGAACCAGCTTGGTGCAGACGAAGTTGGCCGAGCTCGGGTTCTCGGCGGCGAGACGGATCACCTCGAAGCCTTCCTGCTCACCGTCGCCGGGGATGTCGATGATGGTTCCGAGGACGTCCTTGGGCCCGAGGTAGTCGTGCCAGCTGTCGCGGTACTCGAAGCCGTTGTACTCGAACTCGGGGCCGTCGTTGTCGTAGTCCTGACGCCAACCGGTGAGGGCGCGCGCCGCCTCTTTGACGTCGTCCTCGTCATAGGGACCGTCGACGCCGAGTGCGTGCAGCTCCAACAGCTCGCGCGAGAAGTTTTCGTTGTAGCCGGTGCCGGGCGGGTTGCCGATCTGGTTCTGGCGCTGATCGAGGTAGTCGAGCATCGCCGGACCACGCGTCATCCGCAGCAGGCTCTCCTCGAAGTTGCCGAGGACGTACGGGCGAATCGACTCGCGAACGTAGGGAGTACCGTCCCATTTGCGCCGCCCGGTGGCACCGGCGACGTTGTAGTGGTTGAACCAGAAGTCGACGAGCACTGCCTCGAGTTGGCGAACGCTGGCCGACGCCCGATACATCTCGGACATGTGGAGCTCTTTCCAGACGTCGTTCTTGTTGCCGTCCGGAATCCCCGGGCAGGTTCCGCCACCGCCCTGCGGGTAACACAGGCGAAGGTCGTTGAAGTTGAGCTCGAGCGACGGCCAGTGCGCCGCCAGGTTGGTCTCGACCGTGCTGTCGTCGAGTGAGCCGGGGTCGAGCTGCTCGTCGATGAATCCCTCGAGACCGAGCGCCTGGATGCGACCGATGGTGTAGGCGTCGGGACCGTAGGCGACGCGGTCGAGCACGTGCTGCTGCTGTTCGGGTGCGACGCAACTCTCATTGTGAATTCCGTCGTCGGTCAAATCGCAGGCAACCGCCATTCCGTAGATGCCGGCGAGCTGCTGGTAGAAATGCGCCTTGGCGATGCCGGCGACGCAGTCGGCGAGCTCGGCGGCAGTGGCAGAAGCGGAGCAATCGCCGGGAAACATCTGCGCGATCGTGGCGATCGCCGTCGGGCAGCGCTTCACCGCCTTGTCGGTGAGCTTGTCGACCTCACCCTGGATCTTGTTCCTCAGGTCGTCGAACGACTGCGCCAGGGCCTCGCCCTGCATGTTGTCGAGCGAGTGGATCGGCGCATCGAACTCGGCGACTCCGGCGCGTCGCTTCTTGCCCTTGAGTCCGTCCTTGATGCCCTTGCGAACCACCCGCCACGCATCGTCGACGATCCGGTTCGCCCCCTTGAGAACCTCCTGTTGGCACTTTGCGCCGTCGCGATCGACATCGTCATCGACCACCGCGAGGTCGAGATCGGGACCGAAGATCGCCGCTACCATGGCAACCGGACTGCCCGAGGCAGTGGCGTTTATGGACGCCGAGCCAACGTAGGCGAAGTCGGGCATGCTGGACGGGGCGTCGAGGCAGTTCTGCGCCTCCTTGGTCACGGTGCGCGCTTCTTTCTTCGCCACCTTGCCGCCGACGTCGTTGGTCAGGCAGAGCTGCGCCGTTTGCTGACCCGGATCGCCGAGCTTGTCGGTCTTGCCGGAGTTTGCGTAGCGAAGGCACTTCCAGTCGGCCTTGCCCTGCGTCTTGACCACGTCGGCGCCGGTCTTGGTCAGGTCGTTCAGGCAACGTTGCTGGTCCTTCGATTGCTCTGCCGCAACGACGACCACCGGCATTGAAAAAGCCGGAAGCAGAAGCGCTGCGCCGAGCAAAGCACGCCGTAGGAGACGCGGCATAGCGAGCTTCATCGTTCTCCTCCCCAGAGACTGCACCCTTATTGGGCCTATCAGCCCACAATTCGCGCCGTCAATGCGAAGATTCTTTCGCCGCCGGCTACGCACGCGTGTTCGGTGCTGGCGCACGCCGCGAATCGTGCCGTTTCTGCCACGTTCACGGAGGCTTAGGTAATTCGTTGTTGCGCGGCCAAGGTCTTGCGGGCAACCTGCGCCTTGCAACGGACGCGGTGGAGGTTTGTGGAATGGTGTCAGCTTCAGGCCCGAAATTAAGGGCGTTCCTGTCGATCGCGATTGCCGCGGTCGGGTCGGTTTCGATCGTTGCGAGCCCCGTGCTCGCGGTGCATCCCGACGACAGCGACGAGCACACCACGATTCAAGAGCGCAACGGCAAAGACGGAGTCGGCATCGAAGGGCTCCGCTTCAGGCGCGACGGCACGCTCGACGGCACCCTCGTCAATCGCAGCGACGCGCTGGTGCGCAACATCCGGCTACTGATCCGCTACGACTGGGTATGGGAGGACGAGCGCAATCCCGGCCCCGAAAGCCCCGGCCGGTCGTTCTACCACACGGTGGATTCGGACATTCCCGCGTTCGGCACGATCAGCTTCCACTACGAGCCGACACCGAGCCTACCCGACCGCAGCGACGGCCGCTTCGTCGCCTCGGTCGAGGTCGCCAGGTTCACCCAGGTTCGCTACCGCAAGAGCAAGTGAAGAATCGGTACGTACCGAACCACTGCTGCCAGCTCCATCAAAGTCCGTCCGCAGCCTGACCTCCCCCTAACCCCCTCCTTGGTAAGGAGGGGGGATCAACCGAACCTAGCTCGGGTCGGCGAAGCACGGCATTCCCTCGCAGACGTCGACGACCGCGCCGTCCGGGCGCAGGAACGCCGACTTCTGCGCGCGCGCCTCGGGGTCGGAACGCGGATCGCCGTGCGGATCTTCCCCTTCGCGCGGCGGCCGGTTGACCAGAGGTGGTGTCGGCGCGCCGCTGTCCCAGATCACCAGTGCCGAGCCGTCGTAGGGATAGCCCTCGATCTGCTCGATCCCCCAGTACGGCTCGACGTCGGGCAGACGCCCGTCGACGACCGCCGGCCAGTGGATGCGGGCGCCGATCGTGCGCGCCTCGATCTCGGCGGTGGCCGGCGCCACCTGATGGTCGCCGTAGGCGACGTGCATCAGCACCGTGTGCGGCGGCGTCCCCGGCAGCGGGTCGTCGGTGATGTGATGGGCGTAGCCGCTCGCCTCGCCGCGATCCCAGAGCATCTGCGCCAGGATGATGCCGAGCGGGCGCTCGAGATCGTCGGGATACGCCGGCACGTAGATCAGCTCATAGGTATCCCAGTCGACACTGCGCTCGAGCAGCACGCTGTAGTTCATCCCCGGCACGCCGAGCACGGCGCGGGTGAAGTCGGTGGCGATCGCGGTCAGCCCGCCGCCCATGATTCCACCCTGGCTGTTGCCGTCGTAGTAGAGGTGATCGCGATCGATCACCGACGCACCGTCGCTGTCCTGGAACGCGGGGTGCGACGACAGGCCGTCCGCGTGGATCATCAATCGGCCGAGGAAGAGAAAGTTGAGGAAGCCCTGCTGGCAGCGGTCGGCCAGGGTCGGGAAGTTCGAGAACTCGTTGAGGATCTGGATCGCGTTGCCGACGTCGTCTTCCGACATGCCGGCCCACTTGGTGGCGCAGAAAACGAAGTTGTGCTCGTTCGACATGCTGCGCACGTTGCTCGCCCCGACCTCGCGCTCGCTGCCGAGCAGACCGTGGCCGTAGAGTGACGCGCGCGCCGGCACCGCCGGCCCCTCCCCGCCCGACAGAGCGGAACGAGGAACGATGCAACGGAAGTCGGCGGTAAACACGCCGTTGACCTCGGGCAGGCCGTCGTCGCCGTAGTTGAGGCGGCTACCGGGCTCGCCGCTGCCGGTCATGTAGTTCGGCACCTCGAAGGTTCCGCTGATGCGGCGCATCACGCGGTCGTCGAAGTCGTCCTCGACCAGCTCTACCGTAAACACCGGCGCGTCGGCACCGAGCCGCTCGAAGGCGTCGTCGCGCATGTGCAGCACGCGCTCGCTGAGATTGCGCTGACTGGCGACCGTGAAGTCCCAGGCGAGCGAGAGATCGCCGCGCTCGACGCCGTGCCGCGCCAGATCGGTGAAGACCGCTTCGTAGCGATCGCGCTCGGCTTCGACCTCGTCGACATCACTCTCGAGCCGATCGCGATAGGCGCGGAACACGTCCGCCGCCTCGATCGGGTCGCCGTCGCCGTCGACCAGACCGCGGATACCGACGACGTGGCGATGCCCTTCGAGCAAGCTGACCGCCGGGCGCACGTACATCATGCGATCGCCCGGGTCCTCCGGCCGGTCGTCGATCTCGACCCAGTGGGGGATGCGTTCGCCGGTATCGGTATCGATCAGCACCACCGGTGAATCGGACTCGAGCGAGCGGCCGATGTCGGTGATCGGCGCCGCCCCGCTCGCCTCGAGGTCAACTCCCTCGACGTAGGTCGCCAGCTGCGCGCCGGGCGAGAAGCCGTCGTTGCGGTTCCACTCGGTCGTGTCGATCTGCACGCCATCGCGATTGGTCGGCGTCGCGCCGGTATCGATCGAGATGCGGCGTCCGGTGTCGCTGGTCGCATCCTCGACCGAGAAGAAGTCGTTGGGAAACGGCAGCATGCAGTGCCGCTGGTCGAGCGGATTGCAGATTTCGGGGCGGTCGACCTCGAGATCGATGGTTCCGCGGAAGAAGTCCTGGTCGTCATCGTCGCTTCCGCAACCGGCGACGACCAGGGCGAGCACTAGCATACCGCCGGCGAGCCCGGCGGAGATCAACGAATCACGCATGGATCGAAGAGTAGTTCAGAACCACTCTTCGATCCAATCGCCGGACTGCCTCAGGCGGCGCGGCGCAAGCGGCGTTGCCGGCGGATCCCAGCGACCTCGTAGTAGCAGGCGACCAGCTCGTCGAGCGTTTCGGCCCACGACCGCGAGAGCGCGACCCGCCTCGACTCGGCGCGCAGGCGTTGCCAAAGCACCTCCTCGCGCGCCAGTCGGACCACCGCCTGGACCAGGGAGCTCGGGTCGTCGGTGTCGAAGAGCATGCCGGTCTCGCCGTGGCGAACGAAGTCGAGGACCCCACCGGAGCGCGGCACCACCACCGGCACCCCGGCCGACATCGCCTCGAGGACGACGTTACCAAAGGTCTCATTGGCCCCGGGAAAGACGAACACATCGCCCGAGGCGTACGCCGAAGCCAGATCCTCGCCGTGCAGGTAGCCGGTGAAGACGGTGCGTTCGGCGGGGAGCATGGCCTCGAGCTCGGCGCGGAACGGCCCCTCGCCGACGACGGCGAGGCGAGCGTTGGGCAGCGCCTGCATCACCGGCCGCAGCCAGTCGACTCGCTTCTCCTTGGAAAGCCGGCCGACGTAGAGCAGCAGCGGTGCGTCGGGGTTGCCGTTGGTGAGGCGTTCGCGCCACTGCGGCGATCGGCGCCCCGGGTTGAACAGGGCCGTGTCGACTCCGCGGGTCCAGACTTCGACGTTGTCGAAGCCGTTCGCCACCAGTGTGTCCTGCGTCGTTACCGACGGTGCCAGGGTACGTTCGGTCTGGTTGTGCACCGCGCGCAGCGCCGACCACAGCGGCCGCGACAAAGCACTCAGCCCCCAGCGTTGGGCGAAGCCGGGGAGGTCCGTATGGTAGGACGAGATCGTCGGAATCCCCAGCGCCCGGGCGTGGCGTAGGCCAACCAGGCCGCACGCTACCGGGCCGAGCAGGTGGACGACATCCGGCTCGAAGCCGTCGAGGATCTGTGGAATCGCGCCGCGGTACCAAGGATAGGCGAGCTGCAGCTCGGGATAGAGCGGAAAGGTGAAGCCCGGCACCTCGATCACCCGAGTGCGCCCGTAGAACTTGGGAGAACCCTGCGGCGCGAACAGCAGAGTTTCATGCCCGCGCAGCTCGAGATGGTCGAGGAGGTGAACCAGCGTGTTCACGATCCCGTCGACCTTCGGCAAGAACGTCTCAGTGAACAGTGCCACCCTCATGGCGACACCCCTTCGTTTTCATTCTCTTTTTCTCTTCTCATGGCCCGAAGGGTAGCCACGACAAGTTGCGCCCGTTGTGTGCGCCGGTGAACAGCGCGTGCTGCTTGCGTTAAACTCCAAAGACAACGATCAAACGAGGTTTCCGCAGCGATCTATTCTTCTTTTCCGTTAGGTACTTAGACACCGTTACGACTACCGCCAGGCACGGGCCGCCCGGAGCCAAATGCATCCAACCACCCCCAGATCCCAGCGCCCAGCTCCCAGATCCCAATCAGTCAAACCGACACCCCAACCGAACCCCATACGTCCGCGGCTCGTCCAGCGCCGTCGTCAGCGGCCACCCGATCAGCGAAGAGCCGACGATCTGGCTCTGGATCACGTCGACGTCGCCGAGGTTGTCGACGAAGGCGTCGACCCAGAAGTCGCCGTCCTGGCTACGCCACGACAGGCGGAGGTCGGTCTTGGTGTAGTTGTCCTGCTTGTCGGAGGGGTCGTTGGCGGAGCGAAAGTAGACGTCGTCGGACGCGTAGAACTGCGCCCGCGGCGACAGCACGCCCCAGCGACCGATGTCGAAATCGTACTGCGCTGCGACGTTGAAGGTGTAGCGCGGCGCCCGGGTCAGGTCGTTGCCCGAGAAGTCGACCGGCTCGCGGGAGGGGTCCTCTTCGCGGAAACCGATGAAGTCGTCGTACTTGGCGTTGAGATAGGCGCCGTTGGCGATCAAGGTCAGCTCGCGCCACGGCCGCGACACCAGCTCCGCCTCGAAACCCCAGATGGTCGCCGCAGCCGCGCTCTGGGTGACGAACGCGTTCTCGACGACGACGGTCACCTGCAGGTCGTCGTAGTCGTAGTAGAAGCCGGTGAGGTTGAGCTGCAGTCGGTCGTCGAAGAAACGGTTCTTCGAGCCGGCTTCGTAGGCCCAGATGAACTCGGGATCGACGGGCGGTATCGCCGAGCCGTCGATCGGCTCGCCGTCGCCGTCGAGCTCCGGCGCGGTGTTGATGACGCCGGCCTTGTAGCCGCGAGAGACGGAGACGTAGAGGAGATTCTCGTCGCGCACCTCCCAATCGAGGGCGATCTTGCCGGTGACGGCGTCCCAGTTCTTGCTGTCCGCGGCGGACGATCCAGGGATGAACGCGTCCTCGTCGCCGGGAAATAGGAACACCGGCGGTTGCACGAAGCTCGCCTTCTTCCGGTCGTAGGAGTAGCGCAACCCGCCGGTGATCCGCAGCGAGTCGAGAATCGAGTAGGTCGCCTGGCCGAATATCGCCACGCTCTGGTCGTCGCGTTCGGTGACCTGCGTCGTCGTCAGCTCGAGCGCGGGGATGGTCGCCGAGAACGGCAGCGATCGACCGCTGATCGTCAGGTCCTCGGTCGAGTCGAGGAAGAAAATGCCGGCGAGCCACTCGAGCTTCGAATCGCCCGCCGAGGCGATGCGCACTTCCGAGACGATCTCGCGAACCTCGTCGTCGAACGAGATGACCAACAACGGGATGTCGGAGAGATCCGAGTCGAGGTCGCGCATGTCGTTGCGCGTGGAGTACGAAAACAGGGCGGTGAGATTGGCCGGACCGAGCCACGGGATCTCCGGCAGTGCCCAATCGAGCTCCGTGTTCACTCCCCACTGATTCTCGTCGCGGTTGCCGATGTGATCGAGGCGCGCCTCGCGCTTGTCCGCCGGGTTGGGGCTGGCGCCGTTCGCCGCGTAGAGATCGAGCGGGTCCTCGACGTCAGGATCGAGATAGATCTCGGTCGGGTAATCGCCGAGAATCTTGTTGGCGAATCCGACCCCGCCGCGGTGCGCGTAAGTGCCGCGGACCGTCAGGTCGATGTCGTCGGTGACCCGCAGCAAGCCCTGCAGGCGCGCGCCGAAGTCGCGCGCGTCGTCGGCGTCGTGCGCGCGGCGGTCGGAATTGAGATTACGCTGGAAGCCGTCGCGGTCTTCCTGCACCAGGCTCAGCCGCGCCAGCAGGCGGTCGCCGACGAACGGAGCGTTGAGCACGGCGCGGCTGCGAATCTTGTCGTAGTTGCCGAGCTGGACGTCGGCCGACGCCTCGAATTCGTCGGTCGGCGGATTGCTGATCACGTTGATCGCGCCGCCGGTGGCATTGCGGCCGTACAGCGTCCCTTGCGGTCCGCGCAGCACCTCGACGCGCTGCACGTCGAAGAAGGTCAGCACCTCCGGCGCCGAGGCCGAGTTGATGTAGACGCCGTCGACGTGGAAAGCCGTCGACCGGTCGCCGCCCGCCGACGACACGCCGCGAATGGTGATGCCACCCGCAGCGGTCGGACCGCCGATGTTGCGGCCGAAGTGGAAGTTGGGAACCGAGAACGTGAGGTCTTCGATCTCGATCGCTCCGGCCGAGTCGAGCTCCTCGCCGGAGAAGGCCGAGATCGCGAGCGGCGTGTCCTGCAGGTAGGTCTCCCGCTTTTCGGCGGTGACGACGATCTCCTCGATCCCCCGCTTCGGCGCCACCGCATCCGGCTCCTGCGCCGGGGCCGACGACGCCACCGCGCTCGCCAGAAGTGCGCAAGCGCCGGCCGTACCCGCGAGCCGAGCCCAGTGCAGAGCCATTCCCTTCCCCCCTCGCATTCGCTATCAGCGAAGCAATGACGGAGAACGTAGACGGGCAGGACATTTCGTTCAAACGCGACGGCGACGACATCAAGGCCTACCTCGCAGACCCGGGAGGCAGCGGCAGCATGCCCGGCCTGGTGATCGTTCCCGACGTGCACGGCCTATCCGACCACTACCGCGCGGTCGCGCGCCGCTTCGCCGCCGAGGGCTGCGTCGCCCTGGCGCTCGACCCGTACAGCCGCGAAGGCACGCCTACGCTCGGCGACCTCGACCAGGTGTTCGCTTGGATGAAGCAGCTCCCCGACGAGCGCATCCTCGGCGACATCCGCGGCGCCATCGAGTACATGGCGGCGCGCCAGGAAATCCGCGAGGGCGCGGTCGCCCTCACCGGCTTCTGCATGGGAGGCCAATACACGCTGATGGCCGCCTGCCAGCTCGACGGGATCGCCGCCGCGGTGAGCTGGTACGGAATGCTGCGCTACGCCGAGACCAGCGACATCAAACCCGCCAGCCCCCTCGACCTCGCCGCCAACCTGAAGTGCCCCTACCTGGGAATGTTCGGCGCCGAAGACCCCATCATCCCGACCGCCGACGTCGAAGAGCTACGCGCGATCCTCGAGCGCGAACAGAAAACCTTCGAAATCGAAGTCTACGAGAGCGCCGGCCACGCCTTCTTCAACGACACCCGCCCCGAAATGTACCGCCCCCAGGTAGCCGAGCGCGCCTTCGAAAGAGCAATGACCTTCCTCCGCAACCAGCTGGCCTAATCAATAGTCCCAAGCGCGGTCAGCCGCGCGTCCCAAGCTCGACGCCCCGCGTCTCCCGTCCCAAGCGTGGCCCGGGGCAAGGAATCAACACCGCCGGCAAAGCCGGCAACCTCCCCAAGATCCCAACTCCCAGATCCCAGATCCCAGATTTGCATCCCGCAATGGGATACATCAGTATCCCAGCATGGAAACTCAAATCAGCCTCCGCCTGCCCCAGTCGCTGCTCGCCGACATCGACCGGCGGGCCGATTCGCGCGGCATCAACCGATCGCGGGTGATTCGCGAGCTGATCGAATCGGCGCTGCAGGGGCGTGTCGCCGACTCGGCTGCCCCCTACGACAAAGTGCGCGACCTCGTGGGTAGCGTCAGCGGCGCCGCGACCGGCGCTAGTCGACGCGACGCAATGCTGCAGACCATCCGCGACCGGCGTGGATGACCTCCTGCTCGATGCCGGACCGATCGTCGCGCTGCTGAACGCAAGCGACCGCGATCACCGGCGCTGCCGCGACTTCGTCGAGAGCTTCCGCGGACGCTTCCTCACCAGCGAAGCCGTGCTCACCGAAGCGGTCTACCTACTCGGGCGCATCCATGGCGGATCGGAAGCATGTCTCGAGTTCTTCATCCGCGGCGCCACCGAACTCGTCCCGCAGAGCCACGAAAGCCTGATCCGCGCCAAGCAACTGATGCACCGCTACGCCGACGTTCCGATGGACTTCGCCGACGCCACCCTGGTGTCGATCGCCGAAGAAGCCGGTCTCGACAGCGTATGCACCCTCGACCGCCGCGGCTTCGCCACCTACCGCCCAGCTCCCCGCCGGCGATTTCGAATCTTCCCAGACTGACCCCGCCGTCAGGACCGAAAGCTCGTCGCACTCAGCGGTACGGCACTCGCCGAACGACGGAGAAGACCGTGGCATCGGTCATCAGGGGGCTACCTCGCGCTCGCCCCTTAAGAACCGTCCGACGACGTTCTCGAGGCGCGCGACGGAGATCCCCAGCTCCAAGAAGGCAACCCCTGCCTGTGCGATATCGATGATCCATACGGTCAGCGCTTCGTCGGGCACACCGCGTACCTGTTGCTCGCCCAAGCTGGGCCCCTTTTCCGCCAACTTCGCGACTACCCGCCATCGGTAATCTTCGGAAACACCGCACCGCACACACGCCTCTTCGGCGCGGTGAAGAGCATCTCCGGCGCGACCGGCGGATTGGACGTCGGCGGCGGCGCGAGCAATCCGGAACAACCCACTCCCGAACGCCTCGAACACATAGAAGTCGGCAGGCCGCGGAGGCGGATCGAGAACGGCGCCTCCGGCAGCGCGATTGTTCCAGGCAGAAAGAACGCGCTTCTCGAACGCGTCATAGCCGGGGTCGCCGGGCATCAAATCGAGGCCCGCCTCGACAGCCGCCGAAACCACCTCGCGGACCGACGCAAGCTGCCCAAGCGACGGCTCCGGCCCGAGAGGGCCATCTTTTCGAGTCATCGAGCTCATCTCGGATCACATCCCCCTGACCGGAAGCTTAGCGGCCGGCCGCGGCTCGATCCAATCCTTAGCATCACCGACCCGACGAATAACGCGACGCGTTATCATTATTCGGTCAAACCCCAAACACGACTCCTGATGAGATGATCCACAATCGTTGGATTTCCTCATGAATTTAGCCCCTTGCGAACTCTGCGTGACAATAGCCGGATCCCCCTTGCACTCATAACGCAGTGCGTTAACATAATCGGTGAAAGGTGAAAGGAGGTACCGAAATGTTCCATTTCCCGGTTGCCCCAACGATCACCCAGGTCCCGATCGATCCGCTTCCAGCGATGGCGATCGCGCCCGAGATGAGCTTCGGCTTGCTGCTCGGTGTAGCCATGCTGATCAGCACGGCCGTCTTGGTCGCGAATGCGCTGTGGTCTCTGCAGCGAGCTCACCGCGGCGGCGGTATCGGAGCCTCGGGCGCTCCATTGATTCACAACCACCACCCGATCCCGAGCCGGCCGTGACGGCAGCGGGGCGGCGCCACCGCCGCCCCGTCCTTGCCGCTCCCCGGACGCCATGCTACCCACAGAACTTCCCAAAGTTCTGCGCCCTTAGCTCAGCTGGATAGAGCATCTGACTACGAATCAGAAGGTCGTGTGTTCGAATCACGCAGGGCGCGTCCTCCGGTGGGTGCCCTTGGGCACCCACCGGAAACCCAACCCAAACATTCCCGAACCCGAGGGGGTCGAGGACGGCCCTGGTGAGGATCGGGCCTAAAGCGAGACATGAGCGAGACTCTCGTCCTCCATCATTACGACGCTTCCCCGTACGCCGAGAAGATTCGCTTGATGCTCGGCTGGAAGGGACTGCACTGGCAGTCGCTTGTGTCTCCGCCGCAACCGCCTCGGCCGAAGGTCGATCCGTTATCGGGCGGCTACCGGCGTATCCCGATCGCTCAGATCGGCGCCGACATCTTCTGCGATACTTTCGTGATCGCGCAGGAGGTCGCGCGCATGACCGACGATCCGGCATTGGATCCCGAGCAGGTCGGCGGCGACGGCGCCGAGATCATCGCGCGTGCCGAGGGCGACGTCTTCTTCTCCGCAATCGCTAGCGTTTCGCCACTCATCCTTCTTGGAACCCTTCTGCGAACCGTCGGCCCGCTCGGCATGCTCAGGTTCGCCCGGGACCGCGTCGGGATGATGCGCGACGGGACGGCGAAGCCACCGCAGGGTGAGGCGGCGCGATCGATCATGCAGAACTACCTCGAGGACCTGGAACAGCGGCTCGCCGGGCGCGAGTTTCTGGTCGGCAGCGAACCTTCGATCGCCGACTTTTCCGCCTTTCACCCACTCTGGCTCCACGTCGCGAGTCGGCGTGCGCCAATCGACGCGCGCTACGAAAACCTCGTGCGCTGGTACCAAAGAATGGAAGCCCTCGGCCACGGCCAACGCCAGGAGATCGCCCGCGAGCGGGCGTTCGAGATCGCCTCATCAGCCGCTCCCCGTGCCCTCCCCGCAGCAGGCGACAACGAACAACCGATCGGCCGCAGCGTTTCGGTGGCGCCCACCGACTACGGAACCGTGCCAGTCACCGGCACACTCGTCGCAGCCACGCCCTCGCGCTACATCGTGGCACGAGAGACGGACGACTTCGGCACAGTGCACGTACATTTCCCGCGCCGGGGATTCTCACTCGTCGAGGGGTGAGCGCCCGCAACGAATCTGACCGCTGAGCCGCTCTCCAAACGCGTCGGGCCCGCGGATTCCCGCGGGCCCGATAGAGACGGTCGTCAGCCTGCCAGACTAGCGCCGGGGGCTCGCGCAGGCGCGCGCCCCCGGCTTGCCTGACGAAAGGGTCAAGCGTTCGGGAGTACGACCGCGTCGATGACGTGGATGACGCCGTTGGAGGCGTGAATGTCCGTCTTGACTACGTTGGCCTCGTCGACCGTGACCTTGCCGTCCGCGACCGTGACGTCGAGCTCCTGGCCATTGACCGTCGGCGCCGAGTCGACCTTGACGACCTGCGCCGCCGTCACCTCTCCGGGCACGACGTGATAGGTCAGGATTGCGACCAGTTTCTCTTTGTTCTCCGGCTTCAGCAGCTCTTCCAACGTTCCGTCAGGGAGCTTGGCGAAGGCTTCATCGGTAGGAGCGAACACCGTAAACGGCCCGCCGTCCGACAGCGTCTCGACGAGATCCGCGGCCTGTAGCGCGGCAACCAGCGTCTTGAACGAGCCGGCCGCGGTCGCCGTCTCGACGATATTCATCTTCGACTCCGAGGCCGACCAGCTCGGTGCGGCGACCAGCGCGGCGGCTAGGACCAGGGCGGCGGCTAGCGTCTTCGACTTCTTTTGCATGACTTTCTCCTTCTTTCTGCGGTGAGGGGGAGTGTTCGATGCCTCGACGCTACAGGCAGACGAAGGTCGTGCAAGGTTTTGACTGGACAAAAGTTGGACAACGGGTCGATTTCGACTCGATCGAGCGGTTGCGAGCGGTTGGTCCGACAAGCACAACCTCGCGGGAACCAATCAACCCAGCAGGGTAACCCAGCGGGGTCGGACCACTCTAAGACACTGAAACTACGTGCATAACGCACGGGATAGGGCGGTATTATCGGTCTTAAAAATTAAAAGGCCCATTTCGGGCCAAAATCGGGGTTCATAGTGCCCTCGCCGCTCACGACCGTAGCAAGGGGGGCGTAGGGCAGCGATTTTGCCACGGAAATCGGGCTCATAATCATGGGCCCAATTTTGGTGTCCAATCCCGCGCCACATCGAGCCTCTTCAGGAACTTGCGATGGTCCTACCCCGGCTTGGTCCTACCCCGGCTTGGTCCTCGGGATCCAGCGTCCGGGCCGAGCAGGCCAGAGCCCGTGGCGCGGCGGCCGATTCGAACCCGAACAAGAAGGAGGCCACGTGACCGCCGCCGAGCGCGCCGCCGCATTGGCAGCCTTCCGGTCGCCCCTCGGGGCTCCCTCCAGGCTACCAATGCGGCCAGGAAGGAGGACTACCACAGCTACGAAGTGAACGATCGAGCTATCCGCAAACAACTACGGGCGATGGGGAATAATGGCTGTCGCCGGTGGGGAATTCCAATTGACGCCAGGCAAGCACAACCTTCTCGACACTCAGTTTCGGGAGCGGATACTCTTGCGGCGACCCCGGAGGGCCACGCACGAAAGTCGTCCGCCACCAGGATTGCGAAAGGATGTGTACCGACTCCGGCTACTCACACACGAAAACACTCTCTGTAAGAAGATCGCCGATTGCCGAGCCGTAGAAGCCCATGTGACCGACAAGCGAAACGCCGCCAACCGAACCATCGCGCACATCGTCACAGCTTCCAGCAACTCCAGTGAGGAGGGATGGGCTTCCGCTCGGCGGGATCGTAGCACCGACCGAGTTGCCGGCGTTCGTCAGCAACCCCGAGGCGGTGGCGGTCGTCAACTCGCCGCAGATAGGAAGCAGCGTCACCCCCGGAGGAACATTCCCGCATAGACCGTCTTCGTCGAGCTCGATCGTAATCGACAGTCCGAGACTACACGACAGACCACCCGTGACCGCAGCACCTGAACCGAGCTCGACACACGAACACTCACAGATTGCTCCGTCCGACCCGCCGTTCGGCCCACCACAGGAACCGTCCGGACAATCCGAATCGACCGTACACGACGCACCGTCGCTCGTACCGCCAAGGCAGAAATCCTCGCAGATCGCCGTCTGGCGGAAGAAACCCCCGCCCAACGAGCTGCAATAGGCGTCGCAGGATGATTCGCAGTCGGAAAGGCTCGTACACGCGCCGATATTTCGGTCCCCGAGTAAAACCGCATCGAGGCCGTCGTCCCCGTCGCAGTCGGCTTGGCGCACGGGACAAGAGCTCGAGGGTTCGATGCACACATCGCCGATGCCCGGAATGTTCAACGGCGCAAAGCTTTCGACCGCGCAGGCACAACTCAGGTCGTCGCCAGCATCTTCGCACTCGATGCCGATCTCACCAGCGGGAGACAACGGAATCACGAAAAGGGAAGTCCTGAGATTCAACTCACTGACCGACTCATCGAGCGTACAGGATGCTTGATAGAGGCCGGACGGCGAGGAGCAGCCAGCTGGCAGGGGCGCATCCTTGCGCTTGAGGACCTTCAGATCGTTCTTCACGGGAGTTCCACCAAACTCCGCGCAGTAACGATCTACGGCGCCAACGCCCGGCAGCGCGATCTCGACAAAGGAGGCTCCCGCAAACGGCGTCGTCAGGTCCACCAACGGGCCCTTGCAGACAGCCTTGACAACCTTCTCTTTCAGCAACACGACCTTGCACGTCCCTTTCGGATCCGGGTCAAGAACATCGTCCCGACCCTTGTACCTGAACCCCTTCGCCCCCGGCGGATTGCCAAGCCCGGTCCAGCCCGACGAATCGAGAACGAACTGCACCGACCCTCCAGCCAGGCCGAGGTCCCCGACGCTCAGCGTCGCACCGGCAAGCGTCGGATCCGTACCTGAACCCGCGGCCGGCAGGACGAACGGCGCGCCGCCAGGCTGCTGTTTCGCCTTGGAGACAAACTTGAGCAATTTTCCGCTCTTGATGACGTGCGTCTTGCCCGACATCAACCGGTCCTCGGCTCGAACACCACTCGCCAGAAGCAGCATCGCGACCAGCACCAGTGACGGCATGAGACACGCCGTAGCCGCGCTCACGCAACGACTTGCAACACAAACCCCCTTGAACATGGCCTTGGCCCCCTCTCGTGGCGCCACCCCCCGACAGCTCCCCAAAAAAAGTACAGTCGAACGCGGCAGTTCGGTACGTACAATCCTATAGACCGAATCCACTCGAAGCATTTCAAGAGCGTAGAACTACGTATCCATCCCCGACCACGCGCAACGCCCTCCCCCTCCACCCGGCGGCCGCAGATGTAGAGAGAAGCTGGTCTGACAAGCGCAACCCCGCGACAACAATCAACAAACCGCTCCGGACGGGGCCGATATCGGGCTTAGGATTAGGACGCCGATTTCGGAGGCGAAATTGAGCCCGTAAGCCGACGACTCTTTCAGTCGAGCGATTGGCGACTCGGACGGGCAAGATGTGGGACGGCCGCGGCTATGGCTCGTTCCCGATCGACACCCTATATTGCGTGCGTCAGACCAACGCAGCCGACCGAGCCCGGAGCTTGTCGAATGAGCCACGACCACGACGATCATCACGCGGTTCCCGCGGACATCGCCCTCCGTGTCAAAGCCTTGGAGACCGTGCTGACACAGCGCGGGTACGTTTCCACCGAAACCCTCGACGCGATCATCGACGCGTACGAAAACCGGATCGGGCCACGCAACGGAGCGCGGGTAGTTGCACGCGCCTGGGCGGATCCGGACTTCAAGGCGCGCCTGCTGGACGACGCCAATCCGGTGATCGAGGAGATGGGTCTCGCCGGCGTTGAGGGCACGGACATCCGGGTCATCGAGAACACGCCGCAGGTTCACAACATGGTCGTGTGCACGCTGTGCAGCTGTTACCCCTGGGCGCTGCTGGGACTACCGCCCAGCTGGTACAAATCGTTCGCCTACCGATCGCGCGCAGTGAGCGAGCCTCGCGAGGTACTGAAAGAGTTTGGTGTAGAGCTCGACCGGGAAACCGAGGTCCGCGTGTGGGACAGCACCGCGGAGCGGCGCTACCTGGTCATGCCACGTCGTCCGGAAGACAGCGCCGGCTTGGACGAGTCGTCCCTCGCAGCTCTGGTGACACGCAATGGGATGATCGGCACCGCGCTGGTGTGACTCGGCGCGATTACGCGAATGGCGAAGATACACGACATGGGGGGCCTGCGGAATTTCGGCGCAATCCCGGTCGAGGAGAACGAACCGGTGTTCCATACCGGGTGGGAGGCGCGCGTGTTCGCCACCAACCTCGCCATCTCGCCGCACCTCGGCGGCAACGTCGACCGGTTTCGCCACCTCATCGAGTCGATCCCGCCTCCGGAATACTTGAACAGCAGTTACTACGAGCGCTGGCTGGCCAGCGTGATGGAGGCCTGCGTCGAGACTGGACTGCTGAGCGAGCAGGAGTTGCACGCGATCAATCGCGGGGATGTTCCCGAGGCGGGACCGGTTCGGACCGACCCCATCCCGGCGGCTCTGATCGGCGACTTCCTGATTGGCGGAAAGGTGTCGCCCCGAGACTTCGAGGGGACGGCGGAGTTCGCGGTCGGCGATCGCGTGCGCACCAGGCGCCTGCAGAAAGAGGGGCACACGCGGATGGTCGGCTACGCGCAAGGGTGCGATGGCCAGGTAATCGAGGACAACGGCAATCAGGTCCTCCCCGACGACCATGCCATGCAGCGCGGAGCCACCATGCAGCGACTGTACACGGTTCGCTTCGCCGCCACCGAGCTGTGGGGACCGGAATCCAATGCCAACGACAGCGTCTGCATCGATCTCTGGGAATCGTACCTCCAGCATGTCGAGTAGAAGCGACCTCGTTCGACAGTTGCCGGCGAGCATCCGCGCTGGCGACGAACCGGTCTTCGCCGAACCATGGCAAGCGAGCGCGTTCGCGATGGCCGTGGCGCTGCTCGAGAAGGGCGTATTCACCTGGGCAGAGTGGTCCGCCACGCTCGGCGACGAAATAGCCCACGCCACCGAGCACGCCATCGCCGAAGACGGCTCGGGTTACTACCAGCTCTGGCTGCGCGCCCTCGAGCGACTCGTCGAGGAAAAGAACCCGGGCACCCTCGAGGAGCTGTCACGCACTACCCAAGCCTGGCGGAGCGCTTACGAGGCGACACCGCACGGCCAGCCCGTGACGCTGGCCCCGAAGTGGCTGGGCAAAGCTCAAGACCATGAATAACCGCCCCCAAGCCGACGTTCCGATCAAAGAAGCTGGTCTGACAAGCGCAAGCCCCCGGAACGAATAAACAAATCTCTCAGGACAGTACCGATTTGGGAGTTAGAATCCTCATTCCAGGGGTGAAATGGCAGCCGTAAGCCGCCGGCGCCTCTTTCAGCACGATGCACCCTGACGCATTTTCCAGGCGTCGATAGCGAGCGCGGTCCCCGAGGTCGTCTCGAACAGCCTCGACGAACGATCGTCCGCCAACAGCTATAGCCTCACTCCAATGCGGTTCGCGAGCAACCGGCCCGCGGCGTAGCTTCGCCTCGATCCACTCGTTCTGCACTCCTGCGAGATTGGCGTCCGAAACGCCGAGCAGCTCACAGAGCGCGACTCGATCGACGATCCTGTACCTCTCCTTCGGATCCTGGATTTCGCGGTAGCTCCCATGGGTCCATTCCGCGGGATGCGACACCACACCAGCGCGCACCATGTTCAGATCAACGTAGACCAGGCAGTTGGCCAAGTGCTGATCGGTGTCGATCGCGGTCGCGTGATAGCACTCCTGCCAAAATGCGCCACGGCGGCCCTTGCGCCGATTGTAGGCGCGGGCGACGCAGCCCTCCACCAGTTGCATACTCCGTGAGATCTCGTCGCGTCCTTGGTCGGCCACCACAAGGTGCACGTGGTTGTGTGTGACCTGGTACCCGAGAACGGAGAGGTCGAACCGCCTCCGCGCCTCGCTCAGCCACCAAACCCACGCGCGCCTGTCGTGCGCGAACTTCAGAAGGAACTGCTGGCGATGGCAGCGGTCCGTGATGTGCCAGACGTGGCCAGCTAGCCGAAACCGATTCGCTCGTGGCATCCCTGATCTCCGATCTCTGCATTTCACCCCCAAAATGGGAGGTCTAAGGCACCAGCAGACGCTAGAATCGAAGCAATCTCAAACTTTT
This sequence comes from bacterium, assembly GCA_030430165.1. Taxonomy (GTDB): domain Bacteria; phylum Desulfobacterota; class Binatia; order HRBIN30; family CADEER01; genus CADEER01. Next base: position 10,742 of record JAUIGL010000071.1, on the reverse strand, counting down.
CCGAAAGGTTGCGCTTGTCAGACCAGCTTGATCCGGACGAGCAAGCTCGGGACTTTAGGTTCTGGAGGTAAATTTCCCTTGGCCGGCAGGCTATGCGATGGCATTCTCCGGCCCCATGGGGAATCGCTGGGTGCTCGCCGTTGCCGTCGTTTTGGCGGTTGCCGCTGCCGGACCGGTGGTGGCGGCCGACTTTCTCATCGGTCACAAGGTGTCGAAGTCGAAGTACGGCGGGAACCCGCCTTCGGGGCGGCTCTTCAAGATGGTCGCCAAGGCGGGCAAAGACGGCAACCCGGCGGCGTTCGTTCTGCCCGCAATGCCGGCAGGCTCGGCAAGCGCGGTGGTGGTGCGCGACGCGGGCTCGTTGGTCGACCCGCTGTCGGGCGGCGAGTGGAAGGGGTTCGGCAACCCCGCGGGCAGCAAGGGCTGGAAGTACAAGAACAAGAACGCACCGGCGACCGGCGCAGTTCGCCTTCTGATCTTCAAAGAGAAGGTGATCAAGCTGGTCGCCAAGAGTACCGGATCAATGCCACCACCAGCCGCCAGCAACGGCGACGTCGCGATCAGCGTCGCCATCAATGGCGACCGCTACTGCGCCGAGGCGCTCGCGCCTCACCACAAGGAAATCGCCGGCAGGATCATCCTGTCGAAGGCGCAGCAGCCGCCCGCCGAGTGCGGCATCACCTGCCCGTTCGGCACCGATAGCGACGGCGACCGGCTCGACGATTGCGTCGAGACCAATACCGGTGTCTTCGTCGACAGTCTCGACACCGGCACCGATCCGAACCTCGCCGACACCGACGACGACGGCATCAGCGACGGCGACGAGGTGCTCGGCACCACCGGCGGGCTCGACCTGCCGGGGCTCGGCGTCAATCCTCTGCGGCGCGACATCCTCATCGAGTACGACTGGTTCGACGACGGCCTCGACTGCGGCATGCACTCGCATCAGCCGACCAACGCATCACTCGACATGGTGACGGCGATGTTCGCCGCCGCCCCGCTGACCAACCCCGACGGGTCGACCGGCATCAACTTCATCCACGACGTCGGCCAGGGCGGGCTCTTCGACGGCGGCAATCTGATCAACGACGCCGACGGCGTGCTCGTCGGCGGCGTGTCGAACAGCGAGTTCCAAACCTACAAGTCGGCGAACTTCGCCTCCAACCGGCTGGGATACTTCCACTACACGATCCTACCGCACCGCTACGACACCAACAGCTCCAGCTCCGGGCAGGCGGAGATCTTCGGCGACGACATGATCGTGTCGCTCTACTGCGCCAATAGCAACAAGAACGTCGCCCACACCATCGCCCACGAGCTCGGCCACAACCTCTTCCTGTTCCACGGCGGTCACGACAACTGCAACTACAAGCCCAACTACAACTCGGTGATGAACTATCGCTACCAGTTCCCCGGCGTCGACGACGATTGCACGCCCCCCGGCAACAACGTCCTCGACTACTCGATCGGCGACCGCATCGACCTCGACGAGAACGACCTCGACGAAGCCGAGGGAACCTGCGGTGTGCCGTTCGCCTGGGACTGGAACGGCAACACGGTCATCGAGAACAGCATCGTCTTCGACACCAACTCGGCCGACGCCGACCAGGCGATCTTCTGCGCCGGAACCCTATCCGTGCTGCGCGACAGCAACGACTGGGGCCGGGTTCGCCTCGACGTCCTGCCGGCGCCGGCGGGAGCCGGTGCGGCGCCGCGCAGCGCATCGGTCACCATCGACTGCGACAACCCGGCACCGGTCAACTGACTCGCACAGAGCTGAGGACATGCGATGTTCGCCCCGCCAGCTTTTAGGCGGGCGAACGCCGACTAGCCGATCGCCGGCTTTCGTCCGCGGGCCAGCAACATCAAAGCGAGCGGCACGAGCAAGGCCCCGAGGCTAGCACGCGGGTCGGGCGCGACGACGGCACAGCCTTCGTCGTCATTCGCTCTTCGCGTCGCGGTTGCCGAAGGCGTGCGGGTCGCCGAGGGGGTCGTCTCCGGTCGCCGCGTCGGCGGCGGAGGAGGAGGAGACGTAGGCGACGCAATCTGCGTCGGCGTCTCCTCAGAGCCACCGGGCGTGACGGTGGGACTCGCGGTCTGCGTCGGCGGAACCGGCGTCTCCGTCGCCTCCACCGTCGCGGTTGCCGTGGCGGTCGGCGTGGGCTGGAAACACAGCGCGGGCTCGTCCGACCGCAACCAATCCATCAGCGCGTCGGGGTCGACCCGGTCGGGAAAGTCCTGGTTGACGGTGAGTCGCCCGAGCGACTGGCTTCGCTGGACGATCGTCGGTGGAAAGAACGTCGTCGGGTTGTACGGCGAGAACAGGGAGAACGTGCCGCCGTACGTGCCGAACATGTTGAAGATCGACAGCGGCCGCAGATCGCTACCGTGATCTCCGAAAGGATTGACGATCGAGTCGACCGCCGTCGTGTCGGGAGTAATGCGACCGATGAACTGTCCGTCGCCGGCGATGAGCGACGCATCGAGCAGATCGCAGAAGTCGACGACCTGGCCGCTCGCGGGTAGCGGAAGGCACAACAACGCCGCGATGGTGAATCGCGTTGTGAGTCGAGAGATCAATTGTGCAACGGGGTGCCGCATTCCGAGAATCGTTCGCGGCACGCGTTTGGAGGTTCTCAGAATACTCTCAAGCACCAGACAGCGGCAAGATAGATCCGACGTTCGCGACGAGGTGCACATGGCCAGTCACGTCGCATGCCCAGTGCATGCCGCTCCGCCTCGCGATACAAGGCGGCCAGACGATGTACCGCTGTTGGTCCCTACTCCGGCTTGCGGACGTTCCCCTCACCACTGGCGAAGTCGGGCGCAACATCAGCATCGGCGCTTCCGGCCAAGGCGCGCAGGCGCCGGCCGGCGTCGACGGCGTGGCGGGCGAGACGGCGCATCAGGCTGATCGCGTCGAGGTGAGCGGCGAGTTGGCGTACCGGCAAGCGGCTCTGAGCCGCGCTGCGCACCAACAGGGCCTTGAGGTCTTCGTACCTCGACTCGACTGCGGCGAGAGCCGCGCTGGCGGGCTCACCGGCCGGGGATTGGTCGGCGTCGAGCGATTCGATCACCGCCGCTTTGAAGAGCGAGACTTCCTCCGCCAGATGGGGATCCTCGATCGGCTCACTCCTCCGCGACGCGTCGGCGAGGCTCTCCGCGAGATCCGCCACCTCGGTGTACGACCGCGCCACCAGCAGCGCCTGCTGCAGCAGCTCCGCCGACTCCGGCCGCATCCGCGACTCCTGCAGGCGAACTGCGAACTCGCCCGTGGCATCGGCAAGGCGGACCACGGCGGCGTGATCGCTCTCGGTCCGCTGCAGGGTTCCGGGTTCGTGGCTGACGCTGCCGCGGGCCAATCGAAGAGCGATCCCGCCGATGCGTTCGAGCTCGCGATGCAGAGCGCGCAGCGCCAGCACGGGCTCACCGGCGATGTTCTGGTCGAGGAAGCGCGGCCGCGACTCATCCTCTTCGACAGTGCGGAACCGGTGCCCGAGGAACTCGGTCAGCCGGGTCGTGATCGGCCACATCAAGAGCACACCGAGGATGTTGAACGTCGTGTGGAACAACGCCAGCACGACGGCGGGTTCGTCTTCGAGCCCGAGTGCGGTCTGGAACGAAACCACTCCGCGCAGCATGAGCGGCAGGATGGCGAGTGCGACCAGGCCGGTGACCACGTTGAAGACGGTGTGCGCCAGAGCCACCCGTTTCGCATTTGGGGTCGCGCCGATCGCCGCCAGCGCCGCCGTCGAGGTCGTGCCGATGTTGGTACCGATCACGATCGACGCCGCGACGCCGAGCGGCAGGACGTTGCCGGCGGCGCCGGTCAGGGTGATCGCCATCGCCGCGCTCGACGACTGCATGAGCAGGGTCAGCATGAACCCGATGCCGACGAAGATGAGCGAGCTGCCGAACCCTTCGCGAACGTACGGAGCGACCTGGATCGTCTCGCCGAGGCCGCCGAAGGCCGACCTGAGGACATCGATGCCGAGAAAGAACACGCCGAAGCCGGCCAGCGCCTCGCCGAGGGCGCCGCGACGGCTGCCCGCTCCGGTCAGCCGCAGGGCCATGCCGATGCCGATCGCCGGCAGGGCAAACGCCTGGATGTCGACATGGAAGCCGAAGACCGCGACGATCCATCCGGTCATCGTCGTGCCGACATTGCTGCCGTAGATGACGGCGATCGACTGCTCGAGGCCGATGATGCCGGCGTTGACGAAGCCGATCGTCGCCACCGTCACGGCGCTCGACGATTGCACGATCGCCGTGATCATCGCCCCCGACAACATTCCCTTGAGGCGCGAGCTGGTCCAACGCTCCAGCAGATGCTGCAGAGCGCGGCCCGCCGCCACCCGCAGGCCATCTGTCATCAACCGCATCCCGAGCAGGAAGAGACCGACCCCGCCGATCGCGGAACTCGCAAGAAGCGTCGTATCCAAGCTTGCCCCCAGCACGCACCCGCACTTCTGACACGTCTAGCGAGCGCGAGAAAGTCGCCGATGCCAACCGCTTTATTCGGTGAGCCGGACGGCTAACGGGTCGAGCGGACAGGCATCGCGACGGCGGTGTCGGCTTCGCGCATCGCCGGTGCCTTGGCCTCGGCGACGATCTGCTGCCACCGAAACGGCGACTTCATCAATGCGAGGAAACCTTGCGGGAAGTTCGGCATGTCGCCGATACCGATCTCGACCGGAGGCTCGCGGTCTTTCGGCAGAAAGCGAGTGCCGAAGACGATGTCCCAGAAAATCAGATTGCCGCCGTAGTTGTGATTCGCCTCTTCGACGACCGGCGAGTGATGCCAGCGATGCAGCTCGGCCATGCTGAAGATCCAGTTGAGCGGCCCGAGGCGACACGGGATGTTGGCGTGTTGATAGACGCCGTGCACGGCGGAGAACACTCCGACCAGCGCCAGCACCGGCGCCTGCGCGCCGAGGATTCCGAGCGGAATCAGCTTGCCGGGTCCGGCAACGAGCAGGTCGATCGGATGAAAACGCAACGCGTTGAACCAATAGAGCCGGTTGGCGCTGTGATGTGCCGCGTGGATCCGCCAAAGCGCCGGGACCTCGTGCATGCTGCGGTGCCAGGTGTACTCGACCAGCTCGGCGAGAAGGAGCGCCGGGACCAGCTGCAGCAGCAGCGGCCACTCGGTCGGCCACAGACTCGACCCGTACTGCGCCGCGATCCAACCGGCCACCGCCACCGACGCGGCGAAGGTCAGCGGCTGGGCGACGCCGTTGACGATCGCGTTGGTCACGCCGAGCCCAATATCCGCCTTGAGGTCACCCTTGTCGCGCCGCCATTCGGCATGGAGCGGCACCAGGCGCTCGAGCACGGCGACGAAGATGTAGGACCACAGGATGACCTGGCCGGCGACGATGTCGGGCTGGCCGCCGCGGTCCATCAGCACGATCGCGCCCCACAGCGCCGCCGCCAGAGCAAGCGGAAACGCCGCTCGCGCCACCAGCCATTCTACCTGCCGTCGCACGCGTGAAACCTAGCCGGTAGCGCCACCCGCTGTCCAGAAAGCCACGCTGTCCCCCAGACTCGGCCTGCCAAGATACAACTTGCGGCGGAGACCAGAGAGCGACTATCTGGGAGACTCACTCAACCCACAACCGACGGAGGAAAGTCCAATGCTCGAAGAGTTCAAGAAATTCGCGATGCGGGGCAACGTCGTCGACATGGCGGTCGGAATCATCATCGGGGCAGCCTTCGGCAAGATCGTCAACTCGTTCGTCAACGACATCCTCATGCCGCCGATCGGGCTGGCGTTGGGTGGGGTCGACTTTTCCAACCTCGCGATCGTGCTCAAGCAAGCCACCGCCGACACCGAAGCGGTGGCCATCCGCTACGGCGCGTTCATCAACATCGTTCTCGACTTCCTCATCGTCGCCGTCGCCATCTTCATGGTCGTTAAGGCGATGAACTCGTTACAGGCGCCGAAGGAAGAAGCGCCGGCGGCGCCGCCGCAGGACATCCAGCTGCTCACCGAGATTCGCGACGCTCTGAAGGCAGGCGGAGGAGCCAGCCAGTAACTGAGACCACGGAGGTCACCGGGGTCGCAGGCTCCGCGTCGACCCAACAGGGTCGGCGCGGGGCCCGCGAGCCGCCGGCGATCGCTCGCCCGGCTTCCCATTTCGCGATACACCTTCAAGATCGCAGGTAGTGACCCCTGCGAGGAGAGTCGGGAAGAACGCCGGTGAGCCCAGAAGGAGAGCAGACACCCCAGCGCGAGCTGGGGGTGAGCCAAGAACCCGGCGGTGAGCTCCGCGTGCGGCTCAGCGGCGACTGGTACCTGCGCCACGGCCTGCCGCCGCTGGAAGCGGTGCGGCAGGCGCTCGCCGACCAGCCCGATACGCGACGGATCGCATTCGCCACCGAGGGCGTCACCGGCTGGGACTCGTCGATCGTCACCTTCGCCCGCCAGGTGGCGGAGCTCTGCCCGGATAAGGTGGAAGTCGACATCAGCGGCTTGCCCGAGGGCGCGCGCGGTCTGTACGAGCTTGCCGAGGCCGTCCCCGAGCGCGAAGGTGCGCGCAGCGACGAAAAGGGCCCCTCTTTCCTCGAGCAAATCGGCCTGGCCACGCTCGCGCTGCGCGACGGCGCGGTCGACATGGTGGCCTTCGTCGGCGAGGTGTCGGTGGCGATGGGGCAGCTGCTGCGCGGTCGCGCGCGCTTTCGCCGCGTCGATCTCGGGCTGATGCTGCAACACAGCGGCGCCGACGCCCTGCCCATCGTCACCCTGATCTCGCTGCTGGTCGGATTGATTCTCGCCTTCGTCGGCGCCGTGCAGCTCGAGCAGTTCGGCGCCGCGGTCTACGTCGCCGACCTGGTGGCGATCGCCATGACGCGCGAGATGGGCGCTATGATGACGGCGATCGTCATGGCGGGTCGCACCGGAGCCGCCTTCGCGGCGCAGCTCGGCAGCATGAAGGTGAACCAGGAGATCGACGCGCTGCGCACGATGGGGATCTCGCCGCTCGAGTATCTGGTGCTGCCGCGCATGCTGGCGCTTTCCCTGATGATGCCGCTGCTCTGCATCTACGCCGATCTGGTCGGGATCATCGGTGGCGCCGTGATCGGTATCGGAATGCTCGACGTCGCGCCGACCACCTACATCCAACACACCATCGAGGCGACCACCTTCACCAACCTCTTCGGCGGAATCTTCAAGGCGTCGGTGTACGGCGTTCTCGTGGCGCTGTCGGGATGCCTGCGCGGGATGCAGTCGGGCGACAGCGCGTCGGCCGTCGGCGATGCGACGACCGCCGCCGTGGTCACCTCGATCGTCTTGATCATCTGCACCTCGGGCCTGTTCGCGGTCCTCTTCTACATCCTGGACATCTGAGGACGAGCGACTTGGCGACTTCCGAGACAGCCGATTCCCGGCGCAGCGAAACCGCGGCAGAGCACCTCGGGGTGCGCGACCTGACGATGGCCTACGGCTCCTTCGTCCTGCAGCGGGGTCTCGACTTCAGCGTCAATCGCGGCGACGTCTTCATCATCATGGGCGGCTCGGGATGCGGCAAGAGCACCCTGCTGCGCCACATGATCGGCCTCAAGGAGCCGGCTCAGGGAGAGGTCTTCTACGACGGCGAGAGCTTCACCCGGGCTTCCGACGACCGGCGCAACGAGATCCTGCGCAGCGTCGGCGTCACCTACCAGACCGGCGGCCTGTGGAGCTCGATGACACTGGCCGAGAACGTCAGCGTGCCGCTCGGCGAGTACACCGATCTGACGCCGGCCGAGATGCGCGAGGTCAGCGCCCTGAAGCTCGCCCTGGTCGGCCTGCGCGGGTTCGAGGACTATTACCCGTCGCAGATCAGCGGCGGCATGCAGAAACGCGCCGGGTTGGCGCGCGCGATCGCCCTCGATCCGAGCGTTCTCTTCTTCGACGAGCCTTCGGCCGGGCTCGATCCGATCAGCTCGCATCTCCTGGATCAGCTGATCCTGCAACTGCGCGACAGCCTCGGGGCGACGGTGGTGATCGTCACCCACGAGCTTGCCAGCATCTTCGCGATCGGCAACAACAGTGTCTTTCTCGATGCCAAGAGCCGGACGATGATCGCTCACGGCGACCCGAAGTACCTGCGGGAGCACGCGGAGAGTCCGGATGTTCGCGCTTTTCTCAACCGCGGCAGTGCTCCCGAGGATTGACCCGGGTCGAGGCTTATTCTGATGAGAACCAAATCCAACCCTGCAGCGATCGGCGCATTCGTGCTCGGCGCCATCGCCTTGATGATCGGCGCGGTGATGCTGCTCGGCGCCGGCATCTTTCTCCGCAACCCGGTCGAGCTGGTCGCGTTCTTTCCGGGATCGGTCAACGGCCTCAGCACCGGCGCTCCGGTCAAGTTCAAGGGCGTCGAGATCGGCCGCGTCACCAAGATTTTGCTGGCGGTCGATCACGCCGACAGCACCGACTTCCAGATTCCCGTGTTCTTCGAGCTCGATCCGGAGAAACTGGCCCAGCAGAACGCCGTCCTCGGCGCCGACGACCTGCGCAACAAAGCGGTCCTGAAGGAGCTCTACAAGATCGGCCTGCGGGCGCGGCTCGAGAGCCAGAGCATCCTCACCGGCATCCTCTACGTCGAGCTCGACATCTACCCGGGCACCCCCTTCAAGCTTCAACTCGACGACGACAGCAAGCTGCGCGAGATCCCGACCCTGCCGACCAAGATCGACGAGGCGACGACAGCGATCACCGACATTCTCGACAAGATCGAGGATCTCGACATCGAGAAGCTGGTCGAATCGCTCAACGAGGCGATCTCCGAGGTCAACCAGCTGATTCGATCCGAGGAGCTCAAGAGCGCCCTCAAACGCGTCGACCAGCTGCTGATCAACGCCGACGCGGCGGTGGTCGAGGTGCGCGAGCTGGTGCAGTCGACACGCAACAACGTCGGCCAGGTTTCCGGGTCCGTCACCGAGACGCTGGAGCGCGCCAGGGAATCGCTGGCGAGTATCGACGCCACCCTCGATGCCGCGTCGACCACCCTCGATTCCGTGAATGGCCTGGTCGACGACGACTCGCCGGTCGTGTTCCGGCTGTCGCAAACGCTGCAATCGGTCGACGATGCGGCGCGCGCGATTCGCAGACTGGCCGACGCAATCGAGCGCAACCCGAGCAGCATCGTGTTCGGTCGCCCGGAGGACCAGGAACAAGGAGCCGACGAATGAGGCGACGAACGATCCGAGGAATGACGGGACGCTGGATGGTCCCCCTGTTGGCCGTGCCTTTGGCCGCGTGCTCGGTCCTCGAGCCGAAACCCGACCGCACCCGCAACTACCTGCTGGCGGCGCAGACCCAGTCGAGCCCAGCCACCAGCTCCCTCGTCGTCGGCGTCGGCCCGGTCGAGCTGCCGGCCTACCTCGACCGCGCCGCCATCGTCACTCGCGACACCCCCACCCAGCTTCGCTACTCGTCCCTCGACCGCTGGGCGGAACCGCTGCGCGACAACTTCGCGCGGGTGTTGGCGGCCGACATCGGCACCGCCCTCGGCACCAACCAGGTGGTGCAATTCCCGGCTCGCTTCGCCACCGAGGTCGACTACCGGGTCGAGGTGGACGTCGACCAACTCGAGCGCACCGGCGACGACCTCGCCGTCCTCGCCGCGCGCTGGGAGCTGCGCCAGGGACCGCACGGCCGCGTTCTCCTGCGCACCCGATCGGTGCACGAGGTCGCGATCGACGGCCGCAAAACCGCCGACCTGGTCGAAGCTCTGAGCCGCGCCACCGCACTCCTCGCCGACGAGATCGCGGCGGCGATCGCCGCCGCCGAGCCGCAACCCTGAACGAGAACATCAACTGCAGACACGGGAGGGTTCATGAAAGTCCGAGTCGTTTGTGTGTCGCGCACTCTCGCAGCAGGCGGTCAGCACGTCGCCCGCGGAGTCTCCCAGAAGCTGGGCTTTCGCTACGCCGACGAGGAGATCATCCGCGAGGCGGCCAAGCGGGAAGGCGTCGACATCAGCGTCATCCAAGGAGCCGAGAAGCGTCGCTCCTTCTTCGACCGCCTGCTCGATTCGCTGGCGATCGCGCCGACACCGGAGCTGATGGGATTCTCGACCGGGTTCCCGCTGTCGGCGGGCGAGATCGAAGAAGCCGGCGGACCGCCGACCACCGAGCACTACCGCCAGCTGATTCGCGACGTCATCAAGGAGGTGGCCGAGCAAGGCGAGGTGGTCATCTTCGCGCACGCCTCGGCGGCCGCCCTCGGTGCCGCCGAAGGCGTCCTGCGGGTCCTGGTAACGGCATCGCCGCAGACCCGCATCGAGCGCCTGGCCACCGCGTTCGATCTGAGCCAGCGCGAGGCGGAAAAGGCGATCGCCGAATCGGACAAGGCGCGCCTCGCCTACCTGGCCGACTTCTACGGCATCACCGAGGAGAAGCCGACTCTGTACGACCTGGTGATCAACACCGACATCATGACTCCGCACCAGGGCACACAGATCGCACTGGCGGCGGCGCGATCGATGGAGAAGTCGTAGGCTTAACCCTAAGCCCGTCCCCCCTTGCCAAGGGGGGACTTCAGGGGGTCCCCCCCGGATTCCATCAGCCCGGGGGCAGAAGCTCCTTCCGTCGCGGCGTCACCTCCCCCTAGCCCACCCCCTAGCCCCATATGCGTTAACCTAAAATCCAATGCCGGAGCATTGCGTTCATCCGCTCGGTCTGTCGCGTGCGAGTGCGGCGCTCGCGCGGCTCCAGGTCGCCGCGTGCTGCCGCGTGGAGGAGAGCCGAGA
>JAUIGL010000002.1 GCA_030430165.1 bacterium | reverse complement strand
TATCTGGCTGAAGATACTGCAATATCGATTCACGGCGGGACTCCTTCCTGCGATTCCGAAGTGTTTTGTGGTGATTCACTTGGTATCGCAGGGAGCCCGCCGTGCCTAATTTGGACAAGAGTGGCCTGTCACCAATTTTCAACAATTTCCTCCAACCGGGCGGTCTGATCGTCAACTTCTGCAACGGCGTCTGCGACGCAGCCGAGCCACTCGAAGTCGAAGGCGGCGGCACCTGCGACGGCAGCAGCCCGCCGGGACTGATCGGCGCCTCGTGCGCGCTCGATTCGGACTGCGGCGGCGGATCCTGCACCGGCTTCATCGATTGCGGCGAGTGCGATCTATCGAGCCCGCTCGCCGACCAGGGCAAACCCTGCGACAACAGCAGCGACTGCAACGGCGGCACCTGCGTGGCGATCCCGGTGCCGTAGCGATCTCGCACCAGCAAGCCGACGGTAGCGCCGGAACGGACCGTTCCGGCGCTACCGTCGACCACCGGCCTCTGGGCCTGTTGGGGGAAATTGGTGACAGGCACCAATTTCGGCTCAATTAGCGAACTAGATCAGTATGTTGCGTTCGTTAATTGATACTTTTCCCTCTTTTTTCCTAGAGGGCGACACCGAGCGCCGAGACACTTCGATAGGCCAAAGATCTCCTGGTCCAGCAGGGATCTCCCCTTGATGCCCATTGCATTTCAATGAACCATCTGAAATCCCCACAAGGTGCCGGTTCCGTTCGACCCTACTGACGCGGACACCATTTTCGCCCTAATGAGCGTTGCCGTCGTCACCGCAGCGATGCTTATTCTAAGGCTTGGAAAAGACTTGTCACCACAGTTCAAGGGCTTGGTTATCCTTGTTCTTGTCCTAGGGGTTGGCATGATCTTGTGGAGATTGATCCCGGATCCTGACACCGGGCCATCACCTCCGACGGGTACGACCGCTGACTGGTGGGAGACGTGGGATACTCCCCAACCCGGATCGAAGTCAGGAGGAGATGGCCAATGACGGCGATGGCAACATTCGCTTTGGTTGACGCCAGAGAACGCGTGATGAGTTTTTCATTTTTGCTACTGGTGGTCGTCCTCGCAGGAACCCCGTGCCGCGCGAAAGATCTCCAGTGCCAGGGCGAATTCAACTCGTCCAAGCGCGATAGGGAATCCGTCATTGCTTACCTTGAGTGTATTGAGCGCAGGCTGGAAGCAGCTGTGCTGCACGGAAGAACACTAGACGGAGGCTCCTTTAGGATTACCGGTGAAAGGTTAGCTCCAAAATGTGCTGCCCTACCCTGCGAGGTTTGGACGAAGAGCTTCGAGATTCCCGCAAACGAGGTGGCGAGGCTCACCGTAAACGTCTCTGCGATTTTCCATGGCCCCCACCCCGCAGGCGGCTCACCTACGCTCAAGGCACGAATCTTCGTCGGAGGCGAAGACCCGCTAGACGACTGCGCCGAAAGCATCGATTCCGAGTTCGCAATAAGCCCAATACAAACCCAGATCACCCTCTCCGTAGCGGCGACATGTGACCGCGCCCTGCCCGCGGGCAAGTACTTGGCTCGGGTCACTGTCGAGCCCATGATGGAGCACCGACTCTGGAAGTCTTTGACCGTCAACGGAGACTGGGTATTGGATCGTACCCGGTACCAGGCCGAACCAATACCGAGACCCTGAAGGGAAAATGGTGACAGGCACCAATTTCGGCTCAATTAGCGAACTAGATCAGTACGTTGCGTTCGTTAATGGGTGCCTGTCCCTCATTCTTTCGCATTGGAAGAGGAGTTCGACATCGAGATCGACCCCCTTGGTGGAAAAAAAGGGGACAGGTCCCACTCTTGTCCAAATTAGGCACGGCGGGCTCCCTGCGATACCAAGTGAATCACCACAAAACACTTCGGAATCGCAGGAAGGAGTCCCGCCGTGAATCGATATTGCAGTATCTTCAGCCAGATACTCAAGCTGTTCCCCCGGTCGGAGTTCATCGCGATCGCTCACGCCTACGGAGGTGAGCGTCATGCCCGTGGATTCACGTGTTGGCAGCAGTTTGTGTCGATGCTGTTCTGCCAGCTCGGGCGCGCCCAGAGCCTACGCGAGATCTGCGGGGGGCTGGCCAGCTGCGAGGGGAAACTGAGCCACCTCGGTATCGCGGCACCGAAACGATCGACGCTTTCGTACGCGAACAAGCACCGCCCCTGGGAGATCTATCGGGCCGTTTTCGAGAAACTCCTTTTGCGCTGCCGGGCCAACTGGCACGGCGGACACAAGTTCCGATTCCGCAACAAGCTGCTCAGCATTGACTCGACCATGATCGATCTGTGCGCCGAGCTATTCGACTGGGCGAAGTACCAGCGAACGAAGGGGGCGATCAAGCTTCACCTGGTGCTTGACCACGACGGTTACCTGCCCAGCATGTTGGTCGTCACCGACGGCAAGGCGCACGATGTCGTCATCGCCCGAAATATGCAGTTCGAACCGGGCACCATTTTGGTCATGGATCGCGGCTACCACGACTACGCCTGGTTCTCGGAGCTTACTCGCCAAGGCGTCTTCTTTGTCTCGCGGCCGCGATCAAACGTAATCTACCGTGTGCTCGACACTCACGATGTTCCAGATGGCTCTAGCATCGTGCGCGATGAAGTCGTCGAGTTCACCAGCGACTATGCGGTAAGCCGCGGTGCTCCAAGGCTGCGACGAATCGAACTCGTGCGCGAGGACAACGGCGAGGTCCTGACGCTGCTCACCAATCAGATGGACTTCCCCGCTACTGTCATCGCCGCGGTCTACAAGGACCGCTGGCAGATCGAACTCTTCTTCAAGGCCATCAAACAGAACCTGCGCATCAAGACCTTCGTCGGCACTTCCGCCAACGCGCTGAAGATCCAAGTGTGGACGGCACTGATCGCCATTCTCATCATCCGATACCTTCAGCTCTGCTCGCGCTTCGGGTGGTCCCTGTCCAATCTCGTCGCTCTGCTTCGCATGAACCTGTTCACCCACCGCGACCTGTGGGGCTGGATCCACAACCCCTTCCAAGCCGAGGATGGCCAACCGCCCCCACAACTCGAACTAGCCTTCTAGGTTGGACAGCAAACCATGCCCTGGACCGCCAAAACCCGCCCCTTGGCCCCTATCGCCTTGATTCTACGACCGATGCCAACGACGATCCCAACTAATTTGGACAGCAGTGGTGACAGGCACCAATTTCAACTCAATTATCGAATTAGATCAGTGTGTTGCGTTTGCTAATTGGTGCCTGTCCCTCTTTTTCTCCTTCTTCTTCGACCCACAGATTTCACAGATTCTGGTTCCCTGGTTTTCTGAACCCCATCCGCGTCCATCTGCGGCTGAAGAAATCCGTCAGCCGAAGAACGTGGAACACCACCGTGTCCATCCGTGTTCACCCGTGGTTACTTTCTACTCTTCTCGACTCACTCAGAAGATCGAGCCTGGCCAGACGCCGGCGGGGCCGCCGAGCTGGAGCTTCACCCCGCCGTGCACCGAGATCGGCATGCCCGGGCGCGCTCCGAACGGTCGTCTCGACACCATGTATTCCTCGTCGAACAGGTTGGTGATGGTCAGGTAGAGTCGAGCCCACTCGACCGGCGACCATCCCATCGCCAGGTCGGTCACGAAGGCGTCGTCGATCTTCTCGATGGAGGGAATCGGCCCCTGGCCGGCCACGTCGCGCATGCGATCGACGTAGCGCATCGACATCGTCACATCCCAAGTCTCGGCGAGCAGGCCGATGTTGACGGTGAGCAAGTGCGGCGGCAGATACGGCAGCTCGTCGCCCTTTTCGACCTCTCCCAGTGCGGCGCTGGCCGAGGAGAAGGTCGATTTGAACTCGGAGTCGGTGAAGGTGTAGATCAGCGAGGTCGGCACCTCGAACCGCCACGGCGTCGCGAAGTCGTGCGATAGCTGCACCTCGACACCGCGCACGTCGACGGCGCCTCCGTTGAATTGGTCGTCGACCTCGGTCGGGTCACAGCCCGTCCCCTGCGTACACGTCGCCAGTAGATTGTCGTAGTCGTTCCAGAATCCGACCACTTCGGCCCGCGTGCGGTCGCCGACGAAGCGGCCGCCGAGCTCGTAGTTGATGCTGTCTTCCGGGTCGGCGGCGTCGGACTGGCCCGGTGCGACCGGGCTGAACCCCCGGTGCACACCGCCCAGCACGCTCCAATGGTCGTCGATGAAATAGACCGCGCCGATGCCGGGGATTACGACGGTATCCGAGTTGGTCGAACGTTCGACGCTGTCTTCGGTGCGCTCCGTCAAATCCGTGTCGATGATCTCGACGCGAACCCCTCCGGTGACGACGAGGCCGTTCCACTGTAGCTCGTCCTGGAGATTCAGCGCCCAGGCACTCGCCTCCCCGCGGTTATCGAGCAGCTGCAGCCGCTCTTGCTCCGTACGTACCAGCTGCCCTTCGATCATGTCGTACGGATCCTCGGTGTGGTCCCGGTCGATCTCGTCCTCGTGGAAGCGCACCCCCAGATGGAAGTCGTGATCCAGCGGCCCGGTAGTGAGCTGCCAATTCCCTTCGAGCTGGATCCCTTGGGCGAGGAATTCGCGGTCGTTGGTACCGATCTGAAGAGTCTGGAAGCGGGTCGACGAATCTTGCTCGCCCCGCAGGATCGCGAGGAACACCTCCCTCTCCCCCGTCGGGTCGGCGAAGATGGTGCGCAGAGACGGCGCGCCCGGCGCGAACCGGTTGAGCTTGCGCCATTTGCGATCGAAGTCGTGGCGATACGCGGTCAGACGTAGCTGCACGTCCTCACGCCAGTTCACCACCTGGCTGAGCTGATACTGCTGGCGGTCCCACTCCATCAGTCCGAGCCGGCTCGCCGCGTAGCGGCGTACGGGATTGCGCTCGAAGTCCTCGTCGGCCAGACCCAGATAGGTCTCGTTCGATGTCTCGTCGGCGTACCCCACCTTGAGCTGGGTGAGCAGGTAGAAGTCGCCAACGTCGAACTCGGCCTCTCCTTTGAGCAGGATCTCGTTCTTGTCGAATCCCGTGTCGCCTCCGCCATCGAGATCCTTGAAGCCCGTCGTTTCGAGATGGACTCCCTCAACCAACAAGCCGAAGTTCCTCCAGCGACCGCCGCCGAAACCATGGAACTTGCCGTAGTCATACTGGCCGTAGGCGCCGTCGACGGCGATGGTGGGCTGGTCCGGTATCGAGCGACTCACCAAGTTGATGGCGCCACCAATGGTTTGCGGCCCGTAGCGAATCGCCGCCGGCCCCTTGATGACCTCCACCGCCGTCATGCGTGTCATCAACGGAAAGTAGTACGCCGCCGGCGCCGAGTAGGGAGCGGGACCGAAGAGGATGCCGTCCTCCATCAGAGTCACCTTGGCGCTGCGCTCGGGATTCACTCCGCGGATCCCAATGTTCGGTCGCAACCCATAGCCATCCTCACCGCGGAGATACACGCCGGGCACTTGCCGCAGGATACGATCCACATTGTCGTACTCGAATCGCTCCAGTGTGTCCTCTTCGACGACACTCGCCGAACCGCCGATCCGCGCGATGTCGGACTTCGTGCCAACGATCCGGATCTCTTCGACACGCGGCCGCTCCTCCGCTGGCGGAGGCGTATTCTCCTCGCCGACCGTCGGGACTGCCAGGACCAAAGCGACCGCGACCTGGATCGCAAAGCGAAACGAGAGAAGTTGCACGGGTACGGCTCGTCGCTTATCTGCTTCGACGAGCCAGGCTGAACGGCGGCGTGTCGGTCGAAGCGAGGATCCAATCAGCCGGCGCGACCCCGTCGTGGATCTGGGTGAGATCGACGTCCGGGTCGATCATCCGCGCCGCAGGACGCCCGTTGAGCGAAACCAAGGCATCCACCCGCACCTCCACCTCTCCCAGGCCGCGTTGGCGGAAGTCGTCGGCGATATGGTGAGAGAGTTGCAGGACCAGGTCGGGTTGTCCGGTCATCTCGTTCGCTTGCCGCCACGTCAGATAGCGCATCGGACCGACCCGCCACTCGCGGCCGGTTTGCGGGTCGCGTACTCGGTACACGATGCTCCCGTTCTTCTCCCGTACCATGACCTTCCAGGACCAGCGCATGCCCTGCTCGTGCCACAGCACGTCGCCTTCGTAGACGAAGTTGCGCAGCGGTAGCAGAACCTGAACCGCGACGTAGAAGGCCACCGGAACGGCGAGCCAGCGCCGGCGCGACGTCCAGCCAATCGGGTCGGTGTCGCCAGAAGCAGGGTCACGAAAGCGGGTCGATCCAACGCGGCTGAGCAACTCCCTGGGCCAGCTCGGGGAGAAGAACAGGGTGGCGCCGATCGGCATCAGGAAAGGAAACAACCCGATGTCGAACAAAAGATGAGTGCCACAATGGAAGGCCAGGACGGCGACGAAAGCGAGAGCTCGCGTGCGAGACCAGCACAGCAACCCAACGATCGCCGAATCGAAGAGAAACCCGGCCCAGCTGAAAGCGTAGGGCGCCCAGGCGGTGGTGAACCACTGCCCGATCAGAGGCATCTCGTCGCGCGCGGCGAGCCAGATCCCGAGTGGCTGCGCGAACAGAAGCCAGTCCGATCCGAGCTTGGCGAGACCGGCGAACACGTAAACGACGGCGAACTGGAAGCGCAGAAGATAGAGAACCCACGCTGGAATCGTTGCCGGCACTTTGGCCGGCCGCCGCTTCGCATCGACAGACCAAGTCCGGTTCAGCGGTAGGAAGGTCGACAGGAACAGGAGTAGGGCGATCAGGTAGTGATGATTCAGGTAGTTCGTGACGTCGATCAGCTCGACCCAGGCAACGCCGAGAAAAAGCAGGATCGAGACGACGCGGAAATGGAACCCTACGGCAAACGCAAGGGAGAGTGCGCATATCAGCCCGTAGAGCGCGTAGACAATCGCATCCGGCGGCGCACCTACCCACGCGAAGCCGTAGTACTTGAAGAAGAAGGTCGGTTCGACGAAGAGAACCCGGACCCAGCCCTCGGCGACGAAGCGCAGGAAGCCAACGGCGAGCAGGAGCCCGAAACCGATCCGGAATACGGCGACGCTGGCGGCGTCCACCGGCCGGAAAAGAGCGGTCGCGACGGAAGCCCTTCCGCCGCGAATCATGCGACTCGCACCCTGCATCACTTCGGCGCGCTCAGTCGTTGTCCCCGGCACCCTCCTCGGGGATCGTGAGACCGAGGATCGAGACGAACTCGCTCTTCAGGTCGGCGGTGAACTGCTGGACCTCCGCGTACGCATCTTCTACCGAGCGGGGGTTGCTGACGACGGCCTCCTGCAATGAGCCGGGAATCGCCTCGATGCTCTGGCGCGCGGCCACCAGTTGACCCGACATCCGATTCGCCAGATTCGTCGCCCCCATGAGACGAAGGTAGCCGGCGAAGCCATACTCACTGGTACCGGTGCCGTCGAAAACGGCCGCGATGCCCTCGAGGTTCTTCAGGAGAGCCCGCTTCGAGTCGCCCGAAAAGGGCAGCTCGACGTCTTCCGGACACGCTGTTTCCAGACAACTGGGATCGATCCCCGCCGGTAGAGCGATCTTCACGTCCTTGAACTTCGTGTCGACGAAGAAGAGAGCGGCAAAGACCTCGTCGAGTGCCTCCTTGGCGCTGTCGTAGATCGACCCCCCTTGTCCGGCGTTGCGAAGCTCGGATGCGAAGTTGCCACTCGACGGCTCCCACTCGTCTCGCAGCCGCGCCGCCTGCCGCGCGACCTCATCGGCAACGACCGCCGCGTAGTCGGCTTGGCGCTGCTGCAAATCGCCCGAGGCGACCAGCGAATCCCAGGTCCCGTCTCGATTGATGTCGATGCGCAGGGAGCATTCGTTGTCCTCACCATCGCGAAACAACAGAAGCTCGAGTGCGTCGAGCCCATACACGTTGACCAGGTGAGAGCTGAAAAAGTCGGAATCCGCAAAATCACCGTCCACCGTGGTCTGGTCGACGGCGCAGCGGTTCACCGTGGGCCAGGAGTAGATCTCGTCACGAATGCCGAGCCCGCCCATGAACATGCTCACCGATCCGGCAGGACCGAACTGCATTGGCTCGAGAACCTGAAAGCCGTCCATGGCGGTTCGCCAGGCGGCTCGGGCCGCAGCGCGAGTCGTGCCGCCGGGCTGCGCAGCGTATGCCCGCGCGGCGCTTGCCAGGGTCGCGGCATCGGCTGCGAACTGACGCACCGCCGGCAACACGACCTCGTCGGCGACTTGAGCCAGGACCTCCGGCCGATCCGACGTGCCGGGAGTAGGGGTAGCCATCGGTGTCGCGGTCGGCCGCGGCGTCGGGGTCATCAACGGGGTCGTTCCACAGGCCGTCAATGCAGATCTCACGGCACCGATCAGCTCGGCGATGGACACATCGCCGTCCCCGTTCTCGTCGATGGTCGCACACTGCTCGACCAACTCCATCCCGAGGGCGATGCGCACGCCACGGATCAGCTCGTCGATCGAAACGCCGCCCGAATCGTCGCAGTCGCCGGCGCAGACCTGGGCAGAACTCGGAGGCGCGGCGACAAGGAGCAAGATGACCAGAACGCCTGCCAAGCGGTTCAAGAACCAATTCGACATCTTGCTATGCCTCCGTCGTCCAGAGTCCCCGGGTCGCGCCGAGATCACCACTCGCGCAGGTTTGCGTCAGCGAACCCGTACGCGTCTCCCATCAGACTTCGTGCTTGCACTAAGCCCTGGCGGTAGTCTTCGACGCCGGCGTCGCCCGGCAGCACGGGGGCGTCGCCAATCAGCCCGTGCAGAGTGACGAACTCGGAATCGTTCAGCTGACCATGAGGGTTGAACTGCAGGCCGAGCGCAAAGCCCTTCATCTCGGACCAGACCTTCGCGTGATCGGAGAAGCTGTACTCGGCGGTATCGAATTGGTCCATGACGGCCAACGTGTCGTTGATGTAGTGAACCACCGTCGCCGCAATGGCGCGTTCCCAGGCGAGCACCGCTTGGTCACGAGATGCCACCAAGTCGGACCTCTGCGCCTCCGTCAAAGCTCCGCCGACGGCCGAGTTGATGATCGCGCGGCCACGCAGGAACCCATCGATCGCGTCCTGGCTGAAATCGGTCGGAGCCTCGTCCGAGCTGCCGCGATCCCGTTTGGCGGCATTGACCGAGGCGTGGAAGTTGAGCTCGGACTCGAGATCGATCGCACCGTCGCCGTCGCTGTCGTGGTAGCCCGAAGCGTAATCGTCACGGCCGCCGCTGCCCGCAGCCTCGTCGTCGGTGTAGTCGGCGTAGTCGCGAGCCGCGCCGAAATACCCGAAGCCCTCGTCCCATACGTGCTCGAGCGAGGTGTAGGGATTCGAGCCGTTACGCTCGATGTTGTTGCTGTTGATGCCGTGGTCGGGCAGATCGTTGTCGAGGTAGTCGTCGGTACCCTGCGAGTAGTTGACTGCCATCAGCAGGAACTTCTCGATCAACTGCTTCAGGTCACGGCCGGCGGGTGTGATGTAGACCTCGCTGATCGGGGCGCCGGCCGGGTCGAGCCCCGGCTCCCCATCGGCACGGGCGACCGCCAGCGCATCGAGCTCCTCGAAGAACGCGCGAACCAGGCTCTCCGGGGATTCTCCGCCGGCGTCACTCCAGCCGCGGAACTCGCTCGACCAATCCTTGTGCTGTCCGGTCGCGTCATTGCCGGCGAGCTTGCCGACTAGGTCCTTGTCGGTGGAGACATCGTCGTAATTGCTCTGCAGCAGAGGCGGCGTCGTCGAGAGGTCGATCGGGTCGCCGCCCGACGTAGCACTGTCGAACTCGAAGTAGTAGTTCAACGCGTCGGTGATCTCCCCCGGCGCCGGGCTCAGCCGGCCCGAATCGATGTCGTCGGTAAGGCTGCTGATGAAGGAGACCATGTCCTTGATCAGCAGCTGTCTCATCGTCTGGCCGTCGTATGACACCGAGCTCTGCCCGGCGTCGAAACCGCTCTCGAAGCTATAGGTGGAGGGCACGACCACACTGTCGTTTCCGTCACCGTCGTCATCGTCGCCGCAGCCCCCCGCGGCGATGACCAACGCCAGCGAAAAGGCGCAGATCGCCGTGGTCTCCCGTCGCTTCCAACCTGGTGTCCCCATTGTTCCCGACGCTCCTTCCGTCCCCTCGGTGCCTAGAGACGGCCCCGGATTCATGAAATCGATTTTGAGAATCGTTATCAGATAAGACGTATGGTCGTCTCTGTCGAGAGTCAAGCCACCCGTTCGGTCTGAGCCGGCTCTCGTGACCCGGCTCAGCCGGCACTTCGACTCGAGATCGAACCCCGGGGGAGGAAGCGCACGGCGACCAGGAGGCACAGGAATCCGGAGTAGATCCAAGCCCGTGTGGGATCGAAGGCGGTCAGCAGCCAGTGAGCCATGGTCAGCGCGGCAGCCAGGTGTACCGCTCGATGCAGCTGCTTCCATCGGCGCCCGCCAAGCCGGCGCACGGAACGATCGTTGCTGGTCAGGGCCAGCCCCGACAAGAGCGCGAAGGCCGCCCACCCGATAGCCAGGCCTGGCTCCAACGCCTCGTCGAGAACGCGCTCCAACGTCGCCTTGCGCTGGAGATAGATGCCGAGGTGCCCCGCCGCGTAGGCGAAGGAAGCGACACCGAGGTACCGACGCCGGGCAAGCAGCCAACGCGTTACGGCAGCGGCCGGAAACAGACGCCTCAGCGGGCTGATGGAAACCGTGAGGAAAAGGAGCTGGGTCGCCCAGACACCCGAACGGTGCAGGGCCTCACCATAGTAGACGACGTCCCGCGCGTAGGCGTACAGCAGCCACAAGCCGGGAATAGCGAGCAACGCCCAGGTGAAGGCTCTGGACTGGAGGAATCGGCGAAAATAGGGCTCGCGCCCCAAAGCACCCGCCGACCCTGCTTCCGGAGACCGACTCAGCGGATCGTCACGTAGCTTTCGAGGCGAGCGACTTCCGCCTCATCGACATACTTGCCGATCTCGCGCCGGAACTGCTCCATGGTGGCGTACGGACGGTACTCCTCGAACTCATGGATCATCTTCGGCGTCATGCCCGGAATCGTGGCGATGACCTCTTCGGACGCGCTGTTCAGGTCGATGGGGACGAACACGAACTGCTCCAAACGCGCAACTTCAGCGGCGTCGACATACTTCGCCATCTCACGCCGAAACTGCTCGAGGCTGGAGTAGGGGCGATACTCCTCGAACTCGTGCGCCATACGCTTGGACATGCCCGGGATGAGCATGATCTCCTCGCGGCCAGCAGTGTTGAGGTTGATCTGACGAAACAGCCTTGCGTACAGCTCGGCGCGCTGCCCTGCGTCGAGGCTGCCCGCGAGCACCGCATCGAGTGCAGCGGCCGTGCGATAGGGACGACCTTCCTGGACTTTCCGTGCCAACGCCTCGGTCATGTGCGGCAGCGCCGCCAGCTGCGAAGCCGCCGCCAGGTTCGGGTCGAGTAGCCCCTGATTCTTGCCCACCTGGGCGTTTACCAGTGGCCCCCAGGTCAGCGACGCGATCAGAAGTGCCGCAAGGGCGGCGCACCGAGTGTGCATGAGATACCTCGAAGGATGATTAGAGACACGGACGAGCCGACTAGCCGAGCGAAGCGAACGCGTCAGCGGCCAGCTCATAGGCCCAGCTCGGCAGGATACCGAGCATGACGGTACCAGCAGCGGTTACCGCCAGGGTCGCGGTGAGGTAGGGGCGGTGCGCCGTTCCCTGGACGCTCTTCGTCGGGTCGGCCATGAACATCCGCATCAGCACGCCGCCGTAGTAGTACATCGAGACGACGCTGTTGAGGACGCCGACGACGGCGAGCCAGGCGTACCCCGACTGCACGGCGGCGCTGAACAGATAGAACTTGCCGGTGAAGCCGGCGAAGGCCGGGATCCCCGCCAGCGACAGCATGAACACGGTCATGCACAGGCCGAGGGCCGGGTGCTCGAGGCCGACCCCGTCGTAGTCGTCGAGGAGCTCGTTCGGCTCGCCGCGCTTGCCGATCGCAACGACGACCGCGAACGCCCCGGTGTTCATCAGGACGTACGCCAGCAGATAGTACAGCACCGCGGCGCCGCCGGCGGCGTCCGCGGCAACCATGCCGACCAACAGATAGCCGGCGTGGGAGACGCTCGAGTACGCCAGCATGCGCTTGATGTTCGATTGGCGCAGCGCCGACAGGTTGCCGATGGTCATCGTCAGCACCGCCAGCACCGCCAGTACACTCGACCAATCGACCGACAATGCGGCGAGGGTGTGCATGAAGATGCGGACGAACACGGCGAACCCGGCGGCCTTGACCCCGGCCGCCATGAACGCGGTGACCGCGGTCGGCGCCCCCTCGTAGACGTCGGGGGCCCAGGCGTGAAACGGAACCGCCGCGACCTTGAAGCCAAAGCCGACCAACAACAGCGCCATGCCGCCGAGCGCCAAGGTGCGCTGCAGGCCGGCGCTCGACCCGACCCCGACCGCGATGTCGCCGAGGGTCGTGGTCTCGAAGGCGCCGTAGAGCAGCGCGATGCCGAACAGGAGAAAACCGGTGGCGAAGGCTCCGAGCAGGAAGTACTTCATCGCCGCTTCGCTCGACCTCAGATCGGGCCGCCAGATGCCGGCGAGCACGTAGGCGGCGATCGACATCGTCTCCAAGCCGAGGAAGAAGACGATCAGGTCGTTGGACGAGGCCATGAGGAACATTCCGGCGGCCGCGAAGAGCGTGATCGCGTAGTACTCGCCGCCGGCTTTGAGGCTGATCGTGCCGATGTAATCGATCGAGATGAGCAGCGTCAGAATCGTCGCCAAGCAGAACAAAAGGCCGAAGTAGACGGCGTAGTCGTCGAGAACCACGGTACCAGCGAAGCCGGTTGCATTGGTCCCCCAGGCATTCGCCGTGGCAACCGCGGTCGCCAACAGCCCGACGATGCCGATCCAGCCCAGGCCGTCGCGCTCGGGTCCGGTGATCGCCAGGTCGGCGAGGAGAACCGCGAAAGCGGTTCCAGTGGCCAACAAGGTCGGCAGCAATACGGTCCAGGAAACGTCGATCATGATTCGGGGTACGGGGTACGGGGCACGGGGTACGGCATTACCAGCGCAACATTCTCACTTCGTCGGCGTTGAGGGTTTCGCGGTGGCGGAAGAGCGCGATCAAGATTGCCAAGCCGACGGCGACCTCGGCTGCGGCCACCGTCATCACGAAGAAGACGATGACCTGGCCGTCCATCGACAGCTGGTGGCGCGCGAAGGCGACGAACGCCAGATTGGCGGCATTCAGCATCAGCTCGATCGACATGAACATCACGATCAAGTTGCGCCGAATCAGAAATCCGATCGCGCCGATCACGAAGAGCAGGACACTCAGCGCGATGTAGTAAGTCGCGGGTACCATCAGCCGATCTTCTTCTTCGCCAGCACCACGGCGCCGAGCACGGCGACCAGGAGCAACACAGAGGTCACCTCGAAGGGCAGCACGAAGTGCGTGAACAACCGTTGGCCGATCGCCGCCGCCGTGCCGAACGTATCCGGAACCGGCCCGCTCATGCCGACGCCGGGAAGACCGGCATCGCTGCCGAGGAACGGACGCAGCGCGACGCCGGCGAAGACCAGGCCGGCGGCGGTCGCGGCGATCGTCAGATTGCGCCGCCGCCTTTGCGGAATATCGGCCTCGAGGTTGAGCAACATGATGACGAACAGGAACAGCACCAGGATCGCGCCGGCGTAGACGATGATCTGCAGTGCCGCCACCAGATGCGCATCGAGGAACACGAACATCACGGCGAGCAGGAACAGCGTCACCGCCAGGCACAGGGCGCTGCGGATCGGATGTCGGTTGAGAATGACGCCCAACGCGAAGATCACGATCAGCGCGGAGAGCGGGAGAAAGGTCAGCAACGTCATGAAGCGATCGCCCGGGTCACGCCGACTGCGTCGCCAGAATGGCGACCGCCGTGGCGACGATGTTGACGAATCCGATCGGCAATAGGCCGAGCCAGCCGAGATGCATCAGCTGGTCGTAGCGAAACCTCGGGATCGTCCACCGGATCATGATCTGGAACCAGCAGAAGAAGACGATCTTGAGAGTGAACGAAACGATCTGCAGCAGCACGATCGCGATGTTGGGCAGAGCGATCGAGGCGCCCCAGGGGAACTCGAAACCGGAAGAATACAGGTACGGCACCTGCCAACCGCCGAAGAACAGGGTCGACACCAAACCGGAAACGATGATCACTTCGACGAAGTCGGTCATGAAGAACATCAGGTGCTTGATCCCCGAGTACTCGGTGAAATAGCCGCTGATGAGCTCCGATTCGCTCTCCGGCAGATCGAACGGAATCCGCTTGCTCTCCGCGATCCCGGCAACCAGCAAGATGAGGAACGCCACCGGCTGGTAGAAGATCCCCCACGCCGGCAGCCATCCCCAGATGAGCTCGCCCTGGGCGCGCGCCATCTCCTGCAGGTCGAGCGTGCCGTAGGTCAGGATCATGGCGATGATCGCCAGGCCCATCGGCAACTCGTAGGAGATCATCTGCGCCGATCCGCGGATACCGCCGAGCAGCGACCAGCGGTTGTTCGAGGCCCAGCCGCCGAGCACCACGCCGTAGACGCCGAGCGACATCATCGCCAGGACGTACATGACCCCGATTCCGAGCGGCGCGATCTGAAGGTTGATCTCGCGGTCGCCGACCAGCAGCACATCGCCGAACGGAAGCACGGCAAACGCAACCAGAACCGGGAAGAGGTTGATGCAGGGAGCGATGGTGTGGAGAAGCCGGTCCGCACCGCGCGGGATGACGTCTTCCTTGGTGGCGAACTTCAGCGGATCCGCGACCAGAGTGTTGACCAGACCGGCGCCGGCGAAACCGTAGATGCTGGCGCGGTTGGCGCCGATGCGGTCGTGGATCAGCGCGCTGCCCTTGCGCTCGATCCATCCCAGCGCTCCCGCCAGCGGCATGACCATGCCGAGGACGGCAAGAATCTTGACGAGAATGATCACGATCTCGATGAGCATCGCGCTACGACTCGCTCGCAAGCTTCTCGATGATCTCGAGAGTCTTTTCGCTGGTGAGGTTTTCCCAGTAATCGTCGTTGAGCTGCATCATCGGACCGGTGCCGCACGACGCCAGACACTCGACTTCGTCGAGCGAGAACTTTCCGTCCGGCGTGGTCTCGCCGAGGCCGATACCGAGCTTTCGGCGGATGCAGTCGACGATCTCACCCGAGCCGACCAAGGCGCACGACAGGTTCGTACACACCTGCAGGTGGTACGTTCCCATCGGCTTCTTGTAGTACATCGTGTAGAACGACGCGACGCCGCCGACGAAGGCGGGCGACAGATCGAGCAGGCCGGCGACGTAGACCTGCACCTCCTGGCTGAGGTACCCAAACTCGGCTTGCGCCAGCCACAAGGTCGGCATGATCGCGGCGCGCTTGTCGGGATAGCGCGTCAGGATTTGCTCGAACTTCTCTTTCGACTCTGGGGAGAACTCTACGGCCATGGTGTCGGTGTCCGGTCGTCGATCAGCGGTCGCACTCGCCGCCGATCATGTTGATCATGCCGAAGGTGGGGATGATGTCCGCCACCATGTGACCGCGCACCATCTCCTCGAGAGCCGCCATACCGAGAAAGCACGGCGGGCGCACGCGGCATCGATACGGACGACCGCTGCCGTCGCTGACGACGAAGAAACCGACCTCGCCGTTGGCGCCCTCGACCGCCTGGTAGACTTCGCCGGCGGGGACCTTCGCGCCTTCCATGACCAGCTTGAAGTGGTTCATCAGGCCTTCGATGCTGTTGTAGACTTCGTGCTTCGCCGGCAGCACGTAGCGGGCGTCGTCGATCCGAACCGGACCGTCGGGCATCGTCTTCATCGCCTGGTCGATGATCCGCAGGCTCTGCTCGAGCTCGTTGAAGCGAACCAGGAAGCGGTCGTAGTTGTCGCCTTTGTCGCCGAGCGGAACCTCGAAATCGAAGTTCTCGTAACCGGAGTACGGATACGCCTTGCGAACGTCGTAATCGACGCCGCTCGCGCGCAGCAGCGGACCGGTGAGTCCGTAGCTGACCGCCTCCTCGGCCGAGATCAAGCCGATCCCTTCCATGCGATCGAGGAAGATCCGGTT
Organism: bacterium; assembly: GCA_030430165.1. Lineage (GTDB taxonomy): Bacteria > Desulfobacterota > Binatia > HRBIN30 > CADEER01 > CADEER01. Next base: position 172,170 of record JAUIGL010000002.1, on the reverse strand, counting down.
GCGGGTGACCAACTTGTCGCAGTCGGCGATCAGCGCGTCGAGGTGCTTGAAGGCCTCGGCGAGGCGCGCATCGAAGTCCGGAGGCAGGTCGCGGGTCACCCCGCCGATGCGGGTGTACGACACCGTAACCCGAGCCCCGGTGACCGCCTCGACGATGTCCCAGAGAAACTCGCGCGCCTCGTTCATGAGGAAGCCGACGGTCATCGCGCCGATCTCGCTCGCCGCCATTCCGAGGCAGGTGAGGTGGTCGGTGATGCGCGAAATCTCGCTCATGATGACGCGAATGTGCTGGCAGCGCGGCGGCGCCTCGATCTCGCACAGGCGCTCGACGGCGAGAATGAAACCCACGTTGTTGATCAGCGGCGAGACGTAGTTCAGTCGATCGGTGTAGGGAATCGCCTGGGTCCACGTCCCCTGCTCGATCATCTTCTCGAAACCGCGGTGCAGGTAACCGACCTCGGTGTCGCAGGCGAGGACCTCCTCGCCGTCCAGCTTCAAGTTGAACTTGATGGTGCCGTGGGTCGCCGGATGGGACGGGCCCATCTGGATCTCCATCACCTCTTCGGTGGGGTCGCGCTCGACTGCGGGTTCGGCCGCCATCAGAATTTCCAGTCCTGCACGATCGGGTCGCGTTCCTCGGTGAGAGGCTGACGCTTGTCGACCGGATAGTCCTTGCGCAGCGGGTGTCCGACGAATTCCTCGTACAACAGGATGCGGCGCAGGTCGGGATGGCCGTCGAAGTGCACGCCGAGCATGTCCCAGGCCTCGCGCTCGAGCCAGTTGGCGGACTTCCAGATGCCGCACAGGGTGTGCACCCGAACATCGTCCTCGGGCACGCGGATCTTGACGCGCAGCCGGTGATTCTTGGGCAGCGACGTGAACTGGTAGACGACGTCGAAGCGCGGCGTGCGGCCGAGGTAGTCGACGGCGGTGACGTCGGTCAGCATGTCGAAGTCGAGCTCGGAATCCTGCCGCAGGGAGCGGAAGAAACCGAGCGCACCGTCGCGCTCGATGACCACCACCGGGTGATCGTGCTCGATCCCGCTCTCGACGACGAGATCTCCGCCAACCGCGCGTACTTTGGCGAGTAGGTCTTCGCCGTTCATTCCCACTCCAAGGCTCCCTTGCGCCACTCGTACACCAGCCCGAGAGCGAGGATGCTGACGAAGATCGTCATCGCCGACATTCCGAACCAACCGAGCTCGCGGAAGACGAGCGCCCATGGGTACATGAACACGACCTCGACATCGAAGATGATGAAGAGAATCGCGGTCAGGTAGAATCGCACCGAGAACCGCCCCCAGGCCGAGCCGCTCGATTCGTTGCCGCACTCGAACGGTTCCAGCTTGGTCTCGGTGCGGTTGCGCGGGCCGAAGATGCGCCCCGCGTTGACCATCAGCGCGACGACCCCGCCGGCGACCAGGAACATGAGCAAAACCGGTAAGTACTGGTTCTCAGACATCGAAAAGATCGTCCGTTTTCTCTGGAATCTGGGCTTTTGAGGCGGCCTTTGCGGGACCTTCCCGGCTATGTGAAGGCGGGTTTGAAGTCAAGGTAATGCAAGGCCTTGGATCGCACCAGGGGTGCTTACTCGACGACCGCGCGGAGCTTTGCTACGCGGGCTCAGTGACGGCTTCCTCGCAGATCAGTCCCAATCTCGTCCAGATGGTGAGCGAGCGCTTCGGCACCAACGCCAAAGTCGAGCGCTGCGCGGCGATGGCAGGCGACGCCTCGAGCCGGCGCTACGTTCGGGCTTGGCTGACCGGCGACGACGCCCCCGCCACCCTGGTGGCGATGGTGATGGAGGACGCCGAAGCCGCCAAGCTGTCCGACGAGATCGGCGGCGAGAACGCCGGCGACGAGATCCCGTACGTCAACGTACACCACTTTCTGGTCGCCTGCGGCGTCGCCGTGCCCGAGCTCTACGTCGACGCCTCGGAGGAGGGAGTCCTGTTGCTCGAGGATATCGGCGATCGAGCCCTCTGGGACGCCGTCGCCACGGCGCCTCCCGATGAGGTTCGCCGGCTGTTTGGCCTCGCCATCGAGCAGCTCCTGCGGATCCAGCTCGACTCGATCGGACAAGGCGCAGACCGCTGTATCGGCTTCGCGCGCAACTTCGATCGCAGCCTCTACGAGTGGGAGTTCGAGCATTTCCTGGAATGGGGCTTCACCGGGCGCCTCGACGGCTCGCTGCCGAAGGCCGATCTCGACGTGCTGCGCGGCTGGTTCGCCGAGCTCTCGAGCTTCCTCGGCGAGCAGCCGCGGGTGCTGAACCACCGCGACTTTCACGCCTGGAACCTTTTCGTGGCCGACGGTCGCATCCGCGTCATCGACTTTCAGGACGCCCTGCTCGCCGCCGCGCCCTACGACCTGGCGACTCTGCTCGGCGATCGGGTCACTCCCGAGGCGGTGACGCCGGAGATCGAGCGCGACCTGGTCGCCGAGTACGGCCGGCTGTGGAACCAGCACCCGCGGGCCCCTTGGCAGTGGCAAGGCGACGCGCTGTGGCGGGTCTACCGCGCCTGCGCCATCCAGAAGGCTTGCAAGGTGGTTGGCCGCTTCCATTTCCTCAACGAAGTGAAGGGCAAGCCCGGGTATCTGAAGTTCCTGCCGCCGACGCTCGAGCGAATCCGCGGACTGCTCGACGACAGCCCGCAGTGGAGCTCAGCCGGCGACGTCTTGCGCAAGTACTTCCCGGAGCTGCGATCGTGAAGGCAATGATCCTCGCCGCCGGTCTCGGCACCAGGCTGCGTCCCCTGACCGACTCGATCCCCAAACCGCTGGTGCCAGTGGTCGACCACCCGCTGATCGCCTACCCCCTGGCGGTGGTGCGCGAAGCCGGGATCGAAGAGGTGATCATCAATTTGCATCACCTCGGAGATCAGGTCCGCGAAGCCCTCGGCGACGGCTCGGCCCACGGCGTGTCGATCACCTACTCCGAAGAAAATCCGATTCTCGACACCGGCGGCGCAATCAAGAAGGCCGAGTCCTTCCTCGACGGCGACACATTCGTCGTGCTCAACGGCGACATGGTCATCGATCTCGATCTGCGGCGGGTCGTCGAATGGCACCGCGCCCGCAGATCGACCGCGACCATGGTCCTGCGGCCGGACCGCAGCGATCGCGGCTACGGCCAGATCGAAGTCGACGGTGAAGGCCGCATACGGCGGTTCCTCGGCGAGCCGGCCGACGCCGGCGGAGCGACCGGCCTGACGGCGATGATGTTCACCGGCGTCCACGTCTTCGAACCGCGCATCTTCCGCTACATGCAGCCCGGCAAGTTCGGCATCAACGCCGAGACCTACCCGGCGATGATTGCCGCCGGGGAGCCCCTGTTCGGCTACACCTTTGAAGGCTACTGGGCGGTGCTCGACACCCACGAGCTGCTCGAGGCCGGGCGGAGAGAGATCGCCAGCGGCGTGCTCGGCCCCGGCCGGCAACCGGGGACTTCCGCCTCCTCCACGACCCGATAACCTCGAAAAACGAGGGTTTTCGATCGCGAAAATGCCCCGTCGGGCGTCGCGAGCGGTTCCCGAAAGAGGCGGCAAAGACGCCCCGATCGAGCCGCCGGCCGACTAAAGTGATCACTTCTTGACAAGCTGCGTCATAGGCACATAGGCTGATCGCTGAACCCGAATCGCCGTCGCGTCATGGGAATCAGCATCGTCCAGAAGAGCGACCTCCAGCGTCGCAAGAAGAACCCGAAGGTCGCCCTCGTCCTGGCGGGCGGCGCGGTATCCGGCGGCGCCTTCAAGCTGGGCGGCATAAAGGCCCTCGACGACTTCCTCGTAAACCGCAAGACGACGGACTTCGACACCTACGTCGGTCTGTCCGCCGGGGCGGTCCTGGCAGCTCCGCTGGCGTCGGGAATCTCGCCGGCCGAGATGCTGAAGAGTCTCGAGGGAAACTCGGAGCTCCTCGACCGCTTCCAGGCGCTCGATTTCTACAGCCCGAATCTGCGTGAGTTCGCGGTTCGTCCAGCGGAATACGCCATCAAGGCCGCCCTCTACTTCCCGAGCACGATTGCCGGCCTGGCTCAGCAGGCGAAGTCGATTTCGTCGGAGATCAACGACGCGGCGCGCCGCTACCTCGAAGAGCCCACCTCCACCAACCTGACGAAAGTCGCCAGCCCGCTCATGGAGTGGTACTGGAACGTTCCCGATTTCCCGGCGCTGATGGAGCATCTGCCGACCGGGCTGTTCGACAACTCGAGCATCGAGCGCTACATGCGGCGCAACCTGGACGGCGCCGGATTGCCGAACGATTTCAAGCAGTTCCACCGGACGCGCAAGCGTGAGCTGTACATCAGCGCGATGAACCTCGACACCGCCGAGCGCGCCGTGTTCGGCCACGACGAGGATTCGTCGCTGACCATCTCCGAGGCGGTGCAGGCCTCGACCGCGCTGCCCGGCTTCTACAAGCCGGCGCGGATCCGCGGCATCGACTACGTCGACGGCGGCGTCCGCCGCACCGCCAACCTCGACGTCGCAGTCGAGCACGGCGCCGACCTGGTGATCTGCTACAACCCGTTCCGGCCGTTCTCCAACCGGCCGAAGCGCCGCTTCGACCGCGAGACCCGCAGCTACATCGTCGAGGGCAAGAGAATGGCCGACGGCGGTCTGCTCAGCGTCCTCAACCAGGTGTTCCGCACACTGCTCCACTCGCGCCTGCAGTACGGCCTGCGCCAGCTGCGCGACGACCCCAACTTCAAGGGCGACATCATCGTCATCGAGCCCAAGGATACCGACTCGAACTTCTTCGAGCTCAACGCGCTCGCCTACTGGGAGCGCATGCGCGCCGCCAAGCTCGGCTATCAGTCGGTGACCGACTCGATCGAGCGCAACTACGACCTGGTTCGCTCCATCCTCGCACGTTACGACCTGACGATGACCCGACGCAACGTGGCGTCGAGCATCAAGAAGATGACCGCCGACTCGCCCGACCTCGCGGAGACCCTCACCCGCGAGTACCCGGCACGCCGACTGCGCGTCGCTTGAGCCGACGCCTGAGCCGCCGCCTGCGGCGTCGGCGGGATCTAGGAGCTAGGGGCTAGGATCTAGGGGCGGTTGGCCGGCATCGTCGACGGGCTCATCGCCTCCCGGTCAACTGCGTCTTGGCGTTGTTGCCTTCGCCGGACTGCGATACCAGCCGACCTCCCTCAGATCCCAGATCCCAGATCCCAGATCCCAGCTCCCAGATCCCAGCTCCCAGATCCCCAATCACTCTTCCCGATCCGCCCACGCTTCCTCGTAGAAGGCGAGCAGATCCTGTCCCTGGCTCTTGATCAGCCAGCGGTGGACGCGGCCGACGTGCGCCTCCCAGCCCTCCTCGACGTGCAGGGCGTGCTCGCCGGGGACGGCCTCGAAATCGGCACCGTGGGCCTCCGCAAGCGCGCTGGCGGCAGCCGGCGGGATCAGGGGGTCGGCATCGCCAGAGATCACCAGGCGCGGGGCGTCCGAGGCGCCGGCCGGCGCGCCCGCTTCACTCGCCAGCGCCTCGAGCAGAGCGGACGGCTCCTTGGCTCCGGCAATCGGGTACACCGCAGACAGCCTGCGTCCAGCCACCCGGTCGCCGCCACTGAGGCGCTGTAGCCACGATCCTGCGCCCGACAACGCCGCCATCGGACCAGCCGAAACGCCGGCCGGGACCAGAGGCGCCAGGGCGACGACGGCGCGCGCCAGGTCCGCGACCTGCAACGCCAGCAAACCGCCGAGATCGTGCCCGATCACGATCGGCTGCTCGTCGAGCTCGGCGATCGCCTGGCGCAGCGCACCGGCACGACTCGCCGGCGATTCGCGCGTCGCCGGGGTCCAGCCGACCGACAGGCAACGCCAGCCGCGATGACTGAGAAACGACGTGAACGGCCGCCACGAACGCGGCTCGTCCCAGAGCCCGTGCACCAGAACCAAAGGCGCGGTGAACTTGGCGCTCTCCGCGTCGCTCGTCTCGACCACCATCGGCCCCAGGGTCTTCGCCATCGATCGCATTGTTGCGCGCCCGCAGAGCCACCTTCAAGCAACCCAATGACCCCCCAAAACGCGAAGAGGCCCTCCGGATCGATCCGGAGGGCCTCTTCGTGAGCCTGATGGCCCGTGTCTGTGCGAGAGAGAGAAATCTCTGGCCGAGTGAATGGCCTCAGTGCGTTGTTGACTTACTTCTTCTTCGAAGCAGCCGAACGGGTCTTCTTGCGAGCGGCAGTCTTCTTGCGCGCCGCCTTCTTGCGGGCCGGAGCCTTCTTCTTGGCGCGCGAAGCCGTCTTCTTGGCGGTCTTCTTACGCGCGGTCTTGCGGGTGGTCTTCTTTGCCGTGCGCTTCTTCGTGGTCTTCTTACGCGCGGTCTTTTTTCTCGCTACTGCCATTACAGCCTCCTTGGTGAAGCGTTCTGTGACTTCGTGACCTCTCTCATCACAGACACCCTTCTCAACAGCCACACCCCACCAGAACTTGGCGAAGTATAGGGTCCACTTTGGGGTTGGTCAAGGAATAATGGTATTTTGGAAATGTTTTTTTAAAGCGGATCTTCAAGGTTTTCCAGCCGATTTCCGATCGCGAAACGGGCCTCGTGCGACTCGGGCTGGGATTATAGCAGAGCGTTTTAGAACCGTTCACAAGAGCCAGCGCGCGCGACGCGCGACGGCATCTCACAAAAAATTCTTGACACCGCGCGACTTCGTCCTGACGCCGGACGCAACTCCGCCAAGCGCCCGCGGCCGCCGGGAGCGGGGCCCGCAAACCCTTGTCCCACAAGGGTTTGCGGGCGTAGGGGTCGACCGACTCAGCGGCGGAAGACGGAGCGGCCGGGGTAGACGGCGCGCTTGCCCAGAGCCTCTTCGATGCGCAGCAGCTGGTTGTACTTGGCGGTCCGTTCGCCGCGACAAGGGCTGCCGGTTTTGATCTGGCCGGCGTTCACCGCGACCGCGAGATCGGCGATCGTCGAGTCCTCGGTCTCACCGGAGCGATGCGAAATGACGTTGGTGTAACCGGCACGCTTGGCGAGCGCGATCGTCTCGAGAGTCTCGGTGAGCGTTCCGATCTGATTCACCTTGATGAGAATCGAGTTGCCGACACCGCGCTCGATTCCCTCCTGCAGGCGCTTGCTGTTGGTGACGAACAGATCGTCGCCGACGAGCTGCACCGAATCGCCGAGTCGGTCGGTGAGGATCTTCCAACCGTCCCAATCGTCCTCGGCGAGCCCATCCTCGATCGAGACGACCGGGTACTTCGCCGCCCAGCGCTCGTAGAACTGCGCCATCTTCCGGCTGCTGCGCCGTGAGCCGTCCGACTTCTTGAAGACGTATTCGCCGTCCTCGAAGAACTCGCTCGACGCCGGGTCGAGGGCGAGGGCGATCTGCTTGTCGGGTTTGTACCCAGCCTTCTCGATCGCCTGGACGATCATGTCCATCGCCTTGCGGTTCGATTCCAGGCGCGGTGCGAAGCCGCCTTCATCGCCGACCCCGGTATCGTAGCCGCGTTTCTTCAGCACACCGCGCAGGGTGTGAAAAACCTCGGCCGCCATGCGCAGCCCCTCGGAGAAGCTGCTGGCGCCGACCGGGACGATCATGAATTCCTGGAGATCGACCGAACTGTCGGCGTGGGCGCCGCCGTTGAGGATGTTCAACATCGGCACCGGCAGGGTCACCGCCTTGCGCCCGCCGAGGTAGCGAAACAGCGGCTCGCCGGCCGAAACCGCCGACGCCTTGGCGACCGCCAAAGACACCCCGAGAGTCGCGTTGGCCCCGAGCTTGCGCTTGTTGTCGGTCCCGTCGAGCTCCAGCATCCGGCGATCGATCGCCTCCTGGTCGCTGGCGTCGCGCCCGCGCAGACGCGGCGCGATCACTTCGTTGACGTGGCGCACCGCCTTGCGGACCCCCTTGCCGAGGTACCGCTTCTGCTTGTCGCGCAGCTCGAGCGCCTCGTGCTCGCCGGTCGAGGCACCGGACGGTACGGCGGCACGGCCGAGCGAACCATCGCCGACGACGACATCCACCTCCACCGTCGGATTGCCTCGGGAATCGAGAATCTCCCTCGCGTGGATACTTCGAATCTTCACGACGTCACCTCCGTAGTCGGGCGCGGCCACGTTGGACGAATCGGCGGTGACACGTTACCCTCTGCCCAGCTGGTTCCAAGCAATCTTACGATGCGCTATCTACCGCCGCTTCCCCGCAATTTCAAAGCAGGCGCGACCATCGCCGCGGTTGCGCTCGGCGGCTGCGCGTTCTTTGCCGTCTTCGGCAGCCGCGGCCTGGTCCACCTGCTGCAACTGCAGCAGCAGCAGGCCGACGCAGAAGCGGTGGCCTACGCGCTGGCATCCGAGAATCAACGCCTGCGCGAACACCTCGAGCGACTCGAGAACGACGATCGCTACCTCGAACGATTGGCCCGCGAGCGTCTCGGTTGGATCAAGCCCGGCGAGATCGTCTACCGCACCAATCCCCGCGACCCGTAGGTCGGTCAGCCCTCTTGATCGGCGACCATCTCCTCGTACTCGTCGGTCGACATCAGGTCGTCGAGCTCATCGTTGTCATCCAGCTCGAGCTCGACCAGCCAACCCTCGTAGTACGGGTCCTCGTTGACCAGACTCGGCTGCTCCTCGAGCTCCGAGTTGATCGCAATCACGGTTCCGGTGAGAGGCGACTTGAACTCCTGCACCGTGCGAGCGGTTTCGAGCTCGCCGCAAGGTTCGCCGCGCTCGACCCGGTCGCCGACGTCGGGCAGCTCGATCGCCACGATTTCGCCGGCGACCAACTGACCGATCTCCGAAATTCCGAACTGAGCGCACCCATCTTCACTGCGCACCCAATAGTGGTCTTCCGTGAATCGCAGAACCGGTCCGGAATCCGCCGCCTCGGCGGTGGGCTTTTTCTTGCGTCGGGCCACGGCGCGGTACTTACAAAGGCCGGGATTTCCGTGTCAACCCCCGGATTTCCGGGGGGTCGGTCGGCTCGTTTCGCGGCGCCCGGCGAGCCGATCCCCGCGCCCGGCAAAGGGGATGGAATCCGCTTTCGCGGCGCAGGTCGCCGAGCTCCCGGGATCGATCGCAACAAAGCGTCCAAGCGCGCCATCCCCATCCCGTAGAGTGTCCCGCGAAGCCAGACCGGCGCGGCGACCGCGGAGAAAACGCGCAATACCCGGGAGTTTCTTTCAAATGCGTCTGCGCAAGCCACATCCCGCTTCGCTCAGCGAAGTGACCATCAGCCGGCACCGCGACGAGGCCGTGATCCGGTTCCGCGAGCCGGGCTTCGTCGAGACCCACCTCGCCCTCGGCTCCGATGCGTGTCGAATGTCCGACGAGCAAATCCTCGAGTACTTCAACGAAACGCTGCGCGAGGAAGAACGCGCCGTCGACGAGACCTTCGTCTCGGTCGAGATTCCAGCCGGCGAGAGGCAGATCGAGTACGTCGAGGAGGCGCGACAGTGGGCGCCGCGGGGCTCGGTCCTGCGCTGCGTCCTCGACGACAGCGGCCCCGATCGCGAGGCCGTGGTGTACATCGACGACCAGGCGCTGCCGCTCGCCGAATTCGGCAAGCTGCTCGCCACTTATTCCGGCTGGGGGATGAGGATCTGCTTCGTCCCCGAAGAGCGCATCGCGGAGGCCCCCGTGATTCGCGTCACCAGCGCCGACTAGAGGCCTGGCCGCAAAGGACCATCGCCCGCGCCTGCTCGAGTCGTTCCGCACCTGGGACGACTACCGATGCTCTCGAAACGCTTGGCCTTCAGCGGAGGCCAGGTACCGGGAGCCGATCTGGTCCCGAAGCTGCGCGCCGATCTGGCCCTTCCGGTCGGCGAACCGCGGCTGCTAGGCTCGTCGAGTCGACTACGACTGCGGCAAAGGTGGGCGAATGGAAGCGACGGCACGCGAGACGATCTTTCGAACCTGTTCCCTCTGCGAGGCGACCTGCGGCCTCGCCTTCGAGGTCGAGAACAACCACATCGTCGAGGTCCGACCCGACCCCGATGACGTCTTCTCGCAGGGCTACGTCTGCCCCAAGGGGGTGGCGATCCGCGAGATTCACCACGACCCCGACCGGCTGCGGCGACCGATGCGGCGCAAGGCTTCGGGCGACTTCGAGCCGATCTCGTGGGATGACGCGATGGAGATCGCCGCCGAACGTCTGATCGACGTCCGCCAGCGCTTCGGCGCCGACGCGGTCGGCATCTACTACGGCAACCCGATCATCCACAATCACGGAGCGCTGATTCTCCGCAAGGCGCTGCTCGAGGCCCTGGGCACGCGCAACGCCTTCAGCGCCGGCTCGCAGGATACCAGCCCGCGCTTCGCGACGTCGTACTACCTATTCGGCTCGTCCCTCCTGACACCGGTCGCCGACATCGACCGCACCGACTACTTCCTGTGCATCGGCGCCAACCCCCTGGTGTCCAACGGCAGCGCCTTGACGGCGCCGAACATCCGCAGCCGCCTGCGCGCGATTCAGCAACGGGGCGGACGCGTCGTCGTCGTCGACCCGAGGCGAACCGAGACCGCCCGCATGGCCGACGAACACGTCGCCATCCGTCCGGGAGGCGACGCGGCGCTGCTGCTCGCCATGGTTCGCGTGCTGGTCGACCACGACCGCGTCGACTACGACTTCCTGCACGGCTGGACCGAAGGGGCCGACGAGGTCCTCGATCGGCTGGGCAAGCTCGATGTCCGCGCCGCCGCCGAGCAGTGCGGTGTCGCACCGGAAACCATCGAGCGCCTCGCCCTCGAGCTCGCCGACGCCCGCACCGGCGTCGCCTACTCGCGCGTCGGCACTTGCAACAACCGATTCGGCACCCTGGCCACCTACGCCACCGATCTGCTCAACATCGCCGCCGGCAGGCTCGGGCGGCCGGGCGGCTGGATGTTCACTACGCCAGCGTTCGACGCGACCTTGATCACCCGCCTTCCGGGCGGCGACGGCCACGGCCGCTGGAAGAGCCGGGTGCGCGGGCTACCCGAAACGCTCGGCGACCTGCCCTCGGCCTGCATCGCCGAAGAGATCGAAACCGAGGGCGAAGGGCAGATCCGAGCAATGCTGACCTTCGCCGGCAACCCGGTGCTCTCGATTCCCAACGGGCGTCGTCTCGCCGAGGCGTTCGAGAAGCTCGACTTCATGGTCGCGATCGACCTCTACGTCAACGAAACCACCCGCCACGCCGACATCATCCTGCCGTCGGCGTGGTCGATGTCCGAGGATCACGTCGACTTGTTGGTCTCGGGCTTCTCGGTGCGCAACGTCGCTCGCTGGTCGCCGCCGGTGGTCGAGCGCGCCACCGACGAGCGCGGCGACTGGGAGATCCTTCTCGACTTGATCCGCCGCCTCGGCGGCGGCCCGACCGGCGAGCGACCGCTCGACGCCGCTATCGGCGCGCTCGAAAAGGTCGGCTACCGCTGGCACCCGACCAAGCTCGCCGATCTCCTGCTCCGTCTGGGACCGCACGGAGACCGCTTTCTGCCGTGGAGGACTGGCCTCAACATGGACAAGCTGCGCCAGGCCCCGCACGGCATCGATCTCGGCGCGCTGCGGCCCGGCCTCGAACGGGTCCGCCACCGCGGCCACAGGGTCCACCTGGCGGCGCAGCCGATTCTCGAGGATCTCGACCGCTGGCTCGCCGACCTCGCCAAGCCGCGGCCCGACGACGAGGTCCTCCTCATCGGCCGCCGCGAGCTGCGCACTTGCAACTCCTGGATCCACAACGCGCCCTCGATGGTCAGCGGGCGCGAGCGCTGCGTGCTCTACGTCCACCCCGACGACGCCGACAAAGCCGGCATCGAAGACGGAGCCACCGTGGAGCTGGAGAGCAAGGTGCACCGCGGCAGCGTCAAGGTCCACGTGACCGACGAGATGCTGCCCGGCGTCGTCAGCCTACCCCACGGTTGGGGTCACGCCGCGGCGGCGCCATGGCAGAGTGTCGCCGGCGCGCGACCGGGAGTCTCGGCCAACGATTGGACCGACGACCAGGACGTCGAGGGCGTCGTCGGCCAGTCGATTCTCAACGGCGTACCGGTGCGCATGCTTCCCGCTGCGTAAAGGCTATCGATCAACCAGTCGGGGTCACGGTCGGTATCGAAAACAACGTCGATACCGATGGCGACACCGATTCGAGTCGATCGATAGCCGTCAGGGCGGAAGTCTCGATCCGAGACTTCACGGAGGGCCGCCCTGTCGCGACCGCCGCCGGGCGGCTAGAGTGCGACACGTGCAGTACGAAATCACTCTGGTGCGACGCTTGGCGGACGTCGAGCGCGAGGACTGGGATGCTCTGGTGGGAACCGACCACTCGCCGTTTCTCGAGTGGGACTGGCTCAGCGCGCTCGAGGAGTCCGGCTGCGTCACTCGCGAAACCGGCTGGGCGCCGCATCACCTCGTGGTTCGAAGACGAGGCAGCATCGTCGCCGCCGCGCCCGCCTACATCAAAGGACACAGCCAGGGCGAGTTCGTCTTCGACCACGGATGGGCCGACGCCGCCGAGCGCGCCGGCATTCGCTACTACCCCAAGCTGCTGGTCGGAATCCCTTTCACCCCTGCCAATGGGCGCAGAATCCTGACGCATCCCTCGGTCGACCGCGCCGAGCTGATTCAGGTGGTCGGGCAGGCGCTCAAGGAGATCTGCGAGGCCAACGAGATCTCTTCGGTCCACGTCAATTTCTGCGAAGCCGATGAAGTCGAGGTCCTGGCGCAACACGGCTACCTGCACCGCCAGGGCGTTCAGTACCACTGGCTCAACCGCGGCTACTCCCGCTTCGAGGACTACCTGGCCAGCCTCAAGAGCAAGCGACGCAACCAGATCCGCCGCGAGCGCCGCGACCTGGCGAGCAGCGGAGTCGAGATCGAGATCGTCGAAGGGGCAGACATTCACCCGGAGCTGTTCGGTCCGATGTACGAGATCTACCTGTCGACCATCGACAAGCTGTACTGGGGGCGACAGTACCTCAACCGCGACCTGTTCGAGCGGCTGCGCGGCGACTGGCAGCGCAACCTGTGCTTCGTCGTCGCCCGCCTCGACGGTGAGATCGTCGCCGGCGCGATCAACGTCCGCAAGGCCGGCGTGCTCTACGGACGCTATTGGGGCTGCTTCCGCGACATTCGCAACCTGCACTTCGAGGTCTGCTACTACCGCGGCATCGAGCACGCGATCGCCCACGGCTGCTCGCGCTTCGAGCCGGGCGCCGGCGGCGACTTCAAGTACCTGCGCGGCTTCGAAGGAGTCGCCACCCACAGCATGCACTACGTCGCCCACCCCGGCTTTGCCGACGCCGTCGAAGACTTCCTGCGCCGCGAACGCGCCCACGTCGACGACGCAATCGAGCACATGCGACTGAACGGCCCAGTCAAGCTCGCCCGCGACTAGCTACGAGTCACTGCAGCAACGCGTCACCATGGAGCAGCTCGTCTCCATTTCCTATCCACAGATTACGCAGATTCTGCCGACCAGATAATCTGTGAAATCTGCGTAATCTGTGGATAGAAAATTGCGCCACCCGCTTCTGCGAGTCACCCGGCCCCAGTGACCCCCCGCGTCCCTAGTTGGTGGTGCGGACTGGCATCTCCTCGATGCCGACGATGAAATTGGACGGTCGCATCGGCAGCGGATCGGCGGTCGCCAGCTCGAGCTTGGGCAGGTTGGTGACGATCTCGGTGAACATCGTCGTCAGCTCGAGTCGCGCCAGACTCGCTCCGAGACAGAAGTGCGCTCCGTAGCCGCCGAAGGCGACGTGTGGATTCGGGTCGCGCCGGATGTCGAAGCGAAACGGGTCCGCGAACACTGACTCGTCACGGTTGGCGGAGGGATAGAGCAGCACCAGCTTGTCGCCTTCGCGAATCTGCTGGCCGCCGAGCTCGACGTCTCGGGTCGCCGTGCGCGACATGTTCTGGATCGGCGTCACCCAGCGCAGCATCTCTTCCACCGCGCGCGGGATGCCGCTCGGGTCGTCGATCAACGCCTGGTACTGCTCGGGATGGTGCAGCAGCTGGTTCATGCCGCCCGACAGAACGTGGCGGGTGGTCTCGTCGCCGCCGATCAGAATCAACAGCGACTCCTGCAGCAGCGCCTCGTCGTCGAGCTTCTCGCCCTCGATCTCGGCGTGCACCAGGATGCTCATCAGATCCTCCGCGGGTGCCTTCGACCTGCGGTCGGCGACGACCTCGCGGTTGTAGTCGCTGTACTCCGCGAACGCCGTCATCGCCGCCTCCGCCGCTTCGGGCGTCGCAGTCGAGGACGTTCCGAGGATGAGATCGTCGGACCAGCGCAGCAACTTGTCGCGGTCTTCCGGGAGCACCCCGAGCATGTCGCCGATCATGATCATCGGCAACGGCGCGGCGACGTCGCGCACGAAGTCGAACTCGGCCTGGGCGCGCGCCTTGGCGACCAGCTCGCGGCAAACCTCGGCGACCTTGGTGCTCTGGTCCTGCACGCGGCGCGGCGTGAAGCCGCTGCTCACCAGCCGGCGCCGCCTGACGTGCTGCGGGTCGTCCATGTTGATCATCGACGGGATCGCCGGCTGGTCCGGGCGCATTCCCTGGGAGTTGCAGAAGTCGGCGGGCGTCTTCGACGCGTGCATCACGGCGGCATGGCTGGCGACACCCCAGATTCCGCAGCTCTCGTCCCAGTAGACCGGGGCATTCGCTCGCATCCAGGTGAAGTAGGGATGCGGATCGCTCGCGTAGAACGCGCCGTCGAGCAGATTGATCTCGGGATTCTGCGGGTGTGTCGCCATGCCGGTTCGCGTTCGCTTCGGGCGGGCTATGCCGCGCCGCCGTCGACCGGATTCAGCAGGACGATCGGGATCTTGCGGTCGGTGTTGGCGCGGTGCCGGGTGTAGAAGAAGTTCTCCCTCTCGAGAATCTCCCAGAGGCGCTCGCGCTCGGCATCCGGCGCCTCGCTGGCAACCACCTGGCGGGTCTGGCCCTCGACCTGGACCGTCGCCTGCGGCGTCGCCGCGAGATTCAGCCACCACACCGGGTGCCGGTCGGCGCCGCCGTTGGATGCGACGATGACGTAGGCATCGCCGTCCTTGACGTAGGAAAGCGGAACCGTGCGATCCTTGCCCGACTTGCGTCCGGTTGTCGTCAGCAACAGATTCGTGATGTTACCCGAGGAGTGCCCGATGCGACCGCCGGTGGCCTTGTAAACGGCTGCGTGAACCTTGCCCCACTTCTGCCAGATCTTGTTCTCGGCGATCCACTTGAGAACTCGCAACTCGAGCCGCGTCATCTCGCCTACGATACAGTCGATGTCGCTCCGTTCAAGGTGAGGGTCGGCCGTTGATCCCCCATTTTCACCCAACCGAAACGGTCGAGCCGCTCTACGCCGATTTCCTCGCCGAGCTCGCCAGCGCCGGCTTCGACGGCGAGATCCGACTCGACTACGCGGCACGGCTCGCGGTCGCCACCGACAACAGCGTCTATCAGCTGGTTCCCCAGGGCGTGGTTCTGCCGCGATCCAAGCAAGACGTGGTGCGGCTCGCCGAGCTGGCAGCGCTCGAGCGCTACCGCGGAGTGAGCTTCGTGCCGCGCGGCGGCGGCACCGGCACCAACGGCGGCTCGCTCGGCCCGGGTCTTTGCGTCGACTTGTCGACGCGCATGAATCGCATCCTCGAGCTCGATCTCGACGCGGGAATCGTGCGCGTCCAGCCGGGCGTCGTCCTCGACCAGCTCAACTCGTATCTGCGACCGCATGGCGTGTTCTTTGCGCCTCACGTCGCGACCTCCGACCGCGCCACGCTCGGCGGCATGATCAGCAACGACTCCAGCGGCAAGGGGTCGCGGCTCTACGGCCGCACCAGCCGCCACGTCGCTGGCCTCGAGGTCGTGCTGGCAGACGCAACCACGTGGCGATCGCGCCTGCTTCCCGCCGACGGCGCGGGCGCTCCGGCGACGCTCGCCAACGCGGCGCGGGTCGTCTTCGACGCCGCCAAGAGCGAAGCCGAACGGATCGAGGCCACTTTCGTCGAGGCCGATCGCTTCCTCACCGGCTACGATCTGCGCCACGCCGTCACCGATCGGGACGAGATCGACCTCATGGCGCTACTCTGCGGTTCCGAGGGAACGCTCGGATTCATCGTCGAGGCCGATCTCCGCGTCACTCCGATCCCGCCGCACACCATCCTGGTCGCCGCCACCTACCCCTCCTTCGACGGCGCGCTCACCGACGCCGAGACGATTCTCGAACACCAGCCGTCGGCGATCGAGACCATCGACGACACCATCCTCGGGCTCGCCCGCGGCGACATCGAATGGCCCGGGGTCGAGCCCTACCTCGGCGATCCCGGCGCCGGGGCGCTTCATCTGATCGAGCTGTGCGGCGACGACGCCGAGCAGCTCGGAGCTCGCGTCGCGGCACTCGAGCGCACGCTCGCTGCGACCGCATCGCGAGTGACTCGAGTTCCGAACGACGCCGCCGCCGCGGTTTGGGGGATCCGCAAGAAGGGCGCCGGCCTCCTGGCGGCCCTGCCGGGCGAACGCCGCCCGGTGCCTTTCGTCGAGGACTGCGCCGTGCCGCCGGCCCGGCTCGCCGATTTCGTCGGCGAGTTCCGAACGATTCTCGACGCGCACGGCCTGCGCTACGGGATCTACGGGCACGCCGACGTGGGTTGTCTACACGTCCGCCCGGCGCTCGATCTCAAGCAGTCGACGGACGCCGATCTTCTGCGCACGATCTCCGACCAGGTGTTCTCCCTGGTGCAATCCCACGGCGGCGTCTTCTGGGGCGAGCACGGCAAGGGCCTGCGCAGCGAGTACAGCCCGCGAGCAATCGGACCGGAGCTCTACTTCCAGATGCAGCGCATCAAGCAAGCCTTCGATCCGCACAACCAGATGAACCCGGGCAAGGTGGCAACCCCCGCTTCGTCGGAAGACCCATTGGCTGGAATCGACAGCCCGCTGCGCGGCGCCCGAGACCGAGAGATCGCGCCGGTGCGGCGCCAGCGCTTCGCAACCGCCATTGACTGCAACGGCAACGGTGCCTGTTTCTCCTGGGACGCCGATCGGCCGATGTGTCCGTCGTGGAAGGCCACCGGCGATCGCATCCACTCGCCAAAGGGGCGAGCCGCTCTGATGCGCGAGTGGCTGCGCCGGCTCAGCCTCGCCCGCGACGCGAGCGATTCGGAGAACGAGGTAGACTGGCTCGGGCGCAGGTGGTGGCGCAGCACGACTCGTTCGAACGATTTCTCGCGCGAGGTGCACGCCGCCTTCGACGGCTGCCTGGCGTGCAAAGCCTGCGTCGGCGAGTGTCCCGTGCACGTCGACATCCCCGACTTCAAGTCCGAGTTCCTCCGCCTCTACCACACCCGCTACGCGCGCAGCTTCGGCGAGTGGGCAGTCGCGGCGCTGGAGTCGGCCCTGCCGCGCGCCGAGGTCGCCGCGACCGCGATCAACCTCGCACTCGGATCGCCGACGATCCGAGCGCTCATCTCGAAGACCACCGGCCTGGTCGATCTGCCGACGCTGGCGACGACCAGCGGCGTAGACCGCGTCGCGGGCCTTTCGCCGGCGCACGGCGCCGGCAGCGTCGGCCTGGTGCCGGACGCATTCACCAACTACTTCGATCCGGACGCCTTCGTCGCCATGCACCAGCTGGTCGTCGCCTGCAACGGCACTCCGGCCGTCCTGCCCTACCTTGCGAGCGGCAAGCCACTGCACATCAGTGGGATGACCGATTCGTTCGAAACCACCGCACGAGAAACCGCGGCGCGCATCCGCGAGCACCTCGCTCAAGTCGACGAGCTGATCTGCGTCGAGCCGGCGGTGGCGCTGACCTTCCGCCAGGAATACGCGCGTGTCAGCGGCGCTGGAGCCTTGCCGATCCGCCTGCCGCAGGAGTGGCTCGCCGAGCGACTCGCCGGCATCGCCGGCACAGGCGGCGGTGGCGACGCCTACGTGCTGCTCAGCCACTGCACCGAATCGACGACGGCCGCCCGGTCGAACCGATTGTGGCAGGACGTCTTCGCACTCGCCGGACTCCGCCTCGAGATCCCCCGCGTCGGTTGCTGCGGCATGGCCGGCGCCTGGGGACATCGAACCCGCAACCTCGAAACCTCGCGAGCCATCTTCGAGTCGAGCTGGTCGCGCGCGCTGCGCGACGTCCCGCCCGAACGAGTCCTCGCCGCCGGACACTCCTGCCGCACCCAGGTATCCCGCTTCGCCGGCTTCAAACCACGCCACCCCCTCGAAACCCTGGCAACCGCAGTCAAGTCGAAGCAGTAGCCCAAACCGCGCCGCCCCAGCGGCGCTTGGGGCGCGACGGCGCAGCCGACGCTTGGGACGCGAACGGCGAAGCCGCAGCTTGGGACGCGACGGCGAAGCCGACGCTTGGGACGCGCGGCGCAGCCGCGCTTGGGACTCGCGCTTACCGCCCGCGGCGCGTCAGGCTTTGCAGCGAGAAACGATCCGGTGACAGCGGAATGCGCGAATCGGCGGGAACGTTCTTGCCGGCGACGATGCCGGCCGTGGTCGCTCGGTCGAGATTCCAGTTGACGGCCAGCGCCACCGCGCCGCCGGCCCATCCCCAGAGCTCGCCTGGCGCGGCGCGCACGATGTTGGTGCGCACCGCCGAGTACGACATCATCAGCTTGCCCTTCCAGTCGTACTTCGACGAGTAGCTGCCCAGGAACAGGTCTTTGTCGAAGCGAAGAATCAGCTTGCCGTAGAGATAGTAGGGGTCCTTGGGGGTTGCCTCGACGACCCAGTGCGGACGCCGGATCAGGATCTCCTGCACCGGGCACCAGGGAGCACCCTGCCAATTGGGAACCTGATACCCGACCCGCGCACCGCCGGGAATCTCCATGCGCCAGCCGCCGCCGGGCAGGCGTTCGAGCTCGGCTTCGCGGTCGAAGGACGGGCGGTCGAACAACACCAGCAGGTCCTGCTCTCCGACCAGCTTCCACTCGAAGTCCTGAACCTTGCCGTCGAAATACGGTCCGTCGTCCTGCGACAGATCGGAGCCGAGGAATCCGTCCGACCGATTGGCCGGCGACACCTGGCGCACGCGACGCATCGCCGGCACGTAGGTCCAGATGGAGTCGCGGCGGGTCGGGTCTCGGTAACGGTGGCTCAGGGAGACGACACCGGCAACGTCGGCCGGGTGCAGCACCTCCGACAGCGACTGGCTGAGCAGCTCGTCGTGCCCGTCCCCTTCACGGAACCTCGGGTGCTGCCCCTGGTAGTACTTGACGAAGCTGTCGACCTCGATGCTGCGGTCCAGTCCGCGTCGCGAGACCCAGAGCAGGTCGGCACGGTAGTGCGAGTTGCCGCCGTAGAACATCGTGTGGAAGTAGTTCCACACGATCTTGATCGCGGCCTTCGGATCGTCCGCGTCGATGTCCGGAAACGGCCAGGCGTACACGTACGACGGCGGTTGGCCGGTAGCGTTCTCGACGATCGAGCCATCGTCGGAGAGGTCGAACCGGCCGCGATTGGCGTCGAGCGCCGCTTTGAAGACCGGGTCCTCTGCAATCTTGTCGATCGCCCCGTCGCGAACCTGGTGGCGGAAGTCACCACGCTCGTACGCGGCGAGGAACTCGGCGGGCAGCAGTCCCTCGGCCTCGCGCCAATTCGACTGGTCGAGGTAGTCGCCCGGTTCGAGCGCCGCCAGCGGCGCGGCAGCCAGCCACGCGGCAACAGCAAGGAAGCGAACCCGCACTCCGACGGTACTCGCTCCTACCAGCAGAGAAGCGCCATCGTGCCGTCGGGCCTGACGCAGTCGGTGCCGGCGTGAATCGACCTTCGCTCCGAGGCGAGGGCCTGCTCCTCGCTGGGAGGTACCTCGGCGAGAAAGAGCTGGTCTTCGTCGCGCGTGAAGTAGGTGGCGAGCAGGACGATCACGATCGCGACGCCGGCGCCGGCGGCGCTGTAGATGAGAATTTCATCGGTGTCGGCTTGCGCTGGCGCCGGCTGGAACGACGCGACTGCGAATACCGTCGCCAAGGCCACGATCCCTGCGGAAATACGTCTCTTCATGCTTCCTCCACAACCTGCGGACGGCCTCGCCGCGCCCGACTCACCCGCAGAGGGTACGACGGGTCGCAGGCGATGTCCACAAGACAAACACCTCGCTCCGGGTCCGTTGGATTCGCAAGTGCGTTTGCCAGGAGACGTGGCCCGAACCCAAACTCCGTCCCCCCTTGCCAAGGGGGGACTTCAGGGGGGTCAACCGGCGGGCCATTGTCGGAAGCAGGGAATGACGGGGCGGGGAGGGAGGCGGCTCGCGCCGCCTCCCTCCTCAGGCATCGGCTCGGGGTGGCCTATGGAGCTTCCAAGCTGCAGGTACAGCCGTCGATCGGCACTCCGCCACCGGCACAGCCTTCGACGATGCAGGCCAGATCGCCGAGGATCGGGCTCGGCTCGCCGAGGCAGCCGTCGAAGGTCACCGAGAACAGCAGCGGCTCGAGCGCCGTCGAACGGCCGATCAGGATCCGCAGAGCGTAGTCGAAGTCGCTCGCGCCGAAGGCCGACGGCAGCGGCGGCGGCAGTGTGATCCGCTGCAACGCCACCGGCGGCGGCAACGGTCCGCTACCCGGGAAGCTCACCAGGTCGCTGCGATAGCCGATCGCCACCTGGACCGTGTCCGGGAAGGTCGCCGGCGGCGACTCGAGGATGACGTCGTAGGTCGACTGGTTGAGCGCGTCCGCGGTGCACGCCAGCACCTGCGATTCGGCGGCGCATTCGAGCCCGTTCGGATCCCCGACTTGGCCGCCCACGCCGTCAATGACGAACTCACCCGGCTCGAGGACGTTGTTGCCGCACACCGCGCCGCCTTCCGGCGTAGCGGTCGGCGTCGGCGTCGGACCGGTCGGGGTCGGCGTCGATGTAGCCGTGGGCTGCGGCGTGTCGGTCGGCGTCGCCGTCGCGACCGAGCCCACCGCAGTCGCGGTCGGGGTGAAGGTCGAGGTGGCGGTGAAAGTCGGTGTCGCCGGCAGCGTCGGCGTGTCGGTCGGCACGAAAGTGATCGGCGGGTCGTTCTTGTCTTTGAATAGGTCGCTCTGGTTTCGCTTCGGCGGACCGGAAAAGCGAGCCTCGAAGCACTGTCCGCCGTCGAAGTCGTTCTTCAGCTGGACGATCACTTTCTGGTCCTGCGCGAGCGGGAGCGGCGGCAGGTCGAGGTTCAGGCTCTGGCCCTTGAGCACGATCTTCGACTTGCCGTTGGTTCCGGACTTCATCGAGATCGTCTTGATGCCGTCGTTGGTGGTCGTCACGTCCTTGTAGCGGAAGCCCTTCTTGGTTTCCTTCCAGCAGTCGCGGTTGTTGCAGGTTCCCCCCGGCGGAACGATCGCCTCGAGCGCGAGCGATGGCGAGCCGGCGATCTCGTCGTAGATGCACAGGGTGTAGGTAGTCGATCCGACGGGATCTCCGAACACCGTCTTGTCGGTCGCCTCTCCCTTGACCCAACGAAACTTGACCTGGTCCTTGAGAACGCCTTCGCGATCCTTGATCAGGAGGAGCGACTTGTTGTCGTCGATCGACTGCCGGCAGCCGACGATCGGCTCCGGACCGCAGACCGTGTTCGGCGTGAACGTGGCGGTGGCGGTGAACGTGTTGGTCGGGGTGTTGGTGGGAGTCGAGGTCGGGGTCTCGGTCGGCGTGTCGGTCGGCGTCTCGGTCGGCGGCGCCACGTCGAGGATCAGCTTGGCTTCCTGATTGGCGGTGCCTTCGCGCGAGGTGTACTCGACCACGCCGCCCTGCCCCTCGTTGCGCTTCTTGACCAGCCACCCGTAGTTGTCGGTACCGTTGAGAAAGGCAACGACGTCGGCGGTGACGTCGAACTGCACCGCGCCGGTGACCCCGTTCGTCTGTACCAACGTGGCGCTCGGCGTCGCGTCGAAGTCGCCGTTGTTCCACTGCACCGCGCAATCGGGGTTGCTGTTGCCGGTGTTGGTGTCGATCGGGCAGTTCGGGGTGGCACCGAGCTCGGTCCACTCGGTAATGACGCGATGGACGTCGACCTCGCGCCCGTCACCCCAGCTGTCGTTGTTGAACTCGATGAACAGCTCGAGCTGGGCCGACGCGACCACACCGCCGGCAGCGGCCGCCGCGATCGCGCTCTGATCGAACTGAACCAGGCTGCGCACGTCGCCATTGGAGCGGATCCGGAGGAAGGTGTCGGTGCCGCGGTTCTGATTGGATCCCTGCAGGTAGGTATCGCCGTTGGTGCTGAGGGTCGTAACGACCGCCCACACCGGCGCGGAAACCATCAACAGAAGTGCGGTTGCGCAACAGAAACGTAGTGCTTGCATCGATCATCCTCCCGAGCTCGTGCGGAATGGTCGCTTATGCTCACACCACTACCTACGCTGCAAGATAAGTTTGTCTAAATTTAAACGATCTTTTCGTTACAGTCGTGTTACAGTCTCGAAGGCGCGTGTCAGTCGTCGTACTCGTAGCTGTGCAGCTTGAACACGCCGTCGACCTCGGCCACCCAGCCCGCGGCGACGTGGTGCAACACTTGCTGCTCGTCGAGCGCCTTGATGCGCAACTGGCCGTGGTCGCGATACCAGGGATGCTCCTGGACCCCCTCCGAAAGCCGCGTCTCGTAGCTCACGTATTTCCGGTTGCCGTACTTCTTGACCAGCGCATCGGCGAAGTAGCGCGCCTTGGTATCCATCAGTTTCCAGTAGAACTCGCTGGTCTTGGGATCGACCTCGCGCGGCGGGCTGCCGACCGCAACATAGCCAGGCACGATGATGTCGATGTACTCATCGCGGGTCAGCCGAAGCGCGTGCAGCGCGTCCTTGTCGCCCTTCTCGAGCGCCGCCATCATCAGCGCAACCAACTCGTCGAGTGATCCCGCGCCGCCGGTGAGGTGCTCCGGCGGCGTATCGAGCTTTCTCAGCTCGGCCGTCGCGGCTTCGTTCGCGGCAGCGGCACAAGCCACCGCCCCAGCCAAGGCCAATCCACAAAGGATGATGCTCCATCTCGCAGTTTGCATGACGCGATTCTGCCTTTTCCCTGCCGGCCGGTTGAAACCGTTGCCCTGCGCCGGCCGATCCGCTCCAGAGATTCGGGCCGCTCGATGACAGGCCCAGTGAAAAGAGGGGGTGGCCTGCGGCCACCCCCTCCGAAGCTAGTGATTCCGGCGGCTTGCCGAAACCCCTTCCGCGAAGACTACTCGATGTTGAACTGAGCCCAGGGGAAGGTGATCCAGTCGACCTGCTGGCCGGTACCCGAAGCGACGTAAGTGCCGGCCGGGTCCACACCACCGACATAGCCGGTGTCGGTGAACAGCGGGTTGATGTCGGTGCAGTCGCCGGCCGAAACCGAGGCGATCGCGACCGTCGGGCGGAAGTCCGGCATCGTCGTGCAGAAGCCGGTTCCGGCGCCACTGCAGCACTCGTACGGAGTCTGCACACCCGTGCAAGCCGAGTTCACGGCGGCGTCGAGCGTGGTCGGGAAGACGCTGGAAACGATGTCACCGGCAGCGGCAGTGCACTCAGCGGAAGTCGCGCCGTCCGCCGGAGCGACATCGTGGCTCGCGACCATGAGCGCATACGCCTCAGGCGTCGTGCATTCGCAATCGGGGTCCACCGGAGTCGCGGAACAACCCGTGCCCGCACCCGTGCAGCAAGCAGCCGGATCACCAGGGCCGACGCAGTCCGAAGTCGTGGCGCACTCGTCTTCCTGGTTGCCACCCGACTTGGCGTGCTCGGTCCCGATGCTGCCCGGACCCGACGAACCGTTGTCGCAGAAGAGCGAGTTCTGGACCAGCAGGTCGCCGGTCAGGCTCTCCGGAACACCGTCGTCGTCGTTGTCGATGCAGGCCTGCTGCGTCGTCGAAACGTCGCGAATCTCGAAGCCGGAATCGCGGAAGTCCTGCACCAGGACGTTCATGATCTGCGCCCGCGTGCCGCGACGCAGCAGGATACCGGAATCCGAGCCGTCGTTGGTGGCCGCGGGGGCCTGGTCGTCGGCGCCGACGATGGTCATGTTGCAGAAGTCCGGGTCCGACCGCGGCGATGCCTCGTTGTCGAACTCGGAGTTGTCACCTTCGATACCACGGCTGTCGCTGCCGGGGTCCGCGGTGCGCGAATCCTGCAGGACGACGTAGTTCTGAACCGAGCCGGTGAAGCCGAGCTGGAAGTCGGCGTTGTCGTCACCGCCCGAGGTGGCGAGGAAGTTGGTGTGGTTCGAGTTACCGCCGAACCACTCGTGGTTGTCGTCGTTCCCCGAGTGGGCGTGGATGAAGTTGAACTGAGTCGAGTTGCCGAGGCCGTTCATGGTGAAGTTGTTGAGCTCGTTGTTGGCGGTGAAGTTGATTCCGCCGAACTTCACGCTGGCGAACGAGACGATACCGCTGTGGTCGTTGTCGACGCAGCCGCCGAAAACGAACTCCTCGAGTCCCTCCGCGGTGGCGGTACAGCCCGGTCCGTTGACCGGTCCGCGGCCGAGGACCAGCACGCCGCCCCATGCACCCTGGCGGGTGCCGGTCGAGAAGGGATCGCTACCCGGCGCCGCGCAAGCCGTGAAGACGATCGGGTCCGCCGCCGTACCGCGCGCGTCGATGCGGTTGCCCGGCGTGATCACCAGGGCAGCCGGCTCGGCCGGGTCGTTGATGCCGCAGACGAAACCGCCCGGCTCGATCGCCAGGACCGTGCCGTCACCCTCGACGGTAACGGTACCCGACAGCTCGACACGACAGCCCGCGGGCCAGGTCGTGTTGGACGAGATTACGGTGTTGTGCGGAATGGTGACGGTGCCGCCGCCGCAGGCGATCGCGGCGCCGGGGCCCGTGCAAGCGTCGTACAGAGTCGGGTTACCCGACAGCTGATTGTTGAGGGCCGACACGTCGGCGGTCAGGCCGGTCGTCGTGTTGCCGTCGGCAAAGACGTCACCGCAGTCGCCGAGGCTGCCGGTGCCGCAGAGCGGTCCCGGGCTGACGGCCGGGCAGGTACCGCCGCCCAGCGAGCACTGGGTGAGGCGAATCAGGTCCAACTGGGTCGTCGAACCGTCGTTGTTGAGGTCACCGCAGTCGCTCTGTGCCAGCGACGCGGCAGGGAGGACGAGCGCGGCAACCGCGACCATCCCCACCAAAAGGTGTGTGTGCTTCCTCATGTCTGAGTTCTCCTATTGCAATCGAAAGAAATCGATAGCTCTGGTGACCAAGTTGAACCGGACCTACGGAACGGTGACGCTGCAGGTGACGTCGTCACGCGAAGCGAACGCGTCGTCGACGGCATCGATGACCGTGCAGCTGAAGTCCCCAGGAGCGACGGCCCCCCCACAGTCGTTGAACTGCGCGACGAACGCCTCACCCGAGCCGACGCCGAAGAGAAACGGGTCGCTGAGTACGGCGCGTAGCGCGTAGTCAGCATCGCCCGGAGTGATGGTGAAGTTGGTCGAGCTGAGCGCGGCCTGAACCGCCGCGTCGCCGCCCTGACCGGGAAGCTCGACGACCGTGTCGTCGTAGCCGAGAACGATGGTGAGACCAATCAGGTTGGCCGGCGAGGTGAAGTTGACCGTCACCTGCTGGGCACCACCGACCGCACACGGGCCGACGAAACAATCGGCCGGGCAGGTGTCGAGGCTACCGACGCCGTCCTCCTCGAAGATGTTTCCGTCGTCGCAAGTCTCGCTCGCCTGGATAATCGAGTCACCGCAGAATTCCTTGTTGAAGGAAAAGCTGACGATGTTCTGCGCAATCTGGGTCGCGACCTCGGGTGCGTTGTCGATCGAGCCGAACGAGGCGTTGACGCCGTTGACGTCGAGAGCCGCCCCTTCGGTGGCGGTGTCGGGGCACTTCTTGGCGATCTTGTCGTCGGCCTTGCCGATGAACTTGGAGATCTTGGCGGAAGCCTTGCCCTTCGGATCGGCCGCCGGGCAGAGCAGCGCCGGGGTTCCGGCCTTGATCAGTGCGTCTTCACACTTCTGCTGCGCCTTGCTGTTCTTGCGGATGATCTGCGCCAGCTCCTTACCGAAGGTGCGCTGGCACCCGAGCACACCCTTGTCCGAGCTGCCGGTCTCGACCGAGCCGTAGACGCCGCTACCGGCCATCGCTCCGTCGACGATGTCGTCGACGACGCAGGTGGCGCAGCTGGCGAGAGCGGACTCACTGTCGATCACCGCGGCGCAGTCGGCGCGCGGGCAATTGTCGAGGAATCCGATGTTGGCCGGGCCATTGTTGGCCCAGTCGCCATCCGTAGCGGCGGCGGCACACTTCTTCTCGATGCCGGCGATCGCCTTGTCGAAAGCCTTCTGGATCTTCTCGACGGCCTTGCCCTTGGGGTCCGCGGCCGGGCAGCCCGCGGGCGCCGAGCCTTCCTTCAGCAGGCCGTCGTTGCACTTGCGCAGCTCGTTGACGAGCTTCTGCGCGTACTTCTGAGTCTCTTTCGCCAGCGCGCGCTGGCAGTCCACGACGGGGTCTCCCGCGAATGCCGCGTTCGGGATGGCGATGAGCGCCACACCCAGCCCGACGAGGCTCCTCTTCAAGTTGTCGTAATACATCAGGTTACTCCTCCTCAAAAACGCGTGTCGTGTGGCGCAACTCGACGCGCATCGTGCCCGGTGAGACCCCCAGAACCGCAGACACATTTCGAATCAAAACGAGTGTCATCTCCGCTTCCCAATTGTCCCCTGGGTGCGAGCCCCCTTTCCCTCTGCAGTGCTTGCTCGGTTGAAGTCGTTCTGTGTTGGTATTTGGTGCCGATGCTCGAGCGATCTGGTCCGCCGGGCCACCCGCTCGGCCACCGATGTGGTGTCGAACGGGGCTGCCGACGCTCGCGAAAATACCGCCGGCTCATGACACGCAGGTTGACGAACTGCGACATGTTCATGAATTGCGCGACCCAGAGGGCGCCCTTCGGAGCCAACGAGAAGCGGTGGAACCTCGACGCCGAGCGGGGCGCGCCCCGCATTTCTGGCGCGTAACCGACTGGAAGAGGGCCCCTACGACGCCGGCGGCGACTTCACACAATCTTCACAGTCGTCGCACCGGACCGAAACAGACCGCCCTATAGATGACGGTACTGTCCGTTTGAAGCGGCGTTCGGCGCCGTTCCGCGCGCTCAACCACGTACGTCACGTCACAACGACTTTCGATCCCACGCAAAGACGCCGAATGGTCCGCATTCTTCTCGTGCCCGTAGCAGCAGTGCTGCTGCCAACGGCGATCGCCATCGGACAACAAACAGGGACGATCTCAGGAACCGTGATCAACTCGAGCAACGCATCCGCAGTCACCGGGGCGTCCGTGCGCGTGCTCGGCGTCGACGGCGCGGGAGGGAAAACCGGTCCTGACGGTCGTTTCGTGATCAAGGACCTCCCGCCGGGCACCTACGAGGTGCAGATGACGGCGCCCCTTTTCCGCAGCGCGCGGGTTACCGGGGTCGAAGTGAAGGCCGGCAAAGACACACGGATTCGGTCGACCATGACACCCCAGGTCGACACCGGGATCGAGGTGGTCGAGGTCGTCGGCAACGTCAACGAGAGCTCGGAAGCCAGCCAGCTCCTCAAGCGCAAGCTGGCTCCCACCGTCAGCGACAACCTGGGTGCCGAATCGATCTCCAAAACGCCCGATTCCGACGCCGCCGAGGTCGTCACTCGCGTGCCCGCCGTCACCATCAAGGACGACAAGTTCATCGTCGTGCGCGGACTCAACGAGCGCTACAGCGGCGCCGTCGTCAACCGCAGCCGAATGCCCAGCACCGACCCCAATCGACGCGTCGTGCCGCTCGATCTCTTCCCTGCCGACTTCATTGAATCTCTATCGATTTCAAAGAGTTACACTCCGGACCTGCCGGGTGACTTCGCCGGTGGGCTGGTCGACATCACGCTCGCCTCGCCACCCCAGGAGTGGGTGGCCAGTATGTCGGTCACGGTCGGCCTCAACACCGAGACCACGTTCGGCAAGTTCAGCACTTATCCCGGCTGCACCGAGGACTGGTTCGGCTTTGGCGGCGCCTGTCGCGACCTCCCCAGCGGTACCGACGTCACCCTGATCCAGGACATGACGCCGATCCAGGAGCGCCTGTTCGTCGGCGCCCTTCCGCTGAATTGGGACCTCGAGGACGAGAAGGCGCCGCCGAACTTCGGCATCGACGGTGGAATCGGCGGCGCGATCGGCGACTTCAGCTTCAATTTCTCGGCGGTCTACGACACCAGCCACCAGCGCTACCGCGACGAGATCAGCGGCGGCTTTACCAACCCGCAGCTCTTCTTCCGCGACGAGCTCGACTGCATCGGCAAGGACCCGAACGGCAACGACATCTGCATCGGCTTCTACAACTACGACCGAACCGAGTTCGAAACCAAACTCGGCGGGATCCTGACCACCGAGTACCGGCTCTCGCCCTCGCACAAACTCTCCGGACGCGGACTCTACAACCGCAAATCGAACGACGAGGTGTTCTCCGGTTTCGGCTCCGACGAGAGCGACGCGATTCCCAAGTTCTCCACGGCGCAGATCTACACCGCCGACCAGCTCGGCTTTGGCCAGCTCGAAGGAAGTCACCTCTTTCCCTGGGTCGAAGTCGATTGGCGAGCATCCTGGGCACCGTCGAGCGAAGAGCAACCGGACACCAAGTACACCGTCTATGCGCAGGCGAACGACGACGATCCGGTGTACCGGCTCGACGGCAAATCGCCGTCGACGCTGCGCACCTGGCTCGAGCTCGACGAGTTCCTGCAGGACTACTACCTCGACTTCACGATTCCGTTTCGCACACGGCTGCCCTTCACCGACGTATGGTCGGGTCTGCAGGCTACCCTGAAAGCGGGCGTCAACTACTCGCTGCGCGAACGCGACATGGAGTTCAAGCGGCTGGGGACGCAGTTCACCAGCACCACGCTCGATTTGAGCCTGCCGCCGAACACACTCCTGCAACCAGCCAACTACGGCGGCAGCCCCTTCTCCCTGGAGAACCTGACTCGGGTCAACGACACCTTTTCCGCCTCGCAGGAGATCGGCGGCGTCTACGCGATGGTCGACACGCCGATCATCGCCGAGAAGCTGCGTCTCATCGCCGGCGCTCGCCTCGAGTATTCCTACATCTCGACCGAGGGCGCCTCGCAGACCGAGGGGGAGTCCACGGCGATCATCAACGACCTCGACGTCATGCCGGGGATCAGCCTCGTCTACTCACCGGTCGACACGATGAACGTGCGCGCCGCCTACAGCCAAACGGTTTCACGGCCAGAGTTCCGCGAGCTGACGCCGACCACCTTCCCCGCCGCACCCGGTCGCCGCACGCTGCAGGGAAACCAGGACCTGGTGAGCGCCGCGATCACTAGCTACGACCTGCGTTGGGAGTGGTTTCCCAACACTCTGGAGCTCGCCTCGGTCAGCGTCTTCTACAAAGAGCTGAAGAATCCGATCGAGCTCAACGTCCGCAACGCCGCGTCCGAGCTGCGCGACCAATTCCTCAACGCGGAAGAAGCAACCGTATTCGGCGTCGAGCTCGAGGGGCGCAAGAACTTCGCGTTCCTGGTCCGCCCGCTGCGCGGCTGGCGCTGGACCCGGCCGATCGCCGGCTACTTCGCCGATCTCGAGACGCAGGCGAACTTCTCGTGGATCGAGTCGGAGGTGACCCTGCCGGACGTCGACTCCGAGGGAGTGCCGATCGCAGTGACCAGCAAGAGCCGGGCACTGCAGGGTCAGGCACCCTTCACCGTCAACCTCAGCATCCAGTACGAACACTACCGCTGGGGCCTCTACCGCTTTCTCTACAACACGGTCGGGCGGACGATCGACTCGGCCGGAATCGACCAAACCCCGGAAGACGACAATCCGGGTACTCCGGATATCTTCTCAGAGCAGAGGCACGCGCTGGACTTCGTCTGGCTGTTGGACCTCGACGTATTCGGCATCGACGACACGAACTTCAAGTTCGCGGTCGAGAACATCCTCGACGACGACTACCGCAAGCAACAGGGGAAGTTCGTCGTCAGCCAATACAAGAAGGGAACCACCTTCTCCATTGGCCTTCGCCACAACTTTTGAACGCTCCGCGTACCCCGCGCGGGAGGCAAGGAGCGGAAGGAGAGATCGATGAACGGTTGGCAAGAGATGAGGTCAGCAATGACAATTCCAGGCCTTGCGGCCCTCGCACTCGGCATCTGCCTCGCGGCGGCGCCGGCCGAGGCGCAATCCTGCCCGGGCGACTGCGACGGCGACGGAACCGTCACCATCAGCGAGCTGATCCGAGCGGTCAACATCAGCCTCGGCAGCCAGCCGCTCAGCAACTGCATGGCCGCCGACACCAGCGGCGACGGCACGGTCGCGATCAATGAGCTGATCCAGGCCGTCAACGCGAGCCTCGGCGGCTGCCCGCCGCCGTCGACCCCGCCGACCGCTACCGCCACGCCGGAACCGACCAGCACGGCGACATCGCCGCCGAGCACCGACTGCGGCAACGGGATCATCGACGCCGGCGAGGACTGCGACGACGGCAAGGTCTGCGGCGTTCTCGGCGACCCCTGCGACGACGACAACGAGTGCAGCGAGGGCGTCAGCTGCGCCCCGCGCGACGGCGACGGATGCCAGGCCAACTGCATGTTCCCCGTCTGCGGCGACGGCATCGTCGACAACCTGACCGAGGGCGAGACCTGCGACGACGGCGACGATCTCGACGAGTGCATCCCGACGTCGATCCAGTGCTGCCCGTCCGACTGCATGATCGCCGAGTGCACGCCGACCGGGAACCGACTGGTCGTCGACGTCGACTTCGCAACCGACCTGTTCGTCACCGGGCTCACCCTGTTCATCCAGTATCCGGACGGTGTGGTGAGCATTCCGACCAGCGGCAACACCGCCGCGGTGCGCGAGCGGGTCACCTCGGGGACCTTCCCGCCGCCGACCGTCAACGATCGCAACTACGGTCTGACGACTCTCGTCAACGACATCTTCGGCGTGCCCGAGGGCACCGCTCTGTCGATCAGCTTCGACACCTGCGAAGGCGCGGGAGCGCCGTCCGCCGAAGACTTCAGCTGCGTCGTCCAGGACGCGACCGACGACACACCCAGCACCGTCACCGAGCAGGTCAGCTGCTCGGTGTCGATTCAGTAGTCCGCCCGGAGGGGGTGGCCGGCAAGGACCACCCCCTCACTTCGGCGTCCACCAACGAGGAATTCCGCACATGCGCCCCAATACCCGCTCGCCAATCCACCTGCGCCTCTTCGCGTATTCGACCTGGCTACTAGCCGCGCTTGCCGGCTGTAGCAGCGACGACGACATCCAGGTGCTCAGCACCTGTGGCAACGGCGTCGTCGAGTCCAAAGAAGA
Source organism: bacterium (assembly GCA_030430165.1). Classification (GTDB taxonomy): domain Bacteria; phylum Desulfobacterota; class Binatia; order HRBIN30; family CADEER01; genus CADEER01. The sequence continues at coordinate 140,983 of JAUIGL010000002.1, read as the reverse complement.
GTGCGACGACGGCGGGACCTGCCTCGGCGGGCTGAACGACGGGGCGCGCTGCAGTTTGCTGCTCGGTGGCGAGGACTCCTGTCTCGACTTCGACGGCACTTGCTCGTTGACACAAACCTGCGTCGGCGGGTCCACTCCGGGTGCGTTCTGCGCCAACGACGCGAACTGCTGTCCCGGCGACGATCCGGAATGCGGCGCAACCTGCGTCGGCCGGGGCGGCTTCTGCGAGGGCGGATCGAACGCCGGGTCTACCTGCGGCTTCGACGCCGATTGCGACGACGGCCTCTGCATCGGTAGCTGCCTCGGTGGACCGCTCGACGGCGACTCCTGCACTTCGTTCACGCAGTGCAGCCTCGACGGCGTCTGCATCATCGACGACACCGACTCGTGCACCAGCATCTGCACGACCCCACGCTGCGGCGACGGCGTCCTCTTCCCCGGCCTCGAGCAGTGTGACTCCTTTCAGCTCGACGGCCGGACTTGTCTCGATTTCGGCCGCACCCAGGGAGATGGGCTGCGCTGCGACGACACCTGCGTATTCGACGTCTCGGGCTGCGGACCGGAATTCACGCCGACACCGACCGCGACCGCAACCTCCAACGAACCGACCAATACTCCCACCGAAACGCCGACACCGACCGCAACCGCGACGCCGACCATGAACCAGTGCGACAACGGCCTCCTCGACAGTACCGAGAACACCGAAGTGGAGGTCGATTTCTTCGGCACGCCGATGCTCTTCGATGTCGGCGACCCCGACGGAATCTTCTGCGCCGAGGACGGTGAGCCTCTGCCGTGTACCCCGGGCGGCGACATGATCTCCGTCGGCTTCGAGCTGATCCAGCCGCAGAGTCTGGCGATCGACACGATCCAGGCGATTCTCAGCTACCGCACGGACGTCGCCATCGTCGACGGAGAGGGAACGCTCGGCGGCGCCGCGCTACGCGACACCGTCGTGGTCCCCGGCGCGCAACCGTCGGTGCTGCAAGCACTCGAGTTCAACGTCGCGACACGCGTCGTGCTCGGCCGCACCGAGCCGATCGCACCCGGGCTGACCTTCAGCATCAACATGGAGATCTGCGATGGGGCGAGCCCGACCGAAGCCGACTTCGACTGCTACGTCGAGTCCTGCGCCGGCGGCGGCGTACCTCCCAACGAAGACTGTCTCTGCAACGTAATCCTCCCCTGAGGAAGACCGATGATGACGACCCGCGCTGCGAACCGAGTCTCGACGGCAATGCGCAGCACTCCGACTTTGATCCTGTCCCTGGGACTGAGCTGGTTGGCGGCGTGCGGCGGCGAAGCGGATCTGACCCTCTCGCCGCCGCGACCGTCCGCGACCGCCGTGTTCACCGCCACGCGTACCGAGACCCCGCCGAGCGCCACCGCCTCACCAAGCAATACCCAGACTCCGAGCAACACGCCGACGCGAACCGTCACTGCGTCGCCAACGTCGACCTTCACCGGCACGCCAACCGAAACCGACACTCCCGTAACACCAGCAACCGACACGCCGGCGACACCGCCAACCGACACACCGACAGAAACACACACCCCGACCTTCACCAACACGGGTACACCGACGAGCTCGCCGACCGGGACCAATACCAACACACCGACCAACCCGCCGACCGAAACCCGCACCAGCACACCGACCGACTCGCCGACCGAAACCGCAACGACACCGCCAACCGATACGCCGACGATCACCAACACCCCCACCATCACGAGCACGCCGACCATCACCAACACCCCGATGGACACGGCGACGGCGACACCGACTTCCGATCGACCCACCCCCTTCTGTGGCAATGGGCTGCTCGAACCGGGCGAGAACTTCGCCGACTCCATGTTCGGCCTGGTCGGCGACCCCGAGGGAACCGCTTGTCCGGCCGATGCAGTCGTCAACACTTGCAACGCAGGCGAAATGAAAGCGTTCGCCGTCGACTTCGTTCCGCCTCTCGCAACCCAGCCCGACACTCTTCAGGTGGTGGTCGGCTACCGCAGCAGCGTCCTCGCCATTCCCCAAAACGGCTTGCTACCACCTCCGGTCTTCCGCGATCGGCTGGTCATCCCGCCGCCACCGCCGAGCACCTTCGGCGTCAGCGACTTCGACTACGCCGCCCGCTTCCTCATCGGTCGCACGATGCCGCTCGGTGAGGGCGAGGTGTTCCGCTTCACCTTCGACGTATGCGAGGGCGAGGACGCGTCGCTCGACGACATCAGCTGTATCGTCGAAGGCTGCGCCGGCAACGGCGTTCCGATCGAAGGCTGTGCCTGCAATATCTTCGATCCGGATGCCCCCGAGCCGACCGCAACTCCGATGCAACCGACCGCGACGCCTACCGAGGAAGCAACCAACACACCGACTGCAACCAACACACCGACTGCGACCGACACAGCGCCACCGGCGCCGACGGATACGCCGACTCCGACCGATACCCCGGAGCCGACCGAAACGCCGATCCCGACCGCGACGCCGATTCCTGCCACGGCGACCGCAACCGCAACCCCGGACGAACCGATGGCCGTCTGCGGCAACGGCTTGCTCGAGGTCGGCGAGCGCTACGACGATCCGACGTTCGGCAGCGTCGGCGACCCGGAGGGTGAGGTCTGTGCGGCGGACGCGACCGTCGCCAACTGCACCCCGAGCGACACTCTGCTGAAGCTGGACGTCAACTTCCAGGGACCACTTGGCGCCCTGCCCGACACGGTTACCGTCGTCCTGCCGTATCAGAGCAGCGCGCTGGCGATGCCGGGCACCGGTCTACTCTCGCCGGCGATCTTTCGCAGCCGGCTCGCCATTCCTCTGCCTCTGCCGAGCGTGTTCGGAGCCAGCGACTTCGACTACGCGACCAGGATCATCATCGGACGCACCGAACCCCTCGGCGACGGGCTCCTGCTGAGCCTCGACCTGGACGTGTGCGAAGGCGAGACAGCCACCATCGACGACGTCACTTGCATCGTCGAAGGCTGCGCCGGCAACGGAGTTCCGGTCGACGGTTGTCGCTGCTCGGTATCCGAACCCGCCCTGTAGCTTTTCACCCGCAGACCGATCATCACGTACCCAGGAGAGAATAGAAGAAATGTCGTCCCCAAGACTTACCAAAGTGTTTCCCCTCGCCATCGCGACGGCCTCGGTCCTGCTGCTCGGCGCCACCAGCGGCAAGGACCCGGCGGACACCGCCAAGGTCGGGAAGTCTGCAACCGCCCCGACCACCGAATGCGGCAACGGGATCCTCGAAGCCGGGGAATCGTGCGACACCTGCGCCGAGGACTGCAAAATCCGCGACTGCGAGCCGACCGACACCAAGTACCGAGTCGAGTTCTCCGCCGGGTGGCCGGCCTCCACCTTTCCCGACGCCGCTACCATCATGGTCGCCTACCGCAGCGACAAGCTGCATCTGGCCGGAGAAGACCAGGATGAGAGCGTCAAGGCCGCGTTGACGACCAAGGAAAAGCCCTACGACATCCAGGCCATCCGTGATTTCGAGTACGGGGCCCGGCTGGTCCTCGCCGAGTCGGAACGCCTGCCGGCGGACGGGCTGTTCAGCCTCGAGTTCCAGGGGTGCAAGGGAGCAGGGGCACCCACGGCCGATGACCTGCGCTGTATCATGGAGGGCTGCGCCGGCAACGGCGTCGACATCGCCAACTGCACGTGCTCGGCGAAACTGCCCTGATCTCGAAAGGATACACCACCGCCGGGACTGCATCGGTGCGCCATACCCCCTTCTGAAACGCTCGTTTTAGACTTCAGGCTTGCAACATGGATAGTCATGTGCGCAGCTCTGATTATTTGGCGATCGGAGGGAAGGGTCGATGCTAGGGAAGCGTGCAACCTTGCTGACGGCGATCGCGGTGATGCTGTCCACATCAGCATTCGCGGCGACAACCACGCTCAGCACCAATGGCGATACGTATTTGCGGGGCTCCAATCAGAACGACGGAACGCAAACGTTCCTGCGAGTCCGAAGCTCCGGTGACAACCGCGCATTGGTCCAATTCGACCACGCAGCGATCGTCAGCGCCCTCAACGCGGGCGTCCTGATTACGGCCCATCTCGAGCTCTTCATCGAGTTCAACAACAACAGCTGGGGCGACGGGCGCGAGGTCGACGTGCACCGCGTCACCCGGGAATGGACGGAGCTCGGCGCAACCCACAACTGCCCGATCGACACCAACCCCTCGAACAGCTCCCCCGACTGCGCCGTGCAGTGGGACAATGGCGAGTTCGACGCCACTCCGACCGCGACCTTCCTGCAGACCAACGGAGTCACCGGAGCGGTTCAGTTCGACGTGACGGCCGACGTCCAGGCGTTTCTCACCGGCACCGACAACTTCGGCTGGATCGTCAAGAAGCGATCCGAATCCGCCGGTGGCGTAATCGAGTACACCTCGCGCGACGGCACGGCGAATCAAGAGCCGAAGCTGATCCTCGACATCGCACCACCGACTTTCACTCCGACCAGCACTCCGACCGACACTCCGACCACGACTCCGACCAGCACTCCGACCGACACCTTCACCGCGACCGCCACCTTCACGCCCAACCCGAACTGCGCGCCGGAACCGATCCTGGGCTGCCGGCAGTCGCTGCAGGAGAACAAGTCCCTGCTGCTGATCAAGGACAAGGGCGGTCTCAAGGACAAGCTCATCTTCAAATGGATCAAAGGCGAGCCATTCGACCAGACGGAATTCGGCGATCCGCTCTCAGCGACCACCTACACCCTGTGCATCTACGACGAGAACAGCGGCGTGCCGTCGCTGGTGACCCAGGCACTCGTGCCTCCCGGGGGAACCTGCAACAACCGCGACTGCTGGAAATCGACAAAGACCGGCTTCCGCTTCAAGGACTCGACGACCACCAACGACGGGATCCAGAAGATCACCCTGAAGTCCTCGCTGGTGCCGGGCAAGTCGAAGATCGTTCTCAAGGGCAAGGGACCGAATCTGCAGCTGCCGCCCCTGCCGCTGCAGCAGGACCAGAAGGTGATCGCCCAGCTCAAGAACGACTTTAACGGCGGGCAGTGCTTCGAAGCGCGCTTCTCCGGTCCGCCGAAGAAGAACGAGAACGACTTCTTCAAGGACAAGGGCGATCCGGCGATCACCTTCCCGCCGACGCCGACGTTCACCTTTACCTTCACCCCGACGGCAACTCCGGCTGGAAGCGCGGCAACCGCGACGCCAACCGGAACCGACACGCCGACTCCTCCGCCGGGCCTGCCGACGGATACGCCGACGGCGACCCCAACCGCGACACCCACCGATACCCCGCTGCCCGGGCTCGGTACCGGAACCTGCGAACTCGACGATCTGAACAGCTCGCTGCGCCTGCAACTCGAGCAGTCACCACTCATCGTCAACCCGTCGGGTGAAATCGAGATCGATTGCGCGGCAACCGATCCGGGCACCGGCATCACGCAGTGTACGTGCGAGTTGATCGAGATCGACGCGATTCCGATCCTCGGTCTGGGCGACGTCTGCGTCTTCCCGGCCGGACCGTGCCCTGAGACCAAGTACGACTGCAACGGCGGAAGCCCGCTCGACCTCGATCACTATTCCGATCACGACATCGGCAACTGCACCAGCAATCCCGACTGTTCGGCTCAATGCGACAGCTTCTGCGACGCGCTCGGACCGACACACGTGCAGCAGGCGTCCAGCTGCGAGGGCTTCTGCCTCGACGGGCCGAACGCCAACATGGCCTGCACCCAGGACTCCGACTGCCCCGACTCGAGCTGTCCCGGCAAGGAACCGGCGGCTGGCGGAATTCACGCCGGCGAATGCAACTGCTCGTGCCAGGGCGACGAGCTCGGCAGCCCGTCGGTGGCGGGCGACATCGCCTGCAGCCTGGGCCTGCAGATCACGGTCGAGACCGACCAGGACCAGGTCTGTGGCAACACGCCTCCGTCGATCGTCCTGCCGCCGATCTGCGGCGCCCTGACCAGCGCCGACGCCGAAGGCGTGCTCGAGCACGTGAACAGTAAGAACGGAAACAACAACGACATCGGTCCGCTGAGCAAATCCGGAGCTCCGCTGTCGTGCACCAACTTCGCAGCCAACAACCTGGCCGGGCTGGAGTTGGTGGGTTACCTCGGATTCTTCGACACGACGCTCAACGACATCCTGGTCGAGCAGACCTTCGTCTGCCAGTAACCAAACCTGGGGAAAAGAGGCGGGGAGCTCCCTCTGACGAGAGAGCTCCCCGTGTCCCCCTTCCCCCCGACCGGGCCGGGTGTTCGCCCAGCCGGTTTCGAGCGGCCCGTTGCCGGGTCGCGTGAGCCCCCCGCTCGAGTTCAGTGCAGTGCGGCGTCGTGCTTGATCGGACTTTCCTCGCGCTGCAACGGGATACTCAGCCGGTATACGGCTTCCCCGTTGCGAGCGCGTTGGATGGAGAGGGACCCCCCCAAGAGGTCGGTAAGGCGCTGGGCGATGGCGATCCCGAGCCCTTCGTCCGACGCGATCAAAGGATCGATCTCGTCGGCATCGGACTCGGACGGTTCGGGTTCAAGTTCGCCGACCTCGCAGTTCGGGTTCCGGAGGATGAATTCGGCAGCGTGGGGGCCCTCGTTGACGTCCAGAGCGACTTGCCCGGTGGCATTCGACTGGACGACGCTTTCGAGAAGCTGCGCCAGAACGGCGCCCAGCTTCTCACCGTCGGTGTAGACGGAGTCTCTCGAACACTGAATATTTGCGGCGAGCCGGAGCGGGCGGCGCTCGTCACGGCGTTCGATGCGGCGCAAGTCCTGCACCAGATCGGCGATCGACACCGCTTCGTTGCGCACCGTCAGACCCGGCGAGTCGAGCCGTGCCAGGTCGAGGTACTTCTCGACCAGCTTGAGCGCTGCGCCCGATGCCTCGCTCAATCCCTCGACGGCGCGCTGCACCTGCGGCACCGAGTCGTCGCGTAGAATCTCCGCGTAACCCTGGATCGCCAGAATCGCGTTGCGCACGTCGTCCGAGAACTTGGTCATCAGCAAGCCGCGCAGGTCCTGATCGGCGCGAGCACGATCCATCCGCCAACTCGCGTTGAGCGCCGACTCGACCGCTTCGGACACGTGATCGGAGTCGTCGCCATGACAGATCGCGTGCGGCTGCAAGGCATCCGCTACTTCGCGACGCAGGTCGAGATCCCCGGCGCACAAGGCTATGAACGGAACCGACGCATCGAGAACCCGGATCCGCCGCACCAAGTCGGCGGTCGACTTCTCGCGCAGCTTGTCGGCGAGGATCACCACCTGCGGACGCTCGCGGATGTAGCGGTCGAGCGCCTGGTCCGGATTCGGAGAAATCAGAACCCGACATCCGGCGCCGCTCAACCAAGAGGTCAGCCAGCGGTGCGACGAGCGTTCGCCTACATAGAGGACCGTGGCGGTCGCTTCATCGCCCTCGACCTGTTGCGAGCTCGCCGCGGCGGCGTTGCGCCGGTAGGTCGCGAGGCCGACCTCGACCCACTGCAGTAGACTGTCCGGCCCTTCGGCAACCCCGGGCCGCGCGCCGGGACGCGACGCGTCGTAGCCGCCGTGCAGAATGACCTGGGTCAGCGGGTTCGCCGATTGCAGATCGCGCACCGCAGCTTCGCCGCCGGCAGGGCAGAGTCGGTAGTCTACCAGCACCACCTGCACCTCGTCCTGCTCGCAGATGGCTATCCCCATTCCCAGCGAATCGGCGACCAGCACGCCAAGTCCCTGGTTCTCCAGGGTGGCCCGTGTGAAGTCTCGAATATCGTCGCGGTCGTCGACGATCAGAATCGTTGCTCTCGAAGTCTCTCGTGTATCCATGCTTGATCGATTCCCCGTTCCCCTTGAATTGGAACCGATCATGCCCCCCGGCGAGCACGGGCTGTATCCTGGGAAAGTATGACATTTGGCGGTCTTGCCGAATTTCGTACGACCCCGGTTGCAATGGAATGTCGCCGGGTTTCGTAGGCTTTTGACCCTTCCACGCGGCAACGCATGCGGCTTGCATTGCGCGCGGCGCGAAGTGGCCGGCAGGCGACAACAGCCGCCCTCAGAGCCTACCTCGGCGGTCGCTCAACGACGTCGACGATACGCTGCATCATCTCGTCCTCGGTCGCCGGGTAGTCGCCGATCTCCGCATCCCACTCGACGGGGACGATCCACGGCTCGCTCTCCCAGAAATGCGCCAACCTCGTGTCGGCGAGATCGACTTCCGCGTCGATCCAGTACTGCAGCGGCCGGCCGTTGAGACTGCCGAACATCCTCACCTGAAAGCGCGCGCCTTCACGGCCTTGCGCCGCGTAGTGCTCACGCACGGCAATCACGAAGTTGCGCACCGAATACGGGTAAATGCGCAAGCGCAGAATCTGCAGCGAGTTGAGGAACTGCGACTGCTCGACCTCGCGCCACTGCCGACCGTCCTCCGACACCAGGACCGCCAGGAAAGAATCGATCGCGCTCAACTTCATGCGCCACGAAAACAGCAGCCCACGGCGCGTCCACTCGACATGGCCCGGATAGGCGAAGTGGCGCAACGGGATCAGGCAACTGACCGCGAGCCAAGCGAGGACGGTGAAGGTGACCAGAGACTGCCTGCCGAGCGGCTTGGCCTTGCCCCACTCCAGTTGCGGCAACCGAACGTCGAAGAAGAGAACGAGCGACGCGAGACTCAGCCAGGGGAAGATCCCGATCTCGAAGAGAAAGTGATTGCTCACGTGAAATACGACCGCCGCCGCCACTGCCAGCCATCGGACTCCGGGAACGAACAAAAGAAAACCCACCAGCAGGTCGAACAACATCCCGCCCCACGCGACGAACATGGCCAGCGCGTCCACACCCACGGCGTCGACCAACGCGGATCCGGAATCGACCAGCCACTTGCGCACAGGCTCTCCGCGCAGCCAGTCAGGATTCATCTTGGCCACTCCGCCGAAGAAGTAGACGAGCACCCACTGCGCGCGGAATACGAAGATGTCGACACCCCGGATCGGCCGCGCAATCCCCGGCGACACCAGGCTCAGCCCCGCCCCTGCCGGCACCAGGGCGAACATGCAGAGCAGAAGCAGCACCAGGTAGTGATGGTTGTTGTAGTAGGCGATGTCGGCGAACAGCAGGAGCGCGTAGCCAGCCGCGAGCCATGCGGCTACCGCCCGCGTGGCAATTCCGACGAGCAAACAAGCCGCGCACGGCACCATCGTCAGCAACAGGAACTGCGCCTCGACCAGTCCCGGCACCGGGACCCATTCCAGTCCCGGGTATCGCAAGAAGATTCGCGGCTCGCCGTACCAGGTCTCGAGGGTTCCGTATCGCTCGAAGAGCTCGAACAGGAGGAAGCTCGAAAAGATCACCCGGTACAGGTACAGAGTGTGGATCCGCAGATCGCGCGCAAGGAAGGACCGCAAGGCTCCGTACCAGGAGCGTGGATGAGAAGCCGGAAAGATCATCGTACGGAAGTCGGCCGCGACGGAGTGGCCGCGTCATTAACCGACGCGCTCCCTCCCGAGTCAATCCATAGAGTTTCCTGGTAATGGGTCAGTTTGAAACTCGGAGAGCGACCCCAAGCGTCCCGGCCGCGATCGGCTTGTTCGAATGTTCCGAAGTTGCATTGGTGGGGCTACGCCCCCATTCGAGGGACCCTCATCCTGCCCTTCTCCCACAGGGAGAAGGGAATTCAGTTGCCTCTCCCTGTGGGAGAGGTCGGCCGACTTGTCCTCCGTAGCTCGCAGAGCGAAGGGGGAAGGCCGGGTGAGGGTCCCTCGGATGACCGAGCGTAGCGAGGCTCCGTTTAGTTCCGGAGGTCCAAACCGATCCACTACCGAGTTCCCCTCGAAACATTGACCGCGAGCACAGAAGATCTGGTCATTTCCGGACATCTGACCGACTTGCCCAGCCGCCTCCTGTCGGCGCACCGAACCCTCGACGACGGCGCCCGCCTTCGTTGCCGCATCTCCGGGGCGGTCGAGCTCCCGCTGCTCGAGGCGCTGCTGCAGGGCGGCGGTTTCCGCGTCGACTCGTTGCAGCAACGGCGATCGCGCGAAACCATCGCCGAAGCGATTCGCGAGCCGACTCTGCCGGACTATGTCCAACCCGGCCTGCGGCTTCTCGTCTGCGGCCTCAACCCGTCGCCCTACGCCGCGCAGACCGGCATCCCCTTCGGCCGACCCGGCAATCGCTTCTGGCCGGCCGCCGTGCGCGCCGGCCTGCTCGAACGCGAAAGGGATCCGGACGCGGCGTTGGCCAGCGGTGTCGGCTTCACCGATATCGTCAAACGAGTGACCCGAGCCGCCGCCGAGATCGACGGCAAAGAGTATCGCGCCGGCACTCGTCGCCTGGAGCTGATCGTCGGCTGGCTGCGGCCAGCCGTCATCTGCTTCGTCGGGCTGGGCGGAGTACGCGAGGTGTTCGGCAAACAGGTGACCGCCGGGTGGCTCGGGCATGAAATCGGCCAAGCCCGCGCCTACGTGATGCCCTCAACCTCCGGCCGCAATGCCCGCACTTCGGCCGAAGAGCTCGCTCACCACCTTCGACGCGCGGCGGGTGCGGTCGATTGACAGCACCCGAACCAGCAAAGAGAGTCCAGCTCATGAGCTCGGATCCGCACATCGCCCTCGCTGACGCACTACGCTCGCTTCTCGACACCACCGTGCGCATGCGCGCCGACGACGACGCGCTTCTCGACGAGACCGCGGAACGCGTTCGCGCCCTCGATGCACGACTCCGCGCCCACATCCCCGATCCGCCGCCGCCGCGCTACGCGTTCACCGAGACGCCGGCATTCGACGAGCTGTTCGCCTACGACTTCGTCATGGGACCCCGCAATCCAGTGGCGGTTCCCCTGCGCTTCACGGAAGGCGGTAACCAAGCGATCGCCTTTGCCACGTTCGGTACCGTCTACGAAGGCCCTCCCAACTGCGTGCACGGCGCCGTGATCTCGGCCGCCTTCGACCAGGTGCTCAACATCGCCAACCTGATCAACGGCACACCCGGCCCAACCGTCCATCTGGCGATGGACTTCCGCAAAGCCACCCCGCTGAACCGCGAGATCCGCTTCGAAGCCAGCTGCGACAAAGTCGAAAACCGCCGCATCCACTCCACCGCCCGCTGCTACGACGGAGACACGCTCACCGTCGAAGCAACCGGTGTGTTCGCCCAAATCGACGCCGAGCGCCTAAAGGCGCTGCTCAAATAGCGAGCTGCGCTCGCTGTCCCAAGTCGCTCTGCTCCGTCCCAAACGGCCGCTTCTCGGCCGTGTCCCAAGCGCTGCATAGCGGCGCGTCGAAGATCGAATCACCCTTGGGACGACCCGCGCGTAGCGCGGTCTTGGGACGCTGTCGGCGAAGCCGACGCTTGGGACACGCGGCGCAGCCGCGTTTGGGACTACTTGACGTGCGGCACAACCTTCTCGCCAAACTCGCGGATCTCGTCGTGCGACGCGAAGTTCAGCGCCAGCAGCGACAACCCGTGCTGACGTTCCCGGCGGCGCAGCTCTTCGACGATCTCTTCGGCGGTGCCGATCAGACTGACCGGATGGGCGAGGATCTCGTCGGTCGAAACTCCGAACAGTCCGGCCATCTGGTCGCCCAGCTCGCGGGTCTCGGTCGGGCTCGAAGTGAGGTGGTAGCGAAAGATCGTCGATGCGAAGCGCACGCTGTTGCGCGGGCGCCCGGCCTTCTCCGCCGCGTCGCCGACCCGCACCAGCTTCTCGCTCAGGGACTCGTCGGAGAACTTCTGGATCTCTTCGAGCGTCGTCGTTCCCGCCGCGCCGATCACCGGCACCATGTGAATGATGTCTGCCCACTGTCCGGCGCGGCGAAGAATGCCGTTGCCGCTGCCACCCAGCATGATCGGCGGACCGGGCTTCTGCGCCGGCTTGGGCAGGCAACAGGCCTCGCGAACCTGGTAGTGCTCCCCCGAGTAGGTGAAGGATTCCTCGCTCCACAGCCCGCGCATGATCGCCACCGCCTCGTCCATCATCCGTAACCGCTCCGACACCTCGGGGAACGGGATCCCCATCATCTCGAACTCGGCCCGCGTCCAGCCGGCGCCAACCCCGGCGATACAGCGACCGCCGCTGGCTTCGTCGACCTGGGCGAACAATCGCGCCGTCATCGCCGGATGGCGAAACAGCATGCAGGCGACGTGGCTGCCGATCTTCACCTTCTTGGTTCGTTGCGCCAGGGTCGCCATGGCGAGGAACATCTCGTACATCGGGATGTCGCGCTGGAGCTGGCCGAGTGCTTCCGACACATAGTGGTCGGGCACGAACACCGTCGAGAACCCGACATCTTCGGCGAGCTGCGCATCGTCGATCAAAGCTTCGATGCCGAGCTTGTCGCGCCGCACCTGCCCACCGGACACCTGAATCGCAAATTCCATCTCGTCTCCTTCTCCCTCGCGAGCCTGCCATCATAGACGCAGACAGTGGGACGCACCAAGGCGGTAGGGCTACGCCCCCGTTTCATCCGCCCTCTCCCTCGCCCTCTCCCGTAGGGAGAGGGGACCAAGACCTCCTCCCCCTATGGGGGACGATTGAGGAGAGGGCGTCTCCGATGAGCGCGCGTAGCGCGCAACCTTCCAACCCCGCCGCGCTAGTCCGGTCCACTCGATTCGCGTAAGCTCGGTCGGGTGCCACCACCTGGGAGGACTCCATGCGCCTGATCGCCACAACCGCCGCCGCATTGTTTCTGTCGGCCGCTGCGCCCGCTCTCGGTGCACCGCAGCACGGCATGGCCATGCACGGTGACGTCAAGTACGGACCCGATTTCACCCACTTCGGCTACGTCAATCCGAACGCGCCCAAGGGCGGCAGCTTGTCCCGCTACGCGATCGGCAACTTCGACAGCTTCAATCCCTTCATCGTCAAAGGCGTCGCGGCTGCCGACATCTCGGTGTTGATTTACGACACGTTGATGGCCGCCTCGGCCGACGAGCCCTTTTCCGCATACGGCCTGCTCGCCGAAACCGTCGAGACACCGCCGGATCGCTCCTGGGTCCAATTCGTCCTGCGCAAACAGGCGAAGTGGCACGACGGCAAGCCGGTCACCGCCGACGACGTCGTCTTTTCCTTCGAAACGCTTCGCGACAAGGGGTCTCCGAATTTCCGCTCGTACTACGCCAGCGTCGACGAGGTCGAGCGCATCGACGACCGCACCGTGCGCTTCACCTTCAAGCCCGGCGACAACCGCGAGCTACCGCTGATCCTCGGCCAGCTGGCGGTTCTTCCCAAGCACTACTGGGCCGACCGCCCCTTCGAAAAAACCAGCCTCGATCCGCCGCTCGGCAGCGGTCCCTACAAGGTCGGCCGCTTCGATCCGGGTCGCTTCATCGAATACGATCGCGTCGAGGACTACTGGGGGGCGGACCTGCCAGTGAACAAGGGCCGCTGGAACTTCGACACCATCCGCCTGATCTACTTCCGCGACTCCAACGTCGCCACCGAGGCCTTCAAGTCGGGCGACTACGATTTTCGCGCCGAGAACGCGTCCAAGACCTGGGCGACCCAGTACGACATCCCCGCCGTGCGCGACGGCAGAATCATCAAGCGCACCTCGCCGCACAAGCGGCCGCAGGGCATGCAGGGCTTCGTTTTCAACACCCGCCGCAAGGTCTTCCAGGACCGGCAGGTGCGCCGCGCGCTGACCTACGGTCTCGACTTCGAATGGTCCAACAAGAACCTCTTCTACGGACAATACACGCGCAACCGTTCCTACTTCGACAACTCTGAGCTGGCAGCGACCGGAATCCCGCAGGGCGAGGAGCTGGCGATTCTCGAGCCCTACCGCGACCAGCTGCCGCCGGAGCTGTTCACCGAGGAGTACCAGCCGCCGGTCACCGACGGCAGCGGCCGCATGCGCGAGAATCTCAAGCAGGCGGCCAAGATTCTCCAAGACGCCGGCTGGAAGATCGACCCGGAGACTCGCAAGCTGATCCACCCCGAGATCGGCCCCCTGCGCTTCGAGGTATTGCTCTACGACCCGCAGTTCGAACGCGTCGTCCTTCCGTTCAAGAAGAACCTCGAGCGCCTCGGCGTCACGGTCGACGTCCGCACCGTCGACCCGCCGCAGTACGTTCGCCGCCTCGACGAGCACGACTACGACATGATCGTCATCAGCTACGCCGACACCCGATCGCCCGGCAACGAACAGCGCATGTACTGGAGCTCGGAGCTCGCCGACGCCAGCGGCAGCGCCAACTGGGTCGGCGCCAAGAGTCCGGTCATCGACGCACTCGTCGAGAAGGTGGTCGCGGCGGCGGACCGCGACGCTCTGGTGCATCGCACGCGCGCCTTCGACCGAGTTCTCCAGTGGGGATACTGGGTGATCCCGCAGTGGTACATCGCCTACGACCGACTCGCCTACTGGAACAAATTCGGTATGCCCGACGTCGTCCCGGACGACGGCGCACAGGTGGTCGACACGTGGTGGGTGGACCCAGCCCTCGAGGCGGCGCTCGGCGACAAGAAACCCTGAGGAGCCGAGCAGCTCGATGGCCGCCTACGTAGTTCGCCGCCTGCTGCTCATGGTTCCGACCCTGTTCGGAATCATGCTGCTCAACTTTCTCGTCATCCATGCCGCGCCGGGCGGACCGGTCGAGCAGATCATCGCTCGCTACCGCGATACCGGCATCGAGGCGAGCGCCCGCGTCGGCGGCAGCCAGCGCGGCGACGTTCGCACGCAATCGTCGGGCGCCAAGGGCAGCACCGAATACCGCGGCGCGCAGGGACTCGATCCCGAGTTCATCGCCGACCTCGAGAAGCAGTTCGGTTTCGACAAGCCGGCGCACAAACGCTTCGTCATGATGATCGGCAACTTCCTCCGCTTCGACTTCGGCGACAGCTTCTTTCACGACCGGCCGGTGATCGATCTGGTGATCGAGAAGATGCCGGTGTCGATCTCGCTCGGACTGTGGACGACGTTGATCGTCTACCTGATCTCGATCCCTCTCGGCATCGCCAAGGCGGTGCGCGACGGCAGCCGCTTCGACGCCTGGACCTCCGGCGTGGTCATCGTCGGCAACGCGGTGCCCGGCTTTCTCTTCGCAATCCTTCTCATCGTCCTGTTCGCCGGCGGACGTTACTTCGACTGGTTTCCGCTGCGCGGGCTGTTCTCGGACAACTGGGAGGAGCTGTCGACGTGGGGAAAAGTCGTCGACTACTTCTGGCACATCACGTTGCCGGTGACGTCGCTGGTGATCGGCGGATTCGCTTCGCTCACCATGCTCACCAAGAACTCCTTCCTCGACCAGATCAACCAGCAGTACGTGCTCACCGCGCGCGCCAAGGGTCTGTCCGAGCGCCGCGTCATGTACGGCCACGTCTTCCGCAACGCGATGCTGATCGTCATCGCCGGCTTTCCCGCGGCCTTCGTCGGCATCCTGTTCACCGGATCGCTGCTCATCGAAGTCATCTTCTCGCTCGACGGGCTCGGCCAGCTCGGCTTCCAGGCGGCCCTGAACCGCAACTACCCGGTGATGTTCGGCACGCTCTACTTCTTCACCCTGGTCGGTCTGGTGATGAAGCTGGTCGAGGACATGACCTACGTGCTGGTCGATCCGCGGATCGATTTCGAGCGGCGCGACTGAACCACCGCCCGTGTCTCCTCTCAATCAACGGCGCGTCGCCAAGTTCAACGCCAACCGCCGCGCGGTCTGGTCGCTCTGGATCTTCTCGTTCCTGTTCGTCTTCTCCCTCTTCGCCGAGCTGATCGCCAACGACCGCCCGTTGTTGGTCGTCTACGACGGCGAAGCCTATTTTCCGGTCGCCCGCGCCTATCCCGAGACCACCTTCGGCGGCTTCTTCGAGACCGAGGCCAATTACAGGGAGCCGGAGGTCCGAGAGCTGATCGAGGAGAAGGGGTGGATCGTCTGGGCGCCGATCCCGTACCGCTACGACACCGTCATCTACGGCCTCGACCGTCCGTCGCCGTCGCCGCCGACCACCCGCAACTGGCTCGGCACCGACGACCAGGCGCGCGACGTCGCCGCACGGTTGATCTACGGCTTTCGCATCTCGGTCCTATTCGGTCTGATTCTGACCCTGCTTTCCTCGATCATCGGCATCGCCGCCGGCGGCATCCAGGGCTACTTCGGCGGCTGGATCGATCTGCTGTTCCAGCGCTTCATCGAGATTTGGTCGGGCCTGCCGACTCTGTTTCTGTTGATCATCCTCGCCAGCGTGGTCACGCCGAACTTCTGGTGGCTGCTCGGGCTGATGCTGCTCTTTCAGTGGACCTCGCTGGTCGGCGTGGTGCGCGCCGAGTTTCTGCGCGCCCGCAACTTCGACTACGTTCGCGCCGCGCGCGCGCTCGGTCTGTCGGATACACGCATCATCCTGCGCCACGTGCTGCCCAACGCCATGGTCGCGGCGCTGACCTTTCTTCCCTTCATCACCAGCGGCGCCCTGGTCACGCTGACCTCGCTCGACTTCCTCGGTTTCGGCCTGCCGCCGGGTTCGGCGTCGCTCGGCGAGCTGCTGCGCCAGGGGAAGGACAACCTGCACGCTCCGTGGCTCGGCTTCAGCGCGTTCTTCTCGCTCGCCATCACCCTGTCGCTGATGGTGTTCATCGGCGAAGGCGTGCGCGACGCCTTTGACCCGCGCAAGAGCTTCGCCGAGCCGCCGGCCGATGACGCGGACGAGCCGACGCTGCCGGTGCGCGAGCCACACTCGGTTCCGGCGACCGGCGGGATCCTCGAAGTCCGCGATCTGGTCGTGCGCTTTGGTCAAGGGGCCGCCGCGGTCGACGCGGTGCGCGGCATCTCCCTGGCCATCGAGCCACGCGAAACCGTGGCTCTGGTCGGCGAGAGCGGCTCGGGAAAGTCCGTCACCGCACTCTCGATCCTGCAGCTGCTGCCCTACCCGGCGGCGAGTCACCCGCGCGGACACATCCGCTTTCACGATACCGAGCTGATCGGCGCCGATGCGGAAACGCTGCGGCGGATCCGCGGCGACCGCATCGGCATGATCTTCCAGGAACCGATGACCTCGCTGAATCCTCTGCATACCGTCGAACGGCAGATCGGCGAGACGCTCGAGCTGCACAAAGGCATGAAGGCCGACGCCGCCCGCGCTCGTATCCTCGAGCTACTGCGTCTGGTCGGCATTCGCGACCCGGAACGGCGGCTCGGCGCCTACCCGCACGAGCTGTCCGGTGGCCAGCGTCAGCGCGTGATGATCGCCATGGCGCTGGCCAACGAGCCCGAGCTGCTGATCGCCGACGAGCCGACCACCGCGGTCGACGTCACTATCCAGGCGCAGCTGCTCGAGCTGCTCGAGTCGCTGCAGCGCGAGCTCGGCATGGCGATGCTCTTCATCACCCACGATCTCGGGATCGTGCGCCGCATCGCCGACCGGGTTTGCGTCATGCAGCACGGCTCGATCGTCGAGCAGGGTCCGACCGAGCAGCTGTTCGCCAATTGCCAGCACCCGTACACCAAGCACCTGCTGTCGTCGGAGCCTTCCGGATCGCCGGCACCGGTGCCGGCCGCCGCCGAGGTCGTCGCGCGCTGCGAAGACCTGCGCGTCTGGTACCCGATCAAGCAGGGTGTCCTACGCCGCACCGTCGACTACGTCAAAGCAGCCGACGGCGTCGACCTTGCGGTGCGCGCCGGCGAAACCGTGGGTATCGTCGGCGAGAGCGGTTCGGGAAAGACCACCCTCGCCCTCGCCCTGCTGCGGCTGATCGACAGCCGGGGATCGATCCACTTCGGCGAACGCGAGATCTCCGGCCTCGGCGCCGGCGAGCTGCGGCCGCTGCGGCGCGAGATGCAGATCGTCTTCCAGGACCCCTACGGCTCGTTGAGCCCGCGCATGTCGGTACGACAGATCATCGAGGAAGGTCTGGTCCTGCACGGCATCGGCGACTCCCCTGACGCGCGCGACGCGCTGGTGGTGCAGGCGCTGCGCGAGGTCGACCTCGACCCCGAGACACGCTTCCGCTACCCGCACGAGTTCTCCGGCGGCCAGCGCCAGCGCATCGCGATCGCCCGGGCGATGGTGCTGCAGCCGAAGCTGCTGGTGCTCGACGAGCCGACCTCCGCCCTCGACGTCTCGGTGCAAGCACAGATCGTCGACCTGCTGCGCGACCTGCAACAGCGCCACCAGATCGCCTACCTCTTCATCAGCCACGACCTGCGCGTGGTGCGGGCGATGAGCCACCAGCTGCTGGTCATGCGCCAGGGGAAAGTCGTCGAGCAGGGGCTGGCCGCGGATGTGTTCGACCGACCGACGCAGGAATACACGGTCGAGCTGATGCGGGCGGCTTTCGACTTGCGGAGCGGGGGGACGATTTAGCCGCAGATGAACGCAGATCGACGCTGATGGCGGCGGTTGTCGAGGTCGGGTCGGCGCATTCGGACCACCGGCCACTGCCGATCAAGCTGAACGGATCAGACTCTGAAACAGTTGGGTACGTAGGTTTCGCAGTAGCAAAGATTATGCTTGACTGGCTCGGCTCGGCAGTGATACGGCCGGCAGTAGAGGGGAAACTGTCGCCGGCTTGTCGCTTGCGGAGGTGGTAGGGGTGAAGTGTTCAGCTCCTCAGACTCTTGCTAAGGGGAGGCTTGGAGGCAGCGGCAACTGGTGCCAATCCTGCCAGGAAGAGGTGACCTATGACACGCTTGACGGCACGCCTAACGATCATCGGTGCAGCGGTTGTGTACGGAAGTGCTTATGCGCAGGTGACTCTGTCAACGGGCGAGCGGCGCTGCGTCACGGCGATGAACAAAGGATATGCCCGGATGGCGGACAAGTACGGCTCGGCGCTCTCGCGCTGCTTGGCTGACGCAACCGCGCCGGGCGCGACCGAATCCTTTGATGACTGCGTCGCCGCGGCAAGGGCCACCAGTCGCGTGGCTCGAATAGAAACTGTACTCGGTAACATCGAAGCCAAGCACTGCGGCGTGCCACCGGCTTATGCGTTCACCGGAGCAACGACCGTAGCAGATGCAGCGGTCGACCAGGAACTGGAGATCGTCTCGATGCTATTTGGCGGGGACCTTGGATTGGCCGCGTCGACAGCGGCGGGAGAATGCCAGGTCCGTGTCCTCAAAGCCGCGCAGCGATGCCGAAAGATCGTCGCGCGGAGTTGGAACAAGTGCAAGAAGAAGGCGATCCGGGAGACCAGCGACAGCGGTGAGCCACCGGGTGAATGGCTTGCCGGAGAGTGCATGCATGAGGGAATCATCACAGAGAATCGATTGACCGGGAAGCCTCGCGGGTTGTCCAGAAAATGCCGGAGGGACATAGGTCGAGCTGTCAACGACTACTGCGACTTGCCCGAGATACCGCAGGTCTTTCCGGGCGACTGTGGATCAGACCCCTCCTTTGCCCTTTGCGTCAGGGACGAGGTCCCCCGATCCGTCTGTCGCGGCCTGGATGTTGCCGACGCGCTCGGCGTCGACGGACTTGCGCCCGGTCATTGCGACATCTTTAACGACTAATTTTTCTTCGCCACAGCGACCGGAAGACCTTCGGATTCCGGGAAGGTTCTTTTCAGCGGATTCGCTGTCGCAATCTGCCCTGGAACGCGACATCAGATTGCTACGGCTACCCTCGCTCAGCGCGCCCCTACTACTACAGTCGACTCGCGCTGGTAGAGGGCCGGGCCTTGGTCGAGCTGGTTTACGAAGACCGCGAAGGTGTGTTCGCCGACCGGGAGATCCTGGTGGGTCACGGTGAAGCGATTGGTCGTGGGATTGGTCGCGGTGCCGGCGACGAAAACGGGGGAGACGTCTTCCTGCGCTCCGTCGAGCACGATCCGCACTTCGTATTCGACGTTGGGTGCTAGTCCGGCGACCACGAAGTCGGCGGTCGCTTCGACCAGGCCGCAGGGTTCGGTGACTTCAAACGTCGTGCGCAGGTCGGTGATCTCGAACTCGCCGGCAACCAGGCTGATCGTCGAGAAGATGCTGCTGCTGGAAACCGGCTGCAGGGGCGCCTGCCCGATGCGCAGCTCGCCGCCGGTGAAACGGCCGCTGCCGGAGACGAAAACGCTCAGCGGATAGTCGCCGACCGGAAGGTCGTAGGTCGTCGTCACCACCGCATCTTCGATCTCGCCACACACGGACTCGATCGGTGCGGAGAGAGAGCGCGGTTCGAGCCCGGGTGATTCGATGCGAACGTCGACCTCGCCGGGAGCGACATCGGCGCAGCTCGACAGGCGAACCTCGACCCCGTGCTTCTGTCGCGTATCCTCGACTCGCAGCATAGTGGCGAGATCGGTGAGCTCGACTTCCTCCTCGGACAGCTCGCCGAGCGAGCGGAAGCTGACGACCAGGGGAGTCACCGCCGGGCACTGTCCGGCGATCGTCGCCGTCGGGGTCGCCGTCGGCGTGTCGATCTCGGTCGGCGTGCGGGTCGGCGTTTCGGTGAAGAACGGCATGGTCGCGGTGATCGTCGGCGTGTTGGTCGGTGGCACCAAGGGGATACAGCCGCGCAGGGCGTTGCCGACGGCGCGCACCAGCTCGCCGACGTTGACCCGCAGGTCGAGTGTAATGTCGAAGCTCGGGCAGACCGACAAATCGAGGTCGCCGAGAGCAATCGAGACGCCGGTGATCAACTCGTTGATGCGAATCGCCCCGTCGTAGTTGCAGTCGCCGTAACAGGGACCCGGCGTCGGCGTCGAAGTCGGTGTGAAGGTCGCCGTCGGGGTGTTGGTCACCGTCGGCGTGTTGGTGATCGTCGGCGTGTCGGTCGCGGTGCCGGTGTTGGTGAAGGTCGGCGTATTGGTCGGCGTGAAGGTGTCCTCCGGGGTCGGCGTCGCGGTCGGTTCGGTCGGGGTCGCCGTGTCCTCCGGCGTCTGCGTCGGCGTGGCGGTCGACGGCGGGGTCGGCTCGGTACACGAACCGGGAGCGCTCGAACGCAGCCAGGCCACCAGACCATTGGGGTCGACGCGGTTGGCGAAGCTGGCGTTCACCGTCAGCCGAGCCACCGTCTGCCCGTTGCGAATGATGCGCGGCGGCTGCGACGAATTCGGGTTGAACGGACCGACCGGAGAGAACGTGCTGCCGTAGGTGCTCTGGTTGAAGATGGAGGTCGAGCTGAGCTGACTGCCGTACGGCCCGAAGCGGTTCACCAGCGAGTCGTTGGCCACCTCGCTATCCGTGATCCGCCCGAGAAACTGCCCATCTTCCGCGACGATACGCCCCTCGAGAAGCGGACAGAAGTCGCTGATCTGGGCCAGCGCCAGCGACGGCAGAAGCACGGCCAACAGCCCCAAAGCGCCTCCCCAGCGCACCACACCACATCCCATGTCACCCAGCAGGATAGCCGCGCCACGGGGGGCGTCTACATGAATCTCACATGCAACCGCGAAGGCGCGGGTTCTCTCGCCAAGCCCAGGAGCTTCAAAAGGCGTCTCATCGAGGTCCCCAGCCCCAGTGACGAGTACGGAAGGAGGTTAACAACCGTCCAAGGCGTTGTTCACGGCCTGGATGAGCTCGTTGATCGATACCGTGCCGTCGCCGTTGGCGTCGAACTGGGGACACAGCGAGATGTCGCTGCCGAGGGCGATGTTGACGCCGCGGATGAGCTCGCTGATCGTCACCGTGCCGTCGCCGTCGCAATCGCCGACGCAGCCCCCCGGAGTCCTGGTCTCGGTCGGCGTCGGCGGGATCGGCGTCTCGGTCGGCGTCGAGGTCGGCGTCGGCGCGAGTCGCTGGACACGGAACACGCCGCCACCTTCGCTGGCTGCCACCAGCGCAATCGGACTCGGCGGCGAGACGACGAGGTCGTTGATCGCGGGCACGAACAGGCCGTCGTTGAACGGCTGCCAGGTCAGCGCCGCGTCGTCGCTGACGTAGACGCCGTCTTCCAGCGTCGCCGCGTAGACGAACTGCGGCATGTCGCGATCGATGGCGAGTGCCGTGATCGAAGACGCGGGCAGGCCGTCGCCGACCTCGGTCCAGCTGAGACCGGCATTGGCGGTGGCAAACAGTTTCGTCCCACCGACGTAGACGACCCCCGCGGTTTGCGGATCGACCGCCAGAGCGCTCAGCTCGGCCCCGCCGAAGGCGTTGCCGCGGCGGCGCCAGCCCTCGGCGCCGTCGACCGTCTCGAACACCGCATCGCCGACAATCGCGTAGAGGATCAACCTATTTTTTGGGTCCTGGGCGAGGTCGGCGACCGCGCCGAACGCCAGGCCGACGCTCTTCTTCTCCCAGGCGATGCCGGAGCTCTCGCTCTTGTAGACCCCGTCGGCGGTCGCCGCGTACACCGCGCTCGAGTCCGGGTCGGCAATGACATCGACGACGAAACCACCGCCGATGGCGCCGGTGCCCTGCCACGCCGAGCCCGTGTTGGCGGTGCGATACACCGCCTCACCGGCGGCGGCGTAGACCACCCGCCGATCGTCCTCGTCGATCGACAGCGCGGCGATCGGCTGCATCGGCAGGCCCGAATCGCGCGCGTCCCACGACATGCCGGCGTCGGTGCTGACGAAGACCCGCGCCAGGGCCGAGCCGGCGAAGAAGTTCATCCCGGCGACAATGGTGTCTCGGTCGCGCGGGCTCATCGCCACCGCGAGAACCTCCGAGTTGGCGAGACCCTCGCGCGATTCGCCCCAGGCCAGCGCGCCGTTGCCGCTGCGGAAGATCCCTTCACCGCGGACGCCCGCCAGGACCGTACTGCTCTGCTGCGGGTCGACGACCAGAGAGAGAACGCCGTTGCCACCGAGGCCGGCGCTGCGTTCGATCCAGCTGCTGCCAGAATTGACCGACTTGTAGACTGTCGCCGCAGCGCCGAATCCGGAGCACACGTAGAGAATATTGGCCTGTTCCGCATCGAGCGCGATCGCGTCGACCCGTCCCGGCAGATCCAGCACACCGATCGGATCCCAGCTGGCACCGCCGTCCTCGGAGACGACCATTCCATCGAGGGTACCCGCATAGACCCGCATCGGGTCGACGACGTCGACCGCGAGCGCGAGAACGTCGGTACTGCCCGGCAGCGAGCCGGTGTCGGTCCACGTGTCGCTGCCGATCTCGAGCGCGTACACTCCCGCCGGCGTTCCCGCATAGAGCGTCGGCGACTCGCCGCCGCCGATCGCCAGAGCATCGACGTCGCGACTGCCGAGCCCGTCGTTGATCGCCGCCCAGGAAGCGCCGCCATCGTCACTGGCAAAAACACCTTCGCTGGGAATCCCGGCGTAGAAGGCCATCGCATCGGTGGGGTGAGCAACCAGGCCGATCACGGTCGATATCGGAGGCAAGCCAGCATCGGAGGGCTCCCAGGCGACACCGAGGTCGTCGCTGGCGTAGAGCCCGGCACCGGCCAGACCGGCGAACACCCGGTCCGAATCGCTCGGATCGATCAACACGGTGCTGATCCCGAGACGCGGCAGACCGTCGCTGCGAGACGTCCAGCTCACACCGTTGTCCGAGCTGAGGTAAACGCCGCCCCGCTCGGTGCCGGCGACGACGATTCCGGATTGCGACGGATGGATCGAAAGGGAGGTGACGGTACCACCCTCGGGTCCGCGGCTGATCCACGTTTCCTGCGGGAAGGCCGCCTCGACTACCCCGAACACCAGTACCCCGGCTACCAACAGAATTCGCAACACGCTCACCACCATACCTCTCAA
The DNA here is from genome assembly GCA_030430165.1 of bacterium. Classification (GTDB taxonomy): domain Bacteria; phylum Desulfobacterota; class Binatia; order HRBIN30; family CADEER01; genus CADEER01. The sequence continues at coordinate 117,450 of JAUIGL010000002.1, read as the reverse complement.
AAGATGCATCGAAGCCCGCGCCTGCTGCACATTGCGCGCTTTGCTTGCCCGCTCAGCCGCGGGCGCGGCTCAGCAATCGGATCGTCGGAGCCGATCGATTCATGCAATAAAAGTGAATCCCAGCGACGCCGCCGTCGAGCAGCTTGCGCACCTGCTCGGCCATGTAGGACTCGGCGATCTCCTTTTGCTCGTCCGCCGCCGCATTCTCGAGCCGCCCCAGGATGCCCTTGGGCATCGAGATGCGCAGCTGGTCGCCGAGGAAGCGCTCGACCTGGGACAGGCGATCGAAGGGAAGAATCCCGGGGATGATCGGCACCTCGATCCCGGCCTGGCGCGCCGCCTTCTCGAAGCGGAAGTGCATCTCGGCGTCAAAGATCATCTGCTCGACGATGTAGTCGACGCCCTCTTCGACCTTCTTCTCGAGGAAGCCGAGATAGCGCTGCATGCCGCGTTCGAAGTTGCCCGTTTCGCGGAAGTCCTCGGGATGGACCTCGGGGAACCCGGCGACACCGATTCCGAAGCGGGTCTTCTCTCCCATCCGCGTGTAGCTTCCGTCGGGCGCCATCCAGCAGCCCCGGTTCAGATGGACGATCTGCTCGACCAATCCGCGCGCGTGGGCGTGGCGCTGGTCGGCCGGAACGTAGTCGACGATCCCCTCCGGCGGATCGCCGCCGAGCGCGAGAATGTTGTGCAGCCCATCGAGGTGCAGAGAACGAAGAATGCCTTCGATGTCGCGCCGACTCTTGTTCTGGATACTCAGGTGAACGACGGTTGGCACGTCGAAGCGCTCGTGGATGATCCGCGACAGCGACGCCGTACCCGCGCGCGCGCTGCCCATCGCCCCCCAGGTCGTCGTGACGACGCGAATCCCCTGCGGCAGGAGCTTGTCGACGGCGCGCAGCACCGGATCGATCGAGCGGAAGTTCTCGGTAGGGAACGTCTCCGCGGACAGCACCGGCCACTGCGTGGGATCGGCGTATAGGCGCGCTACCTCCATCGCCGGCCGACACTATCGACAGTTGGTACAAGATGGAAACGGGGCGGGGTGACGTCGTCTTGTGATCGAGCCGGGAAAATAAGGAGCCTCGCTCCGCTCGGTCATTCGAGGGACCCTCACCCGGCCCTTGGCCGGCCTCTCCCACAGGGAGAGGCGTCTGAGTTTCCTTCTCCCTGTGGGAGAAGGGCAGGATGAGGGTCCCTCAAACGGGGGCGCAGCCCCACCTCTAGATCCACGCCGCAAGATCCTGGATTGTAACCCCGATGAAACGCGAGGACATGCTGGAACGGCTGGACGGTCCGCCGTGGGAGGTGATCGTCATCGGCGGCGGCGCGACCGGGCTCGGCATCGCCGTCGACGCGCAGACGCGCGGCTATCGAACCCTGCTGCTGGAGCAGTGTGACTTCGCCCAGGCGACCTCGAGCCGGAGCACCAAGCTGGTGCACGGCGGGGTTCGCTACCTGCAACAGGGCAACGTCGCCCTGGTGCTGGAAGCACTGCGCGAGCGCGGCCTGCTCTGCCGCAACGCACCCCATCTGGTTCGCGACCTCGCCTTCGTGGTGCCGAGATACAAATGGTGGGAGGGGCCGTTCTACGGCATCGGCCTGCGCCTCTACGACGTGCTCGCCGGCAAGCTCAACATCGCGCGCTCGAAGCGGCTGCGCCGCAAGGAGACGATAGAGCGGATCCCCAACGTCGAGCAGGAGAAGCTGGTCGGCGGCACCATGTACCACGACGCGCAATTCGACGATGCCCGGTTGGCGCTGACCCTGGCGCAGACCGCCGCCGATCACGGCGCCACCCTGCTCAACTACGCGCGCGTCGATCGTCTGGAGAAGGACGAAGACGGCACCGTCTGCGGCGTGGTCGCCGTCGACACCGAGACCGGCGAGTCGCGCACCATCAAAGGACGCGTCGTCATCAACGCCACCGGGGTCTTCACCGACTCGGTGCGCCAGCTCGACGAGCCGGGCTCGCCACCCTTGGTGCAACCCAGCCAGGGCGTGCACATCGTTCTCGATCGCTCGTTCCAACCCAGCGACACCGCCATCATGGTGCCGCAGACCGACGACGGCCGAGTGCTCTTCGTCATCCCCTGGTACGACCGGGTGCTCGTCGGCACCACCGACACGGCGGTCGACGAGCCGAGCATCGAGCCGCGTCCGCTCGCCGAAGAGGTCGACTTCATCCTGCGCAACGCGGCCCGCTACCTGCACCACGATCCGACCAAGGACGACGTGCTCAGCACGTTCGCCGGGCTGCGCCCGCTGGTCCAGGCGACCCAGGCCGGGGTCGCCAGCAAAGCACTGTCGCGCGAGCATTCGGTGCTCATCTCGAAGTCCGGCTTGGTCACCATCATCGGCGGCAAGTGGACCACCTACCGCAAGATGGCGGAGGACACCCTCAACGACGCGATCGCGGTCGGAGGCCTCGCCGAGAAGCCGTGCGTCACCGAGGAGCTCCATCTGTTCGGTTGGATCAGCCGCGAGGATCCGAATCTGGTCAACGACCTCCACCTGCAGATGTACGGATCGCACGCCGACGCCGTCCAGGTATTTCTCGACGAAGTCGAGGGACGCGACGAGCTACTGCACGAGCGCCTGCCGTATCGCGTCGGCCAGGTCCACTGGGCGGCGCGACGCGAGATGGCGCGCACCGTCGAGGACGTGCTGTCGCGCCGCACTCGAGCGCTGCTGCTCGACGCGCGCGCCGCCATTGAGGCGTCGCCGCGCGTCGCCGCAATCCTGCGCAGCGAGCTCGGCCACGACGAGAAGTGGGAAGCGCGCCAGATCGAAGCGTTCGGCGAGGTCGCGCGCGGCTATCTGCCCTGAGCGGAAGTCTCTCGCGACGGCGCAAACACCCCGGTGGTGACGCGCTCGACGTGGCACTGGCGGCAGTTGGCGCGCTCCGGGTGACTGGTGCGGATCTCGCTGCGCGCCGCCGGGCCGGTATGGCACGCGGCGCAGTTCTCGCGCATGAACACCATGTGCGGAATCACCGGTGGTGCCAGCGGATTGGCGCGTTTGCCCGAACGCAGGTCCTGCTCGATTCCGCGAAACGTCGAGCCGACGAAGACCTCGTCGGTCCGCTTCTCGACGTGGCACTGTTTGCACGGCACCGCGGCGATGCCGGCGGTGCGCGCGTGCGGCGACGCTGGGGCATAGCCCATCGACGGGATCTCGCGGCCGGCCATCGAGTGGCAGCTGACGCAGGCGCCGACCGCGGAATCGTGCGGGATCGCCGGTGGCGCGCCGTCGAACAAGCGGCGCGCGGCTCGCTCTGCGGCGCTGGTCGGCTCGGCGCGAGCGGCGCCGGACACCAGCGCCAGCGAGGCCAAGCAGGCACAGAAGAGGAGCGCCCTCATCGCTACCCTCGCGCTACCCTCTCCACGCGCACGGCGCACTTCTTGTAATCCGGCTCCTTGCTGATGTTGTCCATCGCATCGAGGGTCAGCTGGTTGACGAGAATCGACTCGTCGAAGAACGGCATGAACACGGTGCCGCGCGGAGGTTTGCCGCGGCCGTCCACTTCGACCGTTGCTTCGAGCGCACCGCGCCGGCTGACGATGCGAACCCGGTCGCCGGTGCCGACCTCGAGGTCGATTGCGTCGCTGCGATTGAGCTCCACGTAGGCCTTCGGCACCGCTTGGTAGAGCTGGCGCACGCGCCGAGTCATCGAACCAGTGTGCCAGTGCTCCAACACCCGGCCGGTGGTCAGCCACAGAGGAAACTCGTCGTCGGGCACCTCTGCCGGAGGCTGGTACGGGCGCAGCCAGAAGGCCGCCTTTTCACCGTACTTCTTCGCCTTGTAGAAGTGAACGCCCTTGCTCTTGGTGACGTACGGGTCGCGGCCGGCAGCATAGCGGTACGCGGTCTCCTTGCCGTCGACCACCGGCCATCGCATCCCGCGGGTCTCTTTGAGTTGCGCGTAGGAAGCGACGTCCTTACCGGTTCCGAGCGAGAAGCGCCGGTACTCTTCGTACATCGCCTCGTGCCACTCGTCCTCGCCCCACGGGAAGAGATGTCCCATGCCCATGCGGCGCGCCACCTCGATGATCTGCCACGCATCCTCGCGCGCCTCGCCGGGAGGATCGGCGAGCTTGTTCCATTGCTGGGTGCGGCGCTCGGTGTTGCCGAACACTCCTTCGCGCTCGACCCATGCCGAGGACGGCAGAACCAGATCGGCGACCTGCGTCGTCGGCGTCGGATAGATGTCGCTGACGACGATGAAGCGGCCGTCACCGGGCGAGCGCTCGAACCGATTGAGGTTGGGCAGGGAGACCCAAGGGTTGGTGGTCTGGATCCAGATCGCCTTGATGTCGCCGCGGCTCAGCGCGCGGAACATGTCGACCGTGTGGTAGCCCGGTTTGGCAGGCAGGGTGCCGGGCTCGAGTCCCCAGATCTGCTCAGCGGTCGTGCGGTGCTCGTCTTTGGTCACCAGTCGGTCGGAAGGCAGGCGGTTGCTCAGGGTGCCGACCTCGCGCACGGTACCGCAGGCCGAAGGTTGTCCGGTGAGCGATAGCGGGTTGGCGCCCGGACGACCGATCTTTCCGGTCAGCAGGTGGATGTCGTTGAGCAGGTTGTTCATCCAGGTGCCACGGGTGTGCTGATTGACGCCCATGCACCACAGGCTGACCGTGCCGCGATTGGAAGCACCGTACATCTCGGCAAGGGTCTCGACCTGGGCACTCGGGATGCCGCAAAGAGTGGCGACCTTGTCGGGAGTGTAGTCGGCGAGAAACTTGCCGAGCTCCTCGATCGAAGAGTCGCGGCCGCTGTCGGCGAAGGTGTAGCGATCTTTCTGGGCGCCGTAGCAGCCCCAGCCGATCTCCTCGAGATCTTCGTTGCCGCGCTGGAAGACCACGTTCTCGCGAACGAAAGACTCGGCGACCCATCCCTTGGCGAGAATCTGTTGCAGGATGCCGTTGGCCAGGGCGAGGTCGGTGCCCGGTCGGATTTCGACATAGAGATCGGCGTAGTCGGAGGTCGGCGTGCGCCGGGTGGCGATGTCGACGATGCGCACGTCGCCCCGCTGCCGCTTGGTCTCGAGGATGCGGCTGAACAGGACCGGATGCATCTCGGCCATGTTGTTGCCCCACAGGAAGAAGTCGTCGCCGGCTTCGAAGTCCTCGTAGCAGCCCATCGGCTCGTCGCTCTGGAACTGCGTCATGAAGCCCATCACCGCGCTCGCCATACACAGCCGCGCGTTGGCCTCGAGATTGTTCGATCGCATCCCGGCTTTCACCCACTTCAGCGCGGCGTAGCCATCGTGGACCGTCCACTGGCCCGAGCCGTACATGGCCACGGCGTCGGGCCCGTCCGTCTCGAGAACCTTGGCGTAGCGTTCGGCAATCATGTCGAGCGCCGCGTCCCAGCTGATCGCTTCGAACGAACCGTCGGCGAGCCTCAGCATCGGTTTGGTCAGTCGGTCTTCACCGTACAGGAAGCCCGGCAGGTGATAGCCCTTGACGCAGAGCAGCCCGCGGTTGACCGGGCTCTTGCGGTCGCCGCGCACCGCGGCGACACGTCCGTCGCGGGTTCCGACCTCGACGCCGCAACCGGTGCCGCAGAAGCGGCACGGCGCTTTGCCCCAGGTCAAGTCGGAGGGATCGATCTGGGCCGCATCGCGCATACCCTCGGCGGCCGCGCGATCGGCCGGTGAGTGGGCGGCGACCCCGGCCGCGGCCAGAGCCAGGCTCTGCAGGAACTCACGGCGCTTCATTGCTCGACCTCCGGCGCGGCGTGCGCCGCCGCTTGCCGAGCCGCGCGGTCGGCGAGAAACCACTGGTGCTCGGGCCGCGCCAGGACCTCGTCGATGACGGCGTCGACCGCCGCCTTCTGCGTCGCAGTACCGTGCGCAGCCATTTCCTGCGCGACCGGAATCAGCTCCATGTAGAAGCGCTCGGCGACCTCGTACATGCCGTGCCAGTGCGCGTAATCGGGCGCCATCATCGCCGCGCCGTGACGCGCTCGACGGCCCTCGTGGTGCCACAGGTAGAACCAGATCCACTCGATCTCTTCATCGAACTGGGTCGGCGTGCGGAGTCCGCTGTCGGCCAGAGCCTTCATGATGGCGATACCGGGCTTGGCGAACTTCTCGTTGTAGAGAATGACGAGGTCGTCGTACTGCTCGTAGAAACCGTTGATGTAGTCGGGCGTGTGGCAGTGGCCGCAAACGTCCTTCATGCGCTGCCGTTTCTGCTGCCAGGTATCCGACACCAGCTGCGCGCGCTCCGCGGGATCGGTCGACGTGACCACCTTGTTGTTGATGTCGGTGTCCATCACCAGGCTGACCGGCGGGCGATTGGTCCAAGAGATACGCAGGCCCGGATCGTGCGTCACCTTGCCGTCGTTGCGCGAGTGTCCCGACATGTGACAGGTCGCGCAGGTCGGCGCCTGGGTGTAGTCGACGCCGAGCACCCAGTCTTCGGCGTCGAGATTCATCGTCTCGCGGAGATCGCGGTAGGCGACGCCGTGTTTCGATTCCTCGTAGATCTCCTTCTGCGGGTGATCCGGTCCGAGGTGGCACTTGCCGCAGTTCTCGGGCTGACGCGCGCGCCGCGGCGAAAAGTCGTGACGGCTGTGGCAGGCCGAGCAGGAGCCGAGCGACCCGTCGAGGTTGAGGCGACCGATCCCCGTGTTCGGCCAGGTCGACGCATCGAGCAGAGGTTTGCCATTCTCGTTGCGTGCGATCCTGGCGACGGCGTCGCGGTTGGTCGGCTTGCCGTCGGCATCAGGGCGAAGGTCGTCGACCGTGATGACGCCGCCATCGCTCGATTGAAAGCCGATCTTGCTGCCGTGGCATTGCTTGCAGCCGACGTCGACACTCGCCGAACCGCTCACCAGGTCGACCGAACGCCCTGGAGTCTCGGAATGCGGATTGAACGGCATGCGCGCGCCCTCGACCGACTCGGCCAGGAAGTTGTCGAGCGAGGCGAGGATGTTACCGGCCTTTGCATGGTGGCTGCCGGTGAACTCGGCCACCACTTCGGCGTGGCAACCGCCGCAATCGCGCGGGGTGACGATGGTGGCAATGGTCACTCCGTAGTGCTCGAAGGAATCGGCGTCGTCGGTTTCGGCGCTGTGGCACTCGACGCAGGCGACGCCCTTGCGCGCGTGGGTGCTGCCTTCCCAGTGATCGACCAGGGCGGGCGTGGTCGACCCGTGACAGTCGGCGCATGCCTTCGAGGAGGCTGGCACCGCGATCGAAACCGGTCGTTGGCCGCTCTCCTCGCTCTTGCGGATTACTTCCATCCACTGAACGAACACCAACGAGACCAGGAACACCGTAGCCAGAGCGGCGATTACCCACTGTTTCGTTCGCAACGTCACTCTTTCTTCTCCTCGATTCTCATCAGTGAGCGACGACCGCTTCCCAAACGGTCAGCGCGATGATCGTCAACACCGCCACCACCCCGACACCCATGCTGATCTCGGTGGCGGGCCAGGCGCGCCGCATGCGCGCGTCGATGAAGGGCCAGACGAACATCAGAAAAACGATCAGCCCGGTCGACAGAATGGCCATCTGCCCCGGGAAGATCTTCAGCCAACGGAAGGTGGCGTAGAAGAACCACTCGGGCTTGATCACCTCGGGGGTCGACAGCGGGTCGGCCGGGGGGCCGATCTCCGCGGGAAAGACGATCGCCAGGGTGGTGAGCAGAATCATCAGGCTCAGGCCGAGGACGACCTCGGTGAGCAGGTGATCCGGAAAGAAATTGAAGTGGCCGGCGGTCGACGCCGGATCGTCCTCGTCCTGCAGCTCGGTGACGCCGTACAGGCGAATCAGGGCGATGTGAACCGCAATCAAACCGACCATTCCGACCGGCAGCACGGCGGCGTGCAGAATGAAGAAGCGCGGCAAGGTGCGCTCGTTGTAGACCTCGCCGGCGAGCAGCATGTCGCGCAGGAACTCGCCGACCACCGGCACACCCAGGCTGATGTTGGCGGCGACCGTGGCGCCCCAGTAGCTGAGCTGCTCGAAGGCCAGGCTGTAGCCGGTGAATCCGGTCAGCAGGGTCAGCACCAACAGGCCCATCCCGACCATCCAGTTGAGCTCGCGCGGCGCGCGGTAGGCACCGGTAAAGAAGACCCGCATCTGGTGCAGCACCACGGTCGCGATCATCAGCGTCGCCGCCCACTTGTGGAGGCTGCGGATGTACCAGCCGAAGCTCGCTTCCTCGGTGATGTAGCGAATCGACTGGTAGGCGGTGCGCGAAGACGGCTCGTAGTAGACGGCGAGCAGAATCCCGGTCGCGATCTGCACGACGAATAGGTAAGCCGGTGTGCCGCCGAGACAGTACCACCACCGTTTGAGGTGGTTCGGAACCGGCTCGTTGGTCAGCTCGCGCAGCGTGTCGCCGGAGAGCGGAAGCCGCTCTCGCAACCATCGGCTAACTGGATTCAACCGAATCCTCCTCGCCGAAGGCCGCCGCCAGGCAGGGGTCGTGACCCGCGCCTGCCGGCTGATCGACTCGCGCCAGGAGCGAACCGCCGCGCCCGCGCGGCGCTGCCGCCAACTGCAGCTTTTCGGTGGGCACCTCGATGTACAGCAAGCCACTGTCGACGCGCAGCGGGTAGGAAGACAGCGACTGACCGGCATCCGCCGGCGGGCCGGAAACCGCGGTGCCGTCCGGAGCGAACACCCCGTTGTGGCAGGGGCAGAAGTAGCGATTGTTGTGCGGCTCCCAGTGCACCTGACAGCCCAGGTGGGGGCAGACGCTGGAGCGCGCGCTGAAGTCGGCGGCGTCGCCGTTGACCGTCGAACGGGTCACGTTGACGGTCTCGCCCGATGGCGCCTTGAAGCGCCGCGACTCGCCGCTGCGCCAGCCGCGCAGCTGGGCAACGTAAACCCAGCTCGCCGGCCGCCGTCGCGCCGGGTAGAGAAAGCGACCCATGTAGCCGATCAGGGTCCCGTAGCTGGCGGTCAGGCCCGCCGCCATCGCCAGAAACGGGATACGAGCCCGCATCCGCGCCGAGATACCACGTCTCTCTGCCTGATCCGTCACAATGCACCCGCCATTGTCACAGCTCTCTCCTCCCTGGGACGACTTTCCGCAAACAAAACAGCAGCCCGTCCTCAACTTCAACCTTCGAGCCAAACTCCGATCGACGGCCTGCCAACGATCGCGCAAACATCTGTTCCCAAATTCCGGAAGGCTGCTGCTTCGACTTCCGAGCTCTCGAACGGGTCGGTGGAATCAACCCGCCTCGAGGACAACGTGGTAGGCGAAAGGCATCATGTCGCTGCTACGCCCCAACGAGGTCAGCGCGCGCGCCAGCAGGTTGGTCGCGACGACCGCGACCGGCAGTCCCGCCCCAAGCAGCGCGAGCGGGTTGCGTTGGGCTGCCCAGTCGAGAACCGCGCGCGACATCGCGATGTTGGCGAGCAGGGCGGAAGTCTCGAGCGGGCCACCGATCGGCTCACATTCGACCAGCTCCAAGCCCGTGGCGGTCGCCGTGCGGCGCAGGCCGTACTCGGTGAAACGCCCGAAGTCGCGCGGGCGGTCGTGCAGCGGATAGAGAAACGGCACCTGCATCACCAGCCTACCGGCCGGCCGCAACAAACGCCGGATGTCGGCCAGCACCCGTTCGGGGTCGGCGAGATGCTCGAGAACGCTGAACATCATGACGACGTCGGCAGACCCGTCGGCAAACGGCAGCGCGGCGGCGTCTGCGTAGACGTCAGGCTTGGTTCCGTACCAGTTCTCGGCCGTTTCCAGATAGTCGAGACCGATGTAGCGGCACGAAGAGGGAAGGTGACGCACCGGCCAGCGGTCGAAACAGCCGATGTCGATGACCAGCGAGCCGGGCTCGATCGTCGGCAGGTAAGCCACCAGGCGCGCGCGCGCGCGACGCACCAACCACTGCGGATGCAGAGGGGTACTCGCCAGCGGAGCAAGTGTCCGTTTGAGCGGAGACGTCATGCGCGGGCGTCAGCTTCGCACGCCCGCGCATGACGTCAATCGGTTATCCTTCGCCGCCGGCGCCGATGATCGGGTAGTGGTACCCCATGTCGAGCGCGCCGCTGTCCGGGCTGTCGTCTGCCGACGTGGTACGGGTCGACAGATCGGCGCGGATCGCGCTGTCGGTATCGGGGTCGGCAGCGTTGCGCGCCGGACTGTCGCTGTCGAGCCTGAAGTCGGTGAAGCCGACGAACCTGGCGTCCTCGTTGATGTCGTTGGGTCGCGGCAGATCGACCTCCGACGGCGGCCGGTAGTCGGCGGGAAAAACCAGGTTGTGGCTGAGCTCGGCGGTCTCGGCCGAAGCCATGTTGAAATCGACCGCGGTGGTGCCGCTGAAGTAGACGATGTTGTTCTGCAGCAGTGTGTTCGGCGCAGCAACACTGCCCGAGCCGACGCGAATGCCACGCACGCCGTTCTCGGCAACCGTGTTGTTGATGATGCGCGTGCGCTCGGAGCGCCGCACCTGGATTCCGTTGCCGTCGTTGAACGAAAGAACGTTGTTGATCAGGGAAATGTCCTCGGAGTCGTCGACCGTGATCCCATCCCCCTCGCCGTCCAGGAGCTCGCCGAAGCTGTCGATAAAGCAATTGCGCACCGTGACGTTGCTCGCACCGCTGCGAACCTCCACCCCGGAGGCCGTGGCTCCGAGAATCGTGAAGCCGTCGATGATCACCCAGCTGGCGCCGATCAGCCGGAAGCCGGTGTCGCGTCCGCTCGAATCGACACCGACGATCCCCGGGGCATCTTCGGTGAGCTCGCCGGTCGGGTCGGCGCGAAGGGTCAGCGGCGCCTCGGCGCTGGCCTGCTCCTGGATCAGCAAGCGTCCGGCGTACGCACCGGGGCCGACGATGATCGTATCGCCGCCGGTGGCGACGTTGAGCGCGCGGCGGATACTGCGGAAGGCATCTTCGGGCGATCGACCGGACGAGCGCTCGTCGTCACCGCTCTCGCGGACGTAGAACGTGCGCTCGACGGGGATCGGCCCGCCCGAACCAACCGGGGCGTGGTATCCGAGATCGAGCTCGCCCGTGTCGGGCTCGCCGCTGGTGGAAGTGGTCCGCGCCTTGATCAGCTCGAGCTCGTCGAGGATGTCTTCGGGGAAGACATCCTGAAAACCGGAGTCGACGGCCGGGCTGGTCGCCGACTGGCCGGCTGCCGCGTCGGACAGTAGGTAGACACTGTCGATTGGATCGACGAACAGCGCATCCTCGAGGATGTCGAAATCCTGCGGCAGATCCTCCGGCTCGTACCGTCCGGGGAACACCAGATTGGTGTCCGAGGCGAACAGCTCGAGCGACGGCTCGGTCACCAGAATCTGCAGGCCCTGCGGGCCGATATTGTTCTGGAAGATGTTGAAGAGGATCTCGACCTCGGAACCGGTTTCGGTGGAGCCGACGACCAGCCCCTGCCCCTCGTTGTCGGTGATCGTGTTGTTGATCAGCCGCACCAGTCGCGAGCCGGCGCCGCCGCCGGCGACGCGGACGCCGCGGCGGGCGTTGTCGTAGACCAAGTTGTTGATCAGCAGGATCTCGTTCGAGTTGATCACGGCGATGCCGTCCGCCTGGCTCGACGTGCCGGAGATCTCGCAATTGCGGACGGTGACGTTCGACGAGCTGCGGATGTCGACGCCAGCGTTGTTGCCGCCGGAACCGCCGCGGATGACGAAGCCGTCGATCTCGACGAACTGGTTCTCGTCGACCTGGATCATCGATCCGTCGCCGCTCGCCTGGAGAACGACGGCGGCCGGGCTGTCCTGCGTCGAGGCGCCGCTGGGGTCAGCGAAGAGCACGACCGGCTGACTCGATTCGCCGCGCGGAAGGTCGGCGATGCGCTCGTTGTAGGTTCCCGGCCCGACCACCACGGTGCGACCCGAGCTCAAGCTCGGCAAGGCCGCCAGCGCCGCCGATATCGTGCGGAATGCGTTGGCGGGATCGCGCCCGTCGTTGCCGTCGTCGCCGGCATCGGCGCGCACGAATAGCGCGCTCCCGGCGACCACCGGAGGAGTCGGCGTATCGGTCGCGTTGGGGTCGGGGGTTTGCGTGAACGTCGGCGTTCCCGGCGGACCGGTCGGGGTGGGCGTGCCGCCGCCACCGTTGCCACCACCACCGCCGCCACTGCTGCAGGCGATGGGCGCAAGACAAGCGAGTGCTACGAGATACCGAAGCTTCATCCTACCTCCCGGGGATCAGCGCGAAGTGGTAGCCGAGATCGTCGGCATTGGAATCCTGCACCCCGTCCTCGGTCGCCGAGCGACCGGCGAGCTCTCGCGCCAGAGCGATGTCGATGGTCCGATCGCCAGAGTCGATCGCCGGGCTGTCCAGCATCAACCGGTAGTCCGGTCGCGTCGAGCTGGTGCTGACGAAGCTCGCGTTGGCGAGAACCGCGTTCTCTCCGATCAGCGTCGACGGACGCACCGTGTCGTCCGGATCGGTGTTGTTGCGGGTGCTGAAGATGAGGTTGAAGTCGCCGTCGTAGGTATCGGCAGAGGTGCCGGACTCCACCTCGATGTTGCGGTTCGAGTTGTCCTGCAAAATGTTGTTGCGAACGAAGGTACCCGTCGAGGCGCCACTGACCGAGATACCGCGGTCGTTGTTGTCGGTCGCGGTGTTGTTGATCACCGACGTATCCGGCGAGTTGACCACCCGAATCGCGCGGTTGTTGTCGAAGAACAGGTTGTTGAAGATCAACACGTTCTCCGAGGCCTGAACCCGCACCCCGTCGCGATTGCGGGTCAGCTCGCAGTTGCGAATCGTGATGTCCGACGAGTCGCTGCGCACGTGGATGCCCGCGCTCTCGTCGTCGTCGCGGGCGCGCTCGATGCGAAACCCGTCGATGATCACGTTGCGCGAACGCGATACCCGGAAGCCGAAGCTGGCGTTGCGGGCGTCGACCAGTACCTCACCGGCCCGGCTCTCGTCGTTCGTCATCGAACCATCCGGGTTGGCAAGGAGGATGAGCGGCTCGTTGCCGTCGATGTCGGCGATCTCGATGGTGATCTCGCTCGAGCTGCGCGGGACGGTGTACTCGCCGGGTCCGACAATGATCGTCTGCCCGGAAGTTGCACCGCGAACGGCGCGAACGATCGAGCGGAAGGCGTCGTCCGGCGACGTTCCGCCGTTGCCGTCACTGCCCGACTCGCGCACGTAGAGCGTGTCTGGAGGCGGCTCCGGCGGGCCGTCGCCCGAGCTGCCGCCGCATCCGACGAAGACCGCTGCCAGCATGGGCAGCGCGGCGAGCAAGCGACGGAAGTCTGCAAAATGATTCATAAATTTTCCCCTGCGCAACCCAATAGACGACCGCTATCAAGGTGACCGGCCTTTTGCCACAGCTTTCCAACGGGCAGTCGAAGGCACGACCTTGCGGGGACCCCACCAGTGATCGCCGGCAAGTGCCCCGACCCGCGGCAGCTGGTAGCTCAACCGGCGCCGAACAGGTTCATCTGGTCGCCCGCTTGCGGCGGGCGGCGAAAAGCGCGGGTGTTCGGCTCCGGCAACTGCCGGTCGAGACCATGGCGTCGCACCGACGCCGAAAACAGCGCCGCAATTTGCCGCGCGTAGGTGCCTTCGCCGCGCATGCGGGATCCGAAGCGGGAATCCGTGATGCGACCGTCGCGGCACTGCGTGACTCGGTGCAGCACCCGATGGCGGCGCTGCGGATAGTGTTGGCTCAACCAGTCCTCGAACAGTGCATCGACGGGCGGACTGAGACGCAGCAGGGTCCAACCGGCACAACCGGCGCCGGACTGCGCCGCTCGTTCGAGGATCGAGGGAATCTCGTGGTCGTTGAGGCCAGGGACGATCGGCGCCACCATGACCCCTACCGGGATCCCGGCTGCGGCGAGCGCTTCGATCGCTGACAACCTCATTTGCGGGCTCGAGGCGCGCGGCTCCATCTTACGGGCGAGCTCGGCGTCGAGCGTGGTCAGCGAGATGTGGACCTGTACCGCCCCCACCTCGGCCAGCGGGCTCAATAGATCGATATCGCGGCGCACCAACGCCGACTTGGTAATGATGCCGACCGGATTCAGGAAGTCGCGAAAGACCTCGAGACAGCGCCGGGTGATCCCGAGCTCGCGCTCGCACGGTTGATAGCAATCGGTGTTGCCGGACAGAGCGACCACCTGCGGTTGCCAGCGAGACGAGCGAAATCGAGCCCGCAACAGCTCGGGCGCGTTGCGCTTGACCATGATCTTGGTCTCGAAGTCGAGGCCGGCGTTGAAACTGAGGTACTCGTGACTCGGGCGCGCGTAGCAGTAGACGCAGCCGTGTTCGCACCCCCGGTACGGGTTGATGCCGAAGCGAAACTGGATGTCGGGGCTGTCGTTCTCGGCGAGAATCGACTTGCTGAGGTCGCTGTAGAGCTCGGTAGCCGGCCCGTCCTCGTCGCCCGACACCCGCTCCACGTGCAGCCGCTCGAAGCGATTGCGCGGCTCGAGAGCCGTCCCCCGTCCCTTGATCACTTCCATGACTTTCGCCTTTTCTTCACCCACCCTCCCACGCCCCTCGCGCCAAAACAACCCCTCTGACCCCTCGAGCCGAACCCCCATTTGGCCGCGCGGCGAAGCCCGCGCTTTGGCCGTGAGGCGAAGCCTCACTTTGGCCGGTGGGCAAAGCCCACCTTTGGACCAGTCTCTCCCTGGCAGCCCACCACGATACCGGCTAACCGTTTCCCATGCCCGGCCCAGACCCCAACCCCGCCGCCGCGCCGACGGCCGTCGGCTGAGCCAGACCAATGGCACGCCATTGCCCCCAATGCGGCGCCGCCATCCCCTGGGGAGCACCGCAGTGCGTCGACTGCGGCGGCTACACCCTGTGGCGCAGCCGGCTGGCGACACTGGGGATTGCGATCGGCGGCGGCACCGTGATCGCGGTTCTAGCGACCCTCGCCTGGGTGAGCCTGATGTCACCCCCGGCAGAGCTCCGCGCCAGCGCCGAAGTGAGCGACTTGATGCAACGACTGGAAGGCAGCGCCGACGCCCCTCTGGTCGCGGGCGCGGGGCGCTGCAAACCGGAGGTCGCCGATGCCCTGTGCATCCAGCTGACCGCGGCCGCGGCCGAATTGAACCCACTCGAACGTGAGCGGGCGCTGCAGCGAATCGCCGACACCTGGAGCCGGATCGCCAACCTCAACCCCGCCGCCACGGTGTTCGTCGCCGCCGACGGAACGATCCTATCCCCGAGTTAACCCGCGGCCCAACCACCCGGTATCGGTTGATGGGTCCGTCTGATTCGCAACTGGGTTTGCTAAGGGGCCAGGCCCGAACCCGAATTCGTCCCCCCTTGCCAAGGGGGGACTTCAGGGGGGTCAAGCGGAGCGCCATTGGCCCGAGACCAGAAGCTCCTTGCCGTGACCTCCCCCTAACCCCCTCCTTGGCAAGGAGGGGGGATTCTATGGGGCGTCCCTCGTCAGGGAGAGCCGCGTCAGCCCTTGCCGCGACGCCGCTCCGCGCGCGACGGCCCCTGCGCAGGCGCAGCCGGGCTGCCCCACGCCGGCAGCATGCCGCTGGCCCGCGCTCCCAGCCAGAACCAGAGCAGGAACGGCAGCGCGGCGTAGCCGATCAGGCCGTAGAAACCGTAGACGACGTTGACCATCGGCTGCACCACGCCGCGGATGGTCTCGGGAGCGAGATGCGCCTGCGGCAGGCCGGTCAGGTAGGTGCCAATGAGAATCAGGCCGACGTGAAAGACGACGAAGATCCCCATCCCGATCGCCGTCTGCCGGCCGCGCAGAAGGGCCGCCAAACCCGGGGTCGCCAGCATCAGAGCCAGATAGGGAATGATCCCGGAGAAGACCTCGCGTGGCAGGAGCGGAATCGCGCGCGTGTAGAGCTTGCCCTGCGGGTCGGTTCGACTCAGCAGGACGGCGATCCCCTTCGGCCCCTCCTTGACCTCGGCGACCTGGCAGTCGGTGAGGGTTTCGACCAACGGGCGGGCGATGGCAACGATGAAACGACCGTAAGCGTCGCTGACGCCGGCGAACGACCACAAAGCGAAGAAGATCGCGGCGAGCGCGAAGAACTTAATCAGAAAGGCCGGCGAGAGTCGCACGACGCACCTGTTCGGTCCAGATCGACGCGAGGATCGCGAGTAAGGCGATGAACAATCCCTGGAAGAAGTACTCGTGGAAGTAGGCGAACCACTCGGGATAGCGGCTGGCGACCAAGGTCAGGAAGACCAGCCGCACCACGTTGACGACATTGAGCGCGATCCAACCCGTCGCCGCGCCGTACAGTCGACTGCGCCACGGCGCGGGGTAGGCCAGCACGAACACGGTGTAGACGAGCAGCACGAAGATGCCGGTGCACTCGTGGTTGATGTCGAGCGCCGCGTGATTGGTGCGAATGATCGTGCCCTGCACGTCGGCCTCGGCGCCGAGGACCCGCGCGCCGGCGGCCGCGCTTCCGGCGAGCGCCGTCTGTACCGGCTCCATGTACTCGTGAACCTGGCCCAACGAGAACGCCAGACTGACCAGGAACAAGTAGAGGAAGAGCCGCAGGGCGAAGCCGGTGAAGGTCGGCGGCGGACTAGCAATCGATTGGGCCATTTCTGAGGTCGGCAATCTAACCCGGTGCTCGCGGCGCGTCTATGACCATTGCGCCGCCGGTACCGTTGCAATGACCGGGGCCCGTCCCTACTGTCGAAGGTATGAAGGTCCGCTGCCCGCGATGCGGCACGCAAACCCGGTGGACGGACAACCCGTCGCGCCCGTTCTGCAGCGATCGCTGCAAGACCGTCGATCTTGCCAACTGGGCCGACGGTTCGTACCGGATCCCGGGAGAAGCGGTCAGCGAAGACGATCTGGAGGGGATCGACGATGGCACGCGGGGCTGACGATCTTGCCCAGACACTCGCAATCCTCTAGCGTTTTCAAGGCTGTCCCACGCTCGACGGGCACCGCCAAAACCCAATCGGGGATCTCAAAATGAAGCGCAATTACAAGTTTGGAATCGGCGCTGCGGTGCTGGTCGCCGCGGTCGGCTATCTGATGTGGGCCGGTGTCGATCAGTCCTCCGCCTACTACTTCACCATCGACGAGTTCTTGCCGCAGCGCGAGGCGATGGCCGGGCAGGGAATCCGCCTGGCCGGGCGTGTCACGCCCGGTTCGCTGTCGAAGAAGACCAGCGCCAAGGGCACCGAGATGAAGTTCTCCGTCGGCGACTTCACCGACGAGGAAACCGCGCCGGTCGACACGGTCGCCGTCGAGTACACCGGCGTGGTGCCAGACATGTTCGACGAAGGGCGCGACGTCATCATCGAAGGCACCTACGCCAACGGCGTCGTTCTCGCCAAGTCGGTGATGACCAGCTGCCCCTCGAAGTACGAACCGGAGCTCGAGGGCCAGCAGGCCGCCGCCTACTGATCCACCGCCCGGGTTCTCCCAAGGCACGCGCGAAAGGATCCCGCAATGATCGAGCTGGGCCGACAGGCGATTCTGATCGCATGGCTGATTGCCGCCTACACCATCGTCATGGCTCTGGCGGCTGCGTGGACGCGCCGCCGCGACTTCACCGCCAGCGCCGAGAACGGCGTCCTCGCCGTGTGGGGCGCGGTGCTGGTCGCGGTCGCGGTGCTGCTGCACGCGCTGGTCACCCGTGATTTCCGCATCGAGTACGTCGCCGCGTACAGCAGCAGCACCTTGCCGATCTACTACACGATCGCCGCCTTGTGGGGCGGCCAAAAGGGCTCGCTGTTGTTCTGGGCGCTGATCCTGACCTCGATCAGCTCGATCGTCGTGCTGCAGAACAAGCAGCGCAACCGCGAGCTGATGCCGTGGGTGATCGTCGCCCTGATGTCGGTCTCCCTGTTTTTCATCTCGCTGCTGTTCTTCATCACCCCGCCGTTCGAAACGCTGGCGGTTCCCGCACGCGAGGGACGCGACCTCAATCCGCTGTTGCAGAACTACTGGATGACGATCCATCCGCCGTCGCTCTACCTCGGCTTCGTCGGCATGTCGGTGCCGTTCGCTTTCGCCTTTGCGGCACTCGCCACCGGCAAGCTCGACTCGAGCTGGATCCGCACGACCCGCCGCTGGACCTTGTTCGCCTGGTTCTTCCTCTCTCTCGGCAACCTGTTCGGCGCGCTCTGGGCCTACGAAGTTCTCGGCTGGGGCGGCTACTGGGCATGGGACCCGGTCGAGAACGCCGCGTTCATGCCGTGGCTCACCGGCACCGCGTTCCTCCACTCGGTGATGATCCAAGAGAAGAAGAACATGCTCAAGGTCTGGAACATGGTTCTCATCATCCTGACCTTCGCGCTGACCATCTTCGGCACCTTCCTCACCCGCAGCGGGGTCATCTCTTCGGTGCACTCGTTCACCCAATCCGGCCTCGGGCCGTTCTTCCTCTACTTTCTCGCACTGGTGCTGGTGGTGTCGCTCGGGTTGCTGTTCCTCCGCCTGCCGATGTTGCGCTCCGAGAACGAGCTCGACTCGCTGGTTTCGCGCGAGTCGACGTTTCTCTTCAACAACCTGATACTCGTCGGCATCGCGTTTGCGGTCTTCTGGGGAACCATGTTCCCGGTGATCTCCGAGGCGGTGCGCGGGGTGAAGATCACCGTCGGCCCGCCGTTCTTCAACAAGGTGAACGCGCCGCTCGGTTTGATTCTGTTGTTCCTGATGGGTGTCGGCCCGGTCATCGCCTGGCGCCGAGCCACCTGGGCCCACCTGAAACGGACTTTCGCCGGGCCGGTGATCACCGGCCTCGTCGCCGGCGCGCTGTGCTTCATCGGCGGCATCCGCAACTACTGGGCGATCGTCTCCTTCTCACTGATCTTCTTCGTGCTGGCGACCATCTTCGCCGAGTTCTACCGCGGCGTGCGGGCGCGCCAGGCGATGGTCGGCGACAGCGTGTTCCGCGCCCTCAGCCAGCTGATCGCCAAGAATCGGCGACGCTACGGCGGCTACATCATCCACGTCGGCATCGTCATGATCTTCGTGGCAATCACCGGGACGTCGATCTTCCGCATCGAGAAGCAGGTGACCCTCAACCAGGGCGAGTCGTTCGAGATCGGCGGCTACGAGTTGCGCTACAACGGACTCGAAGAGCGCGACACCCTGCACATCGCCTATCTGATGGCCAACATGTCGGTGTTCGTCGACGGTCGCCAGGTCGATACGCTGCGACCCGAGAAGCGCTTCTACAAGAAGCCCGAGCAGCCGACCACGGAAGTCGCGATCCGCTCGACCTTGGGTTCGGATCTCTACCTGGTTCTCGGCAGCTACGATGCGGAAACGAGGATGGCGACGATTCTCGCCTACCTCAATCCGCTGATCGGCTTCCTCTATTGGGGCGGCATCACACTGGCTCTCGGCACGTTCGTCGTCATTCTGCCGACCGCTGCAACCGCTCCAGCGGCGAGCTACGTACCGGCGCGCGGCGACGCCACGGAGACCCGGTCCTGATTCACAACCTGCGCAAGATCTCGCTCGCCGCGGCCGCCAGTCTGCTCTTGTTCGGCCTTGCCGCCAACCATCTGGCGGCGGCGGAGCCGAGTTTCCAGGACCTCGAAGAGTCACTGACCTGCCAGTGTGGCTGCGGACTCACCGTCCATTCGTGCAACCACCTGCAGTGCCCGTCGGCAATTCCGCTGCGACAGGAGATTCGCGAGCACATCGCGCTCGGCGAGGGCAAGGACACGATCCTCGCCCACTTCGCCGGCAAGTACGGAGAGAAGATCTTGTCGGCGCCGACGATGACCGGATTCAACGTGACCGCCTGGGTGACGCCGTTCATCGTCGTCGGGATCGGCGCCATCTTCGTCAGCTTGACCCTGCTCCGCTGGCGGCGCCGCACCCCGGAACCGATTGCTACCCCCGCCGATGCCGCGAAACCCGCGGTCAACGCCGAGCTGGAACGCAAGCTCGAGCGTGAGCTCGACGACCTGGATATCTGAGGCAGGAAGATGAGCTCGACCGCCGTCCTTCTCGCCGGCTTGCTGCCGGCCGTCGTCTTCGTCATGTGGCCGCTGTTCTTTAGCGGCGACAGCGACGCGATCGAGGCCTTGCCGGAAGACGACGACGAGTCGTTGCAGCGCAAGAAGGTCGCCGCATTGGCGGCGATCAAGGAAGCCGAGTTCGACCAGCGCACCGGCAAGTTGTCCGACGACGACTTCGCGGCGCTAACCGCGCGCTACAAAGCCCAGGCTCTCGAGGCAATCGCCGCACTCGACCAGAGGTCCACCAGCAGCAGCGCGCCGAGCGGCACGATCAAGTTCTGTCCAAACTGCGGAACCAAGGCGCTTCCCGGCGGAAAGTTCTGCTCCGGTTGCGGCCGGCCGACCCGCGCCTAGCGCCGCCCCTTCCACCACGGCGGGTAGGGCCGCGCGTGGATGTGGTAGTGGTCCGGAATCTGGCGCATGTTGTCGTCGAACACCCAGCCCTGTGGGTACTTGGCGTCGGCGATCCTGGTGAGCTCGGCACGTACGACCTCGCTCTCGCGATCGCTCAGCTGCTTCTTGTGCTCGCCGATCACTGCCATCGGCACGTCGCAGGAGTCGCAGTCGAGGATCGTAAAGCGAAACGGCTCCTCGAACTCGGCATACCACTCGGTGCTGCGCACCAGCGCGCACAACTCGCATTCCGGTTGCTCGGCCATCCCCGCGTGTTTGGCACAGCCCAGGCGGCGCCGCCAGCCCTCGCACTGGCCTCGACCACGCGTCCGCGCTAGAACTCCGCATGGACTTTGCGGGGAAGGTGGCGATCGTCACCGGCGCCAGCCGGGGATTCGGTCGCGCCATCGCCACCGCACTCGGCCGCCACGGATGCGAGCTCGCACTGGCAGCGCGCTCGGCGGATCAACTGGTCGCCACCGCCGATGAGATCCAGAAACAGGGCCGCCAGGCGATCGCCGTGACCACCGACGTCACCCGCGAGTCGGACGTCGCAGTCCTCGTCGAACGCACCCGAGCCGTGTTCGGCCACATCGACATCCTGGTCAACGCCGCCCATTGCTCGGGCGGCTCGGCACTCGAGGATTGCGACTTCGATCAGTGGCAGACTCTGGTCGCCACCAACCTGACCGGTCCCTACCTCACCACCCGGGCACTGATTCCGATCATGAAGGAGCAGGGCAGCGGCAAGATCCTCAACCTGACGCCGGGAGACCGCGGCGCCCCTGAGGCGAGCATGCGCAACGCGGTGGCGGGACTCACCGAGGCGCTGGCCGAAGCGCTCGCCGACAACCACATCCAGGTCAATGCGATCCGCACCGGGCCAGACACCGCACCCGGCGATCTCGCCGAGACCGCCGTCTTCCTGTTGCGCTCGGCCGCCGACCAAATCAGCGGCCAGGTACTCGACGTCGGCTAGTACCCGAGCCAGATAGGGGCGGTGCCAGCGGGCCACCTCGATACGCGCTGCGCGCTACTCGGGACAGACGGAGAGGGGGCCTCGATGGAATCGTCGCGCCAGCGACCACCACCCCCTGTGCCCATGCCTCGCCTCTGCCTACGAGCGTAGCGAGTCCGATCACCGTTCCGAGCAGCTGCAGCGTACGATCTCTTTGACGTTTGCCGGCGTCGCCCGCTCGAGATGGTGGATCAAGTCGATCGCTTTCTCCATGCGTTCCTTGCGCAGGGAGTAGCGGGTCTCGCGGCGGAACTTGTCCTCGACCGTTTTGACTCGGTCGTCGAACGGACCCGAGCCCATCCCCGACGGCGTGTCGCGCTGGATCTCGAAAGACCGATCGTTCTTGAGGACGACCCGAACCTTGGCCGCCAGTCCGGCGCGCGCGGCACGCAGGTCGATGCGGCCGACGTCGAACCCGCCGTGTGAGCCCCGCGCCACCTGATTCGGCAGCGAACCCGTGCGCAGGTCCGATTCACTCGCCGGCTCGACCTTGACCTCGACCCGCTTGGCCAGCTCCCACACGGCTTCGTCGCGAACCCGATCTCGGCTCAGCTGGCGCGGTGAGAACTCCTTGTCGATCAGGGCAACCGCGACGTTGTAGCCGATGGAGAAGGTCAGCGCTCCCGGGTGACTGTCCGGTCCGGCGAGAAAGCTCTGCGCCATCGCATCGACGTCGCGCGCCGCCGGGCCAACGGTTACCTCGACCGAGGTCACCTTGCGGCCGTCGATGTTGTGTTGCCGCTGCAGCGCCATCACGCAGTCGATCGCCCCGGCAACGTAGCTCGAGCACGGGTAGGCGGCATAGCTGGTGGTTTCGGTCAGCCACAGCTCGCCCAGCGTGCGGAACGCGTCGGCGCCGCTGATCGAGCCGACGGTCGCGCAGTAGCCATCTTCGGCGCCGATCGGATCGCCCTGGGCAACCAGTCCGCCAGCGGCGAGCTCGGCGGCCTGTACACCCGCCGGCGCCGCCAGGGCGGCGCCGAGCATCTTCGCGTCCGAGCCGACGAAGCCGGCGCGCACACCGACACCCGCCTCCTGCATCGCCAAGCCGATCGCGCTGTAGGTCTGCTGCTGATCGAGCTCGAGCAACTTGGCCGCCGCCAGCGCCGCCCCGAGCCGATGCGATGCCGGGGTCCGATACTCGCTCAGGTCGTCGCTCATCGACGATAGGCCGAGGCGCGACGCAACCTCGTTGGCGACGATCTGCGCCAGCAGGATTTGCTTGCCGCTCGATCCGAGCTTCTCTGCCAGGCACAGGGCAACCACCACCGACGACGCGCCGGTGTGCGCTCCCAGCATGTAGTCGTCGTAGAGGAGCGTCATCGCCAGGGCGCTGTTGCCGAAGATGGCGCTGTGCAGAGACGACTTCTCGCCCGACGGAATCAGGGTGCAATCCTTGCCACCCGACCACTCTTTTACGGTTCGCGAGATCATGCGGCCGGCCTCGCTGAAATGCCCGGCGTGCATCCCCGCAATCACGCTGAGGATCTGATTCTTCGCTTCCTCGACGACACGCGGTGGAACGTCCGAGTAACCCAGTCCGTGCGCCCACTCCGCAACCGCACCGCTCACATTGAGATCGCTCATCCCGGGCGCTGTTTTAGAGGGAATTGGGCAGATGAACAACCGGACTGTTTGCCATGTGACCGCCTCCGGGGCTGGAAACCAGGCGGGCGCAGGCTGGAATCGCGGGCCTATCTCCGGCAGTTTACAGGCGCTCATGAACCGTCTCGCCCTCTTCTTCGCCTCGTGGGGGTACACCGGCTACGCACCGGTGGCCTCCGGAACCGTCGGCACGGCGGCCGCCATCCCGTTCTTCTGGTGGTTCTCCCACATACCGGGCACGGTCGGCCCGATCGCCGCCTGCGCCGTGGCAATTGCCATGGCGTGCTGGTTCGCCGACATCGCGGAGAAGGATCTCGGCGAGCACGACAGCGGCATCATCGTCATCGACGAGGTGGCGGGGTATCTGGTGGCCACGCTCCTGCTGCCGGCGACTTGGACCGTAACCGTGTACGCGTTCTTTCTGTTCCGCGCGTTCGACATCCTAAAGCCCTTTCCCGCTTCCTACTTCGACGAGGAAGTGCGCGGCGGGGTCGGGGTCGTTCTCGACGATGTCTTTGCCGGCCTCTACGCCAACCTCGCGACCCGCGCCCTGCTCGCCCTCACCGGGCCGTTGCTCGGCTGACCGCACACGGAGGGTACGAAATGAAGGCGGCGATTCTCAGCACCGGCGACGAGCTGACCACGGGGCGAACCCTCGACACCAACGCCAACTACATCGCCGATCAGCTACTCGGCCTCGGCTACGAGGTCACCGCGATGATGACGGTCGGCGACTTTCCCGATCGCATCGAGGCCGCCTGGAAGGCGCTGTTCGAGCGCGCCGACGTGATCATCGGAACCGGCGGGTTGGGTCCGACGGCCGACGACCTGACCACCGAAACAGTCGCCGCGATGATCGGCCGGCCGCTGATCGAGGACAAGCCGACGGTCGATCGGATGCGCTCGCTGTTCGAGTCGATGGGGCGCACCATGCCCGAGAACAACCTCAAGCAAGCCCTATTCCCCGAGGGCGCGACGATTCTCGAGAACGCGCTCGGCACGGCGCCGGGGTTTCGCTTCGAAACCGAAACGCCACACGGCACTCGCTACGGCGTCGTGCTGCCGGGAGTGCCGCGTGAGATGAAGCACATCCTCGCCGACTCGGTGCTGCCGTGGTTGAGCTCGCTGCGGCGCAGTGACGAGGTCTTTCGAAGCCACACCTTCCAGACCTTCGGCATCAGCGAGTCGGCGCTGGACGAAATGGTCGCCGGGGTGCTCGATCCCGAGACGACCCGCCTCGCTTTCCGCGCGGCGTTTCCGCAGATTTCCGTTCGCGTGTCCGTCGCCGGCTCCCCCGACGTCGTCGCGGCCCGCCTCGACGCGGCAGCCAAGGCGATGCGCGAGCGACTAGGCGAGTACTGCTACGGCGAGGGCAACACCAACATGGAGACCGAGGTCGGCCGGGTTCTCAGCGAGCGCGGCGCCACCGTCGCGGTCGCCGAGTCGTGCAGCGGCGGTCTCATCGGCAACCGTCTCACCGACGTCCCCGGCAGCTCGGGCTATGTGCTCGGCGGGGTGATCGCCTACGACAACTCGGTGAAAACGTCGGTTCTCGGCGTCTCCAAGGCAACCCTCGAGCAACACGGCGCGGTCAGCACCGAGGTCGCCGAGCAGATGGCCGCCGGGGTGCGCAAGCTCACCGGCGCCACCTTCGGCATCGCCACTACCGGCATTGCCGGCCCGGGCGGCGGCAGCGAGGACAAGCCGGTCGGCACCGTGTGCATCGCCATCGCCAGCGACGACCGCACCGCCAGCCACCGCTACCAGCTCTGGGGCAACCGAGAATGGGTCAAGCTCCTGACCTCGCAGATCGCCCTCGACTGGGTCCGCCGAGCTGCGTTGGGGCAGGATCCGACGCAGTCCTCGGTGCTTAGAAAGTAGGAGCTGGGATCTAGGAGCTGGGAGCTGGGGGATGATGGTTCTCATCGGATCCAGAAAACAAGCGCTCTCGTTCCCCGAGCGAGAGACCTGAACCCGATGCCACCAACCTCCCCCAGATCCCAGATCCCAGCGCCCGGATCCCCAACACGATGCTTCCTCGCCCTCGACCTCGGCGACGAGGTGCGCGGCCAGCTGGGGCGGCTCGTCGACGATTGGCGGCGCGAGCCGGCTGACGTGCGCTGGACGCCGGCGGACAACATCCACCTGACCCTGAAGTTCCTCGGCAAGGTCACGGATCTCGAGCCGATTCGCGAGGCGGCTACCGCGGTTTGCCGGGAGCGCGCGCCGTTTTCCTTCGCAGTACGGGGTGTTGGCGGTTTCCCGAGCTTGCGGCGGCCGCGCGTGCTGTGGGCCGGGGTGGTCAGCGCCGCGGCGGTGGAGCTGGCGTCCGACATCGAGCGCGCGCTCGAGCCACTCGGGTTCGCACCCGACGAGCGCACCTTCCGCCCACATCTGACCCTCGGCAGGGTGCGTTCGCAACGCGGCTGGCGCCGGCTGGCGCCTCGGGTGCGGGATGCAGAGGACAAGGTATTCGGCACTTGTAAAGCGCTCGCCGCGCACGCGTACCGTAGCGACTTGCGCCCCGATGGTGCAGTTTATACGAGACTCTGGACGGCAGTGATGGGAGGTACGAATGGCGGCTGATGCAAATCGCGAGAAGGCACTCGATCTGGCGGTAAGCCAAATCGAAAAGCAGTTCGGCAAGGGCTCGATCATGAAGCTCGGCGCCGACGAAACAGTGCAGCGGCTGCCGGTGGTATCGACCGGATCGATCGGCCTCGACATTGCCCTCGGCGTCGGCGGTTTGCCGCGCGGCCGAGTGGTCGAGATCTACGGCCCGGAGTCGTCGGGTAAGACCACGCTGGCGCTGCACGCGATCGCCAGCGCGCAACGCGAAGGTGGAGTCTGCGCCTTCGTCGACGCCGAGCACGCGCTCGACGTCAGCTACGCGCAGAAGCTCGGTGTTCGCACCGAGGACCTGCTGATCTCGCAACCCGACAACGGCGAGCAAGCGCTCGAGATCGCCGAGACCTTGGTTCGCTCGGGCGCGATCGACGTCCTCGTCGTCGACTCGGTCGCCGCCCTGGTGCCGCGCGCCGAGATCGAGGGCGAGATGGGAGAGCCGCAGATGGGACTGCAGGCGCGCCTGATGTCGCAGGCCCTGCGCAAGCTCACCGGCACGATCTCGCGCTCGCGCACGATCATGATCTTCATCAACCAGATCCGCATGAAGATCGGCGTCATGTTCGGCAGTCCCGAAACCACAACCGGCGGCAACGCGCTCAAATTCTACTCGTCGGTGCGTCTCGACATCCGCCGAATCGGCGCGATCAAGCAGGGGGACTCTGCCATAGGGAACCGCACACGCGTCAAAATAGTGAAGAATAAAGTGGCGCCGCCGTTCAAAGAAGCAGAGTTCGACATACTATATGGTGTGGGAATCTCTAGGGAAGGCGAGCTGCTCGATATTGGCACGGATCGTGGTTTAGTCGAGAAGAGTGGAGCTTGGTACTCTTACGATGGTGACCGCATTGGGCAGGGTCGGGAGAACGCGAAGGAGTTCATGCGCAACAATCCCGAGATCGCGGAAAAGCTCGATACGCAGATCCGCGAGCAGCTGGGGCTGGTCGACGGCCCGCCGGCCGAGGTCGAGGCGGAGTAGCTCGAGAGCGTTGCTAGTCCATCACGCCGCGCCTCGAACAGATGGAGTCGAGGTGCGACGATGATGGAGTTCGACGAAATTCTCGCTGAGGCGGTACGTCACGAGGCCTCCGACGTGCTGCTCAAGGTCGGTGTTCCGCCGGCCTTCCGTATCCGCTCGGACTTTCTGCCGCTCGAGGAAGCGGAAACCCTCGACCCGCTGACGCTCGAGAGCTACGCGCGACAGGTCACCACCGACCCGCAGTGGGAGCGGCTGAAGGACGAACGCCAGCTCGACACCGCCTACGACCACGAAAAGCTCGGTCGCTTCCGCCTCAACGTCTTTCGCCAGCGCGGTCACCTCAGCATGGTGATCCGCGTCATCGCCGCCAAGATCCGCAACATCGCAGAGCTGACCCTGCCGCCGGTGATCGAGGGGATCGCCTCGGAGCGGCGCGGTCTGGTTCTCGTCACCGGCACCACCGGAAGCGGCAAGAGCACCACGCTCGCCGCGCTGATCGACCACATCAACCGCACGCGGCAGGCGCACATCATCACCATCGAGGACCCGATCGAGTACATCCACAAGGACCGACTCAGCTTCGTCAACCAGCGCGAGATCGGCGACGACGCGATCGATTTCCCGAGCGCGCTCAAGTCCGCCCTGCGCCAGAACCCCGACGTCATCCTGGTCGGCGAGATGCGCGATCTGACGACCATCGAGACCGCGATCACCGCCGCCGAGACTGGCCACCTGGTGATGAGCACCCTGCACACCCTCGACGCGCGGGAGACCGTGACCCGCGTGATCAGCGCATTCCCCGAGCACCAGCGCGACCAGGCTCGGCTGATCCTCGCCAACATCCTCAAGGGCGTCGTCAGCCAGCGCCTGATCCCGCGCGCCGACGGCGCCGGCATGGTGCCTTCGGTAGAGGTCCTGGTGTCGAGCGCGCGCGTCTCCGAGCACATCGCCGACAAGGTCAAGACGCGCGACCTCAACGACGTCATCGAGCAGGGCTACAGCACCTACGGCATGCAGACCTTCGACCAGTCCCTGATGTACCTGTTCCGCAACGGTCTGATCACTTTCGAAGAAGCGCTCGCCAACTGCACCAACCCGAACGACTTCGAGCTCAAGATCCGCGGCATCGCCTCGACCAGCGACGCCCGCTGGGAAAGCTTCGACAACGAAGACGACAGCGGCAACAGCGACGGCGACCACGAATCGAGCAAGCTGGATATCGAACGCTTTTAGCGGCGCTTCGCGCCGCGTCCCAAGGCGCCCTTGGCGCCGTCCCAAGACCGGCTCGCGCCGGTCGTCCCAAGAACGCCGTCGCAAGGCTCGGCGTTCGTCCCAAGCGGCTACGCCGCGGGGTCTGTCAGCCCCCGCGCGGAGCGCGTTGGGACGGCAAGCGCAGCTTGCCTTGGGACCGCACGCCGACAGGCGGCGTTGGGACGGCGCCCGCGGCGCCTTGGGACGCCGGGGCTAGGCCGTCGGGCTAGCCCCGGCGTGGTCGATCCGCTACAGCTTCGGGGATGATCACCGGAGCGGAAATCCGCAGTTCTTTCCTCGATTTCTTCCGCGAACGCGGCCACGAAGTCGTGCGCGCTTCGTCCATCGTCCCGGACAACGATCCGACGTTGTTGTTCACCAACGCCGGGATGGTTCAGTTCAAGAACGTCTTCCTCGGTCTCGAAACCCGTGAGATTCCGCGCGCCGCCAGCTCGCAGAAATGCCTGCGCCTCAGCGGCAAGCACAACGATCTCGAAGAGGTGGGGCGCGACACCTACCACCACACGCTGTTCGAGATGCTCGGCAACTGGTCGTTCGGCGAGTACTACAAGCGCGAAGCGATCGCCTGGGCCTGGGAGCTGCTGACCGACGTCTGGAAGCTTCCCAAGGACAAGCTGTGGGCCACCGTCTACCGCACCGACGACGAGGCGGACCAGCTGTGGCGCGAGATCACCGACATCAATCCCGAGCAGATCCTGCGCTTCGACGAGAAGGACAACTTCTGGGAGATGGGCGACACGGGACCGTGCGGTCCGTGCTCCGAAATCCACATCGATCGCGGCGCCGACGCCTGCGACATGCAGCACGTCGAAGGCCACGAGTGCGCGGTCAACGTCGGCTGCGCGCGTTACATCGAGCTCTGGAACCTGGTCTTCATCCAGTACAACCGCGACGACAAGGGTGTGCTCAGCGATCTCGCGGCGAGGCACGTCGATACCGGGATGGGACTCGAACGAGTCACCGCGGTGATGCAGAACGTCGCCTCCAACTACGACACCGATCTCTTCCGCACCTTGATCAGCTACGTCGAGAAACAATCCGGCAAGAAGTACGGCGACGACGAGGAGCACGACCTGGCGATGCGGGTGATCGCCGACCACAGCCGCGCCCTGCAGTTCATGATCACCGACGGCGTCGTGCCGTCGAACGACGGACGCGGCTACGTCCTGCGCCGCATCCTGCGCCGCGCCGCCCGCCACGCCAGCAACCTCGGCTTTCGCGAGCCGTTCCTCTACAAGATGACCGAGCCGATGATCGCCACCATGGGCGAAGCCTATCCCGAGCTCGGCGAGCGCCGCTCCTACATCGAAGAGGTCATCCGCACCGAGGAAGAGCGCTTCGCCGAGACGCTCGAGAAGGGGCTCGCGCTGCTCGACCAGGAACGCGCCGCGCTCGCCAAAAGCGGCAGCACGACCCTCGCCGGCGACGTCGCCTTCAAACTCTACGACACCTACGGATTCCCGCTCGACATGACCGAGGACATCCTGCGCGGCCACGGCATCTCGGTCGACACGGCCGGCTTCGAGAAGTGCATGGCCGAGCAGAAGACCCGCGCCCGCGAGGCGCGCAAGAGCGGTGGGGCCGGCACCAGCAAGACCATTTCCACCGACGCCAGCTCGCGCTTCGTCGGCGACGGCGTCTACGCTCTCGAGTCGGAAGTGCTGGCGCTTGCGGTCGGCGGCGACGCCGGCACCCACGCCGCGGCCGGCGACGAAGTCCAGATCGTCACCGCCGAAACTCCCTTCTACGGAGAGTCCGGCGGCCAGGTCGGCGACCGCGGCGTTTTCGAGCTCCCAGGCGGCGGCATCGTCGACATCGTCGACACGCTGAAACCTCGCCCCGATCTGATCGTTCACATCGGCAAGGTGCGCGAAGGCACGCTCGACGTCGGCGCGACGGTCAAGCAGGTGGTCGATCGCGAGCGACGCGAGCGAATCCGCCGCAACCACTCGGCGACCCATATCCTGCACGGCGTTCTGCGTCGCCTTCTCGGCTCGCACGTGCAGCAGGCGGGATCGCTGGTCGACGCCGACCGGTTGCGCTTCGACTTTTCCAACCCCGGACCGGTAAGCGAAGAGGACCTGGTTCGCATCGAGGACGAGGTCAACGTGCGGGTGCGCGAGAACGCGCCGGTGAGCGCGGAGGAAATGTCGTACGACGACGCGATCAAGGCGGGCGCGCTCGCCTTCTTCGGCGACAAGTACGGCGATCGGGTACGCGTCCTGCGCATGGGCGACTTCTCGACCGAGCTGTGCGGCGGCACCCACGTCGGACGCACCGGCGACATCGGGCTGTTCAAGCTGCGCGGTGAAACCGGAGTTGCCGCCGGCACCCGGCGGATCGAAGCGGTGACCGGCGAAGGCGCGATGCAGTGGGTACAGGCGGCCGAGCAGAATCTGCGCAAGCTCGGCTCGCTGCTGCGCGGCAGCGAGGATCAAATCGCAGAGCGGGTCGAGAAGTTGCTCGGCACGCAACGCGAGCTCGAGAAGCAACTCGAACAGCTGCGTCGCAAGATGGCCGGTGACCAGAGTGGCGACCTCCTGTCGAAAGCGCGCGACGTCAACGGCAAGAAGGTAATCGCCAGCGCCGTCGAGATCGACGACCCGAAACGTCTGCGCGAGCTCGCCGACAAGCTGCGTGACCGACTCGGCTCGGGCGTGGTGGTCCTCGCCGCCCAACAGGATGGGCAAGTCCGCCTCCTCGCCGCGGTGACCAAGGACCTCGCCAAGCAGATCCACGCCGGCAAGCTGATCGGCGAGATCGCCCCGATCGTCGGCGGTAAAGGCGGCGGCCGCCCCGACATGGCGCAAGCCGGCGGCAAGGATCCGTCAAAGATCGACACCGCCCTCGAACGCGCGATCGAGCTCCTCTCATAGGGGCGTCTCGTCACTGTTGCGTCGGTACCACGAGCAACCTCAGCGGCTCATTTCTTTATCCACAGATTACGCAGATTTCACAGATTATGGGTATCTGGTTTTCGGCAGTTCAGAATCTGTGAGAATCAGTGAAAATCTGTGGACAAAAAGTTGAGCCGCAGTGGTACGAGCGACACCGGAGCTCTCAGTGACGATCCGAGCGGCACCAAACTGAAAAACCTCCAAATCTGAGAAATCTGCGTAATCTGTGGATAGAAAAAACCTGAAACCCCCAAGAGCCGCGACGCTGTTCTTGCACTCTCGCCCACAGTGACGAGCCGAGCGGTTTCGCTCCGAAGCACCCTCCCATCTGTGAAATCGGCGTAATCTGTGGATAAAGAAAACCGGTAACCCCCGGAGCCCCTACTTTGACCGAGACCCAGCTCGAAGTTTCCTTCGACGATCCACAGCGCTTGCACGACCTGCTCGGCGAGCACGACAAGAACATCAAGGCGGTCGAGAAAGCGCTCGACGTGCGCATCGGTCTCGGCGACCGCTCGCTGCTGATCGCCGGCGACGAGATCCAGAGCGAGATCGCCGAGCGCGTACTGACGCAGCTCTACGGCCTGCTCGAACGCGACTACCCGGTCTACGCCAGCGACGTCGACTACGCCGTGCGCATCCTGAGCCGCGACCGCTCCGCCAAGCTCGGCGACATCTTCCTCGACTCGATCTACATCACCGCGCACAAGCGGGTGGTCACGCCGAAGAGCGTGGCGCAGAAGAGCTACATCGACGCCATCCGCAACCACGACGTCGTCTTCGGCATCGGCCCGGCCGGCACCGGCAAGACCTACCTGGCGATGGCGATGGCCGTCGCCGAGGTGGTGCGCGGCAACTACGCGCGCATGATTCTCGCCCGGCCAGCGGTCGAGGCCGGCGAAAAGCTCGGTTTTCTGCCGGGCGATCTCGCCGAGAAGGTGAACCCGTACCTGCGGCCGCTCTACGACGCGCTGCACGACATGGTCGACTTCGACAAGGCGCAGAAGATGCTGGAGCGCGGCATCATCGAGGTCGCGCCGCTGGCGTTCATGCGCGGGCGCACGCTCAACAACTCGTTCGTCATTCTCGACGAGGCGCAGAACACCACCAGCGAGCAGATGAAGATGTTCCTCACCCGGCTCGGCTACGGCTCCAAGGCGGTGATCACCGGCGACGTGACCCAGATCGACCTGCCTTCCGGACGCGTCTCCGGCCTCAAGGAAGCCCGCAAGATTCTCGCCGACATCGCCGACATCGTCTTCTGCGAGTTCGACGAGCGCGACGTCGTCCGCCACCGACTGGTGCGCGACATCATCACCGCCTACGACCGCGCCCAGGAAGAGAAAGAGCGCGCCGCGGCGGAGTCCGGCGACGATTGAAATGCCGACCCTGGTCGTCTCCCGTTGCCGCCGACGCGGGGTGCGCGCCGCCGACGTGCGCAGAGACGGCAACCACCTGCTCGCCGAGCTGGCGCCGAACGCAGAGCTCAGCGTCGCCCTGGTCGACGACACCGAGATCCATCGGCTCAACCGCGACTACCGCGACAAGGATCGCCCGACCGACGTCCTAGCCTTTCCGATGGGCGACACCGACGGCGACGAGCAGCTGCTCGGCGACGTCGTCATCTCCCTCGACACAGCCCTGCGCCAGGCCACCGAACGCGACGCGCCGATCGCCGAAGAAGTGCGCGTCCTGCTCGTCCACGGCTTCCTCCACCTGCTCGGCTACGACCACGAACGCGGCCCCGTCGACGCGCGCAAGATGCTCCGGCTGCAACGCAAGCTGGTGCGGGAGTTACCGCCGATTGCGGTTTCCAAGAGCTGAAACCCCGAAACGAACCACGGATGAACACGGAGAACACGGAAGGCACTGCTGGGATATTCCTACGCGACCGGTTAGTTGCCTGCTCTCGAGGGGTTGCGCTTGTCAGACCAGCCTCCCTCCCGGCGGGCGACCGACCTTCCCTCCTTTTCCTTCGACTTGGTCGAAGCGCTGATGATAGCCTCCGCATTCAGTTTCGTTCAACGATGGGGGATGGTCGCGATGATATCCGATCCACAGCGTGGTTCGCTCGATTCAACGCTCCTGGCGCTGCTCGGGCGGATCGCCGGAGTTCTCCTGGCGGCGATCCGGTTGGTGCCATTTCTGTCCAGCACCGCGACGCACGACGCCGCGGCAGAGTTGAATCCGATCCTCCTCAAGGATATCGCCGCCGAGCAGAACCAAATCGGGTCCGATCCCCGGCTTCATATCGTCGTCGATGGCGTTGCCTACTTCTCTGCAGCGACCGATCTTCATGGTTCCGAACTATGGCGCTCCGACGGGACTTTGGAAGGAACCGCCCTGGTCAAGGATCTGATTCCGGGGACGAGATCTTCGTTTCCCCAGGACTTCGTCGTGTCGAATGGTCTCGTCTACTTCCTCGCGGTGAGTGATGACCCCACATTGACGTTGGACATCTGGAGAACCGACGGAACGACGGCCGGGACACAGCTCGTTCATTCGACGGCAGAGATCGGCAGTGTTGGGTTATCGGGAGGACTTTACGCGGCGGGCGGCAATCTCTTCTTCGTACTGGACGACGGCGTCACTGGTGAAGAGCTCTGGCGCAGCGACGGAACACCGGGCGGGATCGGGCAGCTAAAGGACATCTATCCGGGAGCGGCAGGCTCTTTTCCAGACGAGCTCATCGTGGTCAACGACACGCTTTACTTCACCGCCATCGACCCGGTCGCTGGTCGCGAGCTCTGGAAGAGCGACGGCTCCGAGTCCGGCACGGTCATGGTCGCGGACATCAATCCGACGTTTAGCTCCGGTCCGGCCGAGTTGACCGACGCAGGCGGCTACCTAGTGTTCCGAGCTAGCGGTCCCGAAGGACGTGAGCTTTGGAAGAGTGACGGAACATCGACTGGAACTGTGTTGGTGAGCGACATTGCCCCCGGACCGGGCAACTCAGATCCAAGGAACTTCTTCCCCTTCGAGGGCCAAGTGTATTTCGCTGCGAACGATGGCACGCTCGGCCCTGAGCTCTGGCGAACCGATGGGACGCCAGCTGGCACTCAGATGGTGAAGGACATCGCACCCGGGCCAGTCGGCTCTGTGCCGCGGTACTACATTCCAATCAACGCCGGCCTCCTCTTCCAAGCGCGCACGGTGGACCTCGGCACCGAATTGTGGCGAACGGACGGGACTCCCGAGGGAACTGTTTCGGTGAGTGACATCCGCCCTGGAACGCTGCCCTCGAACGTTTTCCCTGCCGCACGCCTAGACGACGAAGAAGCCCTCCTGTTCGCCAATGCCGATCCCACTGGATTCGAGGTTTGGAAAAGCGACGGAACCGAGCAGGGAACAGTATTACTCAAAGACATTCAGGTTGGTCCGGGCGATTCCGACCCGTCTGGCGCCCTCGTTCTCGACAATGGTGTGCTGTTTAGCGCCGACGATGGGATCAGCGGCCGAGAGTTGTGGAGCACCGACGGAACTACGGAGGGGACGCGAACGGTAAAGAACATTTTCGAGGGCACCAAGGCTTCCTCTCCCTCCTCCATGGCGATGCTGGGGCCGGTGCTCTACTTCAATGCGCGCAACGATGCCCACGGGCAAGAGATCTGGCGGTCCGATGGCACGGCCGAAGGGACGTTCCTACTCAAAGACATCAATCCCGGTC
This sequence comes from bacterium, assembly GCA_030430165.1. Classification (GTDB taxonomy): domain Bacteria; phylum Desulfobacterota; class Binatia; order HRBIN30; family CADEER01; genus CADEER01. Next base: position 83,103 of record JAUIGL010000002.1, on the reverse strand, counting down.
CGGCGGGGTCGAGCCCGAGGGGGTTTCTCGCCGTAGGTGATGTCCTGTTCTTCGGGGCTTTTGAAGGCGCGACCGGGAGGGAGCTGTGGAAAACGGATGGTACGGAAGCAGGCACCGTTCTCGTCAAAGACATCAACCCCGGGGTGTTTTCGTCGAATCCTTCCCCGAGTCTCGACTACGACGGAACCCTTCTCTTTCTGGCAACGACCCAGGACACTGGGGCGGAGCTCTGGCGGAGTGATGGCACCGAGGTGGGAACCTCGATCGTGATCGATATCGTCCCCGGCCCAGCAGGATCGTTACCTTTTAATTTCGCCGCAGTCGGAGGCCTCGCGTACTTCGCTGGATTCGACGACGCGCACGGCCGAGAGCTCTGGGTGACAGATGGGTCGGCCGCAGGAACCATGCTGGTCAGTGACATTCGTCCAGGAACGCCGGGATCGGCTCCCGTTGAGCTGGTCGGCGTCGGCGACACGCTCTACTTCGTGGCTCGCGACGCACTGGGTTCCGAGTTGTGGAGGAGTGACGGAACCGCCGCGGGAACGGTACTCGTCAAGGATATTGATGTAACCGGTGACTCGTCACCGAGCTGGCTCACTCCTTTTGGCACGACAATCCTGTTCGCAGCCAACGGCCCTGGTGGTCGTGAGTTGTGGCGGAGCGACGGCAGCGAAGCGGGGACATGGAGGGTCAAGGATATTCGCCCCGGCGGTGCGAGCTCGTTTCCCGAATCGCTGGTCATGGCCAGCGACACTCTCTTCTTTTCTGCCAACGATGGAACGACGGGGCGTGAGTTGTGGCGGAGCGACGGATCACCCGAGGGAACACTGAACGTGGCCGATATTTCACCCGGGAGCGGCAGTTCCTCGCCGTTTCCGCTGGCAGCAGTTGGCAACAGAGTCTTCTTCGGCGCCGACGACGGAGTCGAGGGCCAGGAGCTCTGGCTTTCGGCGGGGACGGCTTCCAACACGATACGGATTGCCGACATCCGTCCCGGAGAGAACGGTTCCGCCCCAAACTCCTTTGCCAAAGTCGGGGGTACCCTGTTTTTCACCGCCGATGATGGTTCCACGGGTCTCGAGCTCTGGACTTTTGCGACTAGCTGCGGCGACGGGCAGATCGACCCTGCGGAGGTTTGCGACGATGGCAACTCGACGGACGGGGACGGATGCGACTCGAATTGCCGTCCGACAGGTTGCGGCAACGGCATCGTTTTCGGAGCAGAGGAATGTGACGACGGCAATAACGATTCGGGGGATTGCTGTGACCCGAGCTGCAACTGGGAGCCTGCCGGAACTATTTGCGAGGGCGATGGGCTCGCGTGTACCGCGGACACATGTGACGGCGCGGGGACTTGCAGCCATGACGTCGCGGCGGCCGGCACCGTATGCCGAACCGCCGCAGGGGTTTGCGATCAGGAAGACTCCTGCGACGGGATCAACTCTTGGTGCACCCTCGATTCGTTCCTGGGAGATACGACCATATGCCGCCCCAGCGAGCATCAATGCGATATAGCGGAGAGCTGTTCGGGTGCTGCCAGAGTTTGTCCGGACGACGCCTTCGCCCCAGACGGCACGAGTTGCGACGATGCGAGCGTGTGTACCGAAACGGATACCTGCCTGAGCGGGAGCTGCGTCGGGAGTGACCCGCTCGATTGCGACGATCGCGATTCCTGCACCCGCGATACTTGTGATCCGATAGCCGGCTGCGGCAACCGGGTTGCACCCCGAGCCTCATGTCGCGTCGCCGAGAGGTCCCGACTGGTCCTCAGACAGGCGGAGCGAGATGAACGAGACCGATTTCGCTGGAGCTGGAAGCGCGGCGACCCGATCGCTACAGACGAGCTCGGGGATCCGATCTCCTCGACCACTTTTGCGATATGCCTCTATTCCGGGACGTCCGCCGCCGTTGCGCAGATCAGCGCAGCAACGCTCCAGTCTGGCGCGGACTGGTCAAGTGTCGGAAGTCGCGGTTTCCGCTATCGCGATCCGTCGGGCTCCAGTGATGGAATCGTCAATGCACGCCTGATCGCAGGAGAAGCGCACCGTTCTCGGATGAATGTACGCGGCAAGGGTGTGGACCTACCAGATCCGGTTCTCGACGGAATCGAGTATCCCATCACCATCCAGCTAATCGATGATCACGGGATTTGCCTCGAGAGTGTGTTCGAGACCGCGGATATCCTCACCCACCGCACGACGATTCTGCGGGCGAAGGCGACGCGATGATCCCTGGCGAGGGAAATGACACGGCTGGGAACACCGTCTGAGCCCGGCTGTCTGGCCGACATCGAGCAATGCAGGTCCTCTGCGAGAGCCTGCCCCGCACTGCTCGATCTACAATTCTCTCTCCCTAGCGCGCTCACTTCTCAGCCTCCTCTCGAGGCTTCCGTGACTGGCCAGAATTTCCGGAATTTTTCCGGTCAGAATTTCCGGAACCCGCAGTGTCCGGGTCACTCTTCATTTCGCGCCAAGACGCAAAGACGCCAAGAAAAGACCGGAACCGGAAACCAGAGCGCCCCTTGGCGTCTTTGCGTCTTGGCGCGAAATAATATTTTCCCGGCCTCCAGACCTTCCTACGGCGCCAATGCAAGTCGGAGTAGCGCCAGCATCCGCGACGTCAACAACGAGTCTGTCGAACGGAAGCCCCGCACTTGCCTTCGAGCTCTCCGCCGGCCATAGCTAGCAGGATGCCCGTGGAAATCTCTCAGCTGAAAGAACGCCGGTCCGCCCTCGCGGAGCGATTGGAGGCGTTCGGGAGGTATCTTTGACCTCCCGACTCGCGAACAACGGATAGCCGAGCTCGACGAGGCGGCGTCGGCACCCGATTTCTGGGATAACGGCGAGAAGGCCCAGGAGCTGCTGCGCGAACGCGCGCTGGTGAGCGGCCCGCTCGAGACCTGGCGCAAGCTGGGCTCCGAGCTCGAAGACGCCGAGGTCTACCTCGAGATGGCCTCCGAAGAGGAGGAGGCCGGCCAGGAGGCGGCCGACAAGCTGGCCGAGATCGAGGAGACGCTCGGCAAGCTCGAGCTCGAGCGCCTGCTCGGCGGCGAGCACGACGCCAGCAACGCGATCGTCACCATCAACTCCGGCGCCGGCGGTACCGAGGCGCAGGACTGGGCCGACATGCTGCTGCGCCAGTACCTGCGCTTCTGCGATCGGCGCGGTTTCAAGACCGAGATCATCGAGCACAATCCCGGCGAAGGCGCCGGCATCAAGGGGGCGACCTTCAACGTGCAGGGGCCCTACGCCTATGGCTACTTGAAGTGCGAGTCCGGGGTGCACCGCCTGGTGCGAATCTCGCCGTTCGACTCCTCGGCGCGGCGCCACACTTCGTTCGCCTCGGTATTCGTCTTCCCCGAGATCGCCGACGACGTCGACGTCGAGATCGACGAGTCCGATCTGCGCGTCGACACCTACCGCGCCAGCGGCGCCGGCGGTCAGCACGTCAACAAAACCGACTCGGCGGTTCGCCTCACCCACATCCCGACTGGAATCGTCGTCGCCTGCCAGAACGAGCGCTCGCAACACAAGAACAAGGCAACGGCGATGAAGGTCCTGCGAGCGCGTCTCTACGAGCTCGAGATGAAGAAGAAGCAGGAGCAACTCGACGAGCTGCAGAAGGACAAGATGGGGATCGACTTCGGCAACCAGATCCGCTCCTACGTGCTGCACCCGTACCGCATGGTCAAGGACCACCGCACCGGCGTCGAGGTCGGCAACACCGAAGCCGTGCTCGACGGCGATCTCGACAAGTTCATCGAAGAGTACCTGCAACAAACCAATTGATGCGCCGGCGACCGCGATGACTCCTTCGGCGGGCGCTCAACCCGCTTCCTCCGCCGCGACCCGGCTGTTCAGGGTCGCCGCCACCGTGACCCAGCTGGCGCGCCAGCGCATCGATCCTCTGGGTCGCTCTCTCCCCGCACCCGAGTCATTGCTGCCGTTCTGCCAGAAGCACTGCGGCGCGCTGGTCCGCAGCCTCGGCATCGACGTCGTGACGAGCGGCGAGCTACCCGACCCACAGCGGCCGCTGCTGGTCGCCTCCAACCACGTTTCGTGGATCGATCCCTACATCCTCAACAGCGTCGTCGGAGCGCGCTTCGTCGCCAAGCACGACGTAGAGCAGTGGCCGATGGTCGGATCGGTGGCGCGCCGTTTCGGATCCTTCTTTCACAAGCGCGGCTGCTTCCGCGACGCCTGGCGAACCGTCGAAGCGACCCGCGCGGCCCTGCAACAAGGCTACCGCGTCGGCATCTTCCCGGAAGCGACCACCAGCGACGGCCTCAGCTTGCGCCCCTTCTTCCCGGCCCTGTTCGAAGCCGCGGTCGGCTCGGCAACCGACGTACAACCCGTCGCCATCCGCTACGTCACCACCGACGGCGAACACAACCGCGCCGCCGCCTGGGACGGCGAGATGTCGTTCGCCACCTCGGTCGCCAACTACCTACGCGCCCACAAGATCGTCGCCGAAGTGCGCTTCGGCACCCCGATCGAGCCCAAGCCAAATCGCCGCGAACTGGCTCTGACCACCGAGGCCAGCATTGCCGCTCTCCTCTTTCCCGATCAGCCGACGGCGATGGCGCCAAACCGCAGACCGCACTGGGACGATTTGGCTCACTTAAAAGAATAGGGGCTAGGGGTTAGGGGCTAGGGGAGGTAGGGAGCTGTTTGGTTCAGGGGCTAGGGACTAGGGGCTAGGGGCTAGGGGAGGTAGGGAGCTGTTTGATTTACTGGGCGGGCGCAGCCCGCCCCACCGGCCCTAGCCCCTAGTTCCTAACCCCTAGCCCCTGTTCTTCAACGACGTTGCCGAACCCATCGATCAGCGAGAAGCGGAGATCGCCCGCCTCGTCGATCTCGATGAGGCCGAAGTTGAACCATCCGAGAGCATTCTCGTAGCTGTCGATGCTCTCGGGGGTCGGCGGGGCCCAGTAGTAGAGGCGCTCCGGGTTGAAGGTCGGGTCGACGGCGCGACCGGCGAAGACGCCGGCGTTGAGCGGTCCGGTGACGAGCTCGTAGACCACGAACTCGGAATCGTCGGCGAACGGGGTGTAGCGGAATCCCGTCGCGAAGTGGACGTCGGTGGTGATCCACAACAGATTGCGAATCCGCCGGCTCTGGGCGAAGCGCAGGATCTCGGTTGCCTCGCGCTCGAAACCGGTCTCTCCGCCGCCGTTCGCCCAGCCGTCGCGGGCATCGGCGGCACCGGTAGGGATCGACAGCGGCACGCTCGACACGACGATCTTCCAGGTCGCGTCCGACCGCGCCAGTCCGTCCTTCAGCCACGCCAATTGCACCGCACCGAGCATGCTCTTGCCGGCGCCGTCCGGCTGATCGTTGCGATCGCGATACTGTCGGTTGTCGAGCACGAACAGCTCGGCGTACCGGCCCCAGCGGAAGCTTCGATAGAAGATCGGCGCCGACTCGGTCACGACCGCCAACGGGTGGTACTCGACGAAGGCGCGCATGGCCGGGCTGTGGAGCGACTCGGGAACATGTCGCGGGCCCCAGTCGTTGCGCACTTCGTGGTCGTCCCAAAGAGCGATCAACGGCACTCGTGCAAGGAAATCGCGGAACGCCGCATCGGAACGGTTGTAGCGCCAGTGAGCACGGAACCCCGCGAGGTCGAACGCCACGCCCGGACCCGGCACCTGGCTATTGCCGTAGCGACCGACCGCCTCGCAGTGGTTGTCGGCGTAGATGAAGTCGCCGAGGCCGACGAACACGTCGGGCTCGGTCGCCGCGACACGCGCGAAAATCCCGTAGCCCTTCTCGACATCGCGGCAGACGTTCTGCCCGCCGACGTCGCCACCAAAGGCGATGCGAACCGCAACCGCCGCATCGGCTCGCGGGGCCGTGCGAAACCACCCTCGCACGACTCCGCCACAGTCGACCGCGACCGAATACGCAGTCGCCGGCCGCAAACCGCGCAACGGCGCCCGTACCGTCCAATCGTTGTCGCGGCCCAGAGCGAACCGCAACCTGCGCGGCGCCCCTTTTCCCTCGACGGCGACCTCGACCCGCTGCTGCCCGACGCAACGCAACCAAAGCACGGCGCTGGACTCGGTCACCTCACCCACCGCCAACCCCTGCGGCGCCACCCCACCAACCGCCACCGGCCCACCCGACCGCGCCGAGCAGCCGAACAGCCACAACACAACCGCCAGCGACAAGACTCCCTGCAACGATCGCCTCATGGACTGCATACTACGGCCCTGCGGGGCGGGTCCCAAGCCGGCGCTGCGCGCCGTCGTCCCAACGCCGACTTCGTCGAGCGGTCCCAAGTCGGGCTACGCCCGCCGTCCCAACGCGCTCCGCGCGGGGGGCTGCCCGACCCCGCGGCGCAGCCGCTTGGGACGAACGCCGAGCCTTGCGATGGCGTTCTTGGGACGACCGGCGCAGCCGGGCTTGGGACGGCGGCGCGCAGCGCCGACTTGGGACCCGCCCCGATTCGCCAAACTTTCGCCATCGCCACTTCTCTGCTAGTTAGGACCGCCAATGCGCGACGCCCTACACGACTACCTGCTCGAACGGCCCTCCGGCGCGACGCCGGCCGAGCTCGCCGATCTGGTCTTTACCCGGCCAGGGTCCGATCCCGAGTTCGCGCCGCGCTTCATCGAGTCGCTGCTGGGCAGCGATTCGCGGTTCGGCTTCGACCCGGAGGTCGGACGCTGGCGCGCGACGGCACACGAGCACCTGGCGACGCACCTGAACGAGGCGACCTTCGTCGTCGTCGATCTCGAAACAACCGGCGGCGGTCCGCGCAACGGCGACTCGATCATCGAGATCGGAGCGGTGAAGATCCGCGGCGGCGCGGTGGTCGGCACCTTCGATCGGTTGGTCGATCCGGGCCGCCCGTTGCCCGGTTTCATCACCCGACTCACCGGGATTACCGACGCGATGCTCACCGGCGCCAGCGGCATCGGCGAGGTGCTCCCCGAGTTCGCCGAGTTTGCCGGTCCGCACACTCTGGTCGCACACAACGCGCGCTTCGACCGCGGCTTTCTCGACGCGGCGTGGCGCGAGGTGCTCGATCAACCGCTGCCACAGGAAGTCCTCTGCACGCTGCGGCTGGCGCGCCGCCTGCTGCCCAACCTGCGCAAACGATCGCTCGATGCGCTCGCCGGGCATTTCGGCATCCCGATGGTCGATCGCCACCGTGCTCTCGGCGACGCGCGCATCACCGCCGAGGTGCTGTTCCATTTCCTCGAGGCGTTGCCGCGGCGCGGCGTGCTGCGGGTCGCCGAGGCGCTCGACTTCCAGGGTCAGGCCGGCGACGGCCGGCGGTTCTTCTGCCTGCTGCCGCGGCGCGACGTCGCCGAGCTGCCGCGCGCCCCGGGGATCTACCGCTTTCACGGCGAGCAGGGCGAGCTGCTCTACATCGGCAAGGCCTCCAACCTCTACCAGCGGGTGTCGAGCTACCTCAGCAACAGCAAGGGACACAGCAACAAGACCCTCGACCTGATCCGCCACATTCGCAGCGTCGACTTCGAGGTGACCGGCTCCGAGCTCGAGGCGTCGCTGCTCGAGGCCGAGCAGATTCGCGCCCACAAGCCTCCCTACAACGTGCTGCGCAAGCACCTGCCGCGCGTCGCCTACCTCAAGCTGTCGGTGGCCGACCGCTTCCCGCGCCTGTCGCTGGCCACCCGGCCGACGACCCGTCGCGCGCGCTACTTCGGCCCGTTCCGCGGCCGCGCTCACGCCGAGCGCGCGCTCGACGCGCTGACCCGCGCGTTTCGCCTGCGCACCTGCACCGGTCGGCTGCAGCCGCAGTCCGATTTTCCGCCCTGCTTCCAGGGGCAAGTCGGCAACTGCACGCGCCCGTGCGACGAGACCGTCGACCAGGAAACGTACCGCGCTCAGGTGGAGCGTTTTCTACGCTTCTTCGACTCGGGCGACGAAGGGATCAGCGCCGAGCTGACGCAGCGGCGCGACGGTCACAGCCAGGCGATGCGTTTCGAGAGCGCCGCCCGGGTTCAACGCGATCTCGATCTTCTCGGCCACCTCCAGACCCGACAGAAACAGATGAGCTGGGTGATCGAGCGCCACCACTTCGCCGTCGTTCAACCACGCACCGAATCCGGGTCGTTTCTCGTCTACATCGTCACCCACGGCCGCCTAACCGAGCGCCTGTCGAGCGAGGGCGGTCTCGATCTCCGCGGGTTGGTCGAGCGCGTCGAAGTGCAGCTGAGCGCCACCAAAACTCCGCGGCTGCGGCCCGAGGAGGTCGACGGAACGACCATCCTGGCCGCCTGGTTGCGCGACCGGGGTGAGGCCGACGGCTACGTGATCCCGATCGACGAAGCCGAGCGGGGAGAAGGAGAAGAGCGGCCGCCCGCGTGGGCGGCCGCTCTCCAAGCCTTACTTGCGGGTGGACCGGACGACGGCGCCGCGCAGGCGGTCGAAGCGGCGAGCCCCCAACAGAGCTAGCGGCAACAGCATCAGCACCACCAGATCGGTTGCCGATCCGCGACCGGTCACCGTGCATCCGCCGCTACGCGAGGACGAGATACACAACGGCTGGCCGAGCTCACCCTGCTGGCAGACCTCGCCCGGCTCGCAGAAGGTGCCGACACCGCACGGGATCGCGCACACCGGGTTGCCGCTGTTGCCGATCACGCAGGTCTCGTTGCTCTTGCAGTTGATCTCCTCGCAGGAATCGACGCAGCCTTCGCCGCCGTCGGCAACCGGCACGCAGGTCTCGCCGACGCCGCACAACCCACCCTCGACGTCGCATTCGTCTACGCAGACGCCGCGACCGTCGTCCTCGACGCACTCTTCGTCGTCGCGGCACGGAATGTCGCGGCAGACCTCGATCGGAGTCGCCGTCGGAGTCGGCGGCGGAGTGCCTTCGACACAGACCCCGTCCGGCTTCGCGCAGAAGAACTCGGGGTCTTCCTCGGTCTCGAGGTCGTCGCAGCGTTCCTCGCAGCAGACGAAGTCCTCGCAGATACCGGAGATGCACAGGCTGTCGCTGTCGCAATCCTCGCCGTTCTCACGCGGCACCGGCGTCGCCGTCGGGGTCGGCTCGGGCGCGCAGTTGCCGTTCGGCGGCAGGCAAAGCTCGCCTTCACCGCACTCGGCTTCGGAGCAGCAGATCTCGTTCACGCAGTTGCGGCTCTCGCACTCGATATCGTCGATGCAGAATTCCCCCAGCGGCAGTTCGCCGGGTTCCGGTTGCGGCTCGCACTCACCGTCAGCGCTGCAGCGTTGCGTCTCGGGATCGCAGCGGTCGTCGCAACAGATTCCGTCGAACTCGTCGCAGATGTCGGAGGCGCACTCGCCGTCGACCTGGCAGGGCTCGCCGAGATCGAGCGGCGGCCGGCAGACACCGTCCGGGAAACCGCAGAAACCAACGGTGCAGGCCTCGCGACAGCAGGTATTGTCGACGCAGAAACCACTGCTGCAATCCGGCTCGTCGAGACACTCGGAGCCGTCCGACAGCGTGGGAATGCACAGTCCCTCGTTGCCCGGAACGTCGCAGCGCTCGTCGACGTCACAACGCGCCTCGCAGCAGAAGCCGTCGACACAGGTTCCGTCGTCGCCGGGATTCGGAATGTCGAAACACTCCTCGTCGAAATCGCAGACGATCGGCGGGTCGGGTGCGACGCGTTGGCACGTCCCCTCGCGGCGCAGGATCGCGCAGCTTTCGTTATCGTTGCAGGTAGTCGCGCAGCAGACACCCTCGACGCAAATTCCGGAGAAGCACTCGCCACCAACGACGCAGCTCTCGCCGTTACCGCGATCACCGGCGGTCGACGCGTTGACGAAGGAGGTGATGTTGCTGTTGCGCTGGAATCCCGCCGCCAGGTCGATCAGGTCGTCGCCGTTGAGGTTGAGCGAGACCGACGAGCGCGGAATCTTCGGCGAGCGCAGCACCGGACCGGACACGAACTGGCCGTCGCCGCGGCCGGGAAAGATGAGCAGAGCGTCGTTCTCGATACCCGAACCGGTACCGACGCGACGCGGGTCGGTGAGGAAGACGGCGATGTCGATGGTGCCGTTGTTGTCGTAGTCGCCGGTGGTCAGCGAACGCGAGCGGCAGGTCGCGCCGCCGGTGAAGAAGGGACAGGGAACCTCGAACAGCGTCGGACCGATGAACACCCCGTCGCCGCGGTTGGTCATGATGTTGACGTCGCTGTTGCCGCCGCCGGTTGGGCGGTTGATCATCAGCAGATCGTCGAGGCCGTCGTTGTTGACGTCGGCGACATTGAGCGACTCGGGCCGCTCACCAACGCCGAAGTTCTCGGCCGGAAAGAACACCGGCAGGCCGGCGCGCACGGTGTCGAAGATCAGCACCGAGATCGATTTGACGCGCGGTCCGCCGACATTGAGGGTGACGATGTCGAGGTCGCCGTCGTCGTTGGCGTCGACGGTGACGATCGTCTCCGGCGATTCGCCGACCGCGAAGATCGGACCGCGAGTGAAGCGAGGCGGCGTGCCGCCGTCGTTGAGGAGAATCGTAACGTTGCCCAGGCGGGCGTCGGTGACCGCGATGTCGGCGCCCCGCACACCGTCGAAATCGGCGATCGCGACCGCGAACGGGTTGCGGCCGATGGCGAAGAAATTGGGATCGAGCAACCGGCCTTGGCCGTTGCCCTGCAGCACCCAGACCCCGTCCTGGCGCTGGTCGGGAACCACCAGGTCGGCATTGCCGTCGCGGGTGACGTCACCCACCGTGCCGCGGCGCAGCGAAGAACCGAAGCTGTCGACCGAGACCGGGCTGAAGCCGGAAGGTTGGTCGGGAGCCGAGAGCAGGACGTTCACCTCGTCGCTCTGCGGGCTGATGACGATCAGGTCGTCGAGTCCGTCGGAGTTCATGTCCGCGACCGCCAGGTACTCCGGCTGCGGAGAGATCGCGAAGCCGACTTCGGCCTCGAAAAAGGTGATCGCCGCGTGCGCGGCCGAGGCCGTCAGGGCAGCTACCGCAAGTGCAATGGCGAGGGACTTCCTAGGGCTCATGCAATGCTCCATATGGGTTCGGATTTGCGGCACCTCGGTAGATCGCGGGGCCGGCGTTGGGGGCAGATACGTCCCATTACCGTCGCCCGCAACCCTTTGTTTGTCAAACCAAATTACGTAGATCCCCCAATGCCGCATCGGCCGCGGAGATGTGCGATTCTGGGTCCACCTCGGCGCTCGACGACGCGGTCGCGCGCGACTATCTTGGCCGGCGATGACGGGGTCGAGCTACCAGCGGATCCAGCTCGTGCGCGGCGATATCACCGAGTTCGAGACCGACGCGATCGTCAACGCGGCCAACTCCACCCTGCTCGGCGGCGGTGGCGTCGACGGCGCCATCCACCGCGCCGGCGGGCCCCGGATTCTCGAAGAATGTCGGGCAATTGGCGGCTGCGAGACCGGCGACGCGGTAATCACCAGCGGCGGCCGGCTGGCCGCACGTCATGTGATCCATACCGTTGGTCCGATTTACCGCGGCGGCGACCGCGGCGAAGCCGAGCTGCTTGCCAGCGCCTACCGCCGCAGCCTCGAGGTCGCAGTCGAGCACGGCCTCGAGTCGATCGCCTTCCCGTCGATCAGCACCGGGGCCTACGGCTATCCGATCGAAGAGGCGGCGCAGATCGCCCTGACGACGGTCGCCGCCTTCCTCGACGAAGAAGAGCGGATCAAGAGCGTGAGCTTCGTACTCTTCTCGGACGCGGATTTGGCGATCTACGCGAGCGAGCTGCGCTCGCAGGCAGGGGCATAGGCACAGGCATGGGTAAGGGGAGGTTCGCCGCGGTGCGGCGGCCGATCTAAATGGGTCGTCGCGCCAGCGACCACCACCCTCTGCCTGTGCCCATGCCTACGAGCGTCTCCGTCAGGAGACCTCGGCGAAGCCCTCTTCCACCTCGAAGCCCATTTCTGCAATCATTTCGTGGGCTTGCTGGTATGCCTGGCCCGGGGTCGTCAGGTAGCCCTCGACGAAGATCGAGTTGGCCGCGTAGAGCGCCAGCGACTGATACTCGCGCAGGTTGCGCTCCCGGCCGCCGGCGACGCGGATCTCGGATTCGGGGTTGGTCAGGCGGAACAGGCACAAGGCGCGCAGGCACTTGTGCGGGGTCAGCTCGTCGCGGCCGCCGAGCGGCGTGCCCTCGACCGGGTGCAGGAAATTGACCGGCAGCGAGTCGACGCCGATGTCGCTGAGCGCGAAGGCGAGCTCGACGATGTCCTCGTCGCTCTCGCCCATGCCGATGATGCCACCGCAACAGGTCGACATACCGGCTTTTTTGACGTTTGCCACGGTGCGAACGCGGTCGGCATAGGTGTGCGTCGTGCAGATCGCCGGGTGATGGCGCTCGCTGGTGTTGAGGTTGTGGTTGACCCAGCCGATCCCGGCCTCTTTGAGGTCACGCGCCTGCTGCTCGTCCATGAGCCCGGCCGAGACGCAGAGCTCGATCTCCGGGTATTCCGACTTGATGCGCCGGGCGGCGTCGGAAAAGCGCTCGATGTCGCGTTCGTTGGGGCCACGCCCGCTGGTCACCATGCAGTAGCGCCGCGCGCCCGTCGCCACCGCCCGATGCGCGCCTTCGAGCAACTGCTCGACCGAATCCATCTGGTACTTCGGAATCTCGGCCTTCGACACCGACGACTGCGAGCAGTAGTGGCAGTCCTCCGGGCAGAGGCCGCTGCGCGCGTTGCGCAGCAGGCAGAGCTTCACCCGGAGCCCGTGATGCCGCTCGCGCACGCGCCGCGTCGCCTCGAGCAGCTTCGGGGTGTCTTCGTCCGACACCTGGAGAACCCGCAATGCCGTGTCGCGGTCCACCTGACCACCGGCGAGTACGAGATCCGCCAGCTCTTCTGCCCAGAACCTCGCTCCGCTGGTCGTCTGCTCCATCCAACCGTCGCTAGCAACGGCCAAGGACCGAATCAAGCAGCGCGAGCCAGCGCGAGTGGGTCGGTTTGATTTCCATCTGCGTTTGCCCCGGGGCCCGGCCCGAACCCGAATTCCGTCCCCCCTTGCCAAGGGGGGACTTCAGGGGGGTCAACCGGCGGTCTCCCCCTCCGTCCACCCCGAGTAGTGCGAAGCGCGTATCGAGGGGCCTGGCGCGAACAGGCCCCTCGATACGCCCCTTGGGCTACTCGGGGACGTCGGCGGTTGGGGCGCGGTCGAGACGTTCTCGGCGCGCGACCTCCCCTAACCCCCTCCTCGGTAAGGAGGGGGATCCGAGGCAAGGTCCTTCGGGCACCGCCCGCCTATCAAACTCACCATTAAACCAGCGCTGTGACGGCACCGGGGGGAGCCCCGATGCCGCCACGCGCCGGACGGGCGCCCGGTGCGGAGCGGGGACACGCGCGACACGCGTATACTCCGACCGACCGCGGCCCGACTTGCCACGCCTGCTACTCGCCGCGAACGCTCCAGGTTTCGCGCAAACCGTAGGCACCCACCGGAGCAATTCCGTACTGGGCTCCGCCGTAGACGGTCACCCCGGAATAGTTGCCGCCGACGTTGTACTCGGCGCCGAACCCGAGGATGCTCGGTCCGCCCGACCCGCCGATCGAGGTCGAAGTCCCGGCGAGGGACGCGACACCCGGCGCGTCGGTGAGCTGCGTTCCCTCCGACACCGCGATCTCGACGACCTCGGTCTCGAATCCGACCGCGAAGACGTCGAACACCTCGCGACCGCCGGCGCTGTCGATCGCCCACGCCGTGCCGACCTCGACCTTGATGCCGAAGAGGACGATCGAGGTGGTTCGCACCCGGGCAACCGTGCCCCCGGCCGGCTGGCCGGGAAAGACACTGAGCAGGGTGCCCATGCGCGCTCCCACCTTGGACTGCGGCGGCGCATCGAACGATGCGGCGAAGCCCGCGCGTGACAAGACCGAGGGGTCGGCTCCGATGCCGTCCCCGGAGTCGTTGAAGCCTCCGAAGGCCGCCGCCACCGCCCGCAACGCGCCCAACGAACCCGCCAGGTACTCGCCGTCGCGAAACGACTCGACCGTCGAGTAGGTCCCGTAGCCCGCCGCGGCGAGCCGCACCGCGTCCACCGCGCCGCTCAGCCAGCCGCCTCCCTTGCCGATCGCGTTGCCGACCGGACCGAGCACCGTGGCGCCGGCGACCGAGGTCGCTCCGCCGATCAGCCCCGCTAGAAGCGAGTCTCCCAGATCGGCCCCGTCGAGGGCGGCCTGCGCCGCGCTGATGACGAAGCCGACGGCAAACGTGATCAGGATGAAGCAGAGGAACTCGCATTCGCCGGTAGGGTCCTCCCCATTGATCGGGTCCCAACCGACGTAGGAGTACGGATTGACGAACTCCCCGGCTGGGTCCGGCGTCAGGAAGGTGGCGAGGATCGGATCGTAGAAGCGGCTGCCCGCGTAGACCAGTCCGCTGGTCGGCTCTGCCTCGTGGCCGGTGAACTCGAACCGCGACTCGCCCTGGCTCGCCGCACCGACCGCTACGCCCTGCCCGTTCCAGCGGCCGCGGATCTCACCGAAGGGAAAGTAACGAATGTGCTCCAGAGCCGATCCATCGCTCTTGGTGATCAGCAGAGTGGAACCGAGATGGTCGCCGTGCAGATGGGCGACCGCTCCGGCCGGAGGCGGTACGCACAACGCTCCCGCCGGTCGCACGAGGAGCGGCCACGGCAACGCGGTCGTCACCAGAACCAGTGACAGCACCACGCTCGAGGCGGGGTGCACGCGCAAGCCGACCACCCGCCGGCGGCGCAGCGGCGCCAACGAGGCGAGGCCGAGCACGAGTACGACCGACGCCGCGCCGAGCAGCTTCTGCATCCCGGGGGCGAGCTCGACGAAGACCACCGGGCGTCCGTGCCATTCGCTCGACACCTGAATCCAGCCGCCGTCGTCGAGGGCGGCGGTCTGCCATCCGCTGGCCGGCATGCGCCGCGTCGCCACCCGCACACCGCCAAGGAAATACGACTTGACCGTGCGCCCGTCCGACGTCGTCTGCACCAGGTGGTTGTAGTACCGCTGCACCGACCGGCCGCCGGCCCCGTCGACGACGCGGGCGCGCCGCCCTCCCTCGTGATCGTAGAGAAAGCTCACCTGGTCGCCTGAGGCCGTCCACACCCGCTCGAGGCGATCCTCCCAATCGTAGAAGTACAGCTGGTCGCCGGTCGCGTTGGTGGTGCGATTGCCGTTGCCATCGTAGACCACCGGATGTCCGTCGACCGTCCTGATGTGGTGCGGCGCGCTATCGGGGTCGGAAGGATCGTCGAAGGTGAGATCGAGCGAGCCGCGGCGGGTCATGTTGCCCCAGGAGTCGTACGCGTAGGTGCGGTCGTGTTGATCGTGAACGCTGTCGAATACGGTGAGGCGACCGAGGTGGTCGTAACCGAACAGCGCACTGTTCGAGCGCGGGCCGTCGTCGAGGTCGGCAATCGAGGTGATCTGGCCGCGCTCGTCGTAGTCGAAGAGTTGGCTCAGCAGAAACCCGGCGCCGGGTCCGGACGACGCGATCACCGACAGTCGGTGGCGACCGGCCGCGCCGTGGTACGATCGGTCGTCGCGGACACCGTTGCCGTGCCAGATGCTGGTGGCGCGGCCGAGCTCGTCGTACCAGACGCTGCTGACGTAAACCGTGCCGTCCTCACTGAGCAAAGCGGTCGGCTGGCCGGCTTCGTCGTAGTTGGTGGTGACCACCTCGCCGTCTGGGTAGGTGACGTGAACGACTTCGTCCGTCTGGTTGTACGCCCACTCGAAACGGCCGACCGTCACGTCGCCGTCGACGACGATCTCGCGTTCGGTGGTACGCTGGCGACCACGGACATCATAGGCCAACACCCGCCACGCTCCCGCCTCGTCGTCGACCTCGGTCAGCCGACCGAGCGAGTTGTCGACCGACGGGTCGTCGTAGGCGTAGCTCGTCTGGTCCGCCGAGCAGCTGAGATTGCACGGGTAGAGCGTCTGGAAATCTTCCGCCAGACCACATCGCCGCAGCGGACGGTCGGCGTCGTCATAGCAGATCTGAACGTGTTGATCGGGTTTCGGATCGTCTCGATAGACGAGGTTGCCGGCGTGGTCGTAGCCGAATCGCCACTGCCCGCTGTCGCGATCGAACACCTCGATGCGACGTCCCATCGAATCGTAGGTATACGACTTCAAGGGCTCTGCGGAGTCGTTCAGGTAGGTCGACGCGAGGCGTCCCATCCCGTCGTAGACCATGGTCGTCGACGAGTAGAGTCCGCCCTGCGAGTGCGACTCTTCGCGCACCACGCGATTGTGAGCGTCGAGCACCCGATCGCTGCGCACTCCGGTTTCGTCGTAGGATACAAGGCGCTCGCCGTAATACTCGATGCGGGTCGACGTTCCGTCCGAATGGACCGTCTGAAAAACTCGGCCGAGCGGATCCGACCATTGCGTGCCGTTGAGGTGATAGTCGAAGGTCGTCGACCCGTTGCTCGGTGCGCCGTCGACGCGCGGATACGGATAGAAGCGCTGGCGCACCCGACCTGCCGCATCGAACTCGACCTGATCGCGGCGCACGACCATGGGCTGGCCGGCGACTACCGCCTTGACCTCGGCGTAGCGCTCGCGACCCAATGCGTCGAAGAAGGTGGTCGTGGTCCGCCCCTCCGCGTAGCCGGTCTGTGCGACCTCGACGGTGATGGTCGACAACTCACCCGGACCGCCGGCGAGGTCGTGGGTCACCGAGACCGAGCAACCACCCGCGCCGGGACGACTCTCGCAAACCAGACGTCCGGCGGCGTCGTACGAGAACACGCTGGCCGTCGCCGGGCCGTTGGCTCCCCACGCCACGGCGGGAAGGCCATGGCGGTAGTCGAATACCTTGCGCGATTGGTGACCCAGCGGATTGATCTCGGTCGCCGGGTACAGATACGTGCCGTTGCCGTCGTCGTAATTGATCGTAGAAACCCGCCCCAGGGCGTCGCGTATTTCGGTCAGATTGCCGAGATCGTCGTACTCGTTTTCGACCGTCACCCACGCGCTCTCGGTATCGAGCCAGGTGTCGACCGCAGTCAGATTGCCGCGTGACAAGGCGCCTTGCGGCGCGCCGTCGTAGCGGAAGACGCGTTCGTCGAGCAGCCCGGAGGGATCGACCGTATAGACCCGCGACGGCTTGTCGAAGGGAAAGCAATCGTTAGCGCCGAAGGGAACGGCGTACTCGGTGAAGGTGTCGACCCTCGGCCTCGAGCTTCCCCACACCGAGGTTCGCAGGACGTTGCCCCACTCGTCGACCTCGTCGTTGCTGCTGAAGATCGCGTGTGGATTGCCACCGAGATCGAAGGTGATGCGCGAGTTGCGACCGAGCCAGACCTGGTCGCGCAGCGGAGACGCCGGTCGGTGCTCCCATTGGTTGGTCTCGTAGCGGATCAGCTCGCCGGATACGGCTTCGCCGGCATAGTAGTAGAGCTCGAGCAGCTTGCCCCGGTCGAGCTCGCTCTGACCGAAGGTACTGACGGTCTGATTGCCGTCGATGTCGGTGCGCGTCACGCGGGCGAAGCCGGCAAAGCCGCGATCGACGACGCTGACCGGCTCACCGCCGCCGTCGAGAACGTAGTCGACCGAGAGCAGACCGTCTTGGTAGTCGAATCGCGAGACCAACTCGTGGCCGGCGTCGATGCACGGGTTCTCGGCTGGATCGAGCACATCGGCTCCTGCCGGTGGCGTGCAAAGCCCGTCGTTGAGGCGCGTGGCACCGACCACCCAGGTGACGAAGGGCAGATCGGGTTGCGCGTCGCCGCCGGTGTGGTCGAAGCGCGTGCTCGGCTCGTAGACGATGGTATTGGTTCCGCCGATGCCGTTCTCCATCATCGACAGCAATCCCGGCGGTTGCGACAGCGTTCCCAGGCGAACGCTCCAACTGCCGTGTCCGCCTTCCACCCGATCGAGGAAGCCGTCTCCGTTGAGATCGATCAGGTCGATCTCGTTGCGGCGGGCCACGGTGCGCCGCAACGGTCCACTGCCGCCGGGCCAGGGCTCGCCGCCAATCGCCTCGTGGGGTGGCGCGGCGGCGTAGCCAACCGGCAGCAGGCGACCTGCCTGGTTGAGCAAGACCTCCCATTCGCCGTCGATCACGCCGACCCAGTCGGGAAGACCGTCACCGCTGATGTCGACCAGGTCGGCGATCACGTTGCCTCCCTGGCGCGCGGTGACTCCGGTCGTCCAGAGCGGGATCGGCATGACCTCACCCACCGCGCTGAAGCCCTGACCGTTGTTGCGATGGACGACCAGGCAATCGTGCACGTTGGTCTCCTGGCCCAGCGATCCGCTCCAAGTGAAGTCGTCGCAGCGGTCGTCCGCATGCGCGTCGAGGTGAACCACCATGTCGACCAGTCCGTCGCCGTCGAAATCGGTCAGCATGTGCTTGGTCGAGCCATCGACGGAGCGATCGAGCGAGCCGAGCGGAGCATCGAATCGGGCTAGCGGAGCGGCCTCGAAGCCGAGCCCGTAGTTGAGCCAGACCGACCAGACACCGTTGGCGACATCGACCAGATCGGGAAGCCCGTCGCCGTTGACGTCGATCGTGTCCCGGTACGTTCGACCGCCCTTGGCGCGGCGGATGATCCGATCCGGCGCCGGCCAGAGAATCGGCGCCGTATCAAAGCCCCACGAGCCGTCCGGCTTGCGCTCTCCGGCGTGCACCCGCCACGGTCCGCCGGCATCGGTGGCGACCACGTAGTCGGTACGACCGTCACCGGTGATGTCGAAGGTGTCGACGACCGTGCAGGCCCAGCCGTTTTCGTCACACGGCCCTGTGTTGATCCAAACGTTGCGGATCCGGCCTTCGCTGTAGCCGTTGTCGCCCGACCACAGCACCGGCGTCGAATCGAATCCGAAGCTCTCGCTGCCGTCGCTGCTGCCGAAGTAGACGGTCCAGGGAAAGAACCCGCCGTGCACCAGATCGAGTCGGCCGTCGCCGTTCATGTCGAGGATGGACACTTGCACCTCGAGGCTGTCGTTCCACTGGCGCAGGTTGTGATGGCCGGCGGGGACCGGCACCGCGATCGACTCCGCGCTGGAGGCGTGGCCGGCGGCAGCTTCGGTGTAGACGAAGTTCTGGGTCGGCTCGGCAGTCGCCGTCACCGAACGCAGCAGCGAGAAGGACTCGCCGTCGTCGAAGTAGTAGAACTGGTAGGTGCGCACCGGAGTGTCGAGCTCGGGCACGTCGCTGTAGACGGCAACCGTCGCCAGGCGGCGGTGGATGCGTTGCTCGACTCCGAGCCTGTGCGACACCGGAAGATCGAATGGATGGCGCAGAAGATAGCTGAGCTCCACTCGGTAGAAGTGGTCCACCCCGTTGGCGTTGCCGCCGTACAGGATTCGGCTCGGCAGCGGCACGTTGTTGGTGTTGAGCCATTCGATGTCGACCTGGTTGCCGTTGCCGTCGGCGATGTGGGTCAGCATCCACGCGGAAGTCAGCGAGCAACTGCCGTCGGGGTTCTCGGCCAGCACCGGGCCGTCGACCTCGGTCGCCACCCGCGCCGACGAGTGCTCGCCGAACTCGTAGCGAAGACCGGAGCGATCGCGCACGGTCCACCGGTTCTCGCCCCAATCCAGCTCCGCCGAGAGATAGGACTCCTCGACCCTTGGCCGGTAGCGACCGCTGCCCGCCGGATCGGCTACCAGCTCCACCGCCGAACCGTCGGGCAGGACGACGATGAAGTCGTCGACGTGGTCGCCGCTGCAACGTGGATTGCCCCACTTCGTGCTGCGTTCGACGCGGCCGATCGGCAGGTCCCAACCACGCCCGAACGCCGACGCGCCGCGACTACTCGAGTACTGCAGCGAGAGCTGCGGCGTCATGCCTTTGCGTCCGGGCGGGACCTTGATCGGTATCTCCGTGGTCAGCGCCCCGGTGAACAGGTTGGCCTCGGGCGCCTGCGCCAATCCGGTGAAAGGGGTTGCGCCTTCACCGCTGCGGTCGCCGAGACTGGTCGTCGTGTCGGCGCCGGCAACCGAAACGGCGACGACCGTCGCCAGCAACCAGCCGGTGAATCCATTCCTCGCCCAGCCGCCGCTCACCGTCTTTCTCCCGGCCCTGCCAGCGCGGAATCGGGGCGGCGCGGCGCCGGCGCGCGTTCGCGACCGGCGCGACGCGAAAGCGACTCTTCGATGCGGCGACGCCGCTGGCGCAGCTCGATGTGCCGGCTGCGCAGCTCATCGCTAGCCGGCGGGACCCAACGATCTCGCTCGCCTTCGACGAGGCGTTGCCGCAACAGGTCGTCGAGCGTCGGCACACGCAGTGCCGCCTGACGATCGGCGCGCGCATCGCCTCCGCTACTCGCGATCCACACCCCACAGACCAGAACCGAGACCAGCAGCGAAACTCGCCACCATCCACGCGAGCCGCGGCGCGGGAGCCAGACACGATCGTTGCGCTTCATAGTCGACCAACCTCCTCCGGGCGGTGAGTTCCAGCAGCGGAGCGCGGTCCGCCGGTCCCGCGCGCCCACACAGGGGAGGCGTTATTTTGGTCGAAGAATTGTTACTTATTGGCTAACATTCGTGCTCGCGTTCGAGTTTCCTCTACGATGGTGACAGCGAGGGGTTAGGGACTAGGGGCTAGGGATTAGGGAAGGTAGGGAGCTGTTTTGATTCACTGGGCGGGCGGAGCCCGCCCCACCGCCCCTAGCCCCTAGTCCCTAGTCTCTAGCCCCTGCTTGTTCCCCTAGTCCCTCGACGAGAAGGAAGTCACCATGGAACCGCGCCGACAATCCCGGCACCCTGAGAGTCGCGCCGACACGAATCCATGAACCTGCTCGACCGACTCCGCAATCTGCTCCGCACCGGCCTCGGGCTGTATCCGACACTCGATCTGCACGGTCTCGGGGTCAAAGACGCGCGCGAGGTCACCGAGCGCTTTCTGCGCGAGTGTCAGGCCGATGGAATCGAGGTGGCGCGTATCGTCTACGGCAAGGGCAAGCGCAGCCCCGGCGGCCGCGGCGTGTTGCGCCAGGTGATCCCGCACTGGCTCGAAAACCAGGGCAGCCCCCTGGTGGAACGCTTCGAGCGCCGCCCCGACCAAAGCGGCAACGACGGCTACGTGGTGGTTTGGGTTCGAAAAGCAGGGACTAGGGGTTAGGGAAGGTAGGGAGCTGTTTGACTCAGTGGGCGGGCAGAGCCCGCCCCACCGACCCTAGTCCCTAATCCCTAGCCCCTGCTTTGAAAATCCACCCGCACCGCTTCCTGCAGATTCGTATCCGACAAATAGTCGATCGCGGTCATCGCTAGGAGCTTGGCGCCGTCGACGACTCCGCGGTCGCCTCGCTCGGAGGCTGCCCAGCGGGCGAACTCGCGGGTGTGCAGCGGTACGTCGGTCGGGGCGATCTGCAGCATGGGATGGATCGAGGGGACGATCTGGCTGACGTTGCCCATGTCGGTGCTGCCGGTGACCTGGCCGGGGCCGCTGACTTCGCGGCCGAGGGTCTCGAGGTTGGCCTGGTAGAGCGCTGCCAGCGGCGCGTTGGTGCGCATCGCGTCGTAGTCCTCGCCCTTCTTGGTGACCTTGACCTCGGCCCCGGTCGCAACCGCCCCGGCACGGAGACACTCGCGCACGCGGTGCTCGAGCACGTCGAGGTCGGCCTTGCTGGCGGCGCGAACGAAAAACAGACCGGCGGCTCGTTCGGGAACGACGTTGGCCGCCTGGCCGCCGTCGGTAATGATGCCGTGCACGCGTTGGGTCGAAGGGATGTGCTGGCGCAACTGCGCGATCGAGTTGTACGCCGTCACCATCGCATCGAGCGCGTTGATGCCGTTGTGCGGCGCAGCGGCAGCGTGCGCCGCCTGACCGATGTACTCGACTTCGAGCGAGGTGATGGCGAGCGCGTCGATCTCCAGCATTTCGAGTCCCGAGGGATGAATCATCATCGCCACGTCGACTCCTTCGAAGGCGCCGTTGCGGGCCATCACGACCTTGCCGCCGCCGCCTTCTTCGGCCGGGGTTCCGAGCACGCGGAAGCTGCCCGGGAGCTGATCGAGAACCGCCGCCAAACCGGTGGCCGCACCGACCCCCGCGCTGGCGATCAGGTTGTGGCCACAGGCATGGCCGATTTCGGGAAGCGCGTCGTACTCACAGATCACCGCCACACGGGGCCGCGCCTCGCCGACGTCGGCGACGAATGCGGTGTCGAGCCCGAACGCCGGCTTGGTTACTTCGAGACCGAGCTCGTCGGCCAGGTATCCGGCCAACCAGGCAGCAGCCCGGTGCTCCTCGAAGCACAGCTCGGGATTGGCGTGAATTTGGTGGCTGATCTCGACCAGTCGCGCGGCCTGCGCGTCGATCGCGTCACAGGCTCGCCTCTTCAAGCTCTGCTCGGCCATGGCGCGGCCGCCGCTCAGCGGTCCTGCATCTCCTCTTCCAGGTCTTCGATGATCCCCACCGCGAGCTCGCGCACGTCTTCGTCGGGATCGTCGAGTGCCTGGCGGACCAGCCCGAATGCTGCGTCGTTCTCGAAGTCGCCGAGAACGCTGACGGCCTCGAAGCGGACCTCGGGATCGGGATCGTCGAGAGCCGGACTCAGAGCATTTGGCTCCAGGACTTCGACGTAGTCGGCCAACGCCTCGACGGCCGCCAGCCGTACCTCGGCGTTGCCGTCATCCATCGCGTTGACCAGCACTCCGACTGCGTCCGGATGCTCGTTCCCGGTCAGCATCAGAATCCCGCCGATGCGTTCGTCGGGATCGGGATCGTTGAGGATCACGTCGCGCAGCTCGACGACTTCCTCGGCGTCGTCCTCGTCCCAATCCAAGACCTCGTCGGTGCCCATGCCGCGGTCGACCTCGACGCCGCGCGTCGGCAGCTCGCGCCGCGGCTGGCGCGGCACCTGCGGCTGGCGATTGGCCTGCTTCTCCAAAGCGTCGCGATCGCTTGCGGAATCCCGCCGATCATAGGCATCGCGCAGGTTGGAGAGCCGGTCCTGGGCATCGCCGGAGCGGGTCACTCCGGTCCCCGGGCCCAACCTGGAATTCGATCGATCCGAAGAGTCGCCGCCCCAGGTGAAGAGCAACGCACCCACCGCGATCACTGCAATGATGGCCAAAACTACTGTCGAACCGCGCATTGTCCTTTGTCTACCTCCCGCACTACACGAGCGCCGGTCTTTCGAGTCGCAGCCGCCGAGAATAGCCCGGTAACACCCCAGATTGCCAACCCCCGAACTGCGACGCGGGCGGCGGGCAGCTCTGCCTGCTATTTCGGTGAAGCGCTCCTATCATTCTGCCCCCGCCGCACCCGGCGCAAGCGCGCCGCCGCCTGCGGCGCCACCGGCGCGTCGGAGGCGGCAATCGATTCGAGCCGCGCCAGAGCCGCGGGTGTCGCGATCGTCGCCAGGGAGGCGACCGCGGCGCGCGCAACCCGTTGGTCGGGATCGGCGGCCGCGCGCGCGATTCGATCGGCCAGCGGCGCGCCCTGCGGAGATGCCAGCGCGGTCAGAGCTGCCGCGCGAACCGGCGCTTCGGGTGAGTCGAGCTGAGCCGCCAGCCACGCGAGAACGCGGGAATCATCCGAACCGCGGCAGGAGCGAATCACTGCGATCCGGTCGGCACTCGTCAGGTCGCCGCCGGCGAGGTCGAGCAGCGCCGTCGAAGCGTCGTAGCCGGGGAGCCCTTCGAGGATCTTGATCAGGGCGAGACGACGCGGAATCTCGATACGCTGGCTCGCCACCAGCAGCGCCAGTCGCTTCTGCAGGTTCTCGTCGGCGGCCATCTCGGGCGCCGACCGCAGGCGGGTCAGCTCGAATATCGCATCCGCGCGCAGGAGCGGCTCCGGCGATTCGAGCTGGGCCAGCACCAGATCTCGCCGCTCGGCGTAGGCGCCGCCGTTTCGCTGCACACGTCTCCAGGCGAGCACGGCGTCGGGAATCTCTCGCCGGATCGAGTCGAAGATCCACTCCTGGCCCGCACCCTGGGCGGTGAAGTAGGGAAAACGGCCGGCGAGATGGGCAAACTCGGCCCTTTCGGCGGTTGGGTCGAGGAACAGAATCATCGTCGCCCCCACCCGCAGCCGGGGCTCGCCTTCGGCGTGGGGAAATACATCGAGCGAGGTGGACGGCAGCGTCCCGGCGAGCGGCTCGACCACCTCGACCGAGAAGTACTCCTGGTGATCGGAACCGTCGGGCGCGCTCCAAACCTGCAGCGGCGAGGCAATCCGAGCAACGGCGATGACGCGCGACCCGGCGGTCCAGTCGCTGAGCGTGCGCCTGCCGTAGACGACATGGCCAAGCGACGCCGGCGGCCCAAGCGAGGCCGCCGACACCGCCAGCAAGAGAAGCGATCCGACTCGCCCCGGTATGCTACTGGAGATCAGCGAGCAGATCGCTCATGACTCCCTGGAGAACCGGATCGACGGCCGGGCCGATGTTGTTCATGAAAACCGTGCCGCAGTCGTTCCACTGTTCGCCGGGGCAGATTCCCTCGGGATCCGGGCGGTCGACGTTCTCGAGAAAACACAAGAAGCAGCCGGGATTGTATTTCGCTTCCGGCATTTGGTAGCCGACCTCGTCGTTGCCGAGCCCGATCACGAACTTGTGCTCGGCGCCGCCCATCTGGTCGCGGTACGTGTTGGCGATCTGCGGATCGACCTCGTTCGGTGTGACCGCGAAGACCGCCGGACCGATCCGCACCGCCGACATCTCGGTCACGATCTCGCCGCGGCTGGGCTCGATGCGGTTGAACGGACGGCGGCCGAAGACGCCGAAGATACTGGCGAGGTCGAAGTACGGGTTGGTGACCTCGATGGTGAGCGGTCCGCTCTGGGCAACCGCGATCTCGGGAGTCGCGTCCCAAGCGGCGACCTCGGCCAGCGCGTCACCGGCGCGCTCTGCGAGAATGTTGCCCATACGCTCGGCGAATTCGAAGCTGCGGCGCGGCACCATCTCTCCGTCCTCGTCCTCGAGAAAGACGTCGAGGGGACCCTGCAGTACGCCGACATCGGCGCTCATGTAGATCGCCAACCCGCCGAAGCGCTCCTCGAGTGCGACGCGCATGTAATGGGGAAAGTCGCTGGTGATTAGGGTATTGCTCGAGCCCAGGGCCTCGGGATGGCTGGCGTAGTTGACCAGAGTCGCCAGCATCTCGCCGCTGTCGCGATCGCGCAGCTGAAACGACGGCGTCGTCGGGTTGCGGATCGGTCCGTCGTCTCCCAGAACCTCGATACCGTCGACGCAATTGCCGCTGCCATCGAACTCACCGCCGACGCACAGGTGTTGCAGAATCTCGCCGTCGGCGACCAGATCGGGCTCCGGCGGAAGCGAGGTGCCGATGGTATCGCCGGTCGCGAAGCGAATCTCCGCCGGCCGCAGGTTGGCATTGGCTTCGGCGATACACTCGGCGACCGTCTGATTGACGAAGTCGAGGTAGTCGAGGTCGACCCCCGGGGTGATCTCGTCGGGACCCCAGAGTCCCATGGTGTCGGGGCCCTCGTGGTTGTGGGTGCTCGAGACGGTGATCGAGTCGAACGTGGGGTCGTTCAACAAGTCGCGGATGGTCTCGATCTCGTTGTTGAAATAACCGACTACGTCGAGCACCACCATCGCGACCTTCTTGCCGTCGGCTTCGAGCACGACGCCACGCGCCCACAGGTCGTCGTGCACTCCGGTGGCGTGGCGGTCGTTGCCGAACCCCGCCAGGTAGATCGGGTCGCTGTGATTGACGTCGACTTCCGGCGTGATCTTGCGCACGCAGGCCGCCGCATTGAGAGCTTCCGGCCCGAGCTGCTTGCCGTCGTCGTCGCCGTCGCAACCGACGACGGCCAGCACCCCGACCGCGATCAGCCACACAACCAGCCGCGATATCTTCTTCATCGAGAATCCCCCCTATGAGCTACGGTAGACCCGCCCCGGGCACCTCGACGCCGATCGTCTCGATCCGACCATCGCGCCGTTGCTTGGCTTCTTCGGGGTCCAAGGTTCCCGCGGTGAGAATGAACAGTGTCTTGCGGTCGGCGCCGCCCAACATGCAGGCGATCGCCTGGGTGTCGACCTTGATCCGATCGGTCACCTTCCCGCCCTCGCAAACGCGAACCACTTCGGAGGAGATCGGCGAGGCGATCCAGATCGCACCCTCGGCGTCGAGACAACACCCGTCGGGAAGCGCTCCGGGAATCTCCGCCCAAACCCGGCGATTCGACAAGCTACCGTCGGCGGCAATGTCGAACGCAGTCAGCCGAGCCGCGAAGCTCTCGCCGACGATCAGGGTCTTGCCGTCGGGCGTAATCACCGAGCCATTGGGAAACATCAGATCCTCGGCGGCGACCCGCACCGTGCCGTCGGGATCGACCAGGGCCAGCTTGGCCGGCACCATCTCGGCGCCACCCTGGAAGTCGGCACCGAAGTTGCCGACGTAGGCGCGGCCGACCGAGTCGACCACCATGTCGTTGCAGTGATAGGTCGCGACCGCGCTCAAGTCGGCGACCTCGCTGAGGCCTTCCCCATCGAGCCGCAAGAGCTTGCGATCGCGCATCGAGACGACCAGCAGCCGACCGTCCGGCAACCAGCCGAGCCCGGAAGGATCGTTGGCGACCTCGACCACGACCTCGGAGTTTCCCGTCGGATCGACCGTCATCACCCGCTGCGAGTGCATGTCCGAGAACCACAGCTTGCCATCGCGCCAGCGCGGCCCCTCGGGAAACGCCAGATCTTCGAGAATAACCTCGGGACGAGCCATCGGCGCTAATTACCACAACTCCGCGAAGCGTCCCAACGCGCGGGGCTCTCCGCTCTCTTATCCACAGATTTCGCAGATTACGCAGATTTTCCTCGCGGCGTCGGGCTGTCGTGTCGGACGATCACAGTGACGAAGCAAACCAATGGAAACCTTGCTGGCTCATTCGGAAGGTTGGTTGAGCTCCGCCGTCAATCCGATGATCTGACCAGACAAGTGAGGTCCCGCACGCTGCATCGAGGTACTGCGAAAATCTGCGTGAATCTGCGAAATCTGTGGATAAAAAAGGCGGGAACCCCGGCTGTCCAGCGCACGCTGTCGCAGTGACCACCCCGGCCCCGCGCCGTGTCCATCCGTGTTCATCCGTGGTTAACTACCCACTCCCGACACGCCCATGGTCGAAACCATCGAGCAGTACTCGGCGCCCCTGTTCGCCGTCCTCCTCGCCGCCGATCTGGCGCTGCGCTCGGCGGGCTTCGCCCCGGCCTATTCGCTGCGCGATTCGCTGTGCAGCGTGACCATGGGCGTGTTCTACGCCGTCACCTCGGCGCTGGTACGGGCGCCGGCTCTGCTGTTGTTGTTCTGGTTGGCGCGCTTCGCCCCGGTCCAGCTCGGCTTCGACGACGGACCGCTGGTCTGGATCGCCGCCTACGTCGCCGTCGACCTGGCCTTCTATTGGTACCACCGGATCCTGCACGAAGTGCGCTTGGGCTGGGCGGCGCACGTCAACCACCACTCGAGCCGGCACTTCAACTACACCACCTCGCTGCGCCAGTCGTTCGTCGAGCCGTTTCTCGAGCCGCTGATGCTGGTGCCGGTGGTCCTGGTCGGCTTCGACCCGCTGCTGGCCGTCGCCTGCCTGGCGCTCAACTTCGTCTACCAGTTCTGGCCGCACACCGAGCTCGGCGGCCAGCTCGACAGCTTCGGCCGAATCTTCGTCACGCCCTCGCATCACCGCGTTCACCACGCCGCCAACGTCCAGTACCTCGACAAGAACTACGGCGGCACGCTGATCGTCTGGGACAAGCTCTTCGGAACCTTCGAAGCCGAAGTCGAGCAACCCGATTTCGGCATCACCCACAACATCGAGACCCACAACCCGCTGCGCGCGACCTTTCACGAGTGGATCGCGATCGCCCGCGACCTGCGCCGTGCCCGGAATGGACGCGAGATCATGGGCTTTCTCCTGCAGCCCCCCGGTTGGGACCCGAGCGGCTCCGGGCAGACCAGCCGCGAGCGGCAGCGCCAAGCGCGCGCCGCTGCAGGCCTCCACTGACATGTCCCGCGACGCGGCCGCTTCTCTGTTCTCGCTGATGCAGCGCCAGCTGTGGGTGGTGACCGCGGCGGCAGGCGATCGGCGCGGCGGGCTGGTAGCGACCTTCGTCTCGCGCGCGTCGATCGTCGAGTCGATGCCGCGGGTCCTGGTCGGACTTGGGGTGCGACAGAACACCACCGAGCTGGTCGCGCAGAGCTCGGCCCTCGTCGCCCACCTGCTCACCGAAACCGAGGCCGACTGGGTGTGGAACTTCGGACTCGACTCGGGACGGGGCCGCGACAAGCTTGCCGGCCTCGACACGCGCACCGGATCGAGCGGCGCCCCCGTCCTCTCGGCTGCCAAGGCGTGGCTCGAGTGCCGCGTCGAGACGACGATGGCCACCGGAGATCGTGTCGTCGCGCTTGCCGAAGTGATCGACGCGGCTGCCGACCCCGATCTGGTCCCGCTCACCGTCGAGCGACTGCGCGAGATCGCCCCGTCGCACCGACTGGAGCGTATGGACCAGCTCTTCGCTCGCGACGGCGAGCTCGACGCGCGCCTGATCGCGGAGTTCCGCCGCGAGAGTTAACCTCAAAAAAAGAAACCACGGATGAACACGGATAATCACTGTGGCGCTTAGGAGTGGAGCGGCATGGGCATCCTTCAAGACAAAGTCATTCAAAATGGGGTTGGGATGATTCCGGGAATGCCTCTTGGGCTCTTCTCTTGTCCGTGTCGATCCGTGTTCATCCGTGGTCTTATTTTTCTTCGAGGCTAATCCGACCGACCTGGCTCAGCCCGACCGGGAATGTTCGGCGCCGCTCCGTCGCGCAGTGCCCGGAAGTGGGGCGACATGATCTCGACCTCGGCAGCGTTGAACTGATCGAGAATGTTGCGGTGGAGCTCGGAGTAGGTGTTCGGCATCTCCGCCGCGCTCTTGGTGTAGGCGTTGAGCTCGTAGGCGACGTAGAAGTCCTCGAGCGCGGTCTGCAGGACAAAGGGCGCCGGTTCTTCGCTGATGTTTTCGGTGGCTACGGCGGCGGCGAGCAGCAACTCGTGCACCTTCTGCCAGGCGACGTCGTAGCCGATGGTCACGCTGGTGTTGAGGATCAAGCCCTCGCGCGCGGCGCGGGCGCTGTAGTTGATGATGTTGTTGCTCATCACCTGGCTGTTGGCGATGGTGATGTCGAAGTTCTTTGGCGTGCGCAGACGCGTCACGAAGGTGGTGCGTTCGATCACGTCGCCCACTGCGTCGGCGATCTGTACGCGGTCGCCGACCTTGAACGGCCGCATGTAGGTCAGCACCACCCCGGAGACAATGTTGGCGACCGCCGAAGACGACCCGAGCGACACCAGCACGCCGACGAAGATGCCGATCGCCTGAAACGCCGACGACCCGTGGCCGGGCAGGTAGGGAAAGATCATGACCGCGGCGAAAACCAGGATCAGTCCGCGGGTCAGCTGATACGTCGGCTCTCCCCAATCCGGATAGAAACCGGCGATGCGGATCCTCCGCCTCGTGATCCCGTCGAAGAACACGCGCGACAGCGACACCGCGGCGCGCGCTACCAGCAAGATGATCAGGATGACGATCAGGCTCGGGATGTAATCGACGATCGACCAGAAGACGAGCTCGATCGCGCCGACGCCGTAGCCGACCAGCTGCTGCGCCAGACCGGCGGTAGCCGGGAACTGACCGAGGACCGTCTGCACGTATACATAAAGGCCGATCAGGATGACGGCGGTGCCCAGCCAGCGCAGCAGACGCGCCGCGAAGTCGATCATCTCCTGCGTCGAGAGCAGGATCTCGTTCTGGTAGCGCAGCGGCTTGAGGCGGGTCCCCTCGAGCGACGCCACCTTCATCGTGAAGAGGCCGAACGAATAGCGGACCGAACGCCAGAAGACGATGAAGAAGGCAGTCGCTATCGCAATGACGATCAGAGCTCGCCCGACGTGCTCCGGGGTTCCGCTCGGCAACCATCCGGAAGCGGCCTCGATCAGGTGAAGCCATGCTTCGTTGATTCGATCGATCATTCGCCCCCGCCAACCTGGCTGCAGCGTCCATATCCCCGACCCGGTCCCGCTGGCAAACCCAGTTATGATCCAAGTCGGCTCCACGAACGAGGAAAACGACCGTCTGCCCGGCCCAACCCCCGAATTCCGTCCCCCCTTGCCAAGGGGGGACTTCAGGGGGGTAAACCGGAGGGCGATCAAGTCGAGGGCAGAAGCTCCCTGCGTCGCGGCGTGACCTCCCCCTGGCCCCCTCCTTGGTAAGGAGGGGGGATCCAGGGGTTCGCCCATCGTCACTGCCGACCCGCCCAGCCGGCCCACGTGGACTCGACCAGCGGTCCGCGATAGGGTTCGGGATTCGCCCGGAGCCGACCGGCTCGCCGGTCGTCCCGTCCGCGGAGGTACCCCTATGGCATCGACTCTATTCGACAAAGTGTGGCAGGCGCACGCGGTTCGCGAGCTGCCGAGCGGCCAGACCCAGCTCTTCATCGGCCTGCACCTGGTGCACGAAGTGACCAGCCCGCAGGCATTCCAGATGTTGCGCGAAGCGGGACTTTCGGTCCCCTACCCGGAGCGCACGGTGGCCACCGTCGACCACATCATTCCCACCCACACCGACATGCGACCGTTCGACGACGAACAGGCCGAGGGTATGATGTCGGCGATCGAACGCAACTGTAAGGAATTCGGCATCCGTCTGCTCGACCGCAGCAGCGGCGATCAGGGAATCGTTCACGTGGTCGGTCCGGAGCTCGGCCTCACGCAGCCCGGAATGACCATCGCCTGCGGCGACAGCCACACCAGCACCCACGGGGCGTTCGGCGCGATCGCCTTCGGCATCGGCACCAGCCAGGTGCGCGACGTGCTCGCCTCGCAGTGCCTGGCGATCAACAAGCCGAAGCTGCGCCGGGTCGAGGTCGACGGCGAGCTGAAGAGCGGAGTTTACGCCAAGGACGTCATCCTCCACATCATCCGCAAGCTCGGCGTCAAAGGCGGCGTAGGCTACGCCTACGAGTACGCCGGCAGCGTCTTCGATCGCATGACCATGGAAGAGCGGATGACCGTCTGCAACATGAGCATCGAGGGCGGTGCCCGCTGCGGCTACGTGAACCCGGACCAAACCACCTATGAGTACCTGCGCGGCCGTCCGATGGCGCCGAGCGGCGCGGCCTTCGACCGCGCCGTCGAGTGGTGGCGCAGCATGGCTTCGGAGTCGGGCGCGAGCTACGACGACGTCCAGGTGCTGGACGGCTCCGATCTCGCCCCGGTGGTCACCTGGGGTATCAACCCCGGGCACGCGATCGGCGTCGACGAGAAGATCCCGCACGTCTCCGAGTACGATGCCGACGATCGTCAGACGGTCGAGGACGCGCACGGCTACATGGGCTGGAAGCCCGGACAGACCCTGCGCGGCACCAAAATCGACGTCGCCTTTATCGGCTCGTGCACCAACGGCCGCATCTCGGACCTGCGCGAGGCCGCAAAGATCGCCAAGCTCGGCAAGGTGAAATCGCACGTCAAAGCCCTGGTCGTGCCGGGGTCGCAGGACGTGGCGCGCCAGGCAGAGGCCGAGGGTCTGCCCGAGATCTTCCGCGAGGCCGGCTTCGAATGGCGCCTGCCGGGGTGCTCGATGTGTCTGGCGATGAATCCGGACAAGCTGATCGGCGATCAGGTGTGCGCCTCGTCGAGCAACCGCAACTTCAAGGGACGGCAGGGCAGCCCGGCCGGCCGCACGCTGCTGATGAGCCCGGCGATGGTCGCCGCGGCGGCGATCGAGGGCGCGGTCAGCGACGTCCGCGAGATGATCGGAGAGGAAGCCAAGTCATGAGCGAACTGGTCTCGGTCAAGCAGGTCAGCGGGCGACCGATCCCGCTGCGCGGCAATGACATCGACACCGACCGCATCATCCCGGCGCGGTTCATGAAGGCGATCACCTTCGACGGACTCGGCGAGCTCGCCTTCCACGATGAACGCTTCACCGCCGACGGCGAGCCCAAGGACCACGTCATGCACGACCCCCGGTTCATCGCCAAGGGCGACCGGGTCGCCGTCGTCAACAAGAACTTCGGCTGCGGCTCGTCGCGCGAGCACGCGCCGCAGGCGCTGCTGCGCTGGGGCATCAAGGCGCTGATCGGCGAGACCTTTGCCGACATCTTCTACGGCAACTGCATCGCCAACGGCATGCCGGTGGCGACCGCCGACGCCGCGACGATCGAACGCTTGATGAAGGCGATCGAGGAGGATCCGGCGCACGACCTGACCATCGACGTCGAGGCGCGAACCGCGACCTACAACGGTGAGAGCTACGCCATCACCATCCCCGACGGCATCCGCCAACAGCTCCTCGAAGGCACCTGGGACGCTACCCGCGTGCTCGTCGCGGGTGCCGAGCAGGTCGCCGAGACCGCCAAGAACCTGCCGTACGTCGACGGGTTCTAGGCTACCAGTCGGTCCAAAGCGCGCTTTCGCGCGCGGCCAAAGCGTCGGCTTTGCCGACGGCGGCCAAAGCGCCGCCGCGGGGGCGCGTCCAAATGGGGGGGCGGGTTTGTTGGTCGTTCAGGGGTTCGACTGCTCTTGGGTCTGCCATGAAATGATGGCAGATTGTTGGCATGGCGAAGGTTACGCACAACCTGCACGTGCCGCTGCCCCGGGCGCTCCACGAGCAACTGCGGGCCGAGTCGGCGCGTTCGGGGCGGCCGGCAACCGCGCTGGCGCGCGAGGCGATCGAATTCTGGATCCAGGAACAGCGGCGCTTGGCCGTGCACGAGTCGATCGCCGAATACGCTCGCGAGATGGCCGGCGAGACCGATCTGGACGAGAGCTTGGAGCGAGCGGGCGCCGAGCACATCGCTCGGCAGCGGCAGAAGCGGTGAAACGGGGTGATGTGTTCTGGGCCGAGTTGGAGCCTCGATCCGGTTCGGAGCAGAGTGGACGCCGTCCGGTAGTGGTCGTCTCGCACGACGGTTTCAATCAGGTCGAGGCTTGGCGCTCGATAATCGTCGTTCCGCTCTCGACTTCTCCGCGCCAGCTCCGCCGCGGCCCCACCGCCGTCCCCCTCGCCAAAGGCGCCGCGGGTCTGCGCCGAGAGAGCGTTGCCCTCTGCCACCAAGTCACGACGCTCGACCGCGGCAAGTTGACCGAACGCACTGGGAGGCTGTCGACACCCGCTCTGGAGCGCATCGACGAGGGGCTTCGCGCAGCGCTGGCATTGCTCTGACGACGACTAGGGCACCGGCTGGTCCAAAGCGCGCTGTCGCGCGCGGCCAAAGCGTCGGCTTTGCCGACAGCGGCCAAAGCGCCGCTGGGGCGGCGCGTCCAAGCGGGGGGGTCAGGTTTTCTGGTTCGGGCGGGTCAGACCCATCGGAGCAGGGAAAAGGGGCGGCGTAGCCGCCTACCGCCCCCAGATCCCAGATCCTAGCTCCCAGATCCCGCCAGCGGGCGCAGCCCGCTGGCCATCTACTCCACCAAATCGCGCCAGTCGGGGCCGTCGCTGACGAAGTCGGCGATCCAGTCCGGCAGCAGTACTCCGTCGATCTCGAGGGTGTTGAAGAATCCCTCGGTGCCGATCGGGCCGTTGGGCGAGACGCCGGCGCCGAGCAGGATGGTGTGCGCCTCGCCTTCGACCAGGAAGCGCTTGAAGCGATCCGGGTGGCGCGAGGTGATCGCGCCGGAAACGTCGAGCAGCAGGTCGCGGTATTCGTCCCGTTCGACCATCAGGAAGTCGGAGATCACGAAGTCGCGCTGGTAACTGAACAGAGCGGCAACCGTGTCCGGATCGTTGTCGAGCGCCCAGTCGGTCAGATAGGACGGCTGCTCGGAGCAGTCGGTGCAGCCGTCGACGATGAACTCCTCGAATCGCCAATTCTCGCGCCGCTCGGCAATCGAGGCCGGGTCGTCGTTGTTCTGCAGGCCCGGGCCCGAGTCGTTGAGCACGTAGATGAATTCGTCGGGGTAGGCGACGCGCATGTTGCCGTAGCCCGGATAGGTTCCGTAGCCGCCGGCGCTGCTGCCGCTCACCATGATCGTCTCCGGATCGGGATAGTTCTCACGCATCACGTCGATCGCCGCCGAAATGTTGATCTGGCCGAAGTGATACGCCGTGCCGCTGTCGTACTCGGCGACGTTGTCGCCCGAAAACACCGAGCCGTCGCAGTAGGGGGCGTAGACGACGTTCCAGCCGTCGATGGGGTTGCCCGGGCCCCTGCCGAGAATGCCGGCGAAGGTCGGCGGCTCGCCGCCGAACGGCTCCGATGTCGTCTTGGCACCGAGACCGCTGTTGCCGAAACAGGTTTCGTCGTTCCAACAGGCGCCGCCACCCTCGAGGTAGAACAACACGTTGTCGTTGGTCCCGGGCCGTACGTAGACGACGTACTCGGTACCGAAGATGCACTGCGGCCCGCCGTCGGTCACCGGAAACTCGTAGCGCAGCCAGTCACCGAGCTGGGTCGGCGTCGGCAAGTCGCCGCCGAGATACTGGCCGAGACCGGCCGCCTCGAGCTGCTCGACCAGGCCAGCCTCGCCCCCGTTCGCGTCGTCGTCGTCGCCACACCCGAACACTACCGCGCCCAGCAGCAACGCCGCTGCCAAAGACTTCAATCTCATCGGTCGATCCCCCTCCAGAAAAGGTCGCAAGCAAATTCGGCCGAGCCTAACCAACCGCCCGAGCGGAAGAAAGCCCGATCACTGTCAGCGCCAATCAGGGTGGGTTCTTCTTTATCCACAGATTACGCAGATTTCGCCGATTGGAGCTCAGCGATTCAGACTGCGGAAAGCCTGAATCCCAAATCTGCGCAATCTGCGTAATCTGTGGATAGAAAGTGAGCCGAGGAGCGCCCGCGGGATCCATCGCCCTTGCGAGAGCAACCGTTCCGCCAGTTCGGGACGCACAGCCGTGAAGCCAGAGTATCCAACGCGCCACCTGCTCTTGCAGTCCGAGGCGGCTAGAGGCACGATCCCCGCTTTACCGAAACACCCGAGTTTTTCGACCTTCCACAGATAAAAGGAACTGACCATGGCGTCCGATGCCGAAGCCGTCGAGCTAATCATCCGTCGACTCAAAGAGGATCGCATTCCGGAGGCTCCGTTTCCCGAGGAGATCGCCGAGAAGAAGAAGCGGCCGCGCCAGGTAGCCTTCATGGACGTCAACCTCTGCTATCCGTGCGGCAAGTGCCCGGAGTTCTGTCCGGTCGGCTGTATTGAATATCTGCCGGAGGCGAGTCTGCCCGGACGCGGTCTGTCGCCGGTGCAAGATCGCTTTCAGGAGTGCATCGGCTGTTTCATTTGCGTCGAGGTCTGCGCTCTGCTGACCGACTACGACGCTGTGCGGATGTACAACACCGATTTCGTCGAGCAGCTGCTCGGCGTCGAGATCGGCGACAACAAGCCCGAGCCGCACGTCCCGGCGAAGGCGTACGAAGAATACTTCTCCGACGGCGGCTCGAAGAGCGTGCGCCACCTGGGCCAGGGGTCGCGCATCCGCGAAAAAATGACCAAGGAAGACCGCCAGGCGATGGGCTGGGCGAAGTAGGGCCCGCTATCGAAGCATCCGGGCTCTGGGTTTGCCGAGATTTCCTCGCGCAGTGCCGCAGAGCCCGCAGAGAGGGCTCCGCAACCTGAAACCCCTCTGCGTCCTCGGCGCCTCTGCGCGAGAATAAAGTCTGAAGCCCCGGCCTACCTGCGGCCGCGGCCGATGACGATCAGACACAGGCCGAGTCCGCTGAGAATCCAGTAGTCGCCCCAGCGCGTGTAGTGAGTCGTCGGAGCCGACATCGCACCCGGTGCGTAGTGTTTGGGTGGCTGCCGGCGGGTTTCTCCGGTCGCTGCGATCAGCTCCGCGTGTCGCCCGTTCGATCGCACCAGGGTTCGCCGCGCCTCGACCGATCGCAGCACCGCGGTCGCCAGGTGCAGCTGATCGGCGGCCCCGCCGGGCTCGCCGAGCTCGCGATCGCGGCAGTGATTGATGAGAACGTCTGCTCCTTGCCGCGCCAGGTCGTGGACCAGCTCGCGATCGCGAACGTGTTCGCAGAGCAGCGGGCTCACTCGCATCCCGGTCGCGCCGATCGTCGACACCTGGCGCAGCTGCAGCTGCGGGCGTTCCAACGCCGAGACCCCAGCCGGAACGACTGGATGCTCGGCGACCGCCAACGGCGTCACTGGGTCAAACCCGTGCGTGCTCTGCGCATTGGAACCGTAGAAGAACGTGACCGCCAAGGTCGCCACCGACAGGCTCAGTGACTGCAGCGCGGTGCCGAACCCGACCTCGCGGCTCAGCAGACGCGAGCAAACCTCGGCGACCGAGATGCTGACGAGGGCGACGACGAACGACACGGCGAATGCACCGCCGAGGTCGGCGATCTGGATCAGCCAGAGCGCGCGGAACTGGCTGTGACCGAGGGTCGGACCGCCCCACGCCCAGCATGCGATCCACTCGGCGCACAGCCAGAATGTCGCACCGATGATCGGCAGGTCGCGCGGCTCGACACGCCGCGAGGCCC
Organism: bacterium; assembly: GCA_030430165.1. Taxonomy (GTDB): domain Bacteria; phylum Desulfobacterota; class Binatia; order HRBIN30; family CADEER01; genus CADEER01. The sequence goes on along the minus strand of JAUIGL010000002.1, from coordinate 46,759 downwards.
AGGCGTAGCCCGCGCTCATCACCCCGGCGGGGATTCCCAGGGTGACCAGCATCGTCGCGTAGACCAGCAGGCTTCCCTGTAGCGGCGAAAGATCGAGACCCGAGGTGAGCGTCTGCGGCAACCAGCGCCCGACCAGCGTCGTCGAAACCAGGCCGAATAGCAGACCTGCCTCGAAGGCCTTGCGGATCGACAGCCGGCGCGCAGTGACGAGCAGAATGCCGGGAACCAGCCAAGCGGCGGCCGTGTAACCGAAGGGCGGGGAGGCAAGGGCGAAGGCGAGCGCGGCTACCAGCACGCCGACTAGCGCGAAAACCAGGTTGGTAGGATTGGTCTTGGTCACGGTTGTCGTTCCTCCCAGTGACCGTCAACATGCCTCAGCCGCTCGTGTCCCAAGATCGAGGAAAGGTATGACATTCCGGCACCAGACCGGATTTCGTACGACCCCGGGCGCAGTTTCTCCTCGCCGGACGGTGTGCGCGCACCGGCCTCAGCGCGTTCAGCGATCGCCGATCGATCACCAAGACGATGTGCCTCACCGCCACGGCGTCGTCAGAAAGAAACCTCCAACAGCTCGGGGTGGCGGAAGATCGTGCCACATGGGGCGGCGGCTTCCGGGTCGGAGAGCCGGAGACCGGGAAGCCGCTCTAGCAATGCGTCCAGGGTGACCCGGATCTCCTTCTTCGCCAGGTGCATACCCGGGCAACTGCGTTCCCCGTAGCCAAACGTCATCGTGCGGTCTGGTGGACGCATGATGTCGAACGCGTGCGGGTTCTCGCGCACGGCGGGATCGTGGTTGGCGGCGGCAATCCCCATGATCACGAAGGTGCTGGGTTCGATGGTCGTGCCCGCAAGCTCGATCGATCGATCGGGTCGGGTCAAACGCGGTAGGAACGAAATCGCCGCTTCCCACCGAAGTGCCTCTTCGATAGCCCCTCGACGAAGCTCCGGCTCGGCGCGCAGACGCTCCCAGCAGCCGTCGCTCGACGCGACGCCGTAGATCAGATTCCCGATCGAATCGTGGGTGGTCGCCGCGCCTGCGCTGAACATCAAGGCCACGTGTGACTTCACCTGCGCAGAGGTCATACGCACGCCATCTTCGTCGGCGTGCAGTAGATGGGAAATCACATCGTCGCGCGGCTTGGCCAGACGGTCTTCGATGACCGGGTCGAGGTAAGTCCAAAGCTCGTCGCGACACTGGACGGCGCGCGTCGGGTTCCCGGAGAAGTCCAGAATGCCGACGACCCAACTCGCGAAGCGGTCCTCTTCGTCACGCGGCAACCCGAGCAGGCGAGCAATTACGATGTGCGGGTACTTCTCGGAAAACTGGCGAACGAGGTCGGCGTGGCCATCGTCCGCGAAGCGATCGATGAGCTCGTGGGCAACTTCGACAAAGATCGTGTCGTCCAGCCTGTCGAGCGCGCGCGGGCGGAACGACGGCGTGGCCAGGCGGCGGAACAGCCGGTGCCGTTCACCGTCCATGGATTGGAACGTCTCACCGATCAACGGCTCGATGCCCGCCCTGTATACAAGTGGAGGAGGCAGGCTCTCGGCGTCCCTGAAGGCGGCGGCAAGCGTATCTTCGCATGTGGTCAGCCACGCCGGCGAGCCACCGAAGCGAATGCGCACCAGAGGGCCGAGCTCGCGCAGGCGATCGAGCATCTGGTGTAACTCTATGCCAGGAAGGCGCCAATCGGTGAGCTCTAGACCGCCGCCGACGGCTGCGGCCTGAAGCGTCGAGGAGAGATCGTCAGGAGGAACTTGATCCATGAGAAGACTTGGTGATACGGCAGGTGACACAGCTGTGTCAACTCATGTTGCAGCGACCTGAGTGGCGTGAAATGCGTACACCGATGTCAGAGAATTCCGAGATCCAGGTTCTCCGGCGGCGAATCAGCCCGGCGCAGCAGCGGAAACGCCGTGAGATCGTCGACACCACTCTCGGCCTCATTGCGGCCGGCCGCTCCGAGGTCTCGATGGAATCGGTGGCAGCTGCGGCCGGGGTATCGCGCACCACCCTGTACCGGTACTACACCTCGCGCGAGCATCTCCTCGCTGAAGTGACGCTCGCTGCCGGGCGCAACCTGATTGCGCACCTCCGTAACAACCCACCGGGCGGGCGCACGATCGGAGACAGGATAGAATCGCTCTGTCGACGATTCACCACGATCGCCGGCGCCAGCGAAAAGGTTCTGGCTAGCTGCATCGGCAACCTGTCGTCGAGCGACCCTGCGGTATTCGATACATACGAAGAGATCGAGAACATCATCTCCGGGGTCCTGGGCAGCGTTCTCGGCAACCTCGAGCCGGCCAACGGCGCGATTCTGCAGACGGTACTGTTCCGCTACCTGCTAGGCGCGTTCATGTTGGCCACGACCGGAAAGCTCGGCTTCGACGAAGTCGAGGCCGAGCTGATCTCCGTCTGCCGCCTACTTATGCCCGACGTCTGGGAACACGAACCCGAATAGAAGTCCTGGAACGATGAGCCGCCGCCAACTCCTCACCGCCGCCCTCTTCGTACTCTGCTCGGTACCGTCGACTGCGCCGGCCTACGATCCTCACATCCACGAAACTATCGCCGCTCGTGCGGTGGAGACGTTCCGCGCTTGCGAGAGCGGGGACCGGCGCGTCGTCGCTATCGCAGACGCGGGTTGGCTGGCGATTGCGGCGGCCAGCCGCGCCGAGGACGGCGCCAGCTGGACCCGCCTCGTCAATTGGCACTTCGTCAATCGATCCATCGACTCGGCGCCCTACTGGCGGATCGCCGAGATGTCGTTGGTTCCGCTGTTCAGGTCGGTCGCCGAGGAGCTCGCCGCGGCCGCCGGTAACGACCGCTTCGAGCTCATCGGTCGCGTGCTCCACTACGTCGAGGATGTCACCGTACCGGCGCACGTCGTGCCCGCCTATCACGGTCCGCGCGCCCCGGGGATGGGCCTCGAACGCGGCGGCTTCGTCATCAAGGACGAGGTCGACGACTATCCGAAGACCGATCCGCAAGTCTGGGCCGACCTGGATAAAGCGGGAATCTGCGGCGAGGCCGAAAAAATGGCCCGCGCACATCCTGCAGTCGTCGAGCTCTTGCAACGAGTCGCGGATGGGACTCGCACAGCGATCGCCGAGCCGGTTCCGGGAGCTGCCGCGGTCACCTGGAAGAGCTTGTTCTGGGTCGATCCCGAAGACGGGGAATTCTTCGGTCGCTACAACGTGCCCGTCTACGACCGGGGCGAGCTCGACTGCGCCAACGGTCCCGGTGGCTACTTCGGCGCCGAGTCGGTCTGTGGGCCCGCTGGTCGGCCGCTGCGCATACGCACCGAAGTCTACCGCGACTTCGTACGCTCCCGGCTACGCGCAGCGATCCTTGGAGACGTCGCGGTGCTGTATCAGGCACTCGCGCCGGCGCGCTAACCGGCGCTACAAACAGGGGAGTGCTGCCTGCTCAGCTGTCCTGCTTGCCGCCGCACTCGGCACACGGGCACAGCTGGCGCAGGTATGAGTAGCTGTAGATGCCCGTCTCGTGGCCGTCGCCCCAGTGCATCTGCAGCGCGTAGTTGCCGACCAACGAGATTTTGTCGAGGTCGCTGTTCTGTCCCTCGACGAAGTGTTTGCCGCGACCGTGCCCCTGGCAGGCGGCGCAGGGACACCAGCCGCGCAGGTAGTCGAACGAATAGCTGCCGCTGTGTCCGTCGCTCCACTCGACGCCGAGCTCGCGCTCCTCGACCCGACGATGGACCTCGGTCGGCGTCACTTGGCCGGCGGTCGTCATCGGTTCAATCGTTCCCTTCGCCGTCGGATTCTGACAGCTGTCGCTTCCAATCGAGAACCCGCGCCTTGGCCGCCCACTCCTCGGCTTTCTCGATCTGGTCGGCGCGCATGTAGATGCGCGACAGGTTGGTATAGGCGAGTTGCTCGTCCGGCGTCAGCTCGACCACCTTGTGCGCCGCCTCCAGCGCCTCGTCGTACTTCTCCTGATCCGCCAACGCCATCGACAACCCTTCCCAGGCATCGGCAAACTCCGCATCCTGGTCGAGCGCCGCGCGATACGCCGCAACCGCCGCATCGAGATCGCCGTCGGCAACGTAATCCACCGCCTTATCGTACAAATCTTCCGTTGTTGGCATTTTGATTCTCACTCCCGTCCGGGCTACGCCCTCCGACGACGCACTACTGTAGCGTACGGTGCCCAGCCCACCATGAAAACCCCGGCGCCCTGACCCTCCATTTGGCCGCGCGACGAGCGTAGCGAAGTCGCGCTTTGGACGCGGCGCAGCGCGGCGCTTTGGCCGAATCGCCGTCAGGCGATTCTTTGGCCGACTATCTCCCCAACCCCACAGCGGCTACCTTTCGAACCAATGTCACGCATCTTTCTCGCCGTAGCCCTATCCCTTTTCAGCGCCTGCACCCCCGAACCCAAGCTCGACGTGGCCGTCTCGATCAACCGCAAGGTTGCGCGCCCCGCGCTCGCCGACTTCGAGCGTGAGACTGGAACTGCGCTCGCCGTAACGCGCTTCGATGCCGCAGCGCCGCCGCCCAAGGAGTTCGACGTTCTGTGGAGCGCCAACCCGGCGACGACCATCGCGCTCGCCAACGCCGGGGAGCTGGCCGAGTTGCCGGACGAGCTGCGCCGCAAGCGCAGCGGGCAGTTCGTCGATTCGAGCGGGCGCTGGTTGGCGGTGACCGCCGACGTGCGCGTCATCGCCTACGACCGCAAGCGGGTGGATGCCGACGCCGTGCCGACTCGTTTCGAGGACATTCTTCTACCGCGCTACGTCGGACGCATGGTGCTGGCGCGCCCGTCCAGTCTTTCCGCCGCCTGGCATGCGGCGACGCTCTTCGTCGCGCGCGGACCGGCGCCGGCCACCGCGTTCTTCAAGGACCTCGCGGTCGGCGGAGCGGTGTTTGCCAACGACGAAGGGGAAGTGCTCGCCGCGGTTGCAGGCGAGGGACCTCCGATCGGCGTTCTCAGCGGCGCCGACGCGTTCGCCGGTCGCGAGTCCGGCTTCGACATCGGCATTCTGATCCCAGACCAGGACGGCACCGGTGCCGTCCTGCTGCCGACGACCGTCGCCATTCACCGCAGCGCCGCCGACTCGGCGAGAGCGCGGCAGCTGGTCGAGTACCTGATGTCAGCCAGCGGACAGAGACGCGTGGTTCCATTGTCGTCGCACCTTGCGCTCGACACCAAGCTCGGCGAGCGGCCGGGAATTCTCACGGTGCGCGAAGTGGTCGCGGCGGCGCCGTCCTTCGAGGATACTGCGGCTCAGCTCAGCTCGGTTCGCCAGGCCCTGGCTGATCTGCGCTGACCGCAAGCTCGAGCTTGTGGAGCGCGCGATCGATCTGCGTGCGCGCGCGGCGCAGAACGCGGATCGCCTGAGCTCGCTCCGCCTGGTCGAGGCTGCTGCCGAGCGCGGCCTTCATGCGGCGGCCCAGCTTGCGAACCAGGCGGCCGACTTCGTCGACCTCGCGCCGTTCGCCGCGCTCGCCGGCCTGCGCCGAGCGGAACTTCTGCACCGACAGGCGCCGCATCTTGGCCAGTCGCCACAACATGTCCTGGCGCTCGGGTGAGTCGGCGCGAGCGACCGAAATCAAGATCTCGCGCGAGACGACGGGAGACGCGTGGTAGTCCTCTTTGATGCTGTCGGGAAGGCGGCACAGCGCCAGCGTGTTGCTGACGTACGGGCGGCTCTTGCCGATCAGCTCGGCGAGTGTGTCGTGTGTGTACTGGTACTGATCGATCAGCGACTGCAGCCCCTCGGCTTCCTCGAGCGGCGAAAGATCCTCGCGCTGCAGGTTCTCGATCATCGCGATCTCGATCGGGTCGTCGTCGCGAACCAGCGCCGGCAACGCCTGCAGGCCCGCCAGCTTCGACGCTCGAAAGCGGCGCTCGCCGGCCATGATCAGATAGGTGTCCTGCCCATCCTCGTTCTCGCCGCGACAGACGACGATCGGCTGCAGCAATCCGTGCTTGCGAATCGATTCGGCGAGCTCGCCGAGAGCATCGGGGTCGAAGTGTCGACGCGGCTGCGCCGGATTGGCGCGGATCCGATCGATCGGAACCGCACTCACCATCGTGCGTCGCCCGCGCTGCACACTGCCAGCCGCAAACGTCCGCGCTACTGCCTCCACCGCCATTCCACAAACCCCCGTCGTGTCGGCGATGATAAACCGCCACCACCCAAAATCACAAGAGAAACCAACCCACTACGTAGAAACCAAATCACCCCAGAAAACCTCAACCCCCCACTTCCCTTCATGGCCGCTGCGCTCCTTGGCGTTGTTCACTTCTCTGAAAACCAACAAACCTGAACCCCCCACTTCCCCCCTTGGCTCCTTTGCTCCTTTGCGTTGTTCAGTTCTCTGAAAACCAACAAACCTGAACCCCCAGGCGCAACGGAAAAGGGGCGCGGGAACCAAGTCCCCACGCCCCTTCATTGCCTGGGTCGCCATTCTAAGCGCCCGCCTTTCCCGCGCTCGGCGGGATCCACGAATCAGCTCGGTTGAGGCAACCTCAGATACTCGACCTTACTTTGCGGGATCCACTCCCGGTACTTTCCGCGGCACAGTAAAAAGGGGCGCGGGAACTGAATCCCCCGCGCCCCTTCAAACCTTCGGTCGCCATCTTAAGCGCCCGCCTTTCCCGCGCTCGGCGGGATCCACGAATCAGCTCGGTTGAGGCAACCTCAGATACTCGACCTTACTTTGCGGGCTAGATCTTGCCCTGCAGGAAGAAGGCGATGACCAGCGCGTAAATGGCGAGCGCCTCCATCAGCGCCAGACCGATGATCATCGGCGTCTGGATGCGGTCGGCCGAGTTCGGGTTGCGACCAATCGACTCCATCGCTGCGGCGACGGCACGACCCTGCCCGGCGGCGGCGCCGAAAGCGGCGATCGCGATGCTGAGGCCGGCCGCCATGGCGATCCAGCCGTCGCTGTTGCCAGCGGCTGCGTCTTCGGCGAGGGCCGGCTGCGCCACCAGGAATGCGATGGCCGTCAGTGCGAAAGTCTTCATTCGTGCGAGCATTGTGCTCCTCCTATGCTGTGCACCGCGCGTCAACGGTTGGGGCCCGCCTCTCCTCATCCTCTACAGTCCAGCGCCCCGAATGCGCGATGCGGTTTGAAACGAATCTGAAACGAATCAGTGGTGCCCGTCGCCGTGGTCGTCGTGGTGCGCAGTCGCCATGCCGACGTAGACCAGGCTGAGCAGGGTGAACACGTAAGATTGAACGATCGAAACGAACGTACCGAGCACCAGGAAGACGACCGGGATCACCAGGTAGGTGAGGTTGGTGAAGATGTCGAGAACCAGGTGGTCGGCGAACATGTTCATCATGAGTCGCAGATTGAGTGTGACCGGCCGGATCACGTGGTCGATGATCTCGAGCGTTCCCATCAGCGGCGCCATCCAGATCACCGGGCCGAGGAAGTGCTTGAGGTAGCCGACACCCGACTCCTTGAAGCCGTAGTAGTTGTACATGACGAACGACAGCAGCCCGAGGCCGAGCGTGGTGTTGACGTTGCTGGTCGCCGGCGAGAAGCCGGGAATCAACCCGACCAGGTTGTTCACCAGGATGAACAGGAACAGCGTCGCGTAGAACGGCAGGTACTTGCGGCCGCGTTCGCCTAGCACCGGCTCGATCAGCATCGAGTAGAATCCCTCGAGGTAGATCTCGAACATGTTGCGCAGCGAGAAGCCCTCGTCCGGGATCACCGCGTCGTTGGCAGCCGCGATCTGACGGCTGGCGAGGGCGGCCCACACCAACATCGCAATTCCGACCAGCAACGCCGTCGCCGTGTAGTCCGGCAACAGGTTGAGACCGGGGATTGCCGATACCCAGGTAAATCCGTGTTCCACCCTTCGCTCTCCTACGTCTGATCTTCCGCCGTTTGACCTTGGCCGGCCAAGGCGACCCCCAATGTGGCCAACAGCAGCATGGTTGCGCCGACCGCGAATCCCATCGGATCGAGCGGCACCTGCCAGAACAACAATGCCAACAGGCCGATGAAGATAGAAAACTTTGCGAGCACGAGAAGCAAGACCACCCCCGGCCGCTGACTCGCCTGCGCGGTGAGAACCCGGCGCGTAATCTGCTTCAGGAGCCAGATATTGGCCGCCATCACCAGCCCGCCGAGGGCGACGCTGCCCGGGCCCATCCAGCCCGTCGCCCAGCCAACCGCGCTCGCAGCGGCGATCAGGGCGATATGGACCCGCTCAATTTGTTCCAGCTGTACAGCCATGCTCTGCGATCCCCCGGCCCTATCGACTTCGCGAGCCGTGGGCAACAGTTCGGCGAGGGGAGCTACCGCGAGCGCGTCTTGTTCAGCATCCACAGCAGGCGCTGCATGAACCCGACCAGCGCGGCAACGAGGAAAACCAGCAAGAACAGAGGCGATGTGCCGAAATAGACGTCTACCTGGTTTCCCAGCCAGATCGCTGCGACGACCGTGGCCCCGAGCCCGAACCCGAGGCCTGCGAAGCGGGCGGCGGCGGCGACCTTGGACCCGGTGTCGGACATCGGCAACCGCCCTACAGCTCGCGCAGCGTCTCGGCTGCGGCACGCACCGTCATCTCGAGATCGTCCGGACTGTGCGCCAACGAGATGAACGCCGCTTCGAACGCCGACGGCGCGAGGTAGATGCCGCGCTTCAACATCCCCTGGAAGAACCGCCCGTACGCTTCGGTATCGCCAGCCTGCGCCGATTCGAAATCGGTGACCGAGTCGACCCCGAGGAACAGGGTGAACATCGAACCCACCCGATTGACGCAGGCGGTGATGCCGCTGTCGCGCACCGCCCGAAGCAGACCCTCCTCGACCAGCTGGCCCTTCTCCTCGAGCCGCTGGTAGACGCCGGGCTGGGTGAGCTGGCGCAGGGTCTCGAGACCGCCGGCTACCGCCAGCGGGTTCCCGGACAGGGTACCGGCTTGGTAGACGGGACCGAGTGGCGCCAGCACATCCATGACGTCGGCGCGGCCGCCGACCGCGGCGAGCGGCAACCCGCCGCCGGCTATCTTACCGAAACAACTCAGGTCCGGCCGCACGCCGTATATCTCCTGGGCGCCGCCGTAGGCGACGCGAAACCCTGTCATCACCTCGTCGAAGATCAGCAACGCGCCGTTTTTCTCGGTAATCTCGCGCAATCCTTCGAGGAATCCCGGCGCCGGCGGGATTACGCCCATGTTGCCGGCGATTGGTTCGAGAATCACGGCGGCGATCTGCGCGCCGCGTTCGGCGAACAACTGCTCGACGCTGGCCAGGTCGTTGAAACCGGCGAGCAGCGTTTGCCGCGACGTCTCCGGCGACACACCGGCACTGTCCGGCACTCCGAGGGTCAGAGCTCCGGACCCGGCGCGGACCAACAGCGAGTCGACGTGACCGTGGTAGCAGCCTTCGAACTTGACCACGTCGGTGCGACCGGTGAAGCCGCGCGCGATCCGCAACGCAGTCATCGTCGCCTCGGTACCCGAATTGACCAGCCGCACCTTCTGCACCGAATCGACCGCCGAGCAGATGGTGCGCGCCATCTCGATCTCACGCGCCGTCGGTGCACCGAAGCTGGTTCCCTCGCGCAGCGCGTTCTGCACCGCCTGCAACACCTCGCGACGCGCGTGGCCGAGAACCATCGGACCCCACGAACCGACGTAGTCGATGTACGTAACTCCGTCGGCATCGGTAACCGTCGGCCCGGCTGCGCGTTGGATGAAGCGCGGGCTGCCACCGACTGCCTTCCAGGCTCGTACCGGGCTGTTGACTCCCCCGGGAATGACTTCACAAGCGGCCGCGAACAGTTTCTCCGAGGTGTCCATGCCTGTCCCGCTATCGACTGCTCGTCGCCGTAGCAAGCTCGGCACGCATCGATCGCGACAACTTTTTTCGCGAAATACCCGATTTCCTCCGCTACGCCCTTGCCCGCATTTTCCAGACGATATAAACCCCACTTCCCACCTCTACCGGGCGGGAATCACCTTCACTGAAATCTGTATCCGCGCACTTGGGGGAGCCTGTGGATTCCACTGTGGAATCAGCGGTGCATAACTCTATAAGTGCCTGATAAAGATGTAATTTTTGGCGGGGGTTGGCCTGTGGATAAGAATCTCGCCGTGACCGCGCACCCGACCTGGGAACAGGCGGTAGAATCGGTTTCATCGGTTCTCGGCGACGACGATTCCCGCAGTATTCTGGCATCGCTGCGCCCAGTTGGGCGCCAGGGCGACACCTTCACCGTCGAGGCGCCCGACGCGACCAGCGCCGACATCGCCCGCAAGCGCTGCGGCAAGCTGCTCGAGAGCGCTCTGTCGGCGCAGAGTGGCGGCTCCCTGCGCCATCTCAACGTGAGCGTCCCGCGCGGTGGTCAGCAAGAGCTGTTCCCCAGCCCGCGACCGATCCAGCGTCCGGACCGCAAGGCGCAGGACCGCGCCGCGCTGCACGAGAAGTACACGTTCGACAACTTCATCATCGGCTCGAGCAATCAGTTTGCGCACGCAGCCTCGATGGCGGTCGCCAAGCAGCCGGGCGAAACCTACAACCCGCTGTTCATCTACGGCGGGGTCGGACTAGGCAAGACTCACCTGGTCTGCGCCATCGGCAACGACATCCTCGATCGCAATCCCAACACCCGAGTCGTCTACCTGTCCTCGGATTCCTTCATGAACGAGCTGATTGCCGCGTTGCGGCGCGATCGGATGGATGAGTTCCGCAAGCGCTTTCGCAGCGTCGACTTCCTGATCGTCGACGACGTCCAGTTTCTCGCCGGCCGCGAGCGTACCCAGGAAGAGTTCTTCCACACCTTCAACTCCCTGTACGAGAACCACAAACAGATCGTTCTGACCTCCGACAAGTTCCCCAAGGAGATTCCCGAGCTCGAAGAGCGACTGCGCAACCGCTTCGAGAGCGGCTTGATCGCCGACATCCAGGCTCCGGATATCGAGACCCGGCTGGCGATCCTCGAGAAGAAGGCCGATATCGAGCGCCTCGCCCTGCCCTCCGACGTCGCCATGTTCCTAGCCGAGACCTTCGAGTCGAACGTGCGCGAGCTCGAGGGCAGCCTGACTCGGCTGAGCGCGCACGCGTCGCTCTATGGCGACGCGATCACGCTCGAGCTCGCCCGCAAGGTGCTCAAGAACTTCCTCGACAACCGCCGCGGCCGCGGAATCACCATTGAGACGGTCCAGGACGTCGTCAGCCGCTACTTCCACGTCGAACGCGACGAACTGCTCTCGAAGTCGCGCACGCGGCACATCGCCCACTCGCGTCAAATCGCAATGTATCTCTGCCGGCAACTCACCGACGCGTCGTTCCCGGTGATCGGAGATCGCTTTGGCGGGCGCGATCATACCACCGTTATTCACGCGACCAGGGTCATCGACGAGCGCATGCGGCAGGACGGCCGGCTGCGCGAAGCGATCGAAACGATGACCGCAACTCTGGAAGGAAACGACTGACGATCGGGAGAGGTCCCCGCGGAAATCCTCGAATCAATCGCCGTCGGGCTATTCCCGCGCCGACGGAGCATGGTATCGCTGTACTGGAAACCCGCTGTGTACAGTTTGGGGAGTCGCTGGGGAGGAGGAGTGCAGAATGTGTGTGGAAACCATGCGGCACCGGATGCGCGGCGCTGGTTCCCCTCCGTTTCTCCCCACCAGCGGACAGAGCAAAGCCAAGTCGGACAACGCTTTCCCCATATCCACAGGCCCTACTACTACTATTCTTAGCCAATCAAAATAGAGTAATAGAAGGGCGCAACCAGGGACGCGGAGATGGAATTCAGCATAACCAAATCGGAACTGTTGGCAGGCTTGTATCTATCGCAGGGGATCGTCGAACGACGCACGACGATTCCGATCCTGAGCAACGTCTTGCTCGAAGCCGCCGGGAGCACGCTGACCATATCGGCTACCGACCAGGAAATCGGAGTGCGCCGCGCGTGCTCGGCCAAGGTCAAGAAGCCGGGCACCGTGACGGCTTCGGCGCGCAAGCTCTACGAGATGGTGCGCGAGTTCCCGGACGGCGACATCGTCGTTACCGGCAAGGACAACAACTGGATCGAGGTCAAAGTCGGCAAGGGTCGTTTCCGCCTGGTGGGCCTGGATCCGCGCGAGTTTCCCGAGATGCCCAAGGCGGAGGCCAAGGGCGCCAAGCTGGCGATCAAGGTCTCGGCCGAAACGCTGTCGGAGATGCTCGAATATACGGCGTTTGCCATTTCGTCGGACGAAACCCGGGTGAGTCTCAACGGTATCCTGCTCGAGGGAACCGACGACGGGAATCTGCGTATCGTCGCCACCGACGGGCACAGGTTGGCGATGATCAATCGCGCGGTCGACGGCGCCAAGGCTGGCCCTGGTGCGATCCTGCCGCGCAAGGCGGTGGCCGAGATCCGCAAGATTCTCGAAGCTGACGAGAACGACATCGAGCTGATCATCGGCGACGGCGTGGCGTACGTCACTCGCGGACCTGTGGAAATGTCGATGCGCCTGATCGAAGGAGAGTTTCCCGATTACAACCAGGTCGTGCCGAAGAAGGCGGGGAAGATCGCCAAGGTCGACGCGGCGACGTTCCTCGGCAGCTTGCGTCGTGTGTCGACGGTATCGCGCGAGAGCACCAAGGGAGTGAAGATCGAGCTGCAGAAAGGCAGCATGGAGCTGTCGACGATGAACCCCGACGTCGGCGAAGGCACCGAGGAGCTCGACGTCGACTACTCCGGCGGGTCGGTCAACGCCGGCTTCAACGCGCGTTACCTGATGGATCTTCTGTCGGTGGTGCCCTCCGGTACCGAAGTCGAGATCGCTCTCAACGACGAAGTCAGCCCGGGAGTTCTGCGCATCGTCGGCGAGTCGGACTACTGCTATATCGTCATGCCGATGCGGCTCTGAGAGAGGCCCCTCGGCGACATTTTTTCGGGCCTTTTCGGCAGCCCGCCGCAGGGTTGGACCCGACCCCGATTAACCCTTAGAAATCAAGGGTTTGTGGTCCTTTCGCCTGCTTTACCGCAGCCCCTCATCGTGGTACTTTTTCGGGACCTTCGAGGGGCACTTCGAAGGCCGTTTGAGAAGGGGTTTTATGGAGAACGCCGGGGTACCACAGGGGGCTGATTACGGGGCCGACAGGATCAAGGTTTTGGAGGGCCTCGAGGCGGTTCGCAAGCGCCCTGGGATGTACATCGGAGATACCGGCGAGCGCGGTCTGCACCACCTCGTGTTCGAGGTCGTCGACAACGCGATCGACGAGGCACTCGCCGGTCACTGCGATCTCGCCAGTGTGACGATCCACATCGACGGTACCGTAACCGTCGAGGACAACGGTCGCGGTATTCCGGTCGAGCTCCATCCGAGCGAGGGAATTTCTGCGGCCGAGGTCGTGATGACCAAGCTGCACGCCGGCGGCAAGTTCGACAGCGACACCTACAAGGTCTCCGGCGGGTTGCACGGCGTGGGTGTGTCCGTCGTCAACGCGCTGTCCGAGCACTTGTCGCTCGAGATCAAGCGCGACGGCAAGGTCTACGCGCAACGCTACGAGCGCGGGGCTCCCGAAGCGGCACTGCGCGAAATCGGTACCAGCGATCAGCGCGGAACCAAGGTGACGTTCAAGCCGGACGCCGACATCTTCGACACGGTCGAGTTCAGCTTCGACATTCTGTCGCAGAGACTGCGCGAGTTGGCGTTTCTCAATCGCGGCGTGCGCATCGTCATCCAAGACCAGCGCTCGGAGCGCAGCCACGAATTCTACTACGAGGGCGGGATCGAAGAGTTCATCCAGCATCTCGGCAAGACCAAGACGCCGATCCACAGCGATGTCATCTATCTCGCCGGAACCCGCGAGGGGGTGGAGATCGAAGTCGCGATGCAGTGGAACGAGAGCTACGCCGAGACGATCTTCTCGTTTGCCAACAACATCAACACGATCGAGGGCGGTACCCATTTGAGCGGGTTCAAGGGCGCGCTCACGCGCACGCTCAATGCGTACGCCGGGTCTGCTGGGATTCTCAAGAGTGGTGAAACCCTCCAGGGCGACGACGCGCGCGAGGGACTGACCGGAATCGTCAGCGTGCGCATTTCCGAGCCGCAGTTCGAAGGGCAGACCAAGACCAAGCTCGGCAACGGCGAAGTGCGCGGCTACGTCGAGGCTCTGATCAACGAGAAGCTCGGCGAGTATCTCGAAGAACACCCAAACGAAGCGAAGCGAATCGTGCTCAAGGCGCTCGACGCGGCGCGTGTGCGCGAGGCGACGCGAAAGGCGAAGGAGCTGGCGCGCCGCAAGGGCGCTCTCGACGGCGCATCGCTCCCGGGCAAGTTGGCCGACTGCCAGGAACGCGATCCGGCGAAGTCCGAGCTCTACATCGTCGAGGGTGACTCGGCGGGAGGCTCGGCAAAGCAGGGCAGAGATCGGCGCAACCAGGCGATTCTGCCGTTGCGGGGCAAGATTTTGAACGTCGAGAAGGCGCGCTTCGATCGCATGCTGTCATCGCAGGAGATTCGCGTTCTGATCACGGCGCTCGGCACCGGGATCGGCAAAGAGGACAAGGACGCCTCCAAGCTGCGCTACCACACCATCATCGTGATGACCGACGCCGATGTCGACGGCTCCCACATTCGCACTCTGTTGCTGACATTCTTCTTCCGCCATTTCCCGGAGCTGATCGAAGAAGGACACATCTTCATCGCCCAGCCACCGCTCTATCGCGTCAAGAAGGGAAAGACGGAGCGCTACTTGAAAGATGAAAAGGCGCTCGAGGATTACCTGCTCGACAGCGGAACGAAGAACGTAACCCTCGAGGCCGCCGGCGGTCAGGCGGTGGCGGGAGACGTGCTTCGCAAGGTGGTCGAGGAGCAGATGCGCTGGGATCGTATCACCGGCGTTCTGAGTCGCCACGGCAAGAATGGCAGCATCGTATCCGCGTTGGCGCGCGACGAGCGATTCGACGAATCCATTCTCGGCGACCGCGCGCGCCTCGAGGCAGTCGCCACGACCGTCAAGAGCGAGATCGAGGAACAGAAGCCGGATCTGGCGCCGATTGCGTTCGAGATCCTCGACGACGAAGAGCACAGCGTCGCGAAATTGGTGTTTCGCTGTCGCACCAACGGCAGCACGCACGAGACGGTCATCGACGAAGAGCTCATCGAGGGACCGGAGTTCGCCGAGCTCTCTCGTATCGCCGCCGACCTCCGGGTTGCAGGGAACGGTCCCTACACCCTTAAGTTCGGCGACAACGAAGTACAGCAGCCGACCCTGGAAGCGGCGGTTGCCGAGATCATGAGCCGCGCCCGTAAGGGCGTCGACATCAACCGCTACAAAGGCCTCGGCGAAATGAACCCGGAGCAATTGTGGGAGACCACGATGGATCCGGACACGCGAACCCTGTTGCAGGTTCGCGTCGAGGACGCATACGAGGCAGACGAGATTTTCTCGACGCTCATGGGGGATGAGGTCGAGCCGAGGCGACGGTTCATCCAGGACAACGCGCTCACCGTCAAAAACCTGGACATCTAACAGTCCAGTTTTCACGGCTCGATCGAGGGGTAGAAAGTGACGGATCCAACTGGTCCGGGAGACAAGATTCCCGTTTCCATCGAAGACGAGATGCGTCAGTCCTACATGGACTACGCAATGTCGGTCATCATCGGGCGCGCGTTGCCCGATGCCCGCGACGGGCTCAAGCCAGTACATCGCCGAGCTCTCTACGCGATGTACGATCTCAGCAACGACTGGAATCGTCCGTACAAGAAGTCGGCGCGCATCGTCGGCGACGTGATCGGTAAGTATCACCCGCACGGTGACACCGCCGTGTACGACACGATCGTGCGTATGGCGCAGGATTTTTCGCTGCGCTACCCGCTGGTCGACGGCCAGGGGAACTTCGGCTCGATCGACGGCGATTCCGCCGCCGCGATGCGGTACACCGAGGTTCGCATGGCGCGAATCGCCAGCGAGCTACTCGCTGACATCGACCGCGAGACGGTCGACTTTGCGCCCAACTACGATGACACCATTCAGGAGCCGGTGGTGTTGCCGGCGCGCATTCCCAATCTGCTGGTCAACGGTTCGTCGGGCATCGCCGTCGGAATGGCGACCAACATCCCGCCGCACAACCTCGGCGAGGTCGTCGACGGTCTGGTGGCGCTGATCGAGAATCCGCAGCTGACGGTTCCCGAGTTGATGCAGTACATTCCCGGCCCGGATTTTCCGACGGCGGGATTCATCCACGGCCGCTCGGCGATCCTCGAAGCCTATCAAACCGGCCGCGGCGTCCTGCAGATGCGCGCCCGCACCGAAATCGAGGAAGAGGAGAAGACCGGCAAGGCGCGGATCATCGTCACCGAGCTGCCGTACCAGGTGAACAAGGCGCGGCTGATCGAGCGCATCGCTGAGCTGGTGCACGAAAAGAAGATCGAGGGAATCTCCGACCTGCGCGACGAGTCCGACCGCCACGGTATGCGGGTCGTGATCGAGCTGCGCCGGGACGCGGTTCCCGAAGTGGTGCAGAACCGCTTGTTCAAGCTGACCGCTCTGCAAGAGTCGTTCGGCGCCAACCTACTGGCCATCGTCGACAACCGGCCGCGCCTGCTCACGCTCAAGGATGCTCTGCGGGTCTTCATCGACCACCGCAAAGAGGTGGTGACGAGGCGAACCCGCTACGACCTGCGCAAGGCCGAAGAGCGGCTTCACATTCTCGAGGGCTTGAAGACCGCGCTCGACGCTCTGGACGAGGTGATCGCGCTGATTCGCGCCGCCAAGGACCCGGCGGACGCCAAGCAGGGCCTGATGACCACCTTCGATCTCTCCGAGCGCCAGTCGCAGGCGATTCTCGACATGCGTCTGCAGCGACTGACGAATCTCGAGCGCGACAAGATCATCGAGGAGTACGAGGACGTCAAGAAGCAGATTGCACGCTTCAAGGAGATTCTCGCCGACGAGCGCGAGGTGGAAAAGATCATCGTCGTCGAGCTCAACGAGGTGAAGGATCTCTACGCCGATCCGCGTCGCACTCAGATCGTCGACGCCGAGACCGAGATTTCGATCGAGGATCTGATCGCCGAAGAGGACATGGTCGTGACCGTGTCGCACGAGGGCTACATCAAGCGGAATCCGGTCACCGAGTACCGAGCGCAGCGCCGCGGCGGACGCGGCAAGATCGGCGCATCGACCAAGGACGAGGATTTCATCGAGCACGTTTTCGTCGCCTCGACGCATGCCTACATTCTGTTCTTCACCACCAGCGGCAAGCTCTTCTGGAAGAAAGTGCACGAGCTGCCGAAGGTGGGTCGCGCCGCGCGCGGCAAGGCGATCGTCAATTTGCTGAGCTTGGGACCCGACGAGAAGGTTTCGGCGTTCCTCGCCGTGCGCGAGTTCGAAGAGGGCAAGAACGTCGTTTTCGCAACCCGTTTGGGGACGGTGAAGAAGACGCCGCTGAGCGAGTACTCGAAACCGCGACCCTCGGGAATCATCGCCATCAAGATCAAAGAAGGCGACGCGGTGATCGGTGTTCGCATCACCGACGGCAACGAGGAAATCATCCTTTCGACGCGCAACGGCAAGGCGATCCGTTTCCGTGAGCAGGAAGCGCGGCCGATGGGTCGGGCCGCCGCCGGCGTGCGCGGGATCCTGCTCGAGGGCGATGACGAGGTGGTGGCGGTCGACGTCGTCGACCTCGACTCGACGCTGCTGACCGTGGCGGAGAAGGGCTACGGCAAACGCACCGAGATGAGCGAGTACCGAATCACCGGCCGCGGCGGCAAGGGGATCATCACCCTGCGGGTCACCGATCGAGTCGGCCGGGTTGCCGGGGTACGCATGGTGGGTCCGGAAGACCACATCATGCTGATCACCGACGCCGGCAAGGTGATCCGCACGCCGGTGAAAGACATTTCGGTGATCGGACGCAATACCCAGGGCGTACGGCTGATCGATCTGGTTGCCGAGGAGAAGGTGGTCGGCGTAGCGCGGCTCGCCGAGGAAGATGCGACCGAAGTAGCTGCGGAGGCATCCGCCGACGATACCGGCGAAGGCTCTGACGGCGGCGAGGAGTAACTCGGAACCTCGCTGTCGCTCGGTCATCTCTGTCCCCCTCACCCGCGCTTCCTGCTTCGCTCTGCGAGCTACGGAGGACAGGACGCGTGGCCTCTCCCGCAAGGAGAGGCGATCCTGAATGCCTCTCCCTGCGGGGTGAGCGGAATCGGAAGCAGACGAGTCCCCACGATATCAAACTGACCCTCTACGCGAGCGCGCCGCGGCTGGACAGGCAGAGAGCCGGCGCAGTAGGGTCTGCGGCTGAATGGCTCGGTGAGATCCGGGCGCAGCGTGCGCGGTGGCGCGCACGGGAGGGAATACGCGATGTCGGAGTGTTCATCCTGCGGTCAGCAACGGCGTGAGCGGACGGTTGGCCTGCAGCTCTTCATTCCGCTCGCCTTGTTCTTGGCGGGCGTTTTCTTCGCCTACACACTCGGCGGGCAGCTGCTACACGATCTCGTCGAAGGTATGCGGCGGGATGCACTGCCACTGTGGAAGCTGGCGCCCGGTCTGATCCTTTTGGTCGCAGCGGCGCTTTCACTGACTTGGCGAAGCCGACGGGAAATCTGCGAGGGATGCTGGGTCGATCTGCCATCCTGGATGCGCACCGTCGGCAAAGGGTCGGAGCCGGGTGAGCGACGCCTCGCCCTGCGCGTGCTCGGCACCGGTGGCGCGACCGCCGTCGCCCTCGGCAGCGGCGTCGGCGCCATGGTCCTGCGCAACCGCGGTTGGCTCGAAACCGCCGACAAGATCATGAACGCCGAGGTCGAGGCGACGGCACCTACCGTGCTGCCGCAGTGGAAGGGGTCGCGGATCGCCACACGCAGGCGACTTGGCCGCACCGACGCGATGGTTTCCGACATTGCCGTCGGCACCGGCAACTTCCAGGGTGAGGAAGTGGCGCGGCTGGCGATCGAGCGCGGCGTCAACTACTTCGACACGGCGCCGGACTATTCGGAGCTCGGCTCGGAAAACGACCTGGGCAGGGTGATCAAGGACGTCGATCGCGACGACCTGTTCATCGCCACCAAGTTTTGCGTCGCGCACGGCCACCTGCCCAACGAAACGCCGGTTCCCGAGATCATCAAAGCAGTCGAGGGTAGCTTGCAGCGGCTCAACACCGATTACGTCGACCTGATCCACATCCACTCGTGCGACCGGGTCGACCGGCTGATGGCCCCCAACATGCACGAGGCGTTCGACCGCCTGAAGGAGCAGGGCAAGGTGAAGTTTCTCGGTGTAAGCACGCACACGCCGAACCTCGAGGAGGTCGCCAATGCAGCGATCGATTCGGGCCGCTTCGACGTGATGATGCTGGCGTATCACTTCGGGATGTATCCCAACTTCGGCCACATCCTCGACAAAGCGAAGGAAGCCGACGTTGGCATCGTCGCCATGAAGACCCTCAAGGGGGCCAAGCACACCAACCTCGCTGATTTTCGCGAGGAGGCGGGCGCGTACTCGCAGGCAGCGTTCCGCTGGGTCCTGTCGAACCCCTCGGTGTCGTGCCTGGTGGTGTCGTTCTCCGAGCTGCAACACGTCGACGAGTACCTCTATGCTTCCGGCCAACCGGTTGCCGACAGCGACGTCGCCATGCTCGAGCGTTACGACGAGCTGACCCGCGGCGACTACTGCCAGCCGCACTGCGGTTTGTGTCTCGACTCGTGCGAGTACGATCTGGCGATCAACGACATCCTTCGTTACCGCATGTACTTCAGGGACTACGGCTGGGAGAAGGAGGGCATGCGGCTCTACGCCAAGCTCGACGAGCAGAGCAACGCCAGCCGCTGCGTGACCTGCACGGCGCCGTGCACCAACCAGTGTCCGATCGGGGTTCCCATCCGCGAGAAGATGCTCGACGCGCACGACGTCCTGCGGCTGCGGGTGTAGCGCGGTCCCGACCCCCCCTCCTTGCCAAGGAGGGGGTCAGGGGGAGGTCGTAACCTTTGCGCCCGTGCGGATGCGTGGCGCTTGGACCCCCCTGAAGTCCCCCCTTGGTAAGGGGGGACGATCGACGGGCTCTCGGAACCGCAAGCCCGAATCGCGGTTGACAGGAAGAACCCGACCCGAGTAGGTTTCGTTTCGAAACCAACCCCCTGGAGGAGTCGACCCATGCCGGAAACGCGGACCGTGGACCCATCCGTTTCGAAGACGCCGATCCCCCTCGACGGTGAGGATCTCGCCACCGTCTGCGTCCTCTGCAGTCACAACTGCGGGCTGCGCGTCGATGTCGAGGACGGCAAGATCGTCAAGATTCGCGCCGATCAGTCGAGTCCGATTACTCAAGGGTACATGTGCAACAAGGCGGTCACTTGCGATCGCTACGCGCATCATCCGCAGCGTCTGCACCACCCGCTGCGTCGCCGCGAGGACGGCAGCTTCGAAGAGATCTCGTGGGACGTGGCGATCTCCGAGATCGCCGCCAAGCTCAGCGGCTTGCGCGAGCAGCACGGAGCGCGCTCGATTGGCCTGGTCGGCGTCGGCGGGCAGGCCAACCATATGGATGCTGCGTACGCGATGTCGTTCCTGCGCGCGGTCGGCACCCGCCGCTTGTTCAACGCGTACGCCCAGGAGAAGACGCAGCACCACCTGGTCGACTCGTGGATGCTCGACACCGCGCCATCGGTGTTCCTTCACCCCGACCTGGAGAGCACGAGCTATCTCTTGGTGATGGGGACCAACCCGCGCATTTCCAATCGCGGGCACAACCCGACCGAAACCTTCAAAGCTCTGTCGAAGAAGGAAAGCTGCAAAGTCGTCGTTGCCGATCCGCGCGAGACAGAGACGACTCGCGGCGCCGACCGGCACCTGCCGATTCGCGCCGGCGGCGATGTGTTCTTCCTCATCGGACTCGCCGCGGCGATGGTGCAGAACGAGCTCTACGACGCCGAGTTCGTCGCCAACGGGACGGTCGGCTACGACCAGCTGCGCGACATTCTCGGCCGCGTCGACGTCGACGAGATGGGCCGGCGCAGTGGCTTGAGCGGCGCCGATATCGAGCGCGAGGCGAGAGACCTCGCCGGCGCCGATGGCGGCTCGATCATGTGGGACCTGGGCGTCGAGCAAACTCCCTACTCGACGCTGGTTTCCTATCTGATCCGGCTCAACCTCGCGCTCTCGGGTAACCTCGGCAAGCAAGGCGGCGATCTCTTCATGGAGAGCTTCACCCCGCCCGAGCTGAGCCCGAACCGCCACGACGAGCCGGAGCGGGCTCTGGTGTCGGGCATTCCGGCGATCCGTGCGTTGGGCAACTTCGCTCTCTTCTCGCCGTCGCTGGTTCCCGAGGAGATCATGAACGACCACCCGGAGCGCATCCGTGGGCTGATCGTCGAGGGGTCGAATCCGCTGTTGTCGTTCTCGGACACGAACGCCTGGCGTGAGGCGATCGAGCGTCTGGACGTTCTGGTGGTGATCGAGCCGGCGTTCACCGAGACCGCCAGGCTCGCCGATTATGTGCTGCCGACGCCGGTCGGCTACGAGAAATGGGAGATCGCGCTG
Source organism: bacterium (assembly GCA_030430165.1). GTDB lineage: Bacteria > Desulfobacterota > Binatia > HRBIN30 > CADEER01 > CADEER01. The sequence continues at coordinate 25,271 of JAUIGL010000002.1, read as the reverse complement.
TTCCCGAAGCGCCACCCGCAGATCGACGTGCAGCTGCGGCCACCGGTGATCCCGGGACCGGAAGAGGCTCTGCCAGAGCCCGAGATCTACGCCCGCCTCGGCGAGGCGATGGGCGTCGTCGCGCCACTGCCCGACGACCTCGCGGCGCTCGGCAAGCCGGAAGGCCCGGAAGCGCGGCTCGCATTCCTGGGTACGCTGATGGGCAAGCTGGGCGAGCTCGCCGAGCGCGGTCTCGACCCCGAGTCACACCTGGTGTTCTGGGGGTATCGCGGGATCGGGCATCATTTTCCGGCGCCGAGTCTGGTTGCGGTGTGGGCGCAGTGTCAGGCGAACGCCATGCAGCGACAGGAGGCGGTGCTGCGGGTGCTCGGCGACGAGTGGCGCGAACGCCCGCCGACCGACATCGCCGAGGAGATCTTCCGGCGGATTCTCGCCCACCCGGAGGGAGTCGAGATCGCTCGGCTGGCGGACGGTGACAATCTCGTCGACCACATCGGCTACGACGACAAGAAGGTTCGCCTCCTACCGCCGCAGCTCGAGCCGGAGCTGGCGCGGGCCATCGCAGACTCGTCGACAGCCGACGATGGGGAGTATCCGTTCGTGCTCGGTGCCGGGTTGCGCACGCGGTGGACCGCCAACACGATCCAGCGCGATCCCGCATGGCGCAAAGGCAATGGCTCGCGCTGCGAGCTGCACATCAGCGCCGGCGATGCCGAGAAGGTCGGGATCGCCAGCGGCGACCTCGCCCGCGTCGAGACCAGCCGCGGCGCGCTCGAGTTGCCGGTCGCCATCGACAAGAACCTGTCGCAACCCGGCTACGTGTGGATGCCGAACGGATTCGGCATGCAGTACGCCGAGAACCTGGCGGAGGAACCGGTTCTGGTTGGCGCCAATTGCAATGAGCTGACCGACGTCGCCGACCGCGACCCCTTCACCGGTTGTCCGCACCACCGGTTGGTTCGCGTGCGGGTGAGCCGGGCAGCGGCCTGATCGGAGGCCGGCGGTGAAGTGGAGGGAAGTCGACAGGCAGCAGTGCTCGGTCGCGCGCGCGCTGTCGGTGGTGGGCGACCGGTGGACGATGCTGGTGGTGCGTGAAGCGTTCCTCGGGACGCGCCGCTTCGAGGACTTCCTCGAGCATGTCGGCGCGTCGCGCAACATCGTCGCCGATCGGCTGCGCAAGCTGGTCGACGCCGACGTACTGGCGCGTCGACCGTACCAGGACGCGCCGCCGCGCTACGAGTACAAGCTGACCGCCAAAGGCCGCGAGCTGTATCCGGTCCTGGCGAGTCTGCTGGCATGGGGCGACCGCTGGATGTGGGAAGACGAAAATGATCGGCCGCTACACCTGGTCCACGACCGCTGTGGGCAAAGGATGTCACCGCAACTCGCCTGCCCCTGCTGTGGCGAAGCGATCGACCCCCGCGAGGTAACAGCCGTCGGCGAGCGAGCTTCCTAGCGGCGAAAGCATCCCGAACGAATCGTCGCGCCAGCGACCACCATCCTCTGCCGGTGCCCCTGCCTCGCCTCTGCCTACGAGCATCCGCCGAAGCTCGCAGAGCACAGGAGGATGCTCGTTTCAGGCTTGATTGATGAGGTCGATGAGCTCGCGTAGCCGACCGAACTCGCGGCGGTTGAAGTAGAACGCGAGCCGCGGCAGGTGCCAGGCGTCGGGGTCGTCCCGTTCGGAGCGGAAGGCCTTGCGTTGGGTGAACTCGCCCTTGACGAGAATGTCGCCGAACTCGCGGTTCAAGCGCGCCAGCCATTCGCCGGAGAGCTCGCGATTGAGCCGGAACACCATTCGGTCGCGAACCCAGCGCGAGGAATGGTAGACCCGGTAGAACCCGGTGATCTCGGCGACCGCGTGCTCGACGTTCTTGACGACCTTGAACAGGGAGAGGTCCGAGTCGCTGATCATGCCTTTGGCGTGGAGATCATTGAGAACGTAACGCTTCCAGGTCTTCCAGTAATTGCCGCCAGGGGCCTCCAGGGCGACGATCGGCATCGGTTGCGCCTTGCCGGTCTGCACCAGGGTCAGCGTCTCGAATCCCTCGTCCTGGGTGCCGAACCCGCCCGGGAACAGCACGATGGCCTCGGCCTCTTTGACGAAGAAGAGCTTGCGAGTGAAGAAGTAGCGAAACAGGGTGACCTTGGCGTCGCCGGCTATGACGTCATTAACCTCCTGCTCGAACGGGAGATGGATGCCGACGGCGAACGAGTTGGGCCGGCCGGCTCCCTCGAGGCACGCCTTCATGATTCCCGGTCCGCCGCCGCTGATGACCATGAAGCCGGCGTCGGCGATTGTGCGACCGAACTCGACCGCCAGCTGGTAGTTGGGATCGTCGGGACCACAGCGGGCCGATCCGAAGACCGTTGCTTTGCGGCGGTCGCCATACGGGGCGAACATACAGAATCCGCTCGCCATCTCGCGCAACACCGACCGCACCATCTTCAGATCTCCGACCGTGGCTTGGTGGTCGAGCAGGGTTTCGGCCGCAGCTACGCAGTCCGCCAGCAGTTTCTGCGCCCGTTTGGTGCGCGGATCGAGAGGGCGTTTGTCGCGATTCTCCATGGTTGCTCGGGGCGATCTCCGGTCGGACTGCGATCAACCGAGAAGGGCCTCGATCTCGGCCCAGCCGGTTGCCGGGGGCGAGCAGGTCATTCGGTGGCAGACGTAGACGGTGGTTTGGCCGTCGATCTGTCCCTTGCCGGCGAGCAGCGGCGGACGCGGTGCCGATGGGTCGGGGGCGACCAGGGTCAGGGTCCGGTTGGGAATGTAGGTTGCGCGGATTCGGCGAACCAGCGGGTCGGAGGCCGCCTCGGCCGGATCGACGACGACGACGATCTCGCGCGGACCGCGGGTGTAGAAGTCGGCAGCGGCGATCAAGTTGGCGAAGCCGAAGGGTTGGCTGGCGGCGGGGTCGGCGAACAGAGAGAGCACAGCTTCTGCGCGCTGCAGGTACGCGGCATCGGTGGTGTGGTGGTACAGCCGCAGCAGTACCTGGGTTGCGACCGAGCTTCCCGACGGGATCGAGCCGTCGAAGGCCGGCTTTGATCGCACGATCAGCTCTTCGTGGTCGTCGCTGGTGAAGAAGAAACCGCCCTCGCTGGTGTCCCAGAAGTGGCGAAGCATGGAGCCGCACAGAGCCTCGGCGGAGGCTCGATAGTCGGGCTTCTGCGTTGCCTCGAACACGTCGAGCAGTGCCATCGCGTAGAACGCGTAGTCGTCGAGGTAGCCGTTGAGCTTGGCCTCCCCGTCCTTGCAGGTGGCGAGCATCCGATCTTCGTGCCGGAGGTTCGCTTCGACGAAGTCGACGGCGGAGGTTGCGATCTTCGCGTAGCCTTCGTCGCCGAACACCTCGGCAGCCCGCGCGAAGGCGGAGATCATCAGACCGTTCCACGAGGTCAGCATCTTCTCGTCGCGTCCGGGGTGCACGCGCATCTGCCTCGCTGCGTACAGCTCGGCGCGGGCGTCGGCCACAGTGCGCGCGACCTCCTCGGGTTGGACGTCGAACATGCGAGCGGCCTGGTCCGGGTCGAGGCTGACGTGGGGAATGTTGCGGCCTTCGAAGTTGCCGCCGTCGCTGATGTCCCAGTAGCGACAAACGAGGTCGGCGCTGCCCTCGCCGACCAACGCCACGACTTCGTCCCGGTCCCAGACGAAGAACTTGCCCTCGACGCCTTCGCTGTCGGCGTCCTGGGAGGAATAGAATCCACCGTCCGGCGCCCTCATCTCCCGCACGACGTAGTCCAGGGTGTCGCGCGCGACATCGGCGAAGAAGACGTCGCCGGTGAGTTGGTAGGCCGACAGATAAAGCGGCACCAGCTGGGCATTGTCGTACAGCATCTTCTCGAAATGCGGTACCAGCCAGCGGGCGTCGGTCGAGTAGCGGTGGAAGCCGCCGCCGATCTGGTCGTACATGCCGCCGCGCGCCATCTGGCGCAGGCTGTGGAGCGCCATTTCCGCGTAGCGCGCGTTGCCGCTGGCGTGGCTGGCGCGCAGCCAGAGATCGAGCGGAGCGGTGTTGGGAAACTTCGGGGCCTGGCCAATGCCGCCGTGCGTCTCGTCGTAGGCGCCGGCGAGGGCGTCGGCCGCCGCGATCAGCAGTCCGTCGGCGGGTAGCGTGCCGCCGCTGAAGCTCTCGACCTGGCGCAGGCGTCCGGTGATTTCGTCGACCGCTTTGGCGACGTCTTGCGGCGACTCTCGGTACTTGCGGGCGATGAACTCGAGAACGCGCGGAAAGGCAGGCATTCCGTGGCGTTCCTCGGGCGGGAAGTAGGTGCCGCCGTAGAACGGCTTGGCGTCGGAACGAAGGAAGACGGTCATCGGCCAGCCGCCGCGGCCGGTGAGCATCTGCACCGCGTTCATGTAGATGTGATCGACGTCGGGTCTCTCCTCGCGGTCGACCTTGATGTTGACGAAGTGCTGGTTCATCAACGCCGCGATCTCCGGGTTCTCGAACGACTCGCGCTCCATCACGTGACACCAGTGACAGGCCGAGTAACCGACGCTGAGGAGAATCGGCTTGTTCTCGCGGCGTGCGACTTCGAGCGCTTCGGGACCCCAGGGATACCAGTCGACGGGATTGTGCGCGTGCTGCAGAAGGTACGGGCTGGTTTCGTTGATCAGGCGGTTGGTGTGGCGGTGCTGCTGCATCCAGGCGAGCTACTTCTTGCGGACCAGGGTCAGGCCGTCCGACACGCTGAGCATCACCGCCTGCACACGGTCGTCCGCCGCGATGTGTCGGTTGAGCTCGCGCAGCGCCACCGTGTCGTCTTTTTGGTTCGCCTCGTCGATGATCGACCCGCCCCACAGCACGTTGTCGAAAACGATCAGGCCGTTGCTGCGCAGGCGGCCGAGAAGTGCCTCGTAGTACTGAAGGTAGCTGACCTTGTCGGCGTCGATGAAGGCGAAGTCGAAAGTCTGGTCGGCCGGCAGCGACTGCAGGGTTTCGAGCGCCGGGGCGATGCGCAGGGAAATCTTCGAGGCGACTCCGGCTTTCTCGAAGTACTCGCGGGCGATCGAGGTCCACTCTTCGCTGGTGTCGCAGCACAGGAGGGTTCCGTCGGCGGGTAGCCCGCGGGCGATGCAGATCGCGCTGTAGCCGGTGAAGGTGCCGATCTCGATCGCCGAGCGGGCGCCGGTGGTGCGCACCAGGATCTCCATCAGCGTCCCCTGCTCGGGGGCGATTTGCATGATCGACAGGTCGCCGATCTTCTCCTGGGTGACCCGCGCCAGCTCGGTCAGGATCGGGTCGGCATTGTCGCCGTGCTCGACCAGGTAGTCGTACAACTGGTCCGTCATCGGGGTGTGCTTCATGTGTCGTCCTCGCGCAGGGTTGACGGCCATCATGACAGCCGCCGCGGGCGGTGCAAAACCGGTCCGGCTCTCAGTCGTCTTTGGGGAGCGAGGCGAGCGCGAGGTCGGCAAAGTGGGAGAAAGAGTCACGCTGGTGCGTCATCAGCAGCGCCTTCTGGGCGATCGCGACGGTGGCGATCAGGCAGCTGTTCATCGATACCGGGAGGTCGCGCTGGACGAACCCGCGGTAGACCTCCGCGGCCTGGTCGGCGGTCGTTTGATCGATGGGCACGCACGGCATCGCGTCGAGCAGTTGGCGGATCAGCCGGCTTTGACGGGCCGAGCCAGCGGCACTGAGCAGCTCGAAGCGGTTGACCGCGGTGGTGAACAACTGACCGTGCTCGAGCTCGACCTGGACCCGAGTCGCCCCCGGGTCGAGACCCTGGAGAAAGTCGACCAGCACGTCGGTGTCGGCGAGAATCATTGCTCTCGACGCAGGGCGCGGATGGCACCGCGCATGGTGTTTGCGTCTTTCTCGCGAAACGCGCCCTTGAGCAGCACCGCCCGCCGGACCTTTTCGTTCTCCGAATCGAGCTCGCGTAGATAGCCCTCGAGAGCTTCCTGGACCAACTGCGAGAAGCCCTTCAGCCCTTTGCGCGCCGCCAGCTCGAGGAGCCGCGCCCGCACGTCGTCCGACACTTCGACGGTGGTCCGCATGGCGAACTTACAGATACATGCATGTGCATGCATCTGCAACGCGAAAAGAACCGCCGCTGGCGGTTCGTCCCAAACCCGCGATTCGCTGCGCTCTCGCGGGTGTCCCAATGCGGCGCCAGGGCGCCGCGTCCCAAAACGGCTGGCGCCGTTGGGGGCTTTCTGGCGCCCCGGACCCCCGCAGCGCGTCAGCGCTGCTTGGGACGAACGCCGAGCGCAGCGATGGCGTTCCTGGGACGACCGGCGTAGCCGGTCTTGGGACGGCGGCGCGCAGCGCCGCTTTGGGACCGCGACGGCGAAGCCGTCGCTTATCGTATGCCAGCGACGGCGAGTCGGGCTTCGGCCCAGTGCATGTCGGCCTGGGCTTCGGCGAACTCTGGATCGAAGGTCGAGAGGTCCTCGAGCTTGCGCTTGGCCTCTTGCAGCTGCGCGGTCGCTTCTTCCATGTCGATGTCGGCCTTGGTAGCGGCGGCTTCGGAGAGAACGGTCATGACGTTGTCGCTGACCTCGGCGAATCCTTCGCGGATTGCCACCTGATTCTCACCCGAAGGGCCGCGGTACTGCAGGCGGCCGACTTCCAGTGACGAGAGGAAGGCGGCGTGGTCGGGCAGGATGCCGAACTCTCCCATGGTGCCGGGAGCGGTGACCTCGAACACTTCTTCGTTGACGGCTTCGCTCGTCGGCGTGACGACGCGCAACTGGAATCGGTCAGACATGGTTGGGCTCCGCTGCGGGCGTCGTTACGCAGCCTCGGCGGCCATCTTCTTGGCGGCCTCGATGGCCTCCTCGATGGTGCCGCGCATGTAGAAGGCCTGCTCGGGAAGGTCGTCGTGCTTGCCTTCGACGATCTCTTTGAAGCCGCGGATCGTGTCGGCGAGCTTGACGTACTTTCCGGGGGTGCCGGTGAACTGCTCGGCGACGTGGAAAGGCTGCGACAGGAAACGCTGCATCTTGCGCGCCCGGGCGACCACCTGGCGGTCCTCTTCGGAGAGCTCGTCCATGCCGAGAATGGCGATGATGTCTTGCAGATCCTTGTAGCGCTGCAGCACTTCCTGGACCTGACGCGCGACGTTGTAGTGCTCTTCACCGAGGATGTTCGGATCGAGAATTCGCGAGGTGGAGTCGAGCGGGTCGACCGCGGGGTAGATGCCGAGCTCGGCGATCTGACGCGAGAGAACGGTGGTCGCGTCGAGGTGGGCGAAGGTGGTCGCCGGCGCCGGGTCTGTGAGGTCGTCGGCGGGGACGTAAATCGCCTGGACCGAGGTGATCGAACCCTTGGTGGTGGTGGTAATGCGCTCCTGCAGCTCACCGAGGTCGGTGGACAGCGTCGGCTGGTATCCGACCGCGGAGGGGATGCGTCCGAGCAGCGCCGACACCTCGGAGTTCGCCTGGGTGAAGCGGAAGATGTTGTCGATGAAGAGAAGGACGTCCTTTCCTTCCTCGTCGCGGAAGTACTCGGCGGTGGTCAGCGCGGTCAGCGCGACGCGGGCACGGGCTCCGGGCGGCTCGTTCATCTGGCCGTAGACCAGCGCCGCGCGGTCGATGACGCCGGACTCGCGCATTTCGTTCCACAGGTCGTTTCCTTCGCGGGTACGCTCGCCGACTCCGCCGAACACCGAATAACCGCCGTGCTGCTTGGCGACGTTGTTGATCAGCTCCATGATGATGACGGTCTTGCCGACGCCGGCGCCGCCGAACAGGCCGATCTTTCCGCCGCGCGAGTACGGTGCGAGAAGGTCGACGACCTTGATTCCGGTCTCGAACGCCTCGACCTCGGTCGCCTGGTCGACGAACGCGGGTGCGGGGCGGTGGATCGGGTACTTCTTCTTCGCCTCGACCGGGCCGGCCTCGTCGACCGGGTCGCCGACGACGTTGAGGATGCGGCCGAGCGTGGCCTCGCCGACCGGGACCGAGATCGGCGCGCCGGTGTCGCGCACTTCCATGCCGCGCACCAGGCCTTCGGTGGCATCCATCGCGATGCAGCGGACCGTGCTCTCGCCGAGGTGTTGGCTGACCTCGATCACCAGGTTCCATTCCTGACTGCTGATCTCGGGATTGGTGACCTCGAGCGCGTTGAAGATCGCCGGCAGCTCGCCGGGGGAGAACTCGACGTCGACGACCGGTCCGATGACCTGTGCGATTTTCCCGGTATTCATAATCTATAGCCCTCTCTGACTAGCCCTTGAGCGACTCGGCGCCCGAGACGATTTCCATCAGCTCGGTAGTGATCGCGGCCTGTCGGGCGCGGTTCATTTCGAGCGTGAGGCGTTCCATCATGTCCGATGCGTTCGAGGTCGCGCTGTCCATCGCGGTCATACGCGCGGCGTGCTCGCTGGCATTCGCCTCCAGGAACGATCGATAGATCAAGGTGTTGATGTACTGAGCCAGCAGCCGGCCGAGCAGCGAGCCCGGGTCGGGCTCGTAGATGTAGTCGACCAGGCTCTCTTCCTGCTGGTCCTCGTCGGCGCCGGCGCTGGCGACCGGAAGCAGCTTCTCGACCGTCGGTACCTGCGAGATCGCGGAGTTGAACTTGTTGTAGACGACGTAGACCGCGTCGGTTTCGCCGCTGGCGTAGTCGCGCGAAACGCGGTTGCCGAGCTGCACGGCGAGCGGATGGTCGGGTCCGGCCGCGAGGCCGGTGTGCTCCTCGAAGGTGGCCCGGCCGCGGTTCTTGAAGTACTGCGATCCCTTGGTGCCGATCACCGTCAGCCGGATTTCGCAATCGGCCTTGTCGGCGAGAAGCGACTCGCAGGTGCGGATCAAGTTCGAGTTGTAGCCGCCGCAAAGACCGCGGTCGCTGGTCACCAGGATGATGTCGACGACCTTTTCCTCGGCGCGTGTAGCGAGCAGCGGATTGGATGCGGCGTCGCCGACGCGCGCCGCCACCGAGGTCAGCTGCTCGCTGAGCTTGTCGGCGTACGGTCGAGCCTGAGTGGCAGCGTCCTGCGCTCGGCGCAGCTTGGCTGCGGCGACCATCTGCATCGCCTTGGTGATCTGCTGCGTGCTCTTGACCGAGCTGATCCGCTTTCGAATGGCTTTGAGCGAGGGCATGAATCTCTTTCAGTCGGCAGAAGTTGCGAACCGGCTCAGGCGGTGAACTCTTTCTTGAACTCGTCGAGCACCGAGTTGAGCTTGCCTTCGACCTCGTCGTCGAGCTTCTTCTTCTCGCCGATCAGCGTCAGCGCCTCGGGATGGCGGCTTTCGACGAAACGCAGCAGCTCTTCCTCGTAGCGGCCGAGCACCGAGGGGTCGTAACCGTCGACGTAGCCGTTGGTGGCGGCGTAGATCACCAGGATCTGCTGCTCGACCGGCATCGGCACGTACTGGCCCTGCTTGAGGATCTCGACCAGACGCTCACCGCGCGACAGCAGGTTCTGGGTGGCGGCGTCGAGGTCCGATCCGAACTGGGCGAATGCCGCCATCTCGCGGTACTGCGCCAGGTTCAGGCGCAGCGTACCGGCGACCTGCTTCATCGCCTTGATCTGCGCGTTACCGCCGACGCGCGACACCGACAGACCGACGTTCACCGCGGGACGCACGCCCGAGAAGAACAGATCGCTCTCGAGGAAGATCTGGCCGTCGGTGATCGAGATGACGTTGGTCGGAATGTAGGCCGAGACGTCGCCGGCCTGGGTTTCGATGATCGGCAGCGCGGTCAGCGAGCCGCCGCCTTCCTCGTCGCTCATCTTTGCGGCGCGCTCGAGCAGGCGGGAGTGGAGATAGAAGACGTCTCCGGGGAACGCCTCGCGGCCCGGCGGGCGTCGCAGCAGGAGCGAAAGCTGGCGGTATGCGACCGCTTGCTTCGACAAATCGTCGTAGATGCAGAGGGCGTGGCGGCCGTTGTCGCGGAAGAACTCGCCCATCGCGCAGCCCGAGTACGGGGCGATGAACTGCAGCGGCGCGGCGTCGGAGGCGGTTGCGGCGACGACGATGGTGTAGTCCATGGCGCCGGCGCGGGTGAGCCGCTCGACGACCTGGGCGACCGTCGATCGCTTCTGGCCGATGGCGACGTAGACGCAGACGACGTCGCCGCCCTTTTGATTGATGATGGTGTCGATGGCCACCGCGGTCTTACCGGTCTGGCGGTCGCCGATGATCAGCTCGCGCTGGCCGCGGCCGATCGGGATCATCGCGTCGATCGCCTTGATCCCCGTCTGCATCGGCTCGGTAACCGGCTGACGGGCGACGATACCGGGCGCCTTCACCTCGATGCGGCGCGTCTCGGAAGTTTCGATCGCGCCCTTGCCGTCGATCGGCTGACCGAGCGCGTCGACGACGCGGCCGAGCAGGGCGTCGCCGACCGGCACCTCCGCGATGCGGCCGGTGCGCTTGACCTCGGCGCCTTCACCGACTTCCTGTACCTCACCGAAGATCGCGGCACCAACGTTGTCCTCTTCGAGGTTGAGCGCGAGGCCGTAGATCTTGTGCGGGAACTCGACCAGCTCGCCGGCGGCGACCTTGTCGAGACCGTAGATGCGGGCGATTCCGTCACCAGTCGAGAGCACGCGACCGGTCTCGCGGACCTCTACCTCGCGTTCGTATTCCTCGATCTGCTTCTTGATGATGTCGCTGATCTCCGCAGCGCGAATCTCCATGCTCCGTGCTCCCTCCTCGAACGAACCTAGATTAAAGGTCCGCCGAGCCCGTACTGATGAGTTGTCGTGATTGGGCGGACGCCCGAGTGATTAGATGTAGGACTGGCTCCCCGCGATTTTGGCAGCCAGGTTCTCGAGCTGAGTCTTCAGGCTACCGTCGTACACCTTGCCTTCGATGTCGACGGTGACCCCGCCGAGTAGGTCCGCGTCGACGACGGTCTCTGCCAGGACCGTCTTGCCCGTCTTCGCCTCGAACGTCTTGACGATGCGAGCGAGGTCCCCCGGGGCGAGGTCGACCGCGGTGCGTACCACCGCGCGGACCCGGTTGAGCTTCTCATCGAGCAGCTTGTTGTATTGCTCTGCGATCGCCGGAATCTGGTCGAGCCGCTGGTGATCGGCGAGCAGGCTGACGAAGTTGGCGACCGACTTGTGCACCCCGAGGTCCTTGGCAATCGCCTGCGCCAGGGCGCGGCGTTTGCTCTCGGCGACCAGTGGATTGGCCACCGCCGCCGCGACTTGCGGCGCCTTCGAGACGGCGGCGAGTGCCAGCAGCTCTTCGCCGGTCTTGTCGAGAGAGCCCTCGTCCTCGGCAACCTCGAGAATTGCTTTCGCGTAACGGCGCGCCACCGAGCTCATTTGCCCACCTCGGTGATGAATTCATCGACGAAGCGCTTCTGCTGCGCGTCGCCGAGCTGGGATGGGGCAGCCTCGGCCGCGATTTGGAACGCCCGCCGCGCCACTTCGGCGCGCAGCTCGTCCTGCGCGTTGCGCAGCTGCTGCTGAGCTGCGCTCTCGGCGTCGCGCCGAATCGATTCGGCAAGCTTGCGTGCCGATTCGAGGATCTGCTCGCGTTCGGAGTCGATCTGCTTTCGCGCCTGGGCGCGCATCTCGTCGATCTCCTGATCGAGGCTCGCCAAGCGGTCTTTCCACTGCGCTTTCAGACTTTCGGCATCGCGCTTGGCGACGGCAGCCTGCTCGAGGGCGCTGACCACACCGTCGCGCCGGGTCGAGACCCACTCGACCATCATCGGCCAGGCGGCCTTGCGCAGCACCACCAGAAAGATCACCAGATTGACGGTCATCACGCCGAGCTTCACCGCGGTAGGCATGCCGTGGTGCTCGTCGCCGTGTGCTTCTCCGCCTGACGCCAGGGCGATGATCGGCTCGACCAAGAGGGCAGCGAACACCACCCAGCGTGAAACGGTGACTGGCATCAAGCAGTTCCTCCGGTGACCCGCCCCAGCATCTGCTTGGCGATGTCGTCGGCGCTCTTGGCCAGCGCCTCGCGCGCAGAATCCACTTGCTTGGCGACGGCATCGCGTTGCGCGGCGAGTGCCTGGTTGGCGCTCTCTCGCGCCTCGGCCAGGACCTTTGCCGATTCTTCCTGCGCCTGATTGCGGGCGGTCGCGGTCTCTTCCGACATCTGCGCGCGGCGCTGATGGACCGTGATCTCGTAGGTTTCGCGATCGGCTTCCGCCGAGGTCACCATCGCCGACGCTTCCTCCTCGGCGGCGACGGTGCGCTTGCGCCGCTGGTCGAGCACGTCGGAGGTCGGCGCGAAAGCCATGCGGCTCAGACCGACCCAAACGAAGATGAAGATGACGACCTGGCCCAGTAGGTGGACGATATCAGGCTGCAGATTCATGTCTTGACGCAGAGCTGCACCGAGCCGTCACGACGACCCGATGCAGATCGTGTACTCCTTACCGGTGAGTGTTGCGGAAGTTGTTGTTCGAGAGGTCCCTCAGTTCGCCGCTTCCGACTTGCGCTTGCCGCCGCGCTCTTCGGTGGGGAAGATCGCGACCCGCTTGTCGGTGTTCTCCGAGCTACTGCTCTTATTACCCATATCTGAACGGCCCTCGAAGGTAACCCCCTCGTGGATGACCAGGCTCGGAGTTCTCAAATTGCCGAGAACCGAGGCCGGGGCGCGCAGCTCGATGCGCTTACTGGCCTCGATATCGCCCTCGACCCGTCCCTGGGCGACGACGGTAGCCGCCGTGATCTTGGCCTTCACCCGAGCCGACTCGCCGAGCACCACCGCGTCGTCGGCGCGAATCTCGCCGTCGATTTCACAGTCGATGTGAACGCTCCCCTTGAAGGTGAGCTTGCCCTCGATCTTGGCGCCCTGCACCAGGCGCGCCCCGACCTCGGGTTTCGGCTGAGGAGATGGTTGCTTTGTCACCGTGGGCTCTGGCCGTGCGGCCGTGTTTTTGTCGTCTTTCGTGAAAAGCGCCATTTTCTTCTCCTAATCCTATTGAGCAAAAAATGGGCACCGCGCTTATAGCCGCCGGGGCCCAACGTGTCAAAACGGAGCGATCAAAACGAGGCCGCTGCGCGGGCGTCTTGCGACAGTCTGGCGACCAGGCCGTCGAGTTGGTCGAGCGAGTAGAAGTCGATCTCGATCCGGCCGCGCTGCTTGCCGCGCGTCTTGATGCGAACCTTGGTTCCCAATGCCTGGCCGAGAGCGCCTTCGAGAATCGCCCGGTCGGCATCGTCGGCCCGCTTCGCCCGCTCGCGTACCAGCCGCTCGGTGTCACGGACGTTGAGCTTGCGGACGACGACGTCCTCCGCGACCCGGGCTCTCTCTTCCTTGTCGGGCAGCGCGAGCAGCGAACGCGCATGGCCGGCGGTGAGCTCACCGGATTCCAGCTTGGCCAGGATTCCGGCGTCGAGCTGCAACAGGCGAATGCTGTTGCTGATTGCAGCTCGCGTCTTGCCGACCCGCAACGCGACCTCGTCCTGGTTCATGTCGAACTCGTCGATCAGCCGCTGGTAGGCATGCGCTTCTTCGACCGGGTTCAGGTCCTGGCGCTGAACGTTCTCGATCAGAGCCAGCTCGAGCGCCTCGCGATCGTCAACTTCCCTAATGATTACGGGCACTTCGCTCAGGCCCGCCATCTTCGCGGCACGGAACCGCCGCTCGCCGGCGATGAGCTCGTAGCGACCGCCGCTGCCACGCACGAGCAGTGGCTGCAGCACGCCTTTCTGTTTGATCGAGCGCGACAGATCGGCAATTGCCTCACTGTCGAATATCTCTCGAGGTTGGTATTTATTAGGTGATATTGCCTCGATCGGAACTGTCTCCGGGCTCGTGGCCGCCGGACTCGGGCTGGGTGCTGACTTGTCCGGGGCGATCAACGCCCCGAGCCCCCTCCCCAAGGCTCTCCTTCTTGCCTCCATCTTCAACCACCTCCAATGTGCTCTCGTTTGTATTCTCGTTTGTGTTCTCGTTGCGTGGTGTGGCGCCGTCCGAAACCGTGTCGCCCGTATCGGGCTCGGGCGCGATCGGTTGCACGGCGGGTGCCGATGACGACACGGCCGTCGGCGCAGGTTGGGCGGGTGATTCCTCGCCGCGATCTCCAGAAAGCCCAGTGTTTTCAGTACGTTGTGGGGTCTCGCGGGCGGGTGCAGCGGCCGCGGCCAGCGGGGGCTCGCTGGCAGACTCCGTCAACGGGGCGGCAGGCTGCTCTTTGCCCTGGCGCGGCAGCAGCTCGTCTGCCAGATCCAGGTACGCTTGCGCGCCCTTCGAGGTCGGATCGTACTGCGCGACCGGGATTCCATGACTGGGAGACTCGCTGAGGCGCACGTTGCGGGGGATCGTCGTCGCGAAGACCTTGTTGGGAAAGTGCTCGCGGACCTCGGCTGCTACCTGATGCGACAGGCTGTTGCGCGTGTCGAACATGGTCAGCAGGATCCCCTCGATCTCGAGGTCGCGGTTCAACCGCTCGCGGATCAACCGAAAGGTGTCCATCAGGGCGCTGAGCCCCTCGAGGGCGTAGTACTCGCACTGCAGCGGAATCAGGACGCCGTTGGCGGCGGTGAGGCCGTTGATGGTCAGCAGTCCCAGCGAAGGCGGACAGTCGACCAGGATGATGTCGTAGTCGTCGCGCGCGGGGCCGAGGGCCTCGGTGAGCCGGTGCTCGCGAGCCAGTGCCTGGACCAGCTCGACCTCGGCGCCGACCAAATCGCGCTGCGCCGGGAGAATGTCGAGTCGTTCTTGCGTGGTCGAGGTGGTGACCTCGGCGACGGACTTCTCGCCCATCAGCAGGTCGTAGGTCGAGGGCATGTCGTCGCTGGCACGAACGCCGAGCCCGCTGGTCGCGTTCGCCTGCGGGTCGAGATCGATCAACAACACGCGGTGGCCGGCGATGGCGAGACTTGCCGACAGGTTGATTGCCGTTGTCGTCTTGCCTACGCCGCCCTTTTGGTTGGCGATACAAACAACCCTACCCAACTATCCACCCCTCTTAGTCGCCGATGGTCAGCGTGTAGCACAACTTTGCCCGGCGAGACAAATTTTTTGAAGATTTTCTCGTTCGAGGGGCAAAGTTTCACGTGAAATCTTACGGTGAAACAGGGGAATGAGTCCAAAACCGCCTACGGCGGTGGCCAAAACGCGGTCTGTGACCCGGCTTCGCTCGGGGAGCTTCGAAGAGGCGGTGCCCGCGTGTCCAAAGCTCGGCTGGGCCGAGCGTCCAAGTGGTGGACAGGTGGGCAGGGCGAAGCCCGCACCGCCCTCTGCCTGTGCCTATGCCCCTGCCCGTGCCTACGAGCGCCTCCGAAGCTCGGAGAGCGAAGGAGGCGCGAGTCTCACATCCGGTACCGTTCTTTCATCTCGAGGTATCTCTGGAACGATTTTCCGTCGAGATCCTCGGTGAGATGGCGATCGAGGAGCGGCACGAGCTCGTTGCGGAGAAAATCGCCGCGGGCCATCCACTGGAAGTAGTGTCGTCCGCTGTGGTTGTAGGGGCCGTAGAGCTTGCCCCCGGGGAGCTTGTCCTCCAGCCAGCGAAACAAGTTCTCGTGATCCGTGTGCATTCTCAGGGTGATGTGTGGTTGCTTGCCGTCGCCTCCGAAATGCCCCTCGCCGACCAGAACCCCCACCAAATACCCGATTTCGAACTCGTTGAGCGCCACTCTCACCCCCGTCGTTGTTTCACCGTCGGTTTTCCCGTGAAACATCTACCGCTTGTGCTCGCCGAATCCAAGGGTCGTGAGCCGGTCGGGCGCTCTTCGACCGATTCGCCGGTCCGAGGCTGTGAAGCGTGCGCGCTCGGTCGTCTCGGCGATCAAACCGCGACGAGGATGAGGAGCACTCTGGGCTCGCCGCTGGGCAGCTCGTACTCGGCCGGCTCCACCAGCTCGAACCCGGACCGGCCCAGGTCGCACTCGGCGAGCTCGTCGGCGTAGGCGGCAGACTTCATCGCCAGGAGCTTGCCGCCGGCCTCGAGCGTCGGCCGAGCCAGCTCGAGGAGGCGCGGCAGGGGCGCCAGGGCGCGTGCCAGGGCGAGGTCGTAGGTCCTCTGCAGATCCTCGATGCGGCAGTTCACGACCTTGGCGTTGCCCACGTCCCTGGTGGCGTCGGCGAGAAACGATGCCTTCTTGCCGCGTGCCTCGACCAGCTCGACCGTGGCGCCGGGGCGGGCGATCGCGACCGGGATTCCGGGAAGTCCGGCGCCGCTGCCGAGGTCGGCGAAGCGTCCGCTCTCCGCGCAGCGGGCGGCGGCGAAGAGGCAGTCGGGCAGGTGTTTGTCACTCAGCCGGGCGCTCTCGCCGCGCCCTAGCAACGCCACTTTTCCGGACCAAAACCTCAATGATTCCAGATACTTGGAGAGCCTTAGGATCTGCGTTTCGGTGAGCTCCAAGCCTTCGCGAGCGCACCAGGGCGCGAGCTCAGCGAGGCCCGGATCACGGCTGCTCACGGCGACAGGCGCTTCAGATGAACCGCCAGTAGGGAGATCGCTGCCGGGGTGACCCCGGAGATGCGCGACGCTTGTCCCAGCGACGTCGGCCGGACTTTGGCGAGCCGCTCGCCGACCTCGCGCGACAGTCCCGGAATATCGCCGAAGTCGAGACTCGCCGGAATGGTTGCCGACTCCATTCGCGCCAGTCGTTCGATCGCGACCTGCTGGCGCTTGATGTAGCCGTCGTACTTGATGTCGATCTCGACCTGAGCCGCGACCTCGGCACGAACCTCGCCGCAGTCGAGATCGGCGATGCGGCAGACGTCGGCAAAGCCCAGCTCCGGCCGGCGCAGCAGCTCGGCGAGCGAGGTGCTCTTGCGCAGGGCCGCCGTGCCGGCCGCGCCGAGGGCCTGGTCGCTCTCCGCTGCCGGCTTTATGACCACTCGAGTCAATTGGGCTTTGACGGACTCGATCGATTCGCGTCGGGATTCTGCACGGTGGCAATCGGTCTCGCTGACAGCGCCGACCGCATGGCCGAGCTCGGTCAGCCGGAGGTCCGCGTTGTCCTCGCGCAGCAGGAGGCGGTGCTCGGCGCGCGAGGTGAACATTCGATACGGCTCTCCGCCGACTCCGCGGGTGATCAGGTCATCGACCATGACCCCGATGTACGCTTGGTCGCGACGCAGCGTGAAGGGCTCGCGCCCTTGTGCCGCAAGGGCCGCGTTGATCCCTGCTAGTAAACCTTGAGCGCCTGCCTCTTCGTATCCCGTAGTGCCGTTGATCTGACCGGCGAGGTAGAGTCCTGGAACTAGCTTGGACTCGAGCGTCGGCTGGAGCTGGGTCGGATCGGCGTAGTCGTACTCGATCGCGTAGCCCGGCCGCATGATCACCGCTTGTTCCAACCCCTCGATCGAGCGCACCATGTCGACCTGCACGTCGAGCGGCAGGCTGGTCGACAGCCCGTTCGGATAGACTTCGACGGTGTCGCGGCCTTCCGGCTCGAGAAAGATCTGATGCCGGTCGCGATCGGCGAAGCGGACGATCTTGTCCTCGATCGATGGGCAGTAGCGGGGGCCGGTGCTCTGGATGGTTCCGTTGAACATCGGCGACCGATCGAGGCCGCCGCGGATGATCTCGTGGGTCGCCGGGTTGGTGTAGGTGATGTGGCAGGGAACCTGGTCCTGCAGGATGCGTTCGCTGGCGTAGGAGAACGGGATCGGATTCGGATCGCCCGGCTGCACCTCGAGCCGCGCGTAGTCGATGGTGCGCGAGTCGAGGCGCGGGCAGGTGCCGGTCTTGAGGCGACCGATGCGATGCCCGAGCTTCGCCAGCGATTCGCTGATGCCGATCGCGGCGAAATCGCCGAACCGCCCCGCCGCCTGGTTGCGCTCGCCGACGTGGATCAGGCCGTTGAGAAAGGTGCCGGTGGTGAGGATCACGGTCGCCGCCTCGATGGTCTCCCCCATCTCGGTCTCGATCCCCCGTACGCGCCCGTCGCGAACCACCAGAGCCCTCGCCGAGGCCTGATAAGTACTTAAATTATCTGCACTTTCGACGCGAGCCTTCATGCGGGCGCGGTACGCCTGCTTGTCCGCCTGGGCGCGTGAGGCGCGCACCGCCGGGCCTTTGCGGGTATTGAGCTGGCGGAACTGGATGCCGGTTTCGTCGATCGCCCGGGCCATTTCGCCGCCGAGCGCGTCGATCTCCTTGACCAGGTGGCCCTTGCCGATGCCGCCGATCGCCGGATTGCACGACATCTGGCCGATGTGGTCGAGGTTGAGCGTCACCATCAGGGTCGAGCAACCCATCCGCGCGGCGGCCAGCGCCGCCTCGATCCCGGCATGCCCGGCGCCAACGACGATGACGTCGAACTTCCTGACCCTCGAAACACTCATGATCCCGTCCATCCCATTACCAGCCCGAGCCGCCGCGGGGTAGATCGGGCTCGCGGGAAGGGTTTTCTGGTCTTTTGAGTTTTTTATCCACAGATTACACAGATTTCGCAGATTTTTATTGTGGGCTCTATGTAAAGGTTTGCGCCTGGAATATACTTTATATATAACTTGATTAATGGATAATGATGATAGGACTTATGCGATCATCGGTGCGGCTATGGAGGTGCATCGGGTGCTTGGGGTGGGGTTTTTGGAGGCGGTTTATCAGGGGGCTCTTGCGGCGGAGTTTGGTTGGCGCCGGATTCCCTTCGAGACGCAGGTGGAGATTCCCGTTTGTTATCGAGGCCACCGCCTCGAATGCTATTACAGGGTCGATTTTGTTTGTTTTCAATCGGTTATGGTCGAATTGAAGGCTGTTTCGGGTCTTGCCAGCGAGCGCTCGGCGCAGTTGCTCAACTACCTGAAGGCGAGCGGCTCGAGCACGGGCCTACTTCTCAATTTCGGGTCACTCAGCCTGGAGACCAAACGCCTGATCGCGTAGCCCTGCCAGCAAACCCAGAAACCCAATCTGCGTAATCTGCGAAATCTGTGGATAAAAACTCAGAAAACCAGGAACCCCTTCCCGACCCAGTTGCCCCTTCACTTACCCATGCAGAATTCGCGGAAGACCACGTCGAGGATGTCGTCGTTGACGATTTCTCCGGTGATCTCGGCGAGGTGGTCGAGGGCTAGCTGGACGTCGACGGCGATGATGTCCGGAGGCTGATCGGTGTTTGCCGCCCCGACGGCATGCTCGAGGCTGTTTTTCACCCTGGTCATGGCGTCGCGCTGGCGGGTGTTGGTCAGCGGTGGTGTCGAGTCCGACCAGGCGACGCCGGCGATGCGCGCGATCGCTTCCTCGAGCTCGGCAAGTCCCTCCCCGGTGCGGGCCGAGATCTCGATCGTCGCCTCGGTTCCCTCGACCTCGATCTCCCCGGCCGACCAAGCCGGCGGCAGGTCGGTCTTGTTGACCACCAGTAGCCCGCTCTGCTCGGCGTGCGGCCACAGCGGCGGCGCTTGGTAGGGCTGCGAGCGGTCGAGCACGACCAGCGCCAGATCGGCCGAGCCGGCAGCCTCGCGGGCGCGCTCGATGCCGATCTCCTCGACCCGGTCCGCGGCCTCGCGCAAACCGGCGGTATCGCGAACCACCACCGGGACTCCGCCCAGGTCGATGACCTCCTCGACGACGTCGCGGGTGGTGCCGGGGATCTCGGTGACGATGGCGCGGTTGGCCCGCGCCAGGGCGTTGAGCAGGCTCGATTTGCCGACGTTGGGGCGGCCGACGATGGCGATGCGCAGGCCGGAGTTGTAGATCCGGCCGCGCTCGTAGGTGGCCAGCAGGGCGGCGACGTCGCTCTGGATCGCGGCCGCCATCCGGGTCGTCTGCTGCGGGTCGAGGTCGACGTCCTCTTCGCTGAAATCGATCTGCACCTCGAGGTGCGCCTTGAGCTGGATCAGGCGCTGGCGCAGATCGCCGAGGTGGCGCGACAGCGCGCCGGCGAGCTGATCGGCGGCCTGCGCCGCCGCGGCCGGCGTTCGACATCGAACCAGGTCCATCACCGCCTCCGCCTGGGCGAGATCGAGCTTGCCGTTGAGAAAGGCTCGCTTGGTGAACTCGCCCGGCTCGGCGGCACGGGCGCCGGCGGCGAGGACCGCCCGCAGGATCGCCTGCAGTCCCTCGGGGCTGCCGTGGCACTGGATCTCGACGACGTCCTCGCCGGTGTAGCTGTGCGGACCCCGCATCAGCACGGCGAGACCGTCGTCGATCTGCGCCCCGGCGCGGTCGCGCAAGCGGACCCGTACCAGCTTGTGGCTCGGCCACTCGGCCTCGGTGCCGGTGACGGCCGCGGCGACGGCGCGCGCTTCGGGTCCGCTGACGCGGATGATGCCGATCGCGCCCGGGCCGGGCGCGGTGGCGATCGCCGCGATGGTGTCCGCCGCGTACATGTCCCTGATCTTCCAGATCGCTCGCGGCTTGGCCAGGCGGGGAGCGCGGTCCCGGGCTCTACCGCCGCTGCGATCGTGCTAGCCTGCGGCGCATGGCGGTCCTTCCCGAACCGGCTCGCTATTTTCCGGTGTCGCCGCGGCCCTATCGGATGGAGGCCAAGCTGATGCCGTTCGGCACCGACTTCGGCAACGGCGAACGCGACCGCCAGTTCTTCCAGGTCGATGGCGAGCGCGACCGCTACCTGCGGAATCGGCGAGCGACCGCGGCGCGGGGGCGCGAGGTCGTCGAAGAGCCGGGGCTACGCTCGTGCCACGCCCGGGTCGTCGAGTGGATGACCGAAACCTTCCGCGCCGAGCATCCGCAGATCGACCTCGCCGGGGAGGCGTACTCGGGCGTTTTTCGGGCGGCGCAGGAGGACTTCGCGGTAGTCCACCGCGACGCTGAGGGGCGCGACCGCGCGGTGGCGATGTTCGTCTCTTTTCCCAGCGGCTGGTACCCCGAGCGGGCGATCGGCGGCAGCTTTCGCGAGATCCACGGTCCGGTACCCGACTTCGGCGAGGTGGAAGCCGCCAACCGCTCGATGCTGAGCGCGATGATCGAGCGCGGGCCCTATACGCGCTTCGTGTGGACCGTCTCCGCGGACGACTTTCTCGACCACCATCCCGAGCGCGGCCGGCGGCTGGCCTGGCCGGGCGAGGAGCGCGGCTGGTTGCGAGTCGAGCGCCAGGTCACGGTGCCCTTCCCGGAGGTCTCGGCGTCGTTGTTCCTGATCCGGACCTATCTCTACCCGTTCGCCGAGCTGAGCCCCGACCAGCGCTCGGTTCTCGCCACGGCGCTCGAGCTGATGCCGCTACCGGTAGCGCTCTACAAGGGCCTGAGCGAAGCGGCGCGGGCGACCGCGGCCGAGCTATTGCGCCGCCCTGTCAGCGGCGCTCGGGAATGATCAGCAGCTTGCGAAAGTAGCCCTTGCCGGAGCTGCGCGTCTCGAGCCCGGGATTGTCCTGCAGAGCCAGGTGTACGATGCGCCGGTCGCGCGGGCTCATCGGGTTCATCGTCACCGTCTTGCCGCGCTCGGTGGCGCGGTCGCCCATGCGCCGCGCCATCGCCTCGAGCGACTCGCGACGGCGCTGCCGATAGCCGTGCGAATCGACGACGATGCGGGTGGTGTGGCCGGTGTCGCGCGACGCCACGCGGTTGATCATGTACTCGAGCGCATCGAGCGTCTGGCCGCGCCGACCGATTAGGATCCCGCTCTCGTCGCCGTCGATCTGTAGGCAGACGCCGAGGTTGTCGCGGCTGATGCTGACCGATGCCTCGGTGCCGATCAGGCGCACCGTCTGCTCGAGCACTTCGCGAGTCGCCTCCAGCGTTTCCGCCGAAACTTCGATCTCCGGCCGCTCCGCCGGTTCGCGCCGCGGGCGACGCGCACGTTCGTTGCGAGCGCGACGCGGTCGGGCTTGCGAGCGGTCTTCGTCGCGGCGCGAAGCCGCGGCCTTGGCAGTGTCCTTTTGTGCGCCGTCGGCACCCTTTGCGGCATCGGATTTACTGGGTGACTCGGCCGGCGCCGCGGCGGGTTTGTCGGGCACAGCGGGCGGATCGACAGGCCGCTCCTGGTCGCCGTCGAGCGAGATCGAGCCGCGGATGGTGGCGCGAACTTTGGCCTTTTTGCCGCCGATTCCAAACAATCCCTTGGTCGCGTTGGCGATGATTTCGACGTCGACCTTGTCGCGCGCCACGCCGAGTTGCTGGAGCGCGCGCTCGATCGCGTCGTCGATGCTGCTGCCTTCGGTTTCGACGAATTCCATATCGTGGTCCCCGGGGATCCCCGTCAGTCCTCTTGGCGGTTGATCATGTACTGCTGACCGATCGTCAGGAGATTATTGACGAGCCAGTAGAGGGTCAAACCTGCGGGGAAGTTGATGAACATGAAGGTGAAGACGACCGGCATCAGCATCATCATCCGCTGCTGCATCGGGTCGGCCGAGGTGGTCGGCGTCATCTTCTGCTGGATCAGCATGCTGGCACCCATGATCAGGGTGAGCACGGGAAAGCCGGCGCCGGTGACGAAGGGCAGCTGCAGGCTGCCGAGACGGTCGGGTGCGGAGAGGTCCTGGATCCAGAAGGCGAACGGGGCGTGGCGCAGCTCGACGGCGTTGAGCAGCGCGTTGTAGAGGCCGAGGAAGACGGGCATCTGCAGGAACATCGGCAGGCAACCGCCGAGCGGGTTGACCCCCTCGTTGCGGTAGAGCTCCATCATCGCCTTGTTGAGCTCCTCCGGCTTGTCCTTGTAGAGCTCTTTCAGCTTCTCCATCCGCGGCTGCAGCTTCTGCATCGCCTTCATCGACTGGAAGCTCTTCTTGGTCAGCGGGTAGAACAGCACCTTGATCAAGATCGTCAGGATGATGATGTCGATGCCGTAGTTGCCGGTGAAGCCGTGCAGGAAGCGCAGGGTGCGCAGCATCGGCTTGCCGAGGATGGCGAACCAACCGAGGTCGAGCGCGCTGATCAGCGAGTGCCCGGCATCTTCGAGCAGATCGATGTCCTTCGGCCCGGTGAACAGGATCACCCTGGTGAGCTCCGGCTGGCCGGCGACGCGCAACATCGTCTTGGCATTCTCGCCGACCGCGGCCGCCCAGGCGCTGGCACTCTCGGAAATCTCCTCGTTCTCCGTGATCAGCCCGGCGAAGAAGTACTGGCCGCTGAAGCCGGTCCACTTGGTGGCGCCTTCGAAGGATTGGCCGGCGGTTAGATCATCCCGAGTGGAGTGGGTGAGATCGCCACCGGCAAGCGTCAGCACTTCGTTGAACGGGTTGGCGGTAGGGCCGTTTCCAGTGCTCCAGCCACCGCCGGCGCCGAGAATGCCGTCCCAGGTGACCGCGACTTCGGAGGCGAAGGCAGGAGGTTGATCGATCGCCACGTCCATCTGCCAGAGGTAGCTGTCGCCCTTCAGCTCGAAGCGCTTGCGAACTGTCGTCCCGGCGATCTCGCCGGTGAAGACGACACTTCCGGTCTCCGCTCCGGCCAACTGAAGCTGGCTGCGGTCGGCGCTGTAGAGCGTGGTCTCGTCGCTCTCGGCTCCCGTCTTGCCGCGCAGGTGAACCGCTAGCGGCAGCGGAGCGCGGGGCGCCGAGTGCACCAGCTCCTCGGGCGGGCTGTGGTCGCTGGTGTTGGCGCGGTAGTCGTTTAGCTGCAGGCTCTTCAGACGCCCGCCCGCGGTGGTGAAAACGGCGCGGAAGCGATCGGTCTCGACTACGACGTCGGTGCCGGTCGGCCGGTCCACCTCGGGCGCCAGGTCGGCCTCCGAGGCGGGAGCCCCCGGGGCCTCCGGAGCCGCGGGCGCGCTCGGCGCCGATTCGGCCGCTTCCGGTGCCGCAGGGGCGGTGATCGCGTCACCTGCGGGTTCTTCCGGGGCGTACTGGTTGAGCACCAGCTCGTTCCAGAGAACGAGGATCAGTAGCGAGATGACGACGGCGAGTAGTGCGTTGCGTTCCATTGCGCGATCACTGGTTGGAGCCGGGCACGGGGTCGTAACCGCCCGGGTGATAGGGATGGCAGCGCCCGATGCGGCGGATGCCGTACCACGTCCCGCGCAGCGCGCCGTGCTCGCGGATTGCCTCCTGGGCGTAGGCGGAACAGGTCGGGTGAAAGCGGCAACGAGGGCCGAGCACGGGCGAAATCGCGGCGCGGTAGACGCCGAGCACGGCGATCAGCAGGCGTTGGCCGAGTGACATTGGAGGCGGCTCAGATCTCGAGGGACCGACTCAGCTCGCGTTCGACGGCGCGGTACCGGAGATCGCGCGCAGCGGGGCTGGCGATCACTAGAACGTCGCGCGGCGGGGTGATCTGCGCGCGGTGCTGGCGGAAAAACTCGCGCACCAGCCGCCGCACACGGTTGCGCGCCGGCGCGTTGCCGACCTTGCGACTGGTCGTGATGCCGAGCCGTGCCGGTCCGCCGGTCTCGCGCGTGATGACCGTGAAATGCTCCGAGCGCCGCCGCCGGCCGCCCTTTTGTAGTGACAGGTATTCGCGACGCTTGCGGATTCGGTAGCGGCGCGGGAAGCGATAGGAGCAGTCGTCGTTGGCGACCTGCGTCAAAACGGCTGCTTGGGCGGAATGACCACGGTCAGGCGCTTGCGACCCTTGGCGCGGCGGCGCTTGAGCACCTGCCGTCCTGCCGGTGTCGCCATGCGAGCTCGGAAACCGTGACGCCGCTTACGACGCCGATTGCTGGGTTGGAATGTACGCTTCATGAGATCCCCGGAATCGTTGGTGCGGGGCGGTCAACGTCCCCGCGGTTGATACTCGTCTACTCTGCCGTGGCCTCTTCCGCAGCCGGAGCTTCGGCTTCCGGCGCCGCCTCCGCAGCGGGTGCCGCCTCGGCTTCGGCCTTCTTCTTGCCGTAGTGCTTGCCGTAGTGCTCTTCGCAGAGACCGCGCCGGTAGGGCGCTTTGCCGCAATCGTTCTCGTTGCAGGCGCGGTGGCGCGGTTTGCCCATGAGACCCTTGCGCCACTTGCGGTAGTGCCGGTCGCAATAGCCTTTGGCGCGGACGTCCTTGTCGCAGCTGTCCGCCTTGCAGGTACCTTTGTTGGCCATTTCGAGAGAAGCTCCTCTTGCAGACGACGGTCTCACGGTCTCCGGGCACCGCCGAGCTCTTCTGGTAACATCCCGGCAGAATCCCGGGAAAGTCGGAGATCATGGCATTTCCGGTGCTGCGAA
Source organism: bacterium (assembly GCA_030430165.1). Lineage (GTDB taxonomy): Bacteria > Desulfobacterota > Binatia > HRBIN30 > CADEER01 > CADEER01. Next base: position 383 of record JAUIGL010000002.1, on the reverse strand, counting down.
TCCACCCATGGCGACGCGGTGGCAGTGGGTCAGTTTGAATCGCAGGCAGTTTGCGAAGGGCGCCGCCTCGGAGCCCCCCTCCTTACCAAGGAGGGGGCTAGGGGGGCTAGGGGGAGGTCACACGGTGCGACGAGAGGAGCTTCTGTTACTCGGGCCATCGACGCTCCGCTTGACCCCCCTGAAGTCCCCCCTTGGCAAGGGGGGACGGAGTTCGGGTTCGGTCCGGGGCCCGCCCGCAATACGGAGTTAGGAATCAAACGGACCCGCTACCCGTCTCGGGCCATCGACGCTCTGTTTGACCCCCCTGAAGTCCCCCCTTGGCAAGGGGGGACGGAGTTCGGGTTCGGGCCGGCCCCCCCGCAATACGGAGTTAAGAATCAAAC